>CAVOXZ010000010.1:0-128475 GCA_963700555.1 uncultured Chloroflexia bacterium
TGCCGTGGGTGATGATCGGGAGCGAGGCGAGCACGATGCCGAGCAGGGACCAGCCCACGATCGGGGTCCGGATCCGCGCCTTGAGCAGCCACAGGAAGAGCGGGGTGGTCAGGAAGATCCCGAGGCCCCACCAGGACGGCTGGAGGAACGGGAACTCGTCGACGTAGTTCCAGCTCCGGAACAGGATCGCGAACAGGTTCCGCGGGACGTACCACAGCGACAGGATCCCGTGCTCCGCGTAGATCGGGTCCTCGAGCACGCCCGGGATGAGCGTGTAGGCCTGTTCCGTCAGGGTGCCCCAGCGCAGCAGGTTGAAGCCGACGTAGATCGCGGCCGGTACGGCGAGCCCGGCTCCGAACACGATCGTCGTCCGCAGCAGGCGCCGGCGGTCCATCGCCCGCAGGGCCGTCCAGCCCGGGAAGCCGAGCTGGGCCGCCAGCACGAACGGCAGCGCGAGGCCGGTCGGGAGCCGCGACAGGGCCGCCAGGCCGAGCAGGAGGCCGGCGATCCAGGCCGGCTGCCGGGTGAGGGCGCTCAGGGTGGCGAGCGCGAGCAGCAGGACCGCGGAGACATGGGCGAAGTACCACGCGGAGCCGCTGATGCTCACGTACCAGAAGCAGGTCCCGAAGGAGAAGACCGCGCTCAGCGCGAGCCGGTCCCTGACCCGCAGCGCAGGCCCCAGCCGGCCGAGGACGAGGTAGATGACGCCCGTGGCGAGGCCCGCATAGAGCGAGCTGTAGACCTGGGCCGGGAACTCGCGACCGAACACGGCGACGAACGGGAGGGCGAGGACGGCGGGCATCGGCGGGTAGGCGACGTACCAGCGTCCGTCCCCGGCCGGGATCAGCTCGTTGAGCCAGGACGGGGCCTCGTCCAGCCAGTAGCGGCCGTGGAGGAAGGCATCGGCGAGGCGGCTGAAGTAGTCCAGCGCCTGCGGCTCGGCGGCGGCGGTCCCGAGGAAGACGGCCACGCCGAGGGCCGTCATGAGCAGGAAGCCCGAGAGTTCGGGCCGGCGTCCGGCGCGCGCGACGAGCATCGCCCCGACGGTGCCGTCGAGGTAGGCGCGCGCCCGGGCCGCGAAGCCCTGCCCCGGCGCGTCGATCGCCTGTCCGTGTGCCACGTGTCGCCCTCAGCGGCTGCCAGCGCGCAGAGCGTAGCAACCGGCGGGCGTGGCGTCGTGACCCCGGAGGTCCGGGCTGCGGCGGGGACCCCGACGGCGCAGAATTCCGCGCGTGACCGACCGGACGATCCTCCACGTCGACCTCGACGCGTTCTTCGCGGCGGTGGAGCAGCGCGACCGGCCCGAGCTCCGCGGCCGGCCGGTCATCGTGGGCGGCGCCGATCCCACCCAGCGGGGCGTGGTGTCCGCCGCCAGCTACGAGGCCCGCCGGTTCGGCGTCCACTCCGCGATGCCGCTGCGGACGGCGTACCGGCTCTGCCCGCAGGGCGTGTACCTGCCCGTGGACGGCCGGCGCTACCAGGTGGCGAGCCGCGACGTGATGGCGATCCTGCGGCGGTTCACGCCGCAGGTGCAGCCGATCTCGATCGACGAGGCGTTCCTCGACGTGACCGGGTCGCGGGCGCTGTTCGGGGACGGGGAGACGATCGCGCGGACGATCAAGGCGGCCGTCCACGACGAGGTGGGGCTGACGGCGTCGGTGGGTGTCGCGGCCACCAAGCTGGTGGCCAAGATCGGGTCGGACCTGCGCAAGCCGGACGGGCTGGTGGTGGTGCCGCCCGGTGAGGAGGCCGCGTTCCTGGCGCCGCTCCCGATCTCGCGGCTATGGGGCGTGGGCGAGAAGACGGCGGCGGTCCTGCGCGAGTTCGGGGTGGTCACCATCGGGGACCTGGCCGCGCTGCCGCGCGAGGCCCTGGAGCGGCGGTTCGGCAAGCATGGGGCCTCGCTGGTCGATCGGGCGCACGGGCTGGACTCGGACCCCGTGGCGACCGGGGAGCCCGCGAAGTCGATCGGGCATGAGCACACGTTCGGACACGACACGGCGGATCGCGACGTGATCGAGCGCACGCTGCTGGGCATGGCCGACGGGGTCGCCTGGCGGCTCCGGGCGGCGGGGCTGCGCGCGGCTACCATCACGCTCAAGCTGCGCGACTCCTCGTTCACGACGATCACGCGGCAGACGACGCTCGAGGTGCCAGCTGACCTCACCGAGCCGATCTTTGATGCGGCCCTCGTGCTCCTCCGCCGCGAGCTGCATGGGCAGCGGATCCGGCTGGTGGGCGTGACCGCGTCCAACTTCCGCGACCCGCGCCAGCTGGGGCTGTTCGAGGCTCCGGGTGGAGATGCGGGACCGGCCGACCCGCGCCGGCATCGCGCGGCCGAGGCGATGGACACCATCCGGCGGCGGTACGGGGAGCGCGCCGTGACCCGCGGGCGCCTGGTCAGGTCCGGGGTGCCGACGGTCTTCGAGCGCGACCCGAACTCGGCGATCGAAGGGCGGCTGGGGGTCCCGGAAGCGCCCACGGGGCGGCGGCGGCCTGAGCCGGCGCCGCCGGGCGACGACGCGGACGAGGGGGTCGATCCGCCCGGTCCCGAGGAGTAGCGGCGCTCCGAGGCGCCGCGCTTGCGGCGTTGACTCGCCGTGGAGTCGGGCGCTGGGGTCGCCTCAGCGCTGCCCCCTGACGTGGCCCGGTCGCCGAACGTCCGTGCGATTTGTGACACCGGAGCTGTCACAGCGTGCGGCGATCCTTCGCTCACGACGCTTGACATCGAACACCTGTTCGGTCTAGTGTCGCGGCAGAAACGAACAAGCGTTCGCATCCGGAGTGCCCCCGGCTGACGACGAAGACCCGCCGCATGAAGGAGAGCTCCATGGCGATGGTTCGCGTCGCACCGGTCACCGTCCGGGTCCGGACGGACTGGCTTCACGGCATTCCCCGCGAGATCACCTGGGGCGAGGACCGGATCCCGGTCACCCGCCTGGTGAGCGTTCGTGACGAGGGCCGCGCCTACCCGGCCATCACGGGTCCGCGCACGCTGTTCGAGGTGGACACGCCCGGGTATCGCGTCGCGCTCACGTTCCAGCACCGCTCCCGCCGCTGGACGATCGACGGGCTCGACGGCCTGGAGGGGCTGGGCGCCGCCGCCTGAGGGTCCGCAACCACAGTCGGGAGCCACGGCTCCTCCCCGTTGGCTCCCACGGTCGGCTGCGGGGCGGGCGTGATCGCGCTCGCCCCGCGGGCCACTCGACAGGCCGATCGGCCCGGGAGCGGCGGACGAACCGGCCTGCGGTTGGCAGGCCATGCCCTGTTTACAATCGACAGGTGGAACCTAGCAGCCGCTTTCGCGACCTGACGGTCGCCGAGTTCGTCCAGCGGCTCGCCTCAGGCGAGCCAGTCCCGGGCGGCGGAGCCGCCGCCGCCATCGCCGGCAGCCTCGGCGCTGCCCTGGTCGCGATGGTGGGCAACCTGTCGGAGGGGCGTGCCAAGTACGCCGACCACGCCGACCTGCACGCCCGGGCGATCCCGGCTGCGGCCGAGCTCGCAGAGCGCCTGCTTACCCTCGCCGACGAGGACGCCGAGGCGTTCGCGGGCTACGGTGTGGCTCTCAAGATGCCGCGCGAGACGGACGAGGAGAAGGCCGTCCGGACGACCGCGATCCAGGAGGCGGCCCTTGCCGCCACGCTCTCGCCGCTCAAGGTGGTGGAGGCCTCGCTGGAGATCGTCACCCTGGCCGAGGAGCTGGCCGGACGCAGCAACAAGAACGCCTCGTCGGATCTCGAGGTCGCGTCCCTGATGTCGGTCGCGGCCTGCCGGTCTGCGGCGGCCAACGTGTACATCAACCTTCCGTCGCTGGGCGACGAGTCGCAGGCGAGGGACATCCTGGAGCGGACGGTCGGCCTCGCCGACGCGGTCGAGCGCCTGGCGTCGCGGACGCGCGAGATCGTGCGCAGCGGCGAGGCCCGGGGCGCGCTCCCGGCGGAGGGCGAATGACCGCCTTCGCTGCCGACGACGGCCCCCGCCTCCTCCGCGGCGGCCCCATCGGCAAGGCGATCCGCGAGCAGGTTGCCACGGACGTCGAGAGCTTCAAGACCGACTATGGCTTCACCCCGTCCCTCGCCGTCGTGGTCGTGGGCAAGGACGCGCCGTCCGCGGTCTACCTCCACAAGATCCTCGACGGCTGCCGCCTCGTGGGGATCAAGGACCAGCTCGTCGAGCTCCCGGCGGACATCGACGAGCAGGGGATCGGCGACGCGCTGACCCGGCTCCAGGCCGATCCGCACGTCGCGGGGATCATCACCCAGATGCCGCTCCCGCCCGGGATCCCGCTCCGGGCGGTCATCGACGTGCTGGATCCGCAGCGCGACATCGACGGCATCCACCCGCTCAACGCGGGTCTCCTCTCGCTGGGCTACGACGGCTTCCTGCCCGCGACCGCCCACGCGAGCATCGAGATCCTCAAGCAGTCCGGGATCGAGATCGCGGGCAAGCGGGCGGTCGTCGTCGGCCGGTCCAACGTGATCGGCAAGCCGGCGGCGCTGCTGCTGGTTCGTGAGAACGCGACGGTCACCATCTGCCACAGCAAGACCCAGGACCTCCCTGACGTGATCCGCAGCGCCGACATCGTGGTCGTCGCGATCGGCAGGGCGAACTTCGTCACCGGGGACATGCTCAAGAAGGGCGCCGTCGTCGTCGATGTCGGCATCAACGTCGTCGAGGGACAGCTCGTCGGCGACGTCCACTTCGACTCCGCCAGTCGCGTCGCGTCCGCCATCACTCCCGTGCCCGGGGGCGTCGGGCCGCTCACCAACGCGATCCTGCTCACCCACCTCGTGCGCGCGGCCCGCGACCAGGCGAAGGGCCTGGTCCCGCTGGGCGCGCACTCGCTCGCTGTCGCCACCCCGGAGGCCCACTAGATGTCGTTCCCGTCCGATCTCGAGATCGCCCGCTCCGTCACCCCTCGCCCCATCCTCGACGTCGCCCACGAGCTGGGCTTCAGTGACGACGAGATCGAGCTCTACGGCCACACGAAGGCCAAGATCACGATCGAGGGCATCGAGCGCAAGGAGCGCGAGCACGGCCGGGGCAAGTACGTCCTGGTGACCGCCATCAGCCCCACACCCCTCGGCGAGGGCAAGAGCACCACGACGGTCGGCCTCGCCCAGGGCCTGCAGCGGATCGGCAAGAAGGCGACCGTCGCCCTGCGCCAGCCGTCGCTCGGTCCCGTGTTCGGGATCAAGGGCGGGGCCGCCGGCGGTGGCTACAGCCAGGTCATCCCGATGGAGGACTTCAACCTCCACCTCACGGGCGACACGCACGCCATCGGCGCCGCGCACAACCTCGCCGCGGCCTTCATCGACAACCACGTCCATCACGGCAACGAGCTGGGCATCGACGCCAACAACGTGCTCTGGCCGCGGGTGGTCGACATCAGCGACCGCGCCCTGCGCGAGGTCGTGGTCGGCCTCGGGGGCAAGGACAACGGCTATCCCCGCCAGAGCCAGTTCGTGATCACGGTCGCGTCCGAGGTCATGGCGATCCTGGCCCTCGCCTCGGACCTCAAGGACCTGCGCGCCAGGCTGGGCCGGATCGTCCTCGCGACCAGGCGCGACGGCACCCCGATCACGGCCGAGGACCTCAAGGTCGCGGGCTCCATGACCGTGCTCCTCAAGGACGCGCTCAAGCCCAACCTGATGCAGACGCTCGAGGGCGGCCCCGCCTTCGTCCACTGCGGCCCGTTCGCCAACATCGCCCACGGCAACAACTCGGTGCTCGCCGACCGGGCCGGCCTGGTGGGGTCGGACATCCTGGTGACCGAGGCCGGCTTCGGCGCCGACATGGGGGCCGAGAAGTTCTTCGACATCAAGTGCCGCGCCTCCGGCCTGACGTGCGACGCCGCGGTCATCGTGGCCACGATCCGGGCGCTCAAGATGAACGGCGGCGTGGGCAGGATCGTCGCCGGCAAGCCGCTCGACCCGGCCCTGCTCGAGAACAACCCCGAGGGCGTCCGCCGGGGCGGCGCCAACCTCGCCAAGCAGATCGAGAACGTGATGGCGTTCGGGGTGCCGGTCGTGGTCGCGATCAACGTGTTCCCGACCGACACGGAGGACGAGATCGCGGCCGTCCGCGAGGTCTCGCTCGCGGCCGGCGCCCGCGATGCGGTGGTCGCCCGCCACTTCACCGACGGCGGCGCAGGGGCGGAGGACCTCGCCCGGGCCGTCTGGGCGGCGGCCGAGGAGGGCGCGCCGGACTTCAGGCTGCTGTATCCCGACGAGATGCCGCTCAAGGGCAAGATCGAGGAGATCGCCACCCGCATCTACGGTGCGGACGGCGTGGACTACCTGCCGGCCGCCAACAAGCAGATCGCGGCGTACGAGGCGCTGGGCTACGGCCACCTGCCCGTGTGCATGGCCAAGACCCAGTACTCGCTCTCCCACGACGCCAAGCTGCTCGGGGCGCCCAAGGGCTTCCGGATCCCCGTCCGAGAGGTTCGCCTCCTGGCCGGCGCCGGGTTCATCACGGCGATCCTGGGCGACATGCGCACGATGCCCGGCCTCAACTCCCGCCCCGGCGGCGAGCGGATCGACATCGACGCCGACGGCAACGTCGTCGGGCTGTTCTAGCGTTCGTGCCTGCCGGCCCGGGTGAGCCACCCGGGCCGCGAGGAGCCAGCTCGCCATGATCGACGCCCTGGGCCGGGTCCTCCCGGTCCTGCTCCTGTTCGTGCTCGGGGCCGTGCTCCGGCGGCGCGAGTTCCTGGCCGTGACGACGGTCGCCGACCTGCGCCGGTTCGTGCTCACGGTCACCCTGCCGTCGGCGCTGTTCCTGACCTTCCTGCGGGTCGACCTGGAGCTGCGGTACCTGCCCATCGTCGTGATGGTGTTCGGCGCATGCGTGGCGATGCTGCTCGCCGGTCCGCTCCTGGCACGGGGCGCCGGCGTGCGCTCGCTGTACGCGGGCCCGCTCCTGACCGGGTTCGAGGCCGGGATGCTGGGCTATGCGATCTACGGGGGCGTGTTCGGGCAGGAGAACCTGTACCGGTTCGGCATCGTGGACCTCGGGCAGGTCCTGTTCGTGTTCTTCGTCCTGGCGACGCTGCTCACCCGGCGTGCGACGGGCGTCACCCCACGGGCCCGCGACACCGTCGCCGCGTTCATCCGGACGCCGGTGATCGTGGCCATCCTGGCCGGCATCGCGGGGAACGTGGTGGGCCTCGGGCCGCTGCTGGACGCCAGCCCGATCTCGGCGTCGCTGCTCGGGACCCTCGCCCTGCTCGGTGCCTGCACGACCCCGCTGATCGCGGTCGTCATCGGGTACTCGACGACCCTCCGGCGGGGGGCGCTGTCGCGTCCGGCGCGGACGGTCGCGGTGCGGCTGGTGGTCTGGGTCGCCCTGGCCCTGCCGTTCAGCCTGTTCGTGGTGCAGGGCGTGCTCGGCCTTGATCCGCTGTTCGCGGCCGCCGTGATGACGATGGCCGTGCTGCCGCCACCGTTCGTCATCCCGTTGTACATGGGCGCCGATGCCGGGGACGAGCGCGACTACGTGGCGGACACGCTCTCGCTCGCGACCGTGGTCACCCTCGTCGCGTTCTCCGTGGTGGCGGCGGTCTACTCCGGCTGAGGACCAGGGTCAGCGCGGGGGCGGCGACCCGGTGCCGCGCCCGCGGCGCCCGACGAGCAGCACACCGGCCAGCACGCCCAGGCCGAGGAGCAGCACGCCCCCGGCGGCGACGATCGCGATCGTCTCGCTCGATGGGCCGGAGGTCGGGGCGGGAGCCGCCGTGGCGACCGGGGACGCCGGGGACTCCGGCCCGGCGCTGGGGGCGGCGCTGGGCGCGGCGCTGGGGCCGTCCGTGGGCGCCTCGCCGGAGGGGCTGCCCGTGGGCGCCGCGCCGCCGCCGAACGTCGCGATCGCCTCCTGGAGCAGGGCCTCTCCCTGGGGCGTGGACAGGTCCGCAAACGGCTGGCAGATGCTGATCTGGACCCCGTCGTCAAGCGGGTTCGGGATCCCCTCCTCGTCCTGTGGCCGCCACGCCACCCAGATCCAGCGCGATCCCAGCGACGGCCGCGACCCGACGCCGCAGCTGGCGCCGTTGCTGAAGTCGCCCGCGATCAGGACGATCGGGGCCGCACCCGTGCCGGAGAACCACTGCTCGACGGCCACGCGAACCCCGTCGGGATCGTCGCCCACCACCTGGCCGGCGAAGATCGCCGTGTCCGGGCCCGCGTACGCCTCGAGGGGCTGCGGCCCGATGCAGGAGCAGGCCGACGCCACCTCGGGGATGGCCACGCCACGGCCGAGCAGCAGGGCGGAGGCGAGCACGAGCGCGCCGAGCGCCGGGACGAACGCGCGGGACCGCACCTCGTGGCCTCCGTCAGTGGCCGGCGGTGAGGAAGGCGAAGTCCGTCGCGATCGCCCATCCGGCGACCACCGCCAGGGCGGCGATCACGCCGATGACCCCCACTCCCCACATCCGCCAGTCGACAGGTCCGAGGGTGCCGGCGGCGTCGTGGCCGCCATGATCGGCCTCGTGATCATCCGTGTGGTAGGCCGGATCCGGGGCGTGCGCCGTCGCGTCGTGGTCGCTCATCGTGGTCTCGTTCGTACCTCCGGGGACAGTCTGCCACGGCTGGCACACCCTAGACTGGCGCCGTGCTCACCGTCGTCCTCACTCGCCATGGCCTGACCGACCGCTCCGAGCCCGAGCAGCACCTCGGCCAGCACATCGACATCTCCCTCTCGGATGCCGGCCGCCGCCAGGCGGAGGCCCTGGGCCGGCGCCTCTCGGGGGTGCGCTTCGACCGGGTGATCAGCAGCCCCCTGTTCCGGGCCCAGGAGACAGCGGAGGTGATCGCCGCCGCGAGGGCCCGCGTGGAGACGGACCCCCGGCTCAAGGAGATGGATTACGGGGCCTGGGAGGGGCTGACGTACGCCCGGATCGACGAGCGGGGCGCGGCCGCCCGCCGCGAGTGGGAGCTCGCTCCCGACCGGATCGCCTGCCCGGGCGGGGAGTCCGGCAACGATGTCGCCCTGCGTGTCCGCTCGTTCCTGGGCGACCTGCTCGCCGAGCACAAGGCCTGGCATGCCCGCGCCTCGTTCCGGGTCGCGACCTCGGATCGCGCCCGGGGGGACGCGCCGCCGGAGCGACCGGTGCTGGTCGTCGCCCACAGCTCGACGAATCGCGTGCTGATGTGCGTGGCGCTGGGCACCGACGTCCGCGACTATCGAAGGCGGTTCGTCCAGGCCCAGGCGAACCTCACGGTGCTGCGCTGGGAGGTGGGCGACGGCCCCGCGGACGCGAAGCTGCTGGTCGCCAACGACCTCGGTCACGTGCGTGCGCCCGGCGAGCTTCCCTGGAGCTGACGGCCCGGGAGACGCGGCCCCGAAACGGTGACTTGATCACTGCACATTTGCGCGGGTTGGGCCGCTCGGCTGGGACCTTCGGCCCTCATCGCCGCGATCGAGCGGAGCGAGGCTAGGGGGCATGGACCAGCGCCCCGAACCCCGCCCCCCGGCAAGGCCCGCCGCTCGTGGAGCGCACCGGCCGGCGCCACTGTGGGCGAAGCTCGCGCTGACGGCCCTGTTCGGCGGCATCCTCGGCCTCTCGCTGTTCACGGTCACCTACGCCGAGGCAACCTCCTACCTGTCGGACGACCCGCAGGCGTGCCGCAACTGCCACGTGATGAACGACGTGTACGACGCCTGGTCCCGCGGCCCACACCATGCCGTGGCCACCTGCAACGACTGCCACATCCCCCACGAATTCCCCGACAAGTACGTCGTCAAGGCACTCAACGGCTGGAACCACAGCCTCGCCTTCACCCTCGAGAACTTCCCCGAGCCGATTCGGATCACCCCCGCGAACAAGGCCGTCACGCAGGCGAACTGCGTGACCTGCCATGCCGATTCGGTCTCGCTCATCGTGCACCTGGACCCGGTCGAGCCGCTCGACTGCGCCAGGTGCCACGAGGCCGTCGGTCACGACGAGAACAGCGCGGGCAAGCCATGACCAGCGATGCAGGTGACGAGATGAACGAGGAAACGCCCATGACCACGGATCTTCCCGCCCCGCCTCGACGTCGTCGGACGGTCGGCCTGTTCGCGGGCGCCTTCGTGCTCGGTGCGCTCGCCCTGGCCGGGATCGGTGCACTGCTGGCCAACATCACCACCCACAAGGTCGAGGAGCAGGCCGCGTTCGTCCGGATCGTCGACATCAAGGACGGTGAGACGGACCCGGCGGTCTGGGGCCAGAACTACCCGCTCGAATACAGCCGCTTCGTGATGACGGAGGACGACACGGTCCGCACGACCTTCGGCGGCTCCGAGCGGTACGACAAGCTGGTCCGCTTCCCCGCGATGACCCGGCTCTGGGCGGGGTACGCGTTCTCCGTTGAGTTCAACGAGGAGCGCGGGCATTTCTACTCGCTCATCGACCAGAAGGAGACCGCGCGCCAGGAGGTGGTCCAGCAGCCGGGCGCCTGCGCCAACTGCCACAGCGGCGATGCGCCGAACCTGATCCGGTCGATGGGCTGGGAAGCCTTCAACAAGGGCCCCTACGCCGAGATCACCGACCAGCTCCACAGCGCCGTCACCTGCAACGACTGCCACGACCCCGCGACGATGGCGCTGCGCATCACGCGGCCGGCGTTCAGCGAGGCCATGTCGGTCCGCGGAATCGACCTCGCCAAGGCTTCGCGCCAGGAGATGCGCACCTACGTGTGCGCCCAGTGCCATGTCGAGTACTACTTCCTCGGCGACAACAAGATCCTCACGTTCCCCTGGGAGCAAGGGCTCACGGTCGACAACATCAACGACTACTACGACGGCTACGGGTTCAAGGACTGGGAGCACAAGGAAACCGGGGCCCCGATGATCAAGATCCAGCACCCGGAGTACGAGCTCTTCAGCACCAGCGTCCACGCGAGCTCTGGCGTCAGCTGCGCGGACTGCCACATGCCGTACATCCGCGAGGGGGCGCTCAAGGTCTCCGACCACTGGATCCGGAGCCCGCTGGGCAACATCGCGGCCGCCTGCCAGACCTGCCACAAGCTCGACGAGGACCAGCTGGTCACTCGCATCGTCACGATCCAGGATCGGACGGCGGGCCAGCTTCGCGAGACGGAGACGGCGATCATCGCCGCGATCGACGCCATCAACGTGGCAAGAGGTGTCGGTGCGACCGACGCACAGCTGGCGGAGGCCCGCGACTTCCACCGCAAGGCCAGCATGCGATGGGACTTCATCTCGTCCGAGAACAGCACCGGGTTCCACAGTCCACAGGAGGCTGCCCGGGTCCTCGCCGACGCGGTCAACTTCGCCCGGCTGGCCCAACTGTCCGCGGAGCGACTCGCGGCCACGCTGACCGGGCAGCCGGCGACGGCCCCCCTGCTGCCGCTCAATGCGCCTGCGGTCGTCGGGGACCCGAACCCGCCACGGATTCCCTGACCTGACCCGGCGGCCTCAGGCCGCGGTGGGTGCGCCTCCCCGCCGCGGCCGGATGAACTTGAACCACAGGTAGGCGAGCGCGACGACGACCAGCACCGCGAGCACGAGGTACTCGTACTGCTTGAGGAAGCCGCCGATGACCTCCCAGCTCTCGCCCAGCAGGTAGCCCGCAAGGATGAGGGCGAGGTTCCAGGGCGCGGAGCCCAGGATCGTGAACACCACGAAGGGCCGGAGCGTCCATCTTCCCGACACCCGCGCCGAACGAGACCAGTGACCGGACCACGGGCACCATGCGTCCGAGGAGGCTGGCCCACGCTCCCCACCGCTCGAAGAAGCCCTCGGTGCGGACAAGGTCCTCCTCCGTGAACCGCAGGAACCGGCCCCATCGGACCAGCAGCGGGCGACCGCCCCAGTACCCGATCCCGTACGCGACCAGCGCACCCACCAGCGACCCGAGGGTCGCGAACACGACCAGGATCGGGACGTTCCACGGCGAGCCCGTCAGGGGCTCCAGCGACGCCGTGTCGGCCGCCAGGAATCCCGCGAAGGGCAGGATGATCTCCGACGGGATCGGGATGATGACGCTCTCGATGGCGACCCACAGGGCCACCCCGAAGTAGCCCACCGCCTCGTAGATGGCCGTCACGAGGTCGCGGACGGGCCCGTTCAGGAAGTCGAACACGGCCGAAGGGTAGCGGACTATCCTCGCTCAGGTGACCGACGCCCACTTCCTCCCGGAACGATCGCCCGTGACGCGGGCTCGCGACCTCGTCGTCCTGACCGGTGCGGACCTGTCCGTGGCGGACGTCGAGGCCGTGGCGCGCCGCGGGGCGCAGGCGGCGCTGGACATCCACGCCCGGGACCGGATGCAGGAGGCCCGCGACGTCATCGAGGCGCTGGTCGCCCGAGGCGAGGTCGTGTACGGGGTGACGACGGGCTTCGGCGACCTCGCGACGACGTCGATCCCGCCCGGCGATGCCGTCCAGCTGCAGGAGAACCTGCTTGTCTCGCACGCCGCGGGCGTGGGGCCGGCCTTCCCGCGAGAGGTCGTGCGGGCGATGCTGCTGCTGCGGGCGAACACGCTCGCCCTGGGCCACTCGGGCTGCCGGCCGCTGCTGGTGGACCGGATCTGCCGGTTCCTGGAGCTGGGAATCCACCCGGTGGTCCCGGAGCAGGGGAGCGTGGGCGCGTCGGGGGACCTGGCGCCGCTCGCCCACCTCGCGCTGCCGCTGATCGGACGCGGGCAGGTGGAGCTGCGCGGCCAGGTGATGCCCGCGATGGTCGCCCTCCGGGAGTGCGACCTGGAGCCGCTGACGCTCCAGGCCAAGGAGGGTCTCGCGCTCCTCAACGGCACCCAGCTCATGAGCGCGCTCGGGGCCCTGCTGCTCGCCGACGCGGACCGGCTGGCGCGGACGGCGTCGGTGGCGGCGGCGATGTCGGTCGAGGCGCTGCTGGGGACCGAGGTGGCCTTCGCGGCGCCGTACCAGCTGGCACGGCCGCACCCTGGCCAGGTGGCGGTCGCGGGGGAGCTGCGGCATCTCCTCCGCGGCTCCGGGCTCCAGGCCGCGCACCACGGGTCCGCGCACAAGGTCCAGGACCCGTACTCGCTGCGCTGCGTGCCCCAGGTTCATGGAGCCGTCCGCGATGCGCTGGACCACCTGCGCCGCGTGCTGGACATCGAGCTCAACTCCGCGACCGACAACCCGCTCGTGTTCCCGGACGGTGGTTCCGTCCCGACCGATGCGCTCGCGACCGGGGGCGGGCTCGTGATCAGCGGTGGAAACTTCCACGGGGAGCCGATCGCGCTCTCGCTCGACTTCGCGAAGCTGGCGGTCTCGGAGCTGGGAGCCATCTCGGAACGGCGGACGGCGCTGCTCCTCGATCCGCGGCTCAACGGCGGGCTGCCGGCCTTCCTCTCGCCGGACCCGGGCCGGAACAGCGGGCTGATGATCGCCCAGTACACGGCGGCCGCCCTGGCGTCGGAGAACAAGGTGCTGGCCCACCCATCGTCGGCCGACTCGATCCCCACCTCGGCGAACCAGGAGGACCACGTCTCGATGGGGGCCACGTCCGCCCGGCACGCGCGCACCGTGCTGGGGCACGTCGAGCAGATCCTCGCGATCGAGCTGCTGTGCGCGGCCCAGGCGCTGGACCTGCGGCTGGCCCGGGTTGAGGCCGGCGCCGACGGCGCGGTCCCGGCGCCGGGCTCGGGCGTCCTCGAGGCCCATCGCCGGCTGCGCGAGCGGATCCCGTTCCTGGCCGAGGACCGCGAGCCGGGCCCGGACCTGGCGGCGGCCCTGGCGCTGGTCCACGAGGGCGCGCTCGCCGACCTCGTCGGCTGACGCGGCTCGAGGTCGACAAGTCACCTCCGACTGGGATCCGTCACCACCGAACAGGGCTCGTCACGCGTCCAAGCGTGACTGCGCGACGAGCTCCTCGTGCTGCCCGGCCGGCTGAGTCGCTGGAGACTTGGCGGCGTGTGGGCGGCGTGTGGGCGGTGACCCGGCTGCATCCCGCGTCCTCGCCGGCACTTGGCGGGCGCTCGGCCTCGGCGGCTGGTAGCAGCGTGGGATGGGCGCCGCCGTGCCTAGCGAGTGCGGACCACGACCCAGTTGAATCCCGAGCCGCCGTAGCAATGGGTCTGCCACGCGAAGTCGAACCCGATGACCCACGTGCCGGCGCGGTCCGGTGTCCGGATCCAGCCGGTGCCGCCCGCGACACCCGAGTCGAGCCGCTTCGGGTCCGGGCCGTCGTACCTCGGGAGGCCGCCGGATCCGTCGTAGCCATCGAGGGGAGTGCGGGTGGCCGTGACAGTCGTCAGGTCGGCACCGTCTTCACGGACCTCCAGCAGCGCGCCTGCATCGACGACGATCGGACGCATCTCGAGGTCGAGGAACGCGTACTCGGGGACGCCGTCGCCGGCCGCGTACGACCCGTTGCGGGCCTTGACCGTGATCGTGCCGCCGTACGGGAGCTCCCGGCCGCCGACCCGGAGGCTGAGGTCGAGGTCCCGAAGCTCGCGAAGCGACAGGTTGGGTCGGAGGGGGCAGCCGCGGTCGTCGCGCTTCGGGCCAGGCGTTGCGGAGGGCTGCGGGGTCGGCGTCGGGGCGAGCCGTCGTCGGGATGGGCGAGGCGGTCGAGGCGACCGTCGGGGTCGGTGCCGTCGTCGGGGCGATGGTGGGCCCAGGGGTCACGAGTACGACCGCGGACGGGGAGGGGCTGGCTGTCATGACTGGCGACCCGCCTGGAAACGTTCCACTGCAGCCGGCCACGATCACGACCGCCGTCACCAGCATCGCCGTCGCTCGCATCATCGTTCCCCTCGACGAGTCATGGGACGAGTGCAACCTCCGAGCGCCCAGACGGGCGGCGTCGCAGGGTCGTGACGCTGCTCCCCCGTGGCCGCCTCGGGCCGCGATCGCGGCGGTCAACTGGGCTTGGCCCCCGAGCCTGCCGGTCGTGCGATCCGGGCCCCGCGCGACAAGTCACCTCCGACTGGGATCCGTCACCACCGAACAGGGCTCGTCACTCGTCCAAGCGTGACCGCGCGACGAGCTCCTCGTGCTGACCGGCCGGTTGAGTCGCTGGCGACTTGTGGCACGTGGCGCGGCCGGTGGGGCTGCGGCGCGTCTGGGGGCCCCAGCCGGCGAGCCCCGCCGTGCCCCCCGGTGGGCGGCCGGCGTCCCGGGCGGCCCGTCAGGAGCGGGTGAACCGGCGCAGGCTGACTCGGCCACCCGCCAGGGCGGCGAGCAGCAGCATCAGGGCCGGCAGTTCGCCGGGTTTCGGTGACGGGCCGGGTTCCGGCGGCGGCACGAGACCGGCGGTCGCGGTGTCCGGCGCGGCGGTCACGGTGAAGAACGCGTTCGGGCCGCAGGGTTCGTCGCCATCCGGGATGCGCAGGTGTGCTCGCCACCGGCCGACGTCGCCAGCCCTCGCGACGAACCGGTACTCCTGGCCGTCCCGACCGCCAACCCGGACGCGCGCCACGCGCACGCCATCGTGGAACAGCGTCACGATGCCGGCAACGCCGCTGCCTTGTCCGATCACGAACTCGGTGCCCGCCGGGCCGCGGCGTGGCTCGACGTCGACCACGAAGCAGTGGTCGGCGTCGGCAGGGGTCGCCGCAGCCCGGGTTCGACCAGCATCGCGATCGCCATGACCAGCGCCGTGCCCAACGTTCGTCGCATCGTCGTCTCCGCACTCGGTTCGCTGGGGGAGACTCCCTGGACCCCGCGGCCGTGACGGGACCCCGCACGCCGTAGACTCCAAGTATGGCCATCCGCATCGTCGACGTGACCGACGACGCCACCTTCGTGCTGCTCCCGCCGTGCGCGGACGCGGGGTTCGACCACCGGTCGTGCGACTACTGGGAGGACGCGGATCGCGGCTCGCGCGCCGCCCGGTCCTCGTGGCTCAGCGCGGGCGCACCCGCCCCCGTCGCGAAGCCGCGGCCGCGCAACCCGTTCGGGGAGGACGAGGGCGACGAGCCGGTCATCAACCCCTTCGCGCCGCCCTTCCGTGGTCCGGCGCTCAACCCGTTCGCGACCGGCGACGACGAGCCCGCCTTCAACCCCTTCGCGCCCGCGCCGAAGGCTCGGCCGGCGGTGGCCGCCGATGCGCTGCCCAAGCTGCGCCTCCTGGCCAGGGGGCTGGGCGTGTTCGGGTCGTACGCCAAGGTGCTGCTCGAGGACGACGAGCCCGCCGCCTATGCCCAGTTCGGGCCGCTGTCCGCCTACCCGCGGGCGCTCCGCACTCGCGACCTCTACCCGCGCCTGCCCGCCTCGCCGCTGCCCGCGGTGATCACCTGCATCGCCACGACGGCCGCGGCGCGGGAGCGCGGGCTTGCCGCGGTGCTCGTCGACGCGGTTTGCGACGATCTCGCCGGCCGGGGTTTTGCCGCCGTGGAAACGTACCCGGAGATCGGTGCCCGCCCGAATGCGACCAGCTCGCCAGCCCCGGCGTTCTGGGAGCGCCTCGGCTTCGTGGTCGCGGCCCCTGACGAGCGCTTCCCGGTCATGCGCCGCGAGCTCGCGTGAGGCGCCTCCGAGGACCGGTGCTCGTCGCGCTCGTCGCGCTCCCGCTCGCCGCGCTGGGCACCGGATGCGGTGGCCCGGGGTCGTCGGATGCACCAGGGCCCGCCTCGACCGGCTCGCCCGCGGCAGTCACCGCCGGCTCCGACCGCAAGCCCGGGCGCGACCCTGACCGCGCGCCCGATCCCATCGGCACCGGGGTCCCCATCGGATTCCTCGCCCTCCCCATCGTCGTCGAGCGCCGCCGGAGCCGTGGAGGACCCCGCGCTCATCGCCGTTCTCCCCGCCGAGGTTGCCGGCAACCCGGTCACCCTCGAGCCGCTCGCCTTCCAGGAAGCCATGGCCGACCCCGGGTTCGCGGCCAATATCGAGGCCGCCGCCTTCGGCATCGTCGTCGCCGGCAACGACCTCGCGTCCGCCGTGGTGGCGAGGCCCGTCGACGGCGTGTTCACCGACACCTGGTTCCGCGACTGGCGCGACTCCTACAACCGGGGCGCGTGCGCCCAGTCCGGCGGCATGGCCGGCAATGCCGAGGCCGAGCTGGGCGGCCGGACGGTCCACATCGGGACCTGCGCGGGCGGCCTCCGCACCTACCACACCTGGATCGAGGATCACGGCCTGCTGGTCTCGGCGTTCTCGATCGGCGAGGGCCGGTTCGGGGAGCAGTTGATGGCCGGGCTGCGTCCCTGACGGCGTAGACTCGCGGCCATGACCATCGAGACCGCCGGCGCCGCGCCCTCGGGTCCGCGCCCCGTCCGCGCCCCGCGTGGCACGACCCTGTCCACCAGGGGCTGGCAGCAGGAGGCGGTCCTGCGGATGCTGATGAACAACCTCGACCCGGAGGTGGCCGAGAACCCCGACGAGCTGGTCGTCTACGGCGGGACGGGTCGGGCGGCGCGCAGCTGGGAGGCGTTCGACGCCATCGTCCGCGAGCTCCGCCGCCTCGAGGACGACGAGACCCTCCTGGTCCAGAGCGGCAAGCCCGTTGCCGTGTTCCGGACCCACGAGTGGGCGCCGCGCGTCCTGATCGCCAACTCCAACCTCGTCGGCAAGTGGGCGACCTGGGACCACTTCCGGGAGCTCGAGCAGCGTGGACTGATGATGTACGGCCAGATGACCGCCGGGTCCTGGATCTACATCGGGACCCAGGGGATCCTCCAGGGCACCTACGAGACGTTCGCGGAGCTGGCGCGTCAGCACCACGACGGAACGCTGCAGGGGACGGTGACCTTGACCGCGGGCCTCGGCGGCATGGGTGGCGCCCAGCCGCTGGCGGTGACGATGAACGAGGGCGTGTGCATCGCGATCGAGGTCGACGAGCACCGGGCCCAGCGGCGCCACGAGATCGGCTATGTCGACCGGCTCACCCACTCGCCGCAGGAGGCGCTGGCCATGGCCCGCCAGGCCGCGGCGGCCGGCGAGGCGATCTCCATTGCGCTGGTGGGCAACGCCGCCGAGATCGAGCCGATGTGGGCGAAGGCCGGTGAGCGGTTCGACGTGGTCACGGACCAGACCTCGGCGCACGATGCCCTGGCGGGCTACGTGCCGGCCGAGATCTCGCTCCACGACGCCCACGTGCTCCGGATCTCGCAGCCAGACGTCTACATGCAGCGCTCGATGCGGTCGATGGCCGACCACGTCCGGGCGATGCTCGCCTTCCAGGCGGCGGGTGCCGTCGTGTTCGACTACGGCAACAACCTCCGCGCCCAGGCCCAGGAAGCAGGCGTCGAGAACGCGTTCGACTACCCGGGCTTCGTGCCGGCGTTCATCCGCCCCCAGTTCTGCGAGGGCCGCGGCCCGTTCCGCTGGGTGGCGCTGTCCGGCGATCCGGCGGACATCCGGCGCACCGACCGGGCGCTGCTCGATCTGTTCCCGCACGACCGCGGCCTGCGCCGGTGGCTGGAGCTGGCCGAGGCCAAGGTCCCGTTCCAGGGCCTGCCGGCGCGGATCTGCTGGCTGGGCTACGGCGAGCGGGCGAAGGCCGGGCTGGAGCTCAACCGCGCTCGTCGCGTCGGGCGAGGTCAAGGCGCCGATCGTGATCGGTCGCGACCACCTCGACTCCGGGTCCGTCGCCTCGCCCAACCGCGAGACCGAGGCGATGCTCGACGGCACCGACGCGGTCGCGGACTGGCCGCTGCTCAACGCCCTGGTCAACACCGCCGCGGGCGCGACCTGGGTCTCGATCCACCACGGCGGCGGGACGGGGATCGGGTACTCGCAGCACGCGGGCATGGTGGTCGTGGCCGACGGCACCGAGCTCGCCGCGCGCAAGCTGGAGCGCGTCCTGACCAGCGACCCCGGGATGGGCGTCGTGCGCCACGTGGACGCGGGCTACGAGCGGGCGATCGAGGTGGCCCGGGAGCGCGGCGTGCGCATCCCGATGCTGGACTCGTAGCCGCCGACCCGCCTGTTGGGCCCTCCTGCGGGCGCCCATGCCTGTAGATTCGGATCGTGCTCGTTGAAAGCGTGCCCAACGTCTCCGAAGGCCGGCGCCTCGATGTCGTCGAGCGCCTTGCGAACGCGCTGACATCGGTGCCGGGCGTGTTCCTGCTCGATCGCACCTCGGATGCGAGCCACAACCGGTCTGTGTTCACGGTCGCCGGCGAGCACGACGCGGTCTCGGCCGGCCTCGAGCGGCTGGTCGATCAGGCCATCGCCGACATCGACATGGACGCCCACACCGGTGAGCACCCGCGGATCGGCGCGGTCGACGTGATCCCGTTCATCCCGCTGGGCGACACGACGATGGACGCCTGCGTGGACCTGGCCCGGTCGTTCGGCGCCCGGATCGCGCATCGCTTTGACCTCCCCGTGTTCCTGTACGCCCAGGCCACGAGCCGGGCCGACCGGGTGAAGCTCTCCGACGTGCGGCGTGGCCAGTACGAGGGGCTCAAGGTCGAGATCGCCCACAACGGACGTCAGCCGGACTTCGGGCCGGCGAGGACCCACCCGCGGTTCGGCGCGGTCGCCGTGGGAGCGAGGCCGTTCCTGATCGCCTGGAACATCAACCTCGATTCGGACGACGTGGAGCTGGCCAAGCGGATCGCCAGGCGCGTCCGGGAGTCCGGCGGCGGCCTGCCGAGGCTGCAGGCGAACGGGTTCCGGGTCGAGGAGCCGGAGCGCGGCCATCCCGTGCGCGCCCAGGTGTCGATGAACCTGCTCGACTTCTCCGTGACGCCCCTGTGGCTGGCCTGGGCGACGGTGCGCGACCTTGCAGCCGAGGATGGCGTGGTCCTCGCCGAATCGGAGCTGATCGGGCTGGCACCGCTGGCGGCGCTGCTCGACGTGGCCGACCACGCCGGGGCGTCGCGGGACACCGATGTCGAGACGCGCCTGCAGGCCGCCGCCGAGGCGATCTCGCTGCGCGACTTCACGCCCCTGATGGCGCTCGAGCTGCGCCTCGCCGCGGCCCGGGAGACGGGGCGGATCCCAGGGTGACCCTGCGCCTGATCGAGGGCGGACGCGCCTCGGCTGATGCGCCGGGGCTGCTGATCCACGGCGCGAGCCAGGTGGCGACGCTCGCGGGTGGCCTCCGCCGGGGAGCGGTTCAGGACGACCTCGGGCTCCTGGACGCAGCGGTCGTCGGCGGGCCGGGCTCCGCGACCGCCCCCGTCGTCGCCTGCTGGGAGGGCCGGATCGTCGCGGCCGGCCCGAGGGATCTCGTGGAGCAGGGCCTGGAGGCCAACGGCATGCCGTTGGCCCGGTTCGTCCGGATCGATGCCGACGGCGGGGTCGTCACGCCCGGCCTGGTGGACCCCCACACGCACCTGCTGTTCGCGGGATCCCGCGAGGGCGAGCTCGCCCTCCGGCAGCAGGGCGCCAGCTACCTCGACATCCTCGCCGCCGGCGGCGGGATCCTGTCCACCGTGGCGGCAACCCGGGCCGCGACGTCCGAGCAGCTGGCCACCCATGGACGGCGCTGGCTGGACGAGATGGTCCGCCACGGCGTCACCACGGTGGAGGCGAAGTCCGGGTACGGGCTGGATCTCCAGACCGAGCTGCGGCTGCTCGAGGTGGCGTTCGAGCTGGGCAGGGAAGGGCCGGTGGATGTCGTCCCGACATTCCTCGGCGCCCACGCGGTCCCGGCCGAGTACCGGTCGCGGCCCGACGGTACCGAGGCGTATGTCCGCCACGTGATCGAGGAGCAGCTTCCCGGCGTGGCGGCGCAGGGCAGGGCCCGGTCATGCGACGTGTTCTGCGAGCAGGGCGTGTTCACCGCCGAGCAGAGCCGCCGCATCCTGCAGGCTGCGGCCGCCTACGGCATGGCGATCCGGCTGCATGCCGACGAGCTGGCGCCGTCGGGTGGCGCCGAGCTGGCCGCCGAGCTCGGCGCGCTGTCCGCGGATCATCTCCACACACCGTCGGACGAGGGGCTGGCGGCGCTGGCCGAGGCCGCGAACGGGGAGCATCCGACCGTGGCGACCCTGCTGCCGGCGACCACCTGGTTCCTGATGGCAGACGAGCCCGCGCCCGCGCGCCGGTTCATCGACGCCGGTGTCCCGGTCGCGCTGGGGACCGACTTCAACCCCGGCACGTCACCCACGCCGTCGCTGCCGCTGGTGATGACCATTGCCTGCCTGGCGATGAAGCTGTCGCCGGCCGAGGCGCTGGCGGCCACCACCATCAACGCCGCTCACGCGGTCGGGGTCGCGGACGAGGTCGGGTCGATCGAGCCCGGCAAGGCGGCCGACCTCGTGATCTGGCGGGCGACGGCCGTGGACCAGCTGCCGTACTGGGTGGGCGCCGACCTTGCGGAGACGGTGATCAAACGGGGTCGCGTGATCTCCCGGCGTCCCGCCTGATCCCCGCACGCGGGAGTCTCCGCCCGGTGAACCTCCACCGCGCCGACCTGCGGCCTACGAGATCAGCGCCAGCAGGATGAGGCCCTGGGCGAGGTGGTACGTCACCATCACGCCCGTTCGGAGCGCTCTCCCACCGCCCCGTTCCCGGCCCGATGCCGGCGTCCGGAACCGGCCCCAGCCCAGCAGCGCGTCCGACCCCACGAACAGCCAGGCCCCGGCGACGGCGATGGGCTCACCCGTCCGCGTCGCGGCCACCGCCATCAGCGTGATCACCGCCAGGTAGGCGGCGACCGGCGCGCCGAGCCCGGAGGCCCGAGCGGCGCGGAGGAGTCGCCGGCCGATGGTCGCCACCACGAGGGCGCCGGCGATCAGCCCGAGGACCAGCCACCCCAGCTCGCCGCCGACCAGCAGGAACGCCGCGAGATAGGCGAGGTGCGCGACGAGGAACGCCGCCAGCCCGGGCACGAACCGCCCCGGTGGGAGCAGCAGGATGTCGCCCGCCAGCGAGGCCGCCAGGCCTGCGACCAGCCATGGCCGCACGGCCTCGGCCATGGGCGAGGGCACGGGCGCGAGGACTGCCACGGCGATGAGCGCCAGCACCACGACGGGCTTCGCGATGCGCTCGATGGCAAGGCCGGTCCGCCCGCCCGCCCACACGGCAACCCAGTTCACGACGGCGGCAACGGCAGCCACCACGAGTGGGGCCGATGGCTCCATGTCCAGCCCTGCGCCGACCCAGGTCACGGCGTCAGGCCTTGCCGCGCGACTCCAGCACGACGGTCGTGGTCTCGGGCGGGAGGCTCGACGAGGTCACGGAGAGCTTCGCCTGCGGCGCGGGCTCCGCGCCCATCTCGTGGAGGAACTGCTGCATCGCCTCGTCGCAGTCCGCCTCGTCCTCGCAGACCGGCATCGGGACGACGATCTTGGGATCCAGCTGGGCGATCAGCGCCGCTGCCCGGGTGGCCGTGAGCGCGCCGCCGATCGGCACGCAGGCGATGTCCACGCGCCCGATGTCGGCAAGCTTCTCCTCGGCCAGCTCGTGACCGATGTCGCCGAGGTGGATGGTGTGCAGGCCGTCCAGCTCCGTCACGAAGACCGTCTGGCGGCCGCGGCTGGCGCCCTTGTCGTTGTCGCGGAACGTCCGGACCCCGGTCAGCAGCACCTGGTGGACCTCGTACTCACCCGGACCGTCCAGGACGAACGCGGCCTCGAGGCTGGACGGGATGGCGGTGGCGCCGTCGCGCGACCGTTTGCCGGGCTTCTTCGGGAGCGGCGCGTCGTCGGGATGGCTGTAGGTGATGACGTCGGCGGTGATGCCGCGGCCGGTTGGCCCGACGACGGCGGGGTAGGCGTCGTTGACGACCACGGCGTCCTTGCCGCGCAGCCGGATGCAGGTTCGTCCGTACCAGGTGAGCTCCATGGGCCAATTCTTGCACAGGGGACTCATCGCGGGCGTCACTCCCCAGCACTGTCACGGGGCGCGAGGGGGTTCGCCCGTTAACGGGAGGGACCGGAAGCGCCTGCCCAATCGGCGCTCCCGGTCCGAGGGAGGGAGGATGGAACCTGAGGGGTGTTCCGAGACGAACCATAGACGCGGTCGGATTCAAGCCCGACAGGGCGAACGGTTAAGAAACGGACATCTGGGAGGCGGATGGGAGGCCCCACCGGGGCCGATGGGAGTGCCATGGCACAATCGCCCACCATGACCACCTTCACGCGCCGTTCGGGGGCCCTGGTCGCGCTGGTCGCGGCGCTGACCGTGGCCGCCTGCGGCCCCGCTTCGCCAACCCCCGTCCCGGCAGCCACGGGACCCGCCCAGACGGTCACCCCGGCCCCGACGGCGGCTCCGACCGAGCGCCCGTCGGCGTCGACGTCGGGCGCCGTGTGCGACGAGACCGCCGTGGGCTCGCCGACCGCCACGTCGGACGCGAACGATCCCAACGCGGGCACCTACACGGAGATCGAGTCCCAGGTCGAGGAGCTCCGCGGGCTCACCTCCACCACGCCCGTCGAGCGCGGCCTGTTCGACACGCCGGGGCTGTGCGCGTACCTGCGGGACAGCTTCCGGAAGGACAACCCCGAGGACCTCATCCGCAGCACCGAGGTCCTGTACAAGGAGCTGGGCCTGATGCCGCAGGACGCGTCGCTGGAGCAGCTCTACCTCGACCTCCTCACGAGCCAGGTCGCGGGCCTCTATGACGACGAGACCAAGCGCATGTACGTGGTCAGCCAGTCGGGCTCGATCGGGCCGACCGAGGAGATCACCTACGCGCACGAGTACACCCACGCGCTGCAGGACCAGCGGTTCGTGCTCAAGGCGTTCGTGGGCGAGGCCACCGACCAGGGGGACCGCACGCTGGCCAAGATCGCGGTCGTCGAGGGCGACGCGACGCTGGCCATGAGCCTGTGGGCCCAGCGCTACCTCACCCCGGCGGAGCTGTCGGAGGTCGCCGGCAGCGTCGACCCGGCGTCGCAGGCCATCCTCGACCGCATGCCCGCGATCCTGAAGGACACCCTCGAGTTCCCGTATCTCCAGGGGCTCCAGCTGGCCCTTGGGGCGTTCTCGAGCGGCGGCTACGACGCGGTGAACGAGCTCTACGCCAACCCGCCCGATTCCACGGAGCAGGTCCTCCACCCCGACAAGCTCCGGGATCGCGAGCAGCCCGTCGAGGTCACCTTCCCGGATGACCTTGCCGCACGGCTCGGGGCCGGCTGGACGGTCGCCGCCCAGGACACCTTCGGCGAGCTGGTCCTGGGGATCCTGCTGCGCGATGCCGAAGGCGCGACCGGGGCTTCCGATGCCGCGGCGGGCTGGGGCGGCGACCGGATTGCCCTGATCGAGGGTCCCGACGGGCAGGTCGCCGTCGTGCTCGACACGGCCTGGGACACGAACGCGGACGCGGCCGAGTTCGAGACGACGCTGGCGCCGACCATCGATGAGCTGACCGGACTGGGTCGGTCAGCGGCCGTCCTGCGTCCGGCGCCGGACCGGGTCGTCCTGATCAGCGCGGGATCGGCGGACACGCTCGGGCGCGTCGCCAACGTGCTCGGCCTCGCCGAGTAGGCGTTCGTGGAGGCGGCCGGTGGCCTGGTCGGCGACGCCGGCCGCACCGTGTCGTGCGCGGATTGCGGCTGGACCGGGACGGCGCTATCCGGGGGCCGGTCGGAGCCCGACGCTGACGACAGGGACACCGCTGCTCCGGCGTGCCCGCGTTGCGGCGCGGTCATCCAGCCGGATCTGCCGTCGGCCGATGAGATCCGCGCCGCGAGGCAGATGCCGGAGCGCTGACCTGGCCGCCCGCCGTGGCCTGACACGCCACGCCCGCGCCCGTCCGGCCGCTCGCCCGCGCCCCGCGCCCCGTGGCCCGCCCGCGCGGGACCTACATCGACTCGGGAGCGGAGATGCCCAGCAGCGCCAGCGCGTTGGCGAGCGTCGTCTGGGTGGCGAGCGCCAGGGCGAGGCGGCGCGCGGACCGCTCAGGGTGATCGGGGTCCACGACGCGCGCGTCCCGGTAGAACGCATGGAACTGGGTCGCCAGCTCCGTCGCGTACGCCGTCACGCCCTGGGTCTCCTCGGTCAGGACCGCGTCCTCGACCACCTCCGGCAGCCGGGAGACGGCCCGCGTGAGCGCCGCCTCGGGCTCGCCGTCGAGCACTCCCACCGCCGACCCAGCCGGCGCCAGCCCGGCCTCGGCCGCCTTGCGCACGATCGAGGCGATGCGGGCATGCGCGTACTGCACGTAGTACACGGGGTTGTCGGCAGACTGCTGGCGCGCCTGCTCGATGTCGAAGTCGAACGCGACGTGCGCCGAGCGTGAGGCGAAGAACCAGCGCGCCGCGTCGGTGCCCACGGCATCGAGCAGGTCGTCGAGCGTGACGAATGTCCCCGCGCGCTTGGACATCGAGACCTCGACCCCGTCCACCACGAACCGGACCCAGCCGATGAGCAGCACCTGGTAGTGGTCGGGGTCATAGCCCATCGCCTGGGCGGCGTTCTTGTTGCGGGCCACCGTCCCGTGATGGTCCACGCCCCAGATGTAGATCAGGTGGTCGAAGCCCCGGCTGAACTTCTCGGTCACGTAGCCGATGTCGGCGGCGAAGTAGGTCGGCCGGCCGTCGGAGCGGTAGATGACCCGGTCCTTGTCATCGCCGTACGCGGTCGAGCGGAACCAGGTCGCGCCATCCTGCTCGTAGACCTGGTCGGCCGCACGCAGCCGCTCCACGGCGCGCGAGACCCAGCCCTCCTCGTGGAGGGAGGCCTCGCTCTTCCAGACGTCGAAGTGGACGCCAAGGCGGGCGAGGCTGGCCTCGATCATGCCCCGAACCCGGGTCGAGGCCCACCCGCCGAGGACCGCCGCGGCGTCGGCACCATCGGCGCTCGCCGCGGTCCACACGTCGTCCGGCACCTCCGGCAGCGAGCTGATCGACGTAGGCGCCCTTGTAGCCGTCCTCTGGCACCGGCTCACCGCGGCGCACCGCGGCCACCGATGCGCCCAGGTGGTTGATCTGGGCGCCGGAGTCGTTGAAGTAGTACTCGCGGGTGATGGTCTGCCCGCCCGCCTCGAGGATCCGGCACAGCAGGTCGCCCACGAAGGCGCCCCGGGCGTTGCCCACCGTCAGCGGCCCGGTCGGGTTGGCCGACACGAACTCCACGTTCACCGACCGCGGGTTCACGGCCGGGATGCGGCCCCATGCGGCCGGGGCGGCGAGGATCCCGTCGAGGAGCGCCTCGTAGGCGGTGTCCGAGATCCGCAGGTTGAGGAACCCGGGCCTCGCCACCTCCGCCGCGTCGATGAGCCCGGCTCCCGCCTCGCCCCGCAGCTGCTCCGCGAGCGCTTCGGCGATCTCCAGCGGCGACCGGCGGAGCGGCCGGGCAAGCTTCATGGCGAGGTTGGTGGCGAAGTCGCCGAAGGCCGCGTTGGACGGTCGCTCGACCTCCACGGCGGGCGCGCCGGCCGCGTCCTCGAGCGCAGGCAGCCGCCCCGAGGCCACCGCCGCCGCCCAGGCGCGCTCGACCGCAGTCCGGACCCGGGCGCGGATGGCCACGGGGGCAGCGACGGGATCGGCGGGCGTGGACACCGTGGAGGACCTCCTCGGCATGGTGGTGACGGGACGGCCGCCATCCTACCGCCCGCGGCGTAGCCCGATCGTCATGGGACCCACTGGTGACCACGGGCACCGAAAGCGGCGGATGTCGGCCCACCGACACCCCCCAAGTCACGATTAGGGGTGGTCAAGTGCAGTTTGTCCCAGTACCTTTCTGTCCCCGGCACTAGTACCGTCCGGGTTCTCGATGACCAGGCGAATCACGCCGCAGGCGTCGAGGCGAGCGGGCCGCCACGAGCGCTTCTTCGCTCAGGCGGGTGCTCGGCAGCAATGGGAGTCATTGGCGGTATCGCCAGAGTTGCGTTCCCATCACTTGGGGAGGTCGGGAGACCATGAGATCTCGGGGATCGTTCATGTTCGGGCTGGGCGCCGGCGCCCGGAAGAGCCTCGTGCTCCTCTGGACGGCGGTGTTCCTGTGTTCACTGTTCCTCCAGTACGTGGTGCTCGCCGCGCCCGCGCCGGCGCTGGCCATCAACCCCAATGTCTTCGAGCTCGACGGCAACGTCGAGAACGGGGCGGCGCCGGGTGATGACTGGAACGCGGTCTACAACGGCAGCGACAGCGCCTTCGAGACCCTGTTCGTCACCGACCCGATCAACGGCAACGGTGACAAGTACTTCGACGGCGGCCAGACCAAGGACGTCACCAACATCCCCAGCTGGCTGTGGACCACCACCAGCCAGCCGCAGGACAAGAACGACATCTCCCACGCGTATGCGGCGGCCTACCGCGACGCCGGCCACCTGCTCGTGTACGTCGGCCTGGACCGCTACGCCTCCAACGGCGCCGGACAGGTCGGCTTCTGGTTCCTCCAGGGCGACTTCGGCCTGACCGGCGGACCGGCGGCCGGCGCGTTCACCGGCAGCCACCAGAACGGCGACGTCCTGGTCCAGATCGACTTCGAGAACGGCGGCGCCAGCCCCGTCGCCCGGGTCTACAAGTGGAACAACGGCGGGCTGGTCCTGGTCGAGGCCAGCGGCAGCTGTGCCGTGTCCATCGCCGAGGACCAGTGCGCGATCGCGTCCACCGGCACAACCGACCCGGTCTGGCTGTTCGACGACAAGTTCGCCGGCGGCACCAACAACCTCATCCCGGCCGGCGGCATGGTCGAGGCCGGCGTGGACCTCACCGCGCTCGGGCTCGACGGAGGCTGTTTCGCCTCGTTCATCGCCGAGACGCGCTCCTCGCCATCCGAGGACTCCACGCTGTCGGACTTCGCGTTCGGCAACTTCGCCCTGTGCTCCAAGCCGGACATCACGACCCACGTCCGGCAGGGCGGCGACAACATCTCGGTCATCAACAAGGGCGAGTCCGTCTACGACCACGCGTCCCTCGCGGGCGACAGCGGCACCGTGACCGGCAGCGTCAAGTTCTTCGTCTGCCGTGACGCCGACACGAACCCGGACTGCTCCACGGGCGGTGACCAGGTCGGCGGTTCGGTCGACCTTGTCGATGGCGCGGCCAACAGCGCCCAGTTCACGCCGACCCAGCTCGGGTACTACTGCTTCCGGGTCGACTACACGCCGGCCCAGGGCTCCAAGTACCTGGCCTCCTCGCACACCAACAGGACCACGGAGTGCTTCCAGGTCATCCCGGCCGAGATCAAGCTGACCAAGACCGCGGACGACGCGTCCGTGTCCGCCGGCGAGCCGATCGGCTTCACCCTGACGATCCTGTCCAAGGGCCCCGGGTCCGCGTACGGCGTCAAGGTGTCCGACACGCTGCCGACGAATGGCGGCCTGGCCTGGACGATCGATTCGGCCAACACGACCGGGACCTGGGTGATCGACGCCGGCGTTCTCCGCTTCGGCGGTCCCGACGGCATCACGATGCCCAAGGATGCGTCCTACAGCGTCCATGTCGTCAGCCCGACGACCAAGGCCACCTGCGGCGTCGTCAACAACACCGGCGACGCGACCACGACCAACGACGGCACGTCCTCGGACAGCGCCAGCGTCACGGTCCTGTGCCCGGACATCAAGGTCACCAAGCTTCCGGATGACGGCGTGATCAACGCCGGCGACACGGCCACGTTCAGCATCAAGGTCGAGAACCTTGGCCCGGGCAACGCCACCGGCGTCGTCGTCAGCGACGCGCTGCCGGCCGGCCTGACCTGGACCGAGGATGAGGCCGACTGCTCGATCGCGGCCGGCGTCCTCACCTGCAACGTCGGCGACCTGGCGGTCGGCGCCTCGAAGACCTATACGGTCAGCGCCGTCACCAGCAAGGCCAACTGCGGCGACATCGACAACACCGCCACCGCCACCGCGACCAACGAGCGCGCGGCCGACGAGGGCAACAACAGCGATGACGGCACGATCACCGTGAAGTGCGCCGCCATCGAGGTCGTCAAGGACGCGGACGACGCCCAGGTCAACGCGGGCGACGACATCGGCTTCACCATCACCGTGAGCAACACGGGCGACGGGACGGCCTACGACGTCACCGCGAGCGACACGCTCAACGGCGACTTCACCTGGACGCTGGACCCGAGCGCCGGCTGGAGCCTGATCGGCAACCAGCTCAGCTACTCGGCCGCCCAGCTGCTCCCCGGTGCGTCCTCCAGCGTCCACGTCTCGGCCCCGACGACCGCCGACAACTGCGGCGTCGTGCCCAACACGGCGACCGCATCCGCGGCCAACGACGGCTCCGACTCGGACGACGCGCAGACCGAGATCCTGTGCCCGGACGTCACGGTCACCAAGACCGCCGTCACCGGCACGGTCAGCGCGGGCGACCCGATCGCCTTCGACATCACCGTCACCAACCTCGGCCCGGGCGTCGCCTACGACGTGACCCTGACCGACCCGCTCCCGGCGGGCATCACCTGGACCGATGACAGCGACGCCTGCTCGATCACGGACGGCGTGCTCTCCTGCGACTTCGGCGATCTCGCGGTCGACGGGAGCGCAACGGTCCGGATCTCCGGCACGACCTCCAACGCCGTCTGCGGCGTCGTGAGCAACACGGCGACCGTCGCGGCCGGCAACGAGGCCGAGACCGACACCGGCAACAACACCGACAGTGACAGCGTCACCGTCAACTGCCCGGACATCAAGGTCGTGAAGTCGGCCGACGTCACCCCGATCAGCGCGGGCGACCTCGCCAGCTTCACCATCACGGTCACCAACCTCGGCCCGGGCACCGCGACCGGCGTCACGCTCAGCGACACCCTCCCGGCCGGCATCGACTGGTCCGAGAACAGCGCCGCGTGCTCCATCGCGGCCGGCATCCTGAGCTGCGACTTCGGCAGTCTCGCGGCCGGCACGAGCCGGGCCGTGACCGTCTCCGGGACCACCTCCGCGGCCGACTGCGGCGACGTGCCCAACACGGCCGTCGTGGCGGCGACCAACGAGATCCCGGGTGCCACCGCCAACAACACGGACAGCGCGACCATCGAGGTCCTCTGCCCGGATATCAAGGTCACCAAGACCGCCGACAACAGCCCGATCAGCGCAGGCGACGAGGCGAGCTTCACGATCCTGGTCGAGAACATCGGCCAGGGCGCGGCGTACGACGTCACGCTCAGCGATGAGCTGCCCGGCGCCGGCATCACCTGGACCGAGGACAGCGACGCCTGCTCCATCAGTGACAGCGTCCTGACCTGCGACTTCGGCACGATCCTGTCCGGCGCCAGCCGCACGGTGCACGTGTCGGGTGAGACCACCGCGGCCGACTGCGGCCAGCTCCCGAACCTCGCCTCGGCCCTGGCCACGAACGAGCCGGGTGACGTCCTCGGCAACAACAGCGACGACGCGTCGATCACCGTGGACTGCCCGCAGATCGTCATCACCAAGTCGACGGTGACCCCGGTGGTCTCCGCGACCGATGACATCTCGTTCGACATCGTCGTCACCAACACGGGTGCCGGAAACGCCTACGGCGTGACCGTCAATGACCCGCTGCCCGTCGTCCCGGGCGTGAGCTTCACGATCGACGGCTCGCTCAGCGACGCCGGCTGGAGCATCACCGACGGGACCCTCGCGTTCGGCCCGGCCACCCTCGCCTCCGGCGAGAGCGTGTCGGTCCGCATCGTCAGCGGCACCACCGCGGACAGCTGCGGCCCCGTCACCAACGTGGCCTCCCTGACCTACGAGGGTGGTTCCGGTTCGGACGACTCGTCCCTCGTGGTCGAGTGCCCGGACGTGACCATCAGCAAGACCGCCGACAACAGCCCGATCCTCGCCGGTGAGGACGCCTCGTTCACGATCTCGGTCTGGAACCAGGGCCCCGGCACCGCCTACGACGTGGTCATCAGCGATGAGCTGCCGGCCGGCGTCGACTGGACCGAGGACAGCGAGGCCTGCGAGATCGTCGACGGCACGCTGACCTGCGAGGTCGGCACGCTTGCCGACAACGACGATCCGTTCACCGTCGTGGTGAGCGGCCCCACCACCGTCGAGAGCTGCGGTGACCTGGACAACCTGGCCGCGGTGTCGGCCTCGAACGAGCCCGAGGACAACCTGGGCAACAACGAGGACGACGCGACGGTCGAGGTCCAGTGCGCCTCGATCAGCCTGGTGAAGACCGCCGGCAACGCGGCTGACGGCACCGAGCTCCTGGTCGCCACCCCGGGCAACGTGACGTTCACCTACGTCGTGACCAACACGGGAACCGCCGACCTGGTGAACCTCGTGCTCGTCGACGACAACGCGACGCCGGACGACACCTCGGACGACATCGACGTGTGCTTCAGCACCTCGTTGGCGGCCGGTGCCTCGATGACCTGCACGGTGACGCTGCCGGTGACCTACGGGCTCCGGACCAACATCGCCGTGGTCACCGCCAACCCGGAGATCGCTCCCGACGAGGAAGTCTCCGCCACGGACGACGCCGTGGTCCGCGTGCCGGAGCCGGTGGTCACCCCGACCCCGCGGCCGACGCCGAAGATCACGCCGCCGCCCACCTCCACCCTCGACAGCAACGGGACCCCGAACGGCGCCGGCACCGGCCTGCTCCTGGTCCTGCTCTCCCTCGCCGGGACGATGCTGGCCCTGGGATACCTCATCCCGAGCCCGGCGCACGCCCGCCGGCGGAACCGCCGGGGCTGACGCCCCGGTGAACCGGGGCCGGTCACCGGCCGGCCCCGGGTGATCCCGCCGCTGACCCTTGGGTCCCCGAGACCCGGACGGGACGCACACGCCTGAGTGCGTCCCGTCCGTCACTTCCCGCCCGGTGCGACGCGAGTCATTCGTGGCGCAGGTGCGCCGACCAGGGAACATCGACCCTGTTGCGGGAGAAGAGGAGAAACGGACCACGACATGACGACCACGACCCGCACCCGACAGATCGCACGCCTGCTCGCCGCCGGGCTCGTCGGCGCCGCCCTGCTGGCGCCCGCCACCGCCCAGGGATCGGAGGGCAATCCGCCGTCCGTCGAGTGCGCCGGCTACGACTACTACCTCAAGATCGACGGCGTCGGCAGCGGCGGGATCGCCGCCGGCAGCTACACCGACGGCACGACCGACGTGGTGACCAACTGGAACGGCCAGACCATCACGATCTCCAACGTCGGCAGCGGCGGCCAGGATTTCGACTGGGCCAGCACGCTGACGGTGTCGCAGGTCGTTTCCAAGGAGGGTTCTGACGAGTTCTTCTGGACGACCGGGCTGCCCGGCAAGTCGGGCTCCGTGACGAGCCAGATCCAGCAAGGCCTGAGCCACGTCACCTTCTGCGGCAACGCGGAGCCCGAGCCCACCGTGACGCCCGAGCCCACCGTGACGCCCGAGCCCACGGGCACCGCCGAGCCGGAGGAGACCCCGACTCCGGATCCCACTGCGACTCCGGATCCCACTGCGACTCCGGATCCCACCCCGACCGGCACGGTCGAGGCTGAGACCAGTACGCCCAGGGTCACCCCGCCGTCCACGGACTCCGGGAGCAGCGGCGGGTCCAGCTCGTCCGGCGGCCTGCCCATCGTCCTCGTGGCGATCGCCGGCATCCTGGGCGCCAGCCTCGCGCTGCTGCCGCGGCGTCGCGCCAGCCGCTAGTCGGGCGCTCTACGCAAAAGCCGAGGCCGGGGCCGCATGGCCCCGGCCTTCGCATGCCCGGCGGGCACCGGGCCGTCGGCCCGGGCGGTACCGCGGTCATGGGACCCGCGTTGACCCTGCGCACCGGAACCGCCGGCCGCTGGGCCGATCGGTGGGGTCCGATGGGGATAGGGCCTGAACCGAGGTACTGGACCCGGCAGGACCCGTCAGCGACGATGGATGCCTCGCTGTTTCAGGCCAGCGAGCGGGTGATCGCCACCCGGCCAACGCCCTCTCCGCCGGCGAACCGGCACCTCTCGGGGACCAGGACATGAACGACATCACTACTCGGCGAGCCGGCTGGCTCGCCGCCGTGCTCATCGGAGCCGCGCTGATCCTGCCCGCCGTGGCCATCGCCGCCGGCCCGGGCGGGGACGACAACCTGCCCAACAGTGGCCACACGTCCATGACGGGCGGGCTGACGCCGACGATGCTCGCCAACGCGACCATCAGCTGTGACGCGGGCAACACCGTCAAGACCATCTCGGGTCAGTTCACCCTGAACGGGACGGGTGGGCTCGGGTCCTACGTGGTCATCTACCTGACGCCGAACAACGGCTCCAACGCCAGCCCTGTCGGCAATGTCGAGAACAACGAGGTCCAGGTCGACCTGGCAGGCCGCTCCGGCACGATCAGCTACTCCGTGCCGGTGACGTCGGGCTTCACGGCAACCAACGGCGGGATCCTGGCGGTGTTCGCCCAGGACCAGGACGGGTCCGTCTTCACGAGCAAGTCCAACTCGCTCAACTGCACCGAGTCCGTGGCGACGCCCACGCCTCAGCCGACGCCGACCCCCGAGGTCACGCCGACCCCCGAGGTCACGCCGACCCCCGAGGTCACGCCGACCCCCGAGGTCACGCCGACCCCCGAGGTCACGCCGACCCCCGAGGTCACGCCGACCCCCGAGGTCACGCCGACCCCCGAGGTCACGCCGACCCCCGAGGTCACGCCGACCCCCGAGGTCACGCCGACCCCCGAGGTCACGCCGACCCCCGAGGTCACGCCGACCCCGACCGGCACGGTCGAAGCCGCCACCGCCACGCCTCGGATCACTCCGCCGCCGACGGATACCAGTGGCGCCGGGACCTCGTCCACCACCGGCAACGGCTGGGGGCTCGTGCTGCTCGTCCTGGGTGGACTCGCCATCGGAGCCACCCTGACCCGCCCGGCCGGGAAGCCCGCCGGCCGCTGAGCAGCCCCGGCTGGCCCGCGCGTGAACCCGGAACCCCGGAAGGACCGTTCATGAAGCGATCGATCCTGGCCATCGGCGTCGCGATTGCCCTCGTCGCGCTTGTCGCACCCGAGGCGCTCGCGGCCGAGGAGCCGACACCCAGCGCCACGGTCGCCCCGGACCCCACGCCCCTCGAGGGCCAGGGCGAGATCGTCATCGACCCGACATTCATCACGGCCACGCCCGATCCGGCGGGTGACGTGGCCGGCACCACCGGGCGGCCGGACGTGACTCCGCCGCCCACGGACTCCATCGCCGCCGCGACCACGCCGGGCACCAGCCTGCAGGTGCTCCTCGTCCTCGGGGTCACCGGCTCGTTGTTCGCCTTGCTGGGTTCCAGGGAGCCAGCAAGGCGACGACGCTAGACCGTCGCTGTCCCCGAGGGCAACCACGACCGGGGCCTGCGGAGCCGTCCGCAGCCCCGGTCGTTGCGTATCCCGGATCCGAGACGACCGGTCCCGTGGCATGGTCCCGGCCGCCGAAACGGAAGGACCGTCAGATCTCCAGGTTCGTCCCCGGCCACACCATCTCGACCGGCCCCGCGTAGGCGGCTCGGCACGAGGCCACCGTGGCGTCCGCGTCGTTGCCCATCTGGAGGTGGGTCAGGAGCGCGCGTGAGACGCCCGTGGATGCCGCCAGCCGCCCGACCGATGGCCCGTCGAGGTGCTGGGCGCCCGCCGGCACCGGTCCCGTCCCGAACGACACCTCGGCCAGCAGGATGTCGCCCGGGCGGATGAGGGGCGTGATGTCCTCGGCCCGGCCGCAGTCTCCGCTGTAGACGAGCCCGGGTCCGTCGCCGGTCACCGGCCCCACCCGGATGGCGTAGCTCTCGTCCGTGTGGGTGACGAGCTGCCCCTGCACGGCCAGTTCGCCGATCCGGTGCGGCGCATCGCCAAGCGCCGTGATGTCCAGCGACTCGGCGCAGAACCCGGGCCAGGCGTGGAGCGCATCCAGCCGCGAGGCCAGCTGCGAGGGGCCCAGGACGCGCACCCGGCGCGGCGGTGAGAACTCGTATCGCAGGTAGTGCCGTAGCGGCACCAGGTCGATGTAGTGGTCCGGGTGGAGGTGGCTGATCACGACCGCGTCGAGGTCCTCCGCGCGCAGGTGCTCGAAGACCCGCGGGAATGCCCCCTGGCCAAGGTCAAGCAGGATCCGGGTCCCGCCGAACGTGACGAGGTAGCACGCGCCCGTGGAGCCTGGGCGATCGGAGTAGGCGGGTCCGGCTCCCAGCACCGTCAGGCGCAGCGGCAGATGGCTCACGTCGCGCAGCGTAGCGCGCTGGTCGACAGGACGGCCTGAGCGTGCCGCCGGGCGGCTACGGGGAGCCGCTCGGGGTCGCCTTGCGGGGCGGCGATGCCTTCTCGGGCTTGCCCGGCGGGTTCGCGGTGGGGTGCAGCTTGGGCGTGGCGTCCGGGTCCTTGGTCGCGGCCGGATGGGGCCTGTCGGTGGCCACGGGCTTGCTTCCCGGCGATCCCGTCCCGTTCCCGCTGCCATTCCCGTTCCCATTCCCATTGGATCCCGGCGTGCCCGCGGAGCTGACCGACGCGTTCAGCCGGTCGATCACCCGTTCGCTGTTGAGCAGCGCCCGTTCGATGCCGCCGGCAGCCGCCTCCGGGGCGGTGCCGGCAATCTCGAGCAGCACGGCGTGGTGGAACTGGACGGCCTCGAGGGCGCGCTCCGCCGCGGTGCCGTCCGCCGACAGCAGGTCGTCGATGACCCGGTCGTAGGCATCGAGCGCGGCGGTCGTGGCCGCCGGATCATGGCGCCCGGCCGCCTCCACGGCATCTGCGAGGCGCGCCTGCGCGGCCTCGATCCGGGCATCGACGCGAGCCGCAGCCCCTGACGGCAGACCGAGGGTTTCGAGGGCCAGGCGCGTCTCGTACAGCGGGCCGCCTGCGCGAGAGCCCGCGAACACCGACGTCCCGACCATGAGGCCGGCGAACACGGCGGCAGTCAGCGACAGGCCGAGTCGGCGGCTGCCCCAGCCCGAGAACAGGCCACGCCTGGTGGCGGGACGCGCAGCACCTGTGGTCAGCCTCCGGCGCCAGGCGTCCTCCATGACCGCCGCGCGGGCACGCCGCACCTGCGACGGATCAGGATCCAGCCTGACCCGGGCGTAGCGCGCCAGCATCCGCTCGAGCTCATCGCCCGCGAGCGGCTCGGCAACGGTCATCCGGTCCATGTCCTCGTTCATCGGGTCGTCCCTGAGACCCGGGCCAGCGCGTCCGCGGGATCCGCGATCCCGAGCTCCCGGCGGAGCGCGGCGATGGCCCGGAACTGGAGACCGCGGATGGTCCCTTCCTGCCGGCCCATGGCCTCGGCCGCCTCCCTCGCGGACAACCCCGCGAAGAACCGCAGCTCGATCGCCTCGCGCTGCTCGGGTGTGAGCCGGCGCAGCGCAGCCAGGACGCTGTCCATCTCCTGGCGCAACTGCGCCAGGTCGTCCGGCCCGACCCCGCTGTCGATGCGCTCGGCAACGAGATCGAGCGTCGCATGATCCCGGCGGGTCCGGATGTGGTCGATCACGACATTCCTGGCCAGCCGGAACAGCCAGCCCCCGAAGGGGATGCCCCGCAGCTCGTAGCGCGGCAGGGCCTCCAGGGCCTTGACGAAGACGAGCTGCGCCAGGTCCTCCGCGTCGCTCGGGCGGCCGACGCGGGCCACGACATAGCGGTAGACCGGCCCGTAGTAGTGGTCGAACAGGGACCCGAAGGCCTCCGGGTCACCCTGTTGCGCCGCTGCCACGAGGCGTTCGATCGCCGTATCGTCGAACGTCATAACGATGCCGTTGTCTCCGCGTTAGGTCCCGGCTGCTACGTCAGCTGCCCTATCGGCAGGGGGACATCGACCCGCGGGCCCCCGCGCCGGAACGCCAGCGCCTCGAACCCGGCCCCGGCGACCTGACCATACGCGCTGGCGAGGCCATAGGCGAACCACTCTGTTCGGTGGGCGTCGCTGCCAATGGTCACATGGCGGCCGCCGAGCTCCCGGTAGCGGGCGACGATCGGCGCCGCCGGGTACGTCTCGCGCGGCAGTTGGCGCAGGCCAGAGGCGTTGACCTCCAGGGCCGTGCCCGATTCGACGAGCGAGGCTAGGACCGGCTCGTACAGCTCCGGGGCCGCGGCGAGCTGGGCGGGAAGCACGTGGGGCACGAGGTAGCGCTTGACGAAGTCCAGGTGGCCGAGGGTGTCGAACAGCCCTGACCGCGCGGCCCCGATCACCTCGTCGAAGTACGGGGCGACGATCGCGGACAGGGAGCGCCCCGCGACGAACGACGCCACGTTGGCGGCCTTGTACGGGGATTCGGCGCTGACATGCACCGACCCGATCACGTAGTCGTGCGGGTGGCGGCGCAGCCAGCCCCGGATGTCCTCCTCGTACCGGCGCTCGTAGGTCACCTCCACCCCGAAGCGGATGGCGAGGCCGCGATCCGCCCAGCGCCCTTGGGCCTCGCGGACGTCCCGTTCCCGGTCCGTGAACGAGGCGAACCCATAGGCCGGCATGGTGGGATCGAAGTCCACGTGGTCCGTGATGGCCAGCTCGGCGATCCCGCGTTCGACCGCAAGCACGCAGTACGCCTCGAGCATCGCGTTCGCGTCGGGCGAGCGGATCGTGTGCAGGTGCGAGTCCAGCGGCAGGTCGCGCGAATCGCCGAGCCCGGCCTCGGTTCCGGCGAGGAAGACCTCGCGCTCGATCTCGGCCCGCGGGCGCGTGTCGGCGGGGTCGGGCGTGCCGACGGGATGGGCCGGGCTCACCCGCTGATGACGCCCAGCTCGCGTCCGACCCGGTCGAACGCCGCCACCGCCTGCTCCAGCAGGTCGCGGGTGTGCGCCGCCGTCACGATGGTCCGGATCCGGGCCCGGTCGAGGGCCACGGTGGGGAACACGACCGAGGTGCCGAACACGCCCTCCTCGAACAGCCGGTTCGAGAAGCGGATGGTCAGCTCGCTGTCGCCCAGGATCACGGGCGTGATCGGCGTCTCGCTGGTGCCGATGTCGAACCCGAGGCGTCCCAGCTCGGCCTTGAGGAAGCGGGTGTTCGTCCACAGCCGCTCGAGCAGCTCCGGCTCCTCCTGCATGATCGCGATCGCCTCGCGGCAGGCTGCGGCCACCGCGGGCGGGTGGCTGGCCGAGAACAGGAACGGGCGCGCACGCTGGACCAGGATGTCGCGAAGCGCCTGCGACCCCGCCACGAAGCCGCCGACGGCGCCCACCGCCTTGGACATCGTCCCGATCTGGACGGCGACCCGCCCCTCGAGCCCGAAGTGGTTCACCGTCCCGCGACCGTCCGCGCCGAGCACGCCCGAGGCGTGCGCATCGTCGACCATGACCGCGGCCCCGAACGCCTCCGCGACGTCCACGATGCCCGGCAGCGGGGCGATGTCGCCATCCATGGAGAACACGCCGTCGGTGACCACGAGGATCAGCCGCCAGGGCGTTCCCTCGCCGTCCCGGCCCTGCCCGGTCGCCTCGGCGAGGACCTCGCGGAGCGAGTCGACGTCGGCGTGGCGGTAGATCTTCCGGGGCGCCTTGGACAGCCGCATGCCGTCGATGATCGAGGCGTGGTTGAGCTCGTCGGACACGATCAGGTCGGTCTCGCCGGTGATCGTCGGGATGACGCCCGTGTTGGCGGTGAACCCGGACTGGAACGTGAGGACCGCCTCGGTGTGCTTGAAGGCCGCGAGATCCGCCTCCAGCGCCTCGTGGAGGGCCATCGTGCCGGCGATGGTCCGGACCGCACCGGAGCCCGCGCCGAACTGCTCCACCGCGGCGATCGCCGCCTGCTTCATGCGCGGATGGTTCGACAGCCCCAGGTAGTCGTTGGAGCTGAGGCTGATGACCCGCCGGTCGTCGAGCGAGACGATCGGGCCCTGGGCGGACGACATCACCCGCAGCGGGCGGTAGAGGTGGCGCTCGCGCAGGGCGGCCAGCTCGTCGTCGAGGAATGCGAGCGGGTTGGGGCGCGACGCCGTGTCCATGGTTGCCTCCTGCGCCACGCGCTAGTCCGTCCAGTCCATGATGACCTTGCCCGAATCGCCGGACCGGGCCGCCTCGAACGCGGCCTCGTGGTCCCGGAACCCGAAGCGGTGGGTGATGGCCGGCCGGATGTCCAGCCCGGACTGGAGCATCACCGTCATCTTGTACCAGGTCTCGTACATCTCGCGGCCGTAGATGCCGCGGATGGTCAGCAGCTTGAACACGATCTCGTTGACGTCGATCCGGATGTCCTGGGTGGGGATCCCGAGGATGGCGATCGACCCGCCGTGGGCCATGCTGTCCATCGCGCTCCGGATGGCGGCGGGGGCGCCGGACATCTCCAGCGCCACGTCGAAGCCCTCCACCATGCCCAGCTCCCGCTGGACCTCGTCGAGGTCGTCATGGGTCGGGTCCACCACCCTCGTCGCGCCCATCCGCAGGGCAAGCTCGCGGCGGGTGGCGTTGGGCTCCGAGACGACCACGAACCGGGCGCCCGCGTGGCGGACGACCGCCGTGGCCATCAGGCCGATGGGCCCGGCGCCGGTGATCAGGACGTCCTCGCCGAGGACGGGGAACGCGAGCGCGGTGTGGACCGCATTGCCGAACGGGTCGAAGATCGCGGCGACCTCCTCGTCGATGCCGGGCCAGTGGTGCCAGATGTTGGTCATCGGGAGCACCACGTACTCGGCAAAGGCACCGGCCCGTCCGACACCCAGCCCGACCGTGTTCGCGCACAGGTGACGGCGCCCGGCCAGGCAGTGGCGGCACCGTCCACAGGTCACGTGGCCCTCGCCGCTGACCCTGTCGCCCGGGTGGTAGTCAACGACGTTGGAGCCCACCGCGACGATCTCGCCCACGAACTCGTGCCCCGCGATCAGCGGCGGTTCGATCGTGCGCGCCGCCCACGGATCCCAGGTCTCGATGTGGAGGTCCGTGCCGCAGATGCCGGTCTTGTGGACCCGGACGAGGACGTCGTTGATGCCCGGTACCGGATCCGGGACGTGCTCCAGGCTGAGCCCGGGTCCGGGTGCGGTCTTCACCAGCGCGAGCATGGGTGGCTCCTGCCTGTGCGGTCCCCGTGATGCCGTGCGGTTCAGGGCTCGGGTCGGGGGTCCTCCGTCCAGTCGACGATGGGATTCTCCACCATCCCGATGCCTTCGATCCCGCACCGCACGCGATCCCCGGGTTCCAGGAACACCGGTGGGTCGCGGAACACCCCCACGCCCGACGGCGTGCCCGTCGCGATCACGTCGCCAGGCTCCAGGGTGATGTGCCGGCTGATGAAGCTCACCAGGGACGGCACGTCGAAGAGCATGTCGGCAGTGTTCCCGTCCTGCACCAGCACGGGCGTGCCCGCGTCGCTGCCGCTGCCCGGGATCCGCCAGCTCTGGAGCGCGAGGCCGGCCCCCGGGTCCACCTCGTCCGGCGTCACGAACGCCGGGCCCATCGGCAGGAAGGTGTCAGAGCCCTTGGCCCGCAGCCACTGGCCATCACCCTTCTCGCCCTCGCGCAGCGCCTGGGGGCTGCCCTGCCAGTCGCGGGCGCTGACGTCGTTGACCACGACGTATCCGGCGACGTGAGCGAGCGCCTGCTCCGGGCTGACGCGGCGGGCCGCGTGGCCGATCACGACCCCCAGCTCCACCTCGAAGTCCAGCGCCCGGGTCCCCTGGGGTCGGACGATCGCGTCCCCATCACCGACGATCGCGTTCTGGAACTTGCTGAACAGCATCGGCCGGTCCGGTGGCGTGCGACCGCCCTCCGTCGCGTGCTCGCGGTAGTTGAGGCCGACACAGACGATCTTGCCGGTCACGATCTCGTTGAGGGCGGGCGCCGGGCGCCTCGCCTCGAGCTCGATCAGCGGCGCCCCGGCCTTCAGGGCCCGCTTCGCCGCCCGCCTCAGCTCGCCGATCCAGTCGTCGTCGAACCCCAGCTGGAAGCCGACGCCGAGGTGGGTGTCGATCGCCGGGTCGAGCCGCCCCCGCTTCTCCAGCTGCGATCCCGTCAGCAGCCGGCCCATGATGACGACCCCGAATCGCTCGTCGTCGTAGCGGTCGTAGTACGCGTGGAGATGCATCGGCTCTCCCTCAGCTGGCGGCCTGGCCGGATGGGACCAGCGAGTCGGCCGACGGGCTCGCGGTGGGGATCGGGCACTGCGGCTCCGGAGGGGCCACGAACCGGCCCTCGGAGACGCGCTCGCCGTAGCGGAGGAAGAAGTCGTAGATCTGGGCGTCGTCGAGCGTGTCGACGTACAGCGCGCGGTTCCAGACCAGGGCGGCGTACCGGGTCGGCATCTGCTCGAACCTGGCCACGACCGGACCGACCAGCCCGGCAGGGATGCCGCACACCGCGCTGCTGGGGAAGCTCGTGTCGAACGCCTGGAGCGACGCGAGTCCGGCGTCGTCGCAGGCACCCTGGTCGCAGGAGTAGAGCAGCACCAGGCCCCCGTGCTCCAGGTTGTGGATCCAGCCGTTGGGCACGCTGTCGTCGTCGGGGCCGTACACCTTCGGTTCCAGCGGCCCGAACCCCACCTTGTTGACGTGCCTGCCGGATGCGGGCGGGCACACCAGGTAGGTGACCCTGTCGCCGGTCTGCGCGTGGTCGTTGCCCTGGTCCGCCTGGACCTGGCCGAGCTCGCCCGAGGCCGGCGGCTGCACGGTGTCGACCGTGGAGCACGCGTAGACGGGGGCTGCCGCGCCCATGAACACGGAGACGCCGACGCCCACGAGCGCGACGATCACCACGATCGCCAGGACCGGGGTTCGCAGGCGCTGCAGGGCCGTCCGCTCGGGCGGACGGTGGCGGGCGGCCTCACGTCGCCCGGACCGGGGCGTGCCGGTCGGGCTGCTCTTCCTCGATCGCCTGTCGGCGCCCCGGGTGGACGGTTCGCGGGAGTCGGTCACGGCCCGAAGGGTAGCGTCCCTTGCGCGCCAGCGCGCGGGACGGGCCGTCGAGCGACCGCGGGCCGGTGGCTACGGCTCGTTGAGCCAGGCGCGAACGTCGGGGCGGGTGAGGCCGAAGAACAGCAGCGCCGCGAGGACCGCCAGGACCAGGGCCGCAATGGGCTGGCCCGCGAGGACGGCCAGGAGGATCGCGGGCAGCGTCAGCGACGACAGGCCGAGCGCCAGGCCGCGGCCGGCCTCCTTGCGCTGGAGCACGAGCGTCGTGGTGAAGATCGTGTACGCGAGCAGCACCATGGCCACGACGCCGGGTAGCGAGATCGGCGCGCTGATCGCCTGGTCCACCACCCAGCGAAGCGACACGCCGATGAGCCCCAGGACGAGGAACGCGTAGCCGAGGAAGATCCGGATGCCACTCGGCATCCCGAGAAGCTGGCGAAGCATGAACCGATGATGCCACCGGGGGTGGAGCTCCGTCCGGTGGCTCCGCTGAGCGTGGACCGCGGAGGGTCGGGCTCGGCGGTCGCTTCGGTATCCTCTCGGGCATGCCCATCGACACTCCGGACTGGGTCCGCGATGCCGTCTTCTACCAGGTGTTTCCGGACCGGTTCGCGAGCTCCCCGCGGGTCGCGAAGCCCGGCCCGCTCGAGCCCTGGGATGCGCCACCCACCAACCACGGGTTCAAGGGTGGCGACCTGCTGGGCATCGTCGAACGACTGCCCTACCTGGCCGACCTGGGGATCACGGCCCTCTACCTCAACCCGGTGTTCGCTGCCGCCGCCAACCACCGGTACCACACGTACGACTACTTCTCGGTCGACCCGCTGCTCGGCGGTGATGGCGCCCTGCGCGAGCTGCTCGACGCGGCGCACGCGCGTGGCATGCGGGTGGTCCTCGACGGCGTGTTCAACCACACCGGCCGCGGGTTCTGGGCGTTCCACCACGTCCTGGAGAACGGCGCCGGCTCGCCCTACCGGGACTGGTTCCATTTCGACCCGGAGGTGCTCGAGGGCAGGCGGCCGCTCCGCCCGTACCCTGGGTCGCCGACCCGGCGAGCTCGCCGCCCGAGTCCGGCGGCGAGCCGACCGATGACCCCGCCGGCGACGAGTCGATGGTGCGGTTCGGCTATCGGGCCTGGTGGGGCCTGCCCGCGCTGCCCAAGCTGAACCTCGCCAACCCGCATGCCCGCGAGCACGTGATGACCGCGGTCGAGCACTGGCTCCGGTTCGGCATCGACGGCTGGCGCCTGGACGTCCCGACGGAGATCCGCGAGCCCGGGTTCTGGGAGGAGTTCCGCCGGCGCGCCCGGGCGATCAACCCCGATGCCTACCTGGTCGGCGAGATCTGGCACGAGGCGCCCGCGTGGCTTGCCGGAGACCGGTTCGACGCGGTCATGAACTATCCGCTGGCGCAGGCGATCCTCGGGTTTGCCGCCCAGGGCTCGCTCGACGAGCGGGTGGTCCGCGCCCACCACGAGTACGGGCGGACCGTCGCCAGGAGGAATGGGGCCGCCTTCGCGGCCGAGCTCGACCGGCTCATGAGCCTCTACGACCGAGACGTCACGGAGGTGCAGCTCAACCTGCTCGGCAGCCACGACAGCCCGCGATTCCGGACCATGGCCGGCCGGGACCCCGCGGCCTACGCGCTGGCGGTGCTGCTCCAGGCAACGCTCCCCGGCGCCCCGTGCACCTACTACGGCGACGAGGTGGGCCTGGAGGGGGATCACGATCCGGAGTGCCGCGGGGCGTTTCCCTGGGACCGGTCGGCCTGGGACCCCGACGCCGTGGCCTGGACCCGGGCCGCGTACGCCGCTCGCCATGCCCTGCCGGCGCTCCGGCGCGGGTCGTTCCGCATCGCCGGCGCGGAGGAGGACGCCGTCGCCTTCGTTCGGGGTGCGGCCGAGGGGGGCGGCGGTTCTCGTGGTCCTCAATGCCGGCGACCGCCAGGTGGACGTGGACGCCGATGTCCCCGAACTGGCCGGATCCACGCTGCGGGACCAGCCGCTTCCCGGCTGGAGCGGCGCCCCGGTGCTCGTCGGAAGCGACGGCGGGGCGACGATCGCGGTTCCCGCGCGCCGCGGACGGGTGCTGGTTCCGGTTGCGGACTGACCGGGGCGCTGTCAACGCGGGGTGGCGGGGCGTATGCTCGCGGCTCCGTGACTGACCTGCCCCTCGCTTGTGACCCTGCGCTCGCCGATCGCCTGTCCGCCGTGATGGACGTGGAGGGCCGGATCCCGCGTGCGCTCGATGCGCTGGGTCCGCTCGCGGGCCGCGCCGTGGGCGTGCTCGATGTGCCGGGGACTCCGTGGCTGGACCGCATCCGTGCCCTCGGTCCCGACCCCATGCTCGTGGCTCCCGCCGATTCCGGGGACCCCCTGGCGATCCCCGTCGCCGATGCGTCGCTCGACGCCATGGTGACGCTCTGGTCGGGCTTCCGACGCGTTGACGACGCCGACCTGTCGGAGGTCGACCGCGTCCTCCGTCCCGGCGGCAGGCTGCTCGTGGTTCACGACTATGGTCGGGACGACGTGTCGGCGTTGCGAGATCCCGAGGCCCCCGAGTACCGGTCCTGGAGCCGGCGCGGAGGGCCGTTCCTGCGTCCCGGGGCGTTCAAGATCCGCGTCGTCCACTGCTTCTGGACATTCGCGGACCTCGATGCCGCGAAGTCGGTGCTGGCCGCGTTTGGCGAGCGTGGCGAGCGCCTTGCGGCCGGTCTCAGGCGACCCCGGCTGTCCTGGAACGTGGCGATCTACCACCGCGCACGGCTGGGTGCGGAGCCCGCAGACGCGGCTTCCGGGGGACCGGGACCCGGCCCCGTGGTCGGCTGAGCGGCCCCGCGGTGGCACCCCTGCTACGCTCGGCAGCATGAGCGGGCGCAGGACCTCACAACGCCGGGCAGCGACTCCGGCCGTGCCCCGGCGCGGCCCCCATCTCGGGCCCATCGGCATCTCGCCGATCCGGGTGATCCTGTTCATCGCCCTGCTCGGCGGGCTCGGCTTCCTCGGTTACGCGATCTTAGTCCGCGACAAGCTCCAGGTGCCGATGATGGCCTCGGGGTTTGCCGTGGTGGGGATCGTGTTCGGCGCGATGGCCCTGCTCGCGCTCCTGTCCGTGGTCCGCGCGGGTCGGGAGGGACGCGATGGGACCGCGGTGCTGACGTCGGTGTTCGGCGGCGTGCTGGCCGTGGCCTCGCTCCTGTCGCTCGCCGCAGCCGTGATCATGAGCCTCCTCTGGGGCGGGACCGAAGGGGCCTGACTGCTACACTCGGCCGGCCGTCCGCCGTGCCGTGCCCCCATCGTCTAGAGGCCTAGGACGCCACCCTTTCAAGGTGGAGATCGCCGGTTCGAATCCGGCTGGGGGTACCACACCCCCTCGCCCGGTCAGGCGCCCGGGGGTCCTGGAGCCCGGCACGAGTCGTCCAGCTGCGGCATGCTCCCCCCGTGACCATGGTGCCGTTCACGCACGCCCATGTCCTGCCGGCCGCCGCGCTGGTGGCCTCGGGTGTCGATCGCCTGCGCCACCGTGTGCCCGCGGTGCCGGCGGCGTGGACGGACCCATCGCACGTGGCGAGGGTGCTGACCGGGCTCGCGGATCATGGCGCCGGTCTCGCGGCCATCGACGACGGAGATCTCGTCGCGTTCCAGGCGGCGATCACCATCGATGGGCGCGGCGGGCGATGGACCTATACATCCGATGTCGGTCACGCGGCGCCCCCGCATCCCGACGGCCGGCTGCGGGCGCAGCTGTATGCCGCGCTCGCCGATGGCTGGCTGCGGAGCGCCTGTGCGGAGCACGTGGTCTCGGTGCTCGCCGACGACGAGGTCGCCCTTGCGACCTACGGGCGCCTGGGGTTCGGCCAGCACGTGATCGACCTTGTCGCGCCCCTGGCGCCCATCGAGCGCGGCCCACTCCCCGGCGGAGTCACGATCCGCCGCGCCGGGCGGGCGGATGCGGCGCCGGTCGCCGACCTCGATGCCCGCCTTCGCCGGCACCTCGAGGCGTCTCCGATCTTCGTGCGGCCGGCCGCCCCACTGCCGGTCGAGGTCGGGCGATCGCGTCTCGAGGACCCCGCCGTCGCGACCTTCGTCGCCGAGCGCGGCGGCGCCGCGGTGGCATTCCTGCGGATGGGTCCATGCGCCAACGACGTGGCGACGATCGTGCGCGACCCGACGACGGCGAGCGTGACGGCGGCCTTCACGAGCCCCGATGTCCGGGGCAGGGGGATCGCGTCGCACCTGCTCGCCGCCGCGGTCGCCTGGGCCGAGGCCGAGGGGTACGCCCGCTGGGCCGTGGATCACGAGTCCGCGAACGGCGAGGCGTCCCGGTTCTGTGCCCGACACGCGGTGCCCGTGACCGTCTCGATGAGCCGGCGGCTGGCGCCGTCGCTGGTTCCCTGACGCCATCGCCGCGAGTGCCCCCCTGCTATCCTCGGGGGCAATGGAACTCATGGGCGTGACGATCCGCACGATCGTCAACGACAACGTCGCGATCCGCTGTGACGGCTGCCGGGAGGTCATCCCGGGCACCCCCTGGCGCGTGAACCTGCTGGACATCGTGTCCCCCGAGGTCGCGATCGGCTGGACCGAGTCGTCGCCGGTGAACCCCGGCCCGCACCAGTTCCACTCGGACCCGGCGTGCGTCCGCCTCTGGATGGCCGAGAAGGGCTACCGCATCTGCCGGCGCGGCGAGGTCCGCGAGATCATGCGTCCGGTGCCGCTGCCCACGGATCCCCCGGCCCTCGGGCTGTGTGACGGCCTGCATCGCGACGACCACGAGTTCGTCCCGGCCTGATCCGCCCCCGCAGGCCCTGCGGGCGTCCCCAGGCCCGATGTCCTGACCCCGGCCCGCTGCCCTGCTCGGCGCGCCGGCCAGGCTGCGGTTGACGATCCTCGGCAGGCGCCCCTACACTCCGCGCCGCCGGGTCTGATGATCAGCACCCAGATTTGCCAAGGTTCCATAGCCCCGCCTGGAGCACGCGTGTCCAACCCCCGGCCATCCCCCGAGCGGCCCCAGCCAGAGCGGCTCGCGCTCGGGGAGGCGAGCCGGCTCCTCGGCGTGGATCCCGACACGCTCCGGCGCTGGGCCGACGAGGGCCGTGTCCCGGCCTTCACGACCCCGGGCGGCCATCGCCGCTTTGAACGGCGTGCGCTCGAGCGTCTCATCGCCGCCCGGCGGACGGGTCCTGCGGGCGGCCTCGCGGGGGTCGGAGCCAGCCAGGGCCGCCTGAGCGCGGCGTACCGGCGCCGTTACGGCCAGTCACACGGCGGCACGCCCGACCCGCGGATGACGGTCCCGGCCGAGGACCGCGAGGCGTTCCGCGACCTGGGCCGGAGCCTGGTCGACGCCCTGGTCCGCCACCTCGACGAGACCGGCCCCGGCCGGGCGCGGGCGGAGCGCGACGCCCTCGACATCGCCGCACACTTCGGCGAACGGCTGGCCGCGCGCGGTGCGCTCCTCGGCGATGGGGTCTCGATGTTCGTCAGCGCTCGACAGCCGTTCCTGGCCGAGCTGTCCCTCTTCGCCCGGCGCCGCGGCGTCGATGCCCTGCGGATCGGCGAGCTGTACGACACGTCGACGGGCCTGCTCGACCGCCTGCTGCTCGCCTTCGTGGCTGCGCACGAGAGCGCATCGCGGGAGCCTGCCACGCCCGGTGGGCCGGTGGGCGGGCCATCGCTGGCCGTGCGGGCGGAGGACTGACCACCGTGCAGGCGCTGCTCCCCGCCGTGACGAGCGTCCTCGCGCTGGTCTTCGCCCTGATGCTCGTGGACCAGTGGCGCGAGCGCCGCCACGGCTTCCAGCTGGTCTGGGCGCTGGGGATGCTGTGGTACGGCCTGGGCTCCGGCGCCGAGGCGCTTGCCGCCGCGGGAGGCTGGAACGAGCTGCTCTACCGCACCTGGTACCTCACCGGTGCCGTGTGGACCGCCGCCTGGCTGGGCCTTGGAACGGCGTTCCTGCTGGGTCGGACGCGCTTCGGGTACACCTACGCGATCCTCCTGCTGCTGTCCGGCCTGGTCGCCCTGATGATCCGGAACGCTCCCGCCTACGAGGGCGCCGGACCGTTGCCGCTGCTGTACCTGATCGGCGCGGTCATCCTCGCCCTCGCGATCGGCGCGGAGACGTACTTCGGGAACGACGCCTGGCCCCGCTTTGCCGCCGGCGCCATCGTCGGGGTGACGGTCGTCTCCCTGATCCTCCTGATCGCCACGCCGCCGCTGGCGGCGCCCGGCTACGCGGTGAGCGCCGCGACCGGGCAGCCCGTCGGCGATGCGATGCCCGGTTACCTGCGGCTCCTGACGCCCGTGATGAACATCCCGGGGGCGATGTCCCTGCTGCTGGGCGCCGTGTTCTCGACCTACGTCTTCATCCCCAAGAAGCGCGTCCTGCCGTACTCGCTGGACCCGAACCAGCCAGGCGACCAGTTCCTGTTCAACCTGTGCATCGCCCCGGTCGCGATCGTGGTGAACCTCCTCGCCTCGCTGCCGGGTGCCGTGCGCGACCTCGCTGCCGGCCGGCTGCACTCGCGCGTGCCGGCGACGATCCTGATCGCCGTCGGCGCCTTCTTCCCGACGATCACGGACTCGCTCAACCGGGCGGGCGCCACGGAGCTGTTCGCGCTCGGCAAGTTCCTGGGCGTGGTCTTCCTGTTCGCGGGCTTCCTCGTGTCGGCCGAGGTCTTCCGCGAGTTCCGGATCCCGTTCACCGGCGTCCGCCTGGCCACCCGGTCCCGCTCGTCCGATACCGACGTCGCCGCACCCGGCAGGCCGGGGCCGGACCCCCGGCCCTCCTAGGGACCGCACCGGGCCCGAGGTGCCGCAGGAGGCTATCCTCGACGCCGATGGATGGCACCTCCCCCCGACACGGCACCCGCCCGTGGACGGCGATCGGACCCCGGGACGCCCCGGGCATCGTCTTCCTCCATGGCACGCGCCTGAGCCGGGCGCAGTGGTCGCCCCAGCTGCGGCGGCTGTCGGCTTCGTTCCGTTGCGTGGCCATCGATCTCCCCGGACACGGCGCGCTGGCTGCCGAGCCGTTCACGGTCGAGGCCGCGGTGGAGACCGTATGCCGGGCGATCGAGGACGAGGTCCCGTCGGGTCGCGCGATCCTGGTGGGCCTGTCGATGGGCGGCTACGTCGCGATCGACACGGCAGAGGCTCGTCCGGAGCGGGTCGCCGGCCTGGTGCTCGCCGGCTGCTCGGCCGAGACCCTGGGGCCCATTGCCTGGCCATTCCGCGTCTTTCGCTGGCTCCTCCGGAATGCGCCGCCCGCCGCCCAGGGGCTGTTCAATCGCACCTTCTTCCGCTTCCGCTACCGCGACACGATCGCCGAGCCGATCATCGAGGGCGGGTTCTGGGCGGACGGCGGAGCCGCCGCGCTGGACGTGCTCCTGGGCCGCCCGTACCTGGAGCGTCTCGGCCGCCTCTGGACCCCGGTCCTGGTCGTGAACGGGGCACTCGACCCGGTCTTCGGGCCCCAGGGCGAGTACTGGGCGGCCTCGTGCCGGCAGGGCCGTCACGCCGTCGTGCCGCTGGCGATGCACCTCTCGAACCTCGATCGCCCGACGGCCTTCTCGAGGCTGGTGGCTGCCTTCGGCAGGACCCTGGCCCGCGACGCCTGACCGTCGGCGACGGGTCGTCCGACGGGGCTCACGCGGGGGTGGCGGTATACTGGCCGCGTTCCACCCCGACGCCCGAGAGGTTTGATGCGCGTTCGAAAAGCCGTCTTCCCGGCTGCCGGCTGGGGCACCCGCTTCCTGCCGGCCACCAAGGCCCAGCCCAAGGAGATGCTGCCCCTGGTCGACAAGCCGGTGATCCAGTACGCCGTCGAGGAGGCGGTGGCCGCGGGCATCGAGCAGGTCATCATCGTCACGTCCTCGCAGAAGCGGATGATCGAGGACCACTTCGACCTCAACTACGAGCTCGAGCACCTGCTCGAGGAGAAGGGCGAGATCGAGAAGCTCCGCCTGGTCCGCCACATCAGCGACCTGGCCCAGGTGGCCTACGTGCGCCAGAAGGAGCAGCTCGGCCTGGGACACGCGGTGCTGATGGCGAAGGACCTCATCGGCCACGAGCCGTTCGCCGTGATCCTGCCCGATGACGTGGTGATCTCCGAGCGGCCCTGCATCGGCCAGCTGATCCACGCCTACCAGCAGCACCACGGCAGCGTGGTGGCCGTGACCGAGGTCGCGCCCGAGGACACCAGCCGCTACGGCGTGATCGCCGGCGAGCCGGTCGACGAGGGTCACGACCGGGACCGGACCTACCGCCTGACGGCCATCGTGGAGAAGCCGGAGCCGGGCACCGCGCCGTCCAACCTCGCGGTCATCGGCCGGTACGTGCTGACCCCCAAGATCTTCGACAAGCTGGAGCAGACGCAGCGCGGTGCCGGCGGCGAGATCCAGCTGACCGACGCGATCCGGGCCCTCATGGACGAGCAGAGCGTGTTCGGCTACGCGTACGAGGGAACGCGCTACGACGCCGGCACCACGATGGGCTGGCTCCGCGCGTCCGTCGAGCTGGCGCTCGCCCGCCCGGAGTTCGGGAGCGAGTTCCGGGACTACCTCCGCTCGCTGGACATCTAGCCACCCGCCGACGGGCGGTCACAGCTCCGTGGGGTAGGATGCCCCCGGCCGTGGCGACAGACCCTCGGCACGAGAAGGGGACGAGCAGGACCGTGACTGAGATCGGGAGCGTGCTGGGCGGTCGCTATCGCCTGGTTGAGCTGCTCGGCCAGGGAGGCATGGCGACCATCTACCGGGCGCGGGACGCCCAGCTGGATCGCGACGTCGCCGTCAAGCTGCTGCGCGCCGATCTCGGGCGGGACCCGGACTTCCTGGCCCGATTCCGCGACGAGGCCCGGGCTGCCGCCTCGCTCAACCACCCGAACATCGTGGCCGTGTTCGACTTCGGCGAGGAGGCGTCCGGCCCGTACATCGTGATGGAGCTGATCGACGGCCAGGACCTGTCGTCGATGCTCCGCGAGAACGGGCCCCTCGCACCCCGCCAGGCGGCCAGGGTCGCCGCCGAGGTCGCCAAGGCGCTCCACGCCGCCCACGTGCGCGGGATCGTCCATCGCGACGTCAAGCCCTCGAACATCCTCGTCGGTCGTGACGGGCGGGTGAAGGTCGCGGACTTCGGGATCGCTCGCGCCCTCACCGAGTCCCAGCTGACATCGCCGGGCGTCACGATGGGCTCGGTCCACTACTTCAGCCCGGAGCAGGCACGTGGCGAGGTCGCGACCGGGGCGTCCGACACCTACGCGCTCGGGATCGTCCTCTACGAGTCGCTCACCGGCCAGCGTCCGTTCTCCGGCGACGGGGCGGCCTCGGTCGCGCTGGCCCGCCTCACCACCACGCCGCCGCGACCGTCGGCGCTGCGCGCCGGCACGCCAGTCGAGCTCGACCGGATCGTGCAGCGGTCGATGGCGCTCGACCCGGCGGACCGGTTCGCCTCCGCCGCATCGATGGCCAGCGCGCTCGAGGGCTGGCTGTCGGACCCGTCGGCCGCCCCACCCGCGACGACGGCCGCCGCGGGCGCCGCCGCCGCGACCACCCGCACCGTCGCGTCCGCGCAGGCTCGCCAGAATGCCCTCCCGTACCCGGCCGATGCGTACGCGCGATCCTCGCCGCCCGCCCAGATCACCACCCGCGGGACCCCGCCGCCGCCGCCCGGGTCCAGCTTTGACGGTGACGATGACGGCGGCTCTGGTCCGTGGGCCTGGATCGCCGGTGTGATCGGGCTCGTCCTCCTCGGCATCGTCGGCTTCCTCGTGTTCCAGATGCTCACCAGCGGGGGAGGCACGTCGCCATCCGCCAGCCCGTCCATGTCGCCCTCGGAGTCGGCATCCGGCGAGACGGTGACCGTGCCCCGGTTCGTCGACCTCGCCTTCGTTGACGCGCAGTCACAGGCCGACCTGCTCGGCATCCGGCTGGTCATCACGGGAACGGAGGAGCGGACGGACATCGATCCGGACATCGTGCTCACGCAGGATCCGGCAGAGGGCACCCCCATCGCCGAGGGCGGCGAGGTGCGGATCACGACCTCGCGCGGTCCCACGTCGGTGGCCGTGCCGGATCTCAGGACGAGGCCCGAGAACGAGGCGCTCCAGCTCATCGTCACGGCCAAGCTCACGGTCGGCCAGAAGACCACCGCGTTCGACCCGACGATCCCGAAGAACGTGGTGATCTCGCAGAGCCCGAGCCCCGGCATCCTCGTGGCCCTGGGCACGCCGGTCGACTACGTCGTGTCGGCCGGTCCCGAGCCCACGCCGTCACCGACGCCTTCGCCCACCCCCATTCCGACGCCGACGCCAACCCCCGTCCCGACGCCGACGCCGACGCCGGCGCCGGTGAACGTCGGCGATTACCAGTGCGTGACCCTCGAGGTGGCCACGAACCTGATCGACGCGGACGGGTTCGCCCTGGGCACCGTGACCTCGTCACCGGCGGGCACCAGTCCGGTCCCGCAGACCTGGACCGTCATCGACCAGACGCCCAACCCGGGGGTGAAACGCGCCCTCGGGACCGCGATCAACCTCGTCGCCGCCGACCCGGCCACGGTGACGACCTGTCCCTGAGGGTGATCCGCAGACCGGAGCGCTAGAGGTCCGACCAGGGCTCCGGGTCGCCCCAGAGCCACCACATCCCGGGGACACGGCCCCGGGTGCCGGTCGCGGGCGACAGGGGCGCGGCCCTCGCGACGGCTGCATCCATGGTCCCGGTCCGGGGCGCGGGCACCGGGGGTGATGCGGCGGGCGGCGCGGCTGCCTCGACGGGAACGAATGTTCTGGGCTCCCGCGCGTGCGCCGAACTGGCGGCCGCTCGCCCGGGTCCCACGGCGACCGGCTGACGCGAACCCGGCTCGGCAGGTGACGGCGCCGCAACCCAGCAGGCACGCATCTCGAGGCCCGTGAGCGCCGGGCGCCTGGGATCCATGCCACACACGCCCAGCCCGCCGGCAACGCCTCTTCGGAAGTGGCGGCAGGTCATGCAGACGGTGGTCGAGCGGCGGCACACCCAGCAGCGGGACGACTCCGGCTGCGGGGTCGCGCAGTGGGGGCACCGCCAGACCGCCATGGCGTGGATCGTAGCTGCGCTTGGGGCTGCTGTCGAGTGGATTCCCTCGTGCGCCGAACGCCTATTCGATGACGGTCAGCACCCGGCGGTCGGTGATGTCGCCCTGTCCGGGAACGGTGACGAGGACGGTCGCCAGGCCACCGCCGGGCAGGGCGCCCGGGGGGACCGTGGTGGTGAAGCTCGCGAGCCCGTTGCCATCGGTCTGGAGCTCCGCCGACACGATCGCCTCCAGCCCGGGGACGCTGACCGTGAACAGGGCCACGGCACCCTGGAGGCGCTGGCCGTCGGGATCGGTGACCGTCACGGTGAGCGTGATCTTCTTGGGCAGCTTCGAGGCCCTGAACCGGTCCGTGGAGGCGGACAGGACCGCCGTGAGCTTGCCCGACCCCTTGCGGAGCGTCAGCTCCGCGGTGTTCTCGTTGCCCGCCGGGTCGGTCGCCTTGACCGTGAGCACGTTCACGCCGTTGGCCACGGCAACCGGCGTCTCCCACAGCCCGTCGCTGCCGGCGATGGTCGTGGCGATGGCGCCGTTGGCGGCGTTCTGGATGCGGATGTCGGCGCCGGCCTGGGACTTGCCCTTGACCGTGACGTTGGCCTTCTTGACCAGGGCGTTGTCCGCGGGCGAGATGACGCTGACCTTGGGCTTCGACCGGTCCAGGATCCAGGTCGCGATCTCGGACCACTCGCCCTCGCCGCCCGGGCCGACGATCGCGGCCTGCAGGTCGTTGCGGCCGGGGCCGAGCGTCACGCCGACGAACACGTGGATCGACGTCGCCCCGACCGGTTCCTCGCGGATGAGCACCGGCTGCTGGTCCGCGAGCGTGTCGTAGAGCCGGATCATGTTGCCGTCGATGCCCGTCTCGGCTGCCGGCACGTTCACCCTGATGTCCACCGCCTGGCGGTTGGTGTACGGGTTGTCGGGGCCCTCGATCGACGGGGCATCGGCCAGGTCCGGGGCGGCCGTTGGCGTCGGGCCTGTCGTTTCCGTGACGACGTCGGCGACCAGCCCGCCGAGTCCGTTTAGAGCCGAGGCGACCAGCGGGCCGACCATGCCGCTGCTCACCCACAGGATCGTGCCGCCGAGCAGGACGATCGAGACGGCCAGCAGCGCCTTCGCCGCGAGGGGAAGGCCGCGGCGTCGCTCGATGCGGCGGTAGCGGTCGAGCCGGGCGGGCGAGGGGGTGACCGGTCGCACGCGAACGGGCGACGGGCGGCCGGTGGAGGGGGGGCGCGGCCTGACCTGCGAGGGCCGGTCCCCATGGCGGGGGTCCATCAGGCGCGATTGTCGCATGAAGCGGCGGGACGACCGCTCGACGACCTGGCCCGGGCCGTGGCGCGACCCGCGACGCGGCCGGATCGTGTCGGTGCGCGGTGATACGCTCCCCGTGCGACACGCCCCTGCTGTCCCGGGGGGCGTCAGCGCACGCGAGGGAGCCGTGGAACCGCGCGATCGGAGGCCTGTCCGACCGTCCCCGGGTGATCGAGGCTCGTGGAGCCATGGGCCGATCTCCCGCGTCAACCCGCGCCCGGCGAGCGGATCCGAGGGCGGCGATGCCGAGCACCTCGCACCACCGGCGCGCCGCCCGGCGCTGCCCGCCGCCCCACCGCCGCGATATCCGGTCGCGGAGCCTTCGGCCGGGGCCGGGGGTCGTCCCGCTCCGCCCGTGTTCGGCCGTCGGCCATCGTCCTTCCAATCGCCGCTGTCGGCGGATCGCGGGTCCGTGGCGACGGATGGCCGCCCGGTCGCGCCGTACCCGGCCCGGCCAGGCGCACCCGGCGGTCCGCGCACGTCGACGCCGGTCCGAGGCGGATTCGGCCTGCCCAGCCTCCGGCGCAACGTCTGCCCGCACTTCTACATGACCGGGTCCCGGGGCGCGATCCCGATCCAGGCGCCGCACCTGCTCAAGGGCCTGCTGCGCCAGCCGAACAACATCTCGCGCTGCCAGCTCCGGGGCGGCGTCCACCTCGACGAGGGGTACGTCAACGACGTGTGCCTGACGCCGAGGTTCAACCAGTGCGTCTTCTACGAGGACGGCCTGAACCAGGAGTGAGCGACCCGGTCCCGCCGCGCTCCCGCACCTATGCCGAGGCCCTCGAGGTCCTCGAAGCCCGCGGCCGGTACGGCATCCGCCTGGGTCTTGGTCGGGTGCGGGCGCTGCTTCGGGCGCTGGGCGATCCCCAGCTTGGCGTGCGCGGCGCGCTGGTGGCCGGGACGAACGGCAAGGGCAGCGTCATCACCCTGGCCTCAGCGGCCCTGCGGGCAGCCGGCTACCGGGTCGGCGAGACGCCCAAGCCCCACCTCGTGAGCTATCGCGAACGGGTGGTCGTGAACGGGCACCCGATCCCGGCTTCGGAGTTCGCCCGGCTGGTGGACCTGGCCGTCGCGGTGGCCGACGACGTGACCCGTCGACTGGGACCGCCGACCGAGTTCGAGCTGCTCACCGCGGTGATGTTCCGGCATTTCGCGGAGTCGTCACTCGACCTCGCCCTGGTCGAGGTCGGCCTGGGCGGCCGGCTCGATGCTACCAACGCCTGGGACGGCGGGGTCGCGGTGCTGACCAACGTCGGGCTCGACCACATGGACCGGCTGGGGCCGACGATCGGGCACATTGCCCGCGAGAAGGTCGCCATCGTCAAGCGCGGCGACGTGGCCGTGACCGGAGCCGACGGGGAGGCGCTGTCGATCCTGCGGCGCCGCTGCGCACGGCTTGGCGTGCCGCTGGCAGCGGTGCCGCCTGCGCCGCTCCTCGGCTGGTCGCGGGATGGGATCACGGTGGAGCTGCCCCGGCTCGGCGCGGTGGAGGTCGGGCTCCGGGGACGCCACCAGGCGGCCAACGTCGCCGTCGCGGACGCCCTGCTCGACGCCCTCGAGGAGGCGGGGATCGCGTCGGTCGACGCAGCGGCCCGGCGACGGGGCTACGCGGCAGCCCGCTGGCCGGGCCGGCTCGAGCTGATCGTGGTGCCGGCGGACGGCGACCGGGCCGCGCGAGAGGTGCTCCTCGACGGGGCCCACAACGCCGATGGAGCCGCGGCCCTCGCCCGGGCGCTGGCGGACCTGCGTCCCCATCTGGCGGGCGGCGACGGGACGCCACCGGCGCCGGTGACGCTGCTCTGGGCCTCGATGGGCGACAAGGACGTCGGCGCGGTCGTCGCCGCGATGGCGGGCAGCGACGCGCTGGCCGGCGCGACGATCGTGTGCACGGCCCTGGACCTGCGCCGGGCGTTGCCCGCCGCCGATCTCGCCGCGGCGTGGCGTGCGGTCCTGCCGGGGCCCGGTGCGGACGTGCGGGTGGTGGCAGACCTGGAGGCGGCGCTCGATGCCGCCCTGGGCCTGGGGCGTGGGCCGGTGGTCGTTGCCGGCTCGCTGTACCTGGTGGGTGCCGTGCGGGCGAGACTCGTCGAGGACCCCGACCTGGCGCCGGACGGGGCATGATCTGCGCATGAGCGATCGCGATCTCCCCGTCGAGCGTGCCGTGGTCGCCGGCCGACCGGAGCGGGGCGGAGGCGCGGCCACGCCGTCGTTCGGGCTTCCGGACGACTCGGGTCCCGGTCTTCCCGGTGCCCCGCTCCCGATGCCGATCGGGCCCGCCACGTTCCGCTGGGGCGTACGCACCTATGTCATGGGGGTCCTCAACGTGACCCCCGACAGCTTCTCGGGCGATGGCCTGCTCGCCGCAGCCGACCCGGCAGCGGCGGCACTCGTCCTGGCACGGCGCATGGCCGAGGACGGCGCCGACCTGCTGGACCTGGGCGGAGCCTCGAGCCGCCCGGGCCATGTGCCGATCGATGCGTCGGATGAGATCGCCCGCGTGGTCCCGGTCATCCGGGCCGTGGCGGACGCCCTTCCGGGGATGGCCATCTCGGTCGACACCACCAGCCCCGCGGTCGCAATGGCGGCCCTCGACGCCGGCGCCCACCTGCTCAACGACATCTGGGGCGTTGCCGACGACGCCGGCATGATGCGCGTCGCCGCCGAACGGGGCGTGCCGATCGTGCTGATGCACAACCGCGCGGAGCCCAGGTACCGGAACCTCGTTGCGGAGGTCATCGCCGATCTGCAGCGGGCGATGGACCGGGCGCTGGCGGTCGGGGTGGCGTGGGACCACCTGATCGTGGACCCGGGGTTCGGCTTCGGCAAGACGCCCGACCACAACCTGGCCCTCCTCGCGGGCCTGTCCGCGCTGCAGGTCCTGGGACGTCCGGTGCTGCTCGGGACGTCGCGCAAGTCCACCCTGGGCAAGATCCTGGACCTGCCCGCCGACCAGCGCATCGAGGCGACCACCGCCACGACGGCGCTGGGCATCGCCGCCGGCGTTGACCTCGTGCGGGTCCACGACGTGCGCGAGAACGTCCGGACGGCGCGGATCGCGGATGCGATCCTGCGCGGGTGGCGCCCGGACGGGTGGCCCGGAGGAGCCTGATCCGTGACCGACCGCATCATCCTGGACTCGATGGCCTTCACGGGCACGCATGGGGTCTACGAGGAGGAGCAGCTCACGCCGCAGCCCTTCGAGGTCGACGTGGAGCTGATGCTCGACCTGGAGCCGGCGGGACTCTCCGACGACCTCGCGCAGACCATCGACTACGGCGGGGTCTTCGACACCTGTCGCCAGATCGTGGAGTCGACCCGCTTCGACCTGATCGAGGCCCTCGCCGAGGCGATCGCCCAGGAGCTGCTGGCCGGCTATCCGGTCGACGCGGTCACGGTCCGGGTCCGCAAGCCGAAGGTGAGGCTGGGCGGGACGCTGCGGTCGGCGGGCGTCGAGATCCGTCGCCCGCGCGTGGCCGATCGGCCCGGACCGGGCGCCTGAACGACGAACGCGCCGCCCGGGCCCTCCGGACGGCGCGTGGTGTCGCGAGGCTGCGGACACCCGCCCCTCGCCACGTGGCTAGAGGTTGCCGGGCCGGGTCCCCAGCACCACCGTGAGCTGGATGGACGTGCCGTCCCGGAGCACGTCGAGGACGATGGAATCCTCCGGCGCGAACTGCGTCAGCACGGCGTCGAGCGGATGCTCCTGGTCGATCCTGATGCCGTCGATGGCCAGGATGATGTCGCCGTCCTGGAGGCCTGCCTCGGATGCCGGGCTGCCGGCGACGACCGCGGACCCGCTGCCACCGGCGTTGGTCACCAGCGCCCCGTTGTCGACCGTGAGGTTCTGGTCCTTCTTGACCTGCAGGTCGATCGAGGTGAAGCGGATGCCGATCCACGGCCGGCTCAGGGCCTCGCCCTTGAGGGCCTGCTCCATGATCGGCTTCGCGATGTCGATCGGGATCGCGAACCCGATCCCGGCCGAGGACGTCGCGACCGCGGTGTTGACACCCACGACCGCGCCCGTGGCGTCCGCGAGCGGACCGCCCGAGTTGCCGGGGTTGATGGCGGCATCGGTCTGGATGAGGTTGTTGATGCGGGTCCCGTTGTCGACGACGATGTCGCGGCCCTTGCCCGAGACGATGCCGCTGGTCACGGAGAACGAGTAGGTGCCGAGCGGGCTGCCGATGGCGACCACCAGCTGCCCGATCTTGAGCCCGTCGCTCACGCCGAGTGGCGCGACCGGCAGACCGGTCTCATCGATCTTCACGACGGCGAGGTCGGTCAGGGTGTCGATGCCGTAGACGCGGCCCTGGTACTGGCGCCCGTCCTTGAGCTCGACGGTCAGCATCTGGGCGTCCGCCACGACATGACGGTTGGTGAGGATCCAGCCGTTCGACTCGTAGATGAAGCCCGACCCGACGCCCTCGCTGGGGACACTGCCGAAGGGGTCGGTCGCCGTGCCCTCGACCGTGATCTTGACGACGGCGGGGCCCACCTTCTCGGCGGCATCGATGACCGCCGACGATTCATTGATCGTCACCGGCTGCTGGCCGGACGTCGGCTGGGCCGTCCCGGCGCTCGAGGTCGGCGCGGCCCGATCGAAGGCACCTGTCCGGTCGAGCGCGACGACGGTCCCGCCGGAGGCGAGCACGGCCGACAGCAGCGATGCCACGACGACGGTGCCGACACCCGCTCCGCCGCGCTTGCCGCCCGGTGCCTGCTGGCGGTCCGGCGACCCGTAGACCGGGGCCTGGGAGCCGCGATCGGTGGGCTGCCCCCAGGGCGGCGGTGTCCCGTACGACTGCCCGCCGTACGACGGCCCGGTGGCGCCGGGCTCCGGCCAGCGCTCGGGCCCGGGCCGGCTGTCGGGGGACGCCCACGCCCACCGGGTGTCCGGGCGCGGATCAGGCGGTGGGGCATAGCGGGGGACGTCGACGGGCTGGGTGTCGTCGAGTGGGTCGGGACCGGCGGGCTGGGGCTCGCCGGGGAAGGGTTTCTCGTTCATCGGGGCAACGGGCTTCTTTCCGGTGGGGGCGATGACTCGGGCTCCGGCTGGCCGGCGCGCATTGGCAAGGATGCCGGAACGGGATTCACGAGCGAGTCGCCAACGGGTGAAGAATCATCCACCTTTGGCTCGCTCGCCTTCGCGAGCACGCGGGGTTCGGGTCCGGCGTCCCGTCTCGCGCCCGGCGTCTCGCGCACGGCCGGCTCCACCCCGGTCGCCTCCCTGGGGTCCCGGGGCAGGGTGATCACAAACCGGGAGCCGTCTCCCACGCGGCTCTCGACCGCGATGGTGCCGTGGTGCATGTCCACGATGGACTTGGCGATGGCCAGCCCGAGACCGGAGCCGGCGCTCCTCGCCTCGTTGTTCGCCGATCCCCGGTAGAAGCGATCGAAGATGTGCGGCAGCTCCGCCGCGGGAATGCCGACGCCGGTGTCCGCAACTTCGACGCGGGCGCCCCCGTCAACCGTGGCTCGCGCGGTGACGCGCACGTCGCCGCCCCGGTCGGTGAACTTGAGCGCATTGCCGACGAGGTTGCCGACCACCTGGCCGATCCGCGGGGAGTCGTGGCGGATTCGCAGCGGGCCATCCGGCAGCGCGACCTTGAGCCCGATGCCCTTGCGTTCCGCCGCCGCCAGCTGCTGCTCGACCGCGGACTCGATCGTGCCCCGGATGTCGTCGGGCCGGAGGTCGAGAAGCGCCAGGCCGGAGTCCAGCCTGGACAGCTCGAGCAGGTTCTGGGCAAGCCAGTCCAGCCGGTCGAGCTGGGTTGCCGACGAGGCCAGGAACTCGGCCCGCGCCGCGGGATCGATCCCGGCGGGCCCCTGGAGCAGCTCCACGAACGTGCGCATCGCGGCAATCGGCGTGCGCAGCTCGTGGCTGACATCGGCAAGGAAGTCCCGGCTCCGGTCGCGATCCCGGCGGATGATGCCGACGCTCTCCTCGAGACGGTCGGCCATCTGGTTGAACTGGGTCGACAGCGTTCGCAGCTCGAGCGTCCCCGACGAGAGCTCGTCGGTGGCCACGCGCGAAGCCAGCTCACCCTCCGCGAGGCGCCGCGACGCGTCGGTCAGGCGCGTGATCGGGACGGTGAACCGGTGGGCGAGGAAGGCGGCGACGAGCACCGCCACCAGGAACGCCGCCGCCGCCATCACGAGCAGCAGCCCGTTGATCGCCGCGATCGTCGTGGCGCGGCTGGTGAACGGCTCGCTGAGCGTCGCCTCGATCCCCCAGTCCCGTTGCGTGTTGGCCCGTCCCGCCGACGCCGTGGCGGGGCGGATCGCGGGGTCCGGGTTCTGCCCCCGTTCGGGGTCGACGCGGGTGTCGGCGCGGAACGACAGCGACGGGTCGGGCTCCGGGACCAGCGTTCCGTCGGTGTCCTGCACGGCCGGCCCGAACGAGATCTCCACCCGTGCCAGCGCAACCTCATCGGCGACGGTCTGCAGCAGCCCCGCATCCCGCAGCAGCACGCTGACGGTCGGGTTGAGCAGGACCTCGCCGGTCGCCGGATCCACCCACACGACCGCCTGCTCGTCGCCGACCGCCCGCCCGATGAACAGCACCAGGATCTCCGCGGTGGCGTCGGCACGCTCCTGGAGCCGCGCTTCCTCCTGATCCCGGAAGAACTCGTCGAGCTTGAGCACCAGGACGGGTGCCACGAGCGTGAGCGTCAGCGCGACCACGGCCAGGAACGCGAACGTGAGCCGGGTCTGGAACGACTGGGGCACCGGGCCGCGCCGGCGGCCATCCGCGGTCCGGGCGTGCGGCGGAACCGCGTCCGCGCCGCGGTCGGCGGTCACCTCAGCGCTCGGCGAACTGGTACCCGGCGCCCCGGACGGTCAGGACGAACTGGGGCAGGGACGGGTCATCCTCGATCTTGTCGCGCAGGTGGCTGACGTGGACGTTGATGGTCTTCTCGTCCTGGTCGAGAGCCTCGTAGTCGCGGAGCAGCTCCAGGAGCTCACGCCGCGTGAACACGCGACCCGGGCGGCTCGCGAGATGGCGGAGGATCTCGAACTCCGTGGCCGTCAGCCCGATCCGCCGGTTGCCGCGCTGGACCCGCCGCCGCTCGAGGTCGATGACGAGGTCACCGTGCCGGATCACCCGGCCGCCGGCGGCGTTGGCGAGATCGCCGTACGCGCGTCGGAGCAGCGCCCGGATCCGGCTCATCAGCTCGCGCAGCGCGAACGGCTTCGTGACGTAGTCGTCCGCGCCAAGCTCCAACCCCACCACCTTGTCGAACTCGTCGCCGCGGGCGGTCAGGAACAGGACCGGCGCCTTGGAGCCGACCGCACGCAGGCGTCGAAGGACCTCGAAGCCGTCGATTCCGGGCAGTCGCACGTCGAGCAGGATGAGGTCGGGGGCCTGCGTGGTGGCGAACTCGAGCCCCTCCTCGCCCGAGCGCGCCACGGCGACCTCGTACCCCTCCTGCTGGAGGGCGTACTGGATGCCGCGCGCGACGGCGAACTCGTCTTCGACGATCAGGATGGTGGCTGCCACAGCCTCGCGATCCTACACCGGAGGACGCAGCGGGGCCGCCATGGTAGCCTCGCCGCTGACGCAAGCGCGGGCCCGGAGCCCCGCGATGATGCGGTCCCGCCCCGCGGTGTGCGAGGGCGCGCGGGCCGCCGCCACGACGAGGACCACCAGACATGCCCAACCGACCCAGCCTCGCGGCCGCGAGCCGCACCGTGACCGGCAAGAAGGTTGCCCGGCTCCGGGACGAGGGGCTCCTGCCGGCCGTCGTCTACGGCCACGGCACTGCCAGCGAGCCGGTGACGGTCGATGCGCACGAGTTCGACCTCCTCCGTCGCCGCGTCGGTGCGTCCACGCTCGTGGACCTGGCGGTGGACGGCAAGAAGTCGCGCCCGGTGATCGTCCATGGGATCCAGGTGCACCCCATCAGCCGCAGGCCGATCCACATCGACCTGTTCGCGGTCCGGATGACCGAGGAGCTGACGGTCGAGGTCCAGCTCATCGGCTCCGGCAGCGCCCCCGCGGCAGAGACCGGCGGCACGCTCGTGCACCCGGTCCAGAGCGTCAAGGTGCGCGCCCTTCCCGACAACCTGCCGGAGACGCTGCACTACGAGCTCTCCTCGCTGGTCGACTTCGAGAGCACGATCACGGTCGCCGACCTGGTCGTCCCCGAGGGGGTCGCCATCCAGGCCGACCCCAGCGAGGTCATCGCCCGGGTGCTGCCGCCGCGCGTCGAGGTCGAGGAGGTCGAGGAGGTCGAGGCCGTCGAGGGCGAGGAGGAGGCCGTCGAGGCGGGTGCCGAGGGTGCCGAGGCTGCCACGGAGGGTGCCGAAGAGGGCTGAGCCTCCGGAGCCGTCGCGGGGGCCCGCTCAGGCGCGCCCGGTGCGACGGCCGGATGCGATCACCACCGGCAGGCGAAGGCGCAGGCCGTCCGGGGGGAGCGCGCGCAGCCGCTCCAGCAGGTCCGCCTCGAGCCCGTCGCGAACCTCAGGATCGAGGTTCGCGAACAGGTCCTCGTCGTCGAAGCTGGCGAGGAACGCCAGGTACGCGTCCGGCGTGTACCGGTGGTCAACCTCCGTCTCGGTCGCGGTCACACCCGCGAACCCGGCGCGACGCAGCCGTGCGGCCGCCTCCCGCGGCGACCGTGGGTCGTCATCGTGGCCGCCTCCGGCCGCGGGCGGCTCCAGGCCCGCGGCGACGAGCGCGTCCGCGTAGGCCGCGTCGGCGGGGAACGAGCCACCGGCAAGCCACGTCGCGAACGCGAGCATCGCGCCCGGACGCAGCACGCGCCGGCCTTCCCGCAGCACCCGGTATGCGCTCGGCACCAGCTGGAGCACGAAGCTCGACACGACCAGGTCGAACGCCGCATCGTCGAACGGGACCCGGTCGGCGGCCGCCTGGACAAGGTCGATGCGCTCGCGGGCCGTGGACGGCAGCCCGGAGAGCTCGCGCTCGGCCACCGAGAGCATCCCCGCCGAGACGTCCACCCCGGTCACCCGGGCCGCCGGCCAGCGGCGGACGGCGGCAGCCGCGAGGGCGCCCGTGCCGCAGCCGAGGTCGAGGATCCGGGTCGCACCCGACTCCACCTCCGGGGCGATCACGTCGAGCATCGCCAGCGTGGCCGGCCGGTGGATCGGCGACCACCATCGGGCATAGCCCTCGGCGATCCGGTCGTACCGCGCCTCCTGGTCCGTCATGCATCCATCGTGCCATGCCGGAATCGTGCCCTTCGGCCCACGCCCGCGGTCCGCCGGCCGCTGTCCGTTGTCATGGCCGTGCCGGATCCTTGCTGACTGGAAGCGTTCGCGGGCCTGTGCCAGCCGGCTGGTGTGCCGGCGCCTGGGGTCCGCAAGGAGCCCGTCATGAAGAAGATCCTGCTTGCCTACGATGGCGGCGAGCCCGCCAAGCGCGCCCTCGACCAGACGGTCGAGCTGGCCAAGGTGTTCGGTGCCCAGATCGGTGTCGTGAGCGTCGTTCCAACCCGCCCGGGTCGTGCGCCCGTCGACCCCTGGGACGACCGGACGGTCCACGCAGAGGAGCTCCTGGAGGCCCGCAGGCTGCTGCGGGAGGCCGGCATCGAGGCCGACCTCCTGGAGCCCGGCGGAGACGTCGCCACGACCATCGAGCGGGTCGCCGACGAAGGCGGCTACGACACCATCGTCGTGGGAACCCGCGGCCTGGGCAGTCTCGCCAAGGTGCTCCAGGGCAGCGTCTCGGAGCATGTCGCGACGCACGCCCATACCACCGTCGTCGTTGCCCGCTGACATGCTGAACGCCCCCGCAACCCCCCGCGGCCACGCCCACCGGCTGTCGCGGCCCGTTCTCGATGCCCTCCGCACCGGGGCCGGCCCGGCTCCGATCACGCTTCGTGGCATGGCGCTCCTGGCCGATCCGGTGCTCAACAAGGACGCGGCGTTCACCGACGAGGAGCGCGAGGAGCTGGGGATCCGCGGCCTCCTGCCGCCTCGCGTCGTCGACATGGATCACCAGGTGTCCCTCGAGCTCGAGCACGTGCGCCGCAAGGCGGACGACCTCGAGCGGTACATCGGCCTGGCCGCGCTGCAGGACCGCAACGAGACCCTGTTCCACCGTGTGCTGCTCGATCACCTCGAGGAGCTGCTGCCCATCGTGTACACGCCGACGGTGGGGCTGGCCTGCCAGGGCTACAGCCACCTGTGGCGGCGCCCGCGCGGCGTCTGGATCACGCCTGACGACGTGGACCGCGTCCCGCAACTGCTCCGCAACGCGGCCCGTGACGAGATCCGGCTGATCGTGGTGACCGACAACGAGCGGATCCTCGGCCTCGGCGACCAGGGGGCGGGCGGCATGCCGATCCCGGTCGGCAAGCTGGCGCTCTACTCCGCCGCAGCCGGGATCCATCCGGGCATGACCCTCCCGGTGTCGCTGGACGTGGGGACGGATCGGGAGGAGCTCCTCGCAGACCCGTTGTACGTCGGCTGGCGCCGTCCGCGGCTCCGCGGCGAGGCCTATGACGAGGTCATGGAGGCCTTCGTCGCCGGCGTGCGCGAGGTCCTGCCGCGCGCCGTCCTCCAGTGGGAGGACTTCAAGCAGCACAACGCGATCCGGCTGCTCGACCGGTACCGCCAGTGGGTCTGCTCGTTCAACGATGACATCCAGGGCACGGCGGCGATCGCGGCCGCCGGCATCCTCGCCGCACTCCGCTGCGACCGGCCGGACGCTCGAGGGCACCCGCTACGTGCTGGCCGGAGCCGGCGCGGCGGGGACCGGCATCGCCCGACTCCTGCGAGTCGCGATGGCGGAGGCCGGGATCCCGGCCGAGGAGGTGCGCTCGTCGATCGCGATGCTCGACTCCCAGGGACTCGTCGTCGAGGGCCGCCCGGGCCTGGATGACGACAAGGTGGACGCCGCGTTGCCGCGCTCCGTGGTGGCGTCACTGGGACTGGACCCGGACGGGCGCCACCAGCTCCGCGAGGTGGTGGCAGCGGTCAAGCCGCACGTGCTGCTCGGGACGACGGGCGTCGGCGGGGCGTTCCGCGAGGAGACCATTCGCGAGATGGCGGCCCACTGCGAGCATCCGATCATCCTGCCGCTCTCGAACCCCACCGCCAACACGGAGGCCCGGCCGGCCGATGTCCTGGCCTGGACCGACGGTCGGGCGATCGTGGCCACCGGCAGCCCGTTCGCGCCCGTGGAGATCGGCGGCCGGATCCGTCGCATCCCGCAGGCCAACAACGCGTACGTGTTCCCGGGCATGGGCCTGGGAGCGATCGTGTCCGAGGCCAGGATCCTGCCGGACTCCGCGTTCCTCGTGGCGGCCCGGCGGCTCGCCGACCTGACGGAGCCGAGCGCGCTGGCGACCGGCGAGCTGTTCCCGCCCATCGGGGAGCTGCGGATGGTCGCCCGCGAGATCGCCATCGCCGTGGTGGAGCACCTGGGCGACCTCGGGGTGGGACGACGGTTCCAGGCCGGCGCGATCGAAGGCGCGGTGGATGCCGCGATGTGGGAGCCCGCGTACGTGCGGTACGAGGCGGTCTGAGGAGCATTGCGACCGGCGCGCGGCTGGGACATGCCTCGCGGTGCCGCCACACCCTGACCCGCCCGCCCGTCTCGCACGCGGCCGGCCTCGCCCCCCGGCCCGCATGGAGACCTCCGCATGCCATCCCGTGCTCGCCGGATCGTGCTGCTCGCGCTTGCCGGGGGCGTCCTGTTCGACGTTCTCGTTCCCGGCAACGCTGCCGGCCTGAACGCGCCGCTCGTGATGGGCGCGTTCCTGGGCGCTGCGCTGGTCACGGCGGGCCGCACGGGGCTGGCCCGGATGGATCCGGCCGACGCCTGGCTGGGACCGGCTGCGCTGGTCCTCGCGTCGATGGCGGCGCTGCGCGCCGACGACTGGCTGGTGACCGTGGACCTGCTGCTCGCAGCGGGGCTCGCGGCGGGTGCCATCGGCTGCCTCGCGGGTGGCCGGATCACCCGAGGCCTGGTGCCGCGCGTGCTGGAGCTGGCCGTTGGCGGGGTGGCAGCCTCGGCGATCGGCGCCGCGTCTGTGCTGGCAGCGGCGCGACCCGGCGGCCGGCAGGGTGCGGTCCTCGCCCCGACCTCGCGGCTGCGGCGCCGGCTCCAGGGCCTGGTACCGGTCGCGCGCGGCCTCGCCATCGCGATCCCGGTGGCCGCCGTGTTCGTGGCGCTGTTCGCATCGGCTGACGCGGTCTTCGCCCGGCTGGCCGGCGACGCGCTCTCGTGGCAGCTGGATCTCGATCTCGAGGATCTCCTCGGACGGGCCCTGGTCATCACGCTGGTGGCCTGGGGTTCCGCGGGGTTGCTGGGACTCGGGGCGGGGTTGCTGCCGGCGCTCGCGGCAGCACCCGCCGTGGAGCCGGCGCGCTCGGAGGCGCTCTCCTCCGGTGGCCCGCCGGCATCATCGCCTGGCGGCCCGCCCCCACCGCCGCCGAGTCGAGAAGCGCCCGGGTCTGCATGGGCGGCCGCCGTGGCGACCGCCGAGCGCCCGCCCTTGCGGCTGGGCCACGTGGAGGCCACGACGATCCTGCTCGTGGTCGATGCCCTGTTCCTGGTCTTCGTCGTCCTCCAGCTCGCCTGGCTGTTCGGGGGCCGCGACACCCTGGCGATGACCGGGTACACCTACGCGGAGTACGCGCGACGAGGCTTCTTCGACCTGGTGATCGTCGCGGTGCTGGCGGGGATCCTGACGGTGACCCTCGACGTGGCGGCCGGGCGCCGGACCCGGCTCCAGCTCGCGGCGTCCCTGCTGCTGCTGGGCCTGACCGCCGTGGTCCTCGTGTCGGCGTTCCTCCGGTTGCGCCTCTACCAGGACGCGTACGGCTGGACCGAGCTCCGGTTCGTGGTCCTGGTGGCGATCCTGTGGCTGGGCGGCGCCCTTGCGCTGACGGCCGGGCTGCTGGTCGCGCTGCGGACCCGGTGGGTGCTGCACGGGCTCGGGATCGGGGTCCTGGTCGCCGTCGTGGGCATGAACGTGGTGGGGCCGCAGGCGTTCGTGGCGCAGCGGAACCTGGAGCGGGCGATCAGCCCGTCGCTGGTGCCCGCCGGCGGCCGGACCGGCCTCGACGCGGCCTACCTCTACGAGCTTGGCGACGAGGCGGTCGTCCCGATCGTCGAGGCGTGGGACCGGCTGGGGGCCGCGGAGCGGGTCGCGCTGGAGGCTGCGCTGTGGGAACGCGGCGACCGGCTCGACAACGACCCCACGCTCCGCGGCTGGCCGGCCTGGAACCTCACCCGCGAACGGGCTCGCGAGGCCCTGCGAGCGTGGGAGGCGGCGACGGGCACCGCCTCCCGCTGAGCGTCAGGATCGGACGTTCGGCCGGTCAGCCTTCTCCGCCGCCCCAGCCCGCGATCGGGCCGCCGGGGGCGGCGGGGCCGCCCGCCCGGAGCCTCGGCGCGAACCGGCGGTACAGCAGGCGCACGATGAGCGCGATCACGAGCAGGACGAGGATCACGGGGAGCCAGACGATCCCGAACCAGATCGCGCCGGACACGATGGCCTGGCCGGCCTGGATCAGGGTCGCCGTCGCTCCGTCCACGTCCTTGCTGGGGTCCCATGCCTGCGAGGTCTGCTGGACCTGCTCGATCTCGGTGCCGAACGTGGCGACCAGGGTCCCGTAGGCCACCTGGTCCTCGAGCTGCGCCCGCTGGGCGTCGATCCGCTCGATCTCGCCGCGGACCTCGGAGATCCGCGCCTGGACCTCGAGCAGGTCCGTGATCTTGCCGGTGCCGCTGGCGATTTCGACGAGCACTGCCTCGGAGGCACGAAGGTTCCGAAGCCGCGCCTCGAGGTCCACGATCTGGCTGCCCACCTCGGTCGCCCTGGTATCGCCCCCGACGACCTTGGTCGCAATGCCACGGAGGGTGGCGACCGTCTCGTCCCAGCGCTCGGCCGGGATGCGGTAGGTGATGGTGGCTGCGGCGTACTGGTCGTCGTTGCGCTCCGACGATGCGCCGATGTAGCCGCCGACCGCGAGCACGGCGGTACGGGCCCTGGCGAGGGCCGCCTGGAGGTCATCGACCACGAGCTCGAGGGAGCCCGTGTAGACCACCTTGCGGTTCTCGGCGAGGGGAGCCGACAGGGGCGGTTCTCCGCCGTTCGAGGTCCGACCGGTGCCCGACCCGTCATCCGGGGCCTCGGCCGGAGCGGCGGACGGAGCAGCGCCCGCGTCCTCGCCGAAGAGCGGGCCGCCGTCCCCGCCGCCCACGGGCGCGGCGGTGGAGCCGGCGCCGCACGCAGCGATGACCACCGTCAGGACCACGATCGGGATCAGGATGCGGAGCGAGCCGCTCCGCCGCTCGAGTGTCGTCATCGTTCCCCACCTGCGGTTCGATCTGCACGCGATGTCGCGCGTGCTCGGGGGGCCGCACGCACTGGCGGCTCTGGGGGGACGCGGCCCGGGGGACACCGGTTCCGAGACAGCGGCATCGTACGCCCGCGACGCGAACCTGCAATGGGCCACCCGGCGGTGCCACGGCGCGGTATCGTGCCGGCATGTCCCTGCCGTTCGAGCCCCCCATCGAGCCCATGCTGGCCAAGGCGTCGGAGGCGCTTCCCGAGGGCGACGGCTGGCTGTTCGAGCCCAAGTGGGACGGCTTCCGCGCCCTCGTGTTCCGCGACGGCGACGCGGTCTACACGCAGAGCCGCGACCTCAAGCCGCTGGACCGCTACTTCCCGGAGCTCGGCGCGCCGCTGCGCGAGCAGCTTCCCGAGCGCTGCGTGCTCGACGGGGAGGTCGTGATCGCCCGCGATGGCACGCTCCACTTCGAGGCGCTCCTGCTGCGCATCCACCCGGCCGAGTCCCGGGTCCGGATGCTCGCCGCCGAGTCGCCCGCGAGCTTCGTGGCGTGGGACCTTCTCGCGCTGGGAGACGAGGACCTGCGGAGCACGCCCAGGGGGAGCGGCGGGCACGGCTCGTGGAGGCACTGGCCGGGGTCCAGCCGCCGATCCACCTGACGCCGGCGACCGAGGACCGGGCGCTGGCCGCCGACTGGTTCGACCGGTTCGAGGGCGCGGGGCTGGACGGCGTGGTGGCGAAGCGCCTTGACGGCATGTACCAGCCCGGCAAGCGCGCGATGCTCAAGATCAAGCACGGCCGGACCGCCGACTGCGTGGTCGCCGGGTTCCGATGGCACAAGAACGGCCCCGGGACGCACGTCGGGAGCCTCCTGCTCGGGCTGTCCGACGACGCCGGCAAGCTCCATCACGTGGGCGTCACGTCGTCGTTCACGTGGGACCGGCGCGCCGAGCTGCTCGGGGAGCTGGCGCCGCTCCGGGAGGGCGCGCTCGACGGGCACCCGTGGGCCGAGTGGGCCGAGTGGGCGTCCGCGGGCAGCGACGGGTCCGGACAGCGGCTGCCGGGAGCGGGTTCCCGGTGGAACCGCGGCAAGGATCTCTCCTGGGAGCCGCTGCGCTGCGAGCGCGTGGCCGAGGTCGGGTACGACCATCTCCAGGGGGACCGGTTCCGCCACGGGACGACGTTCAAGCGCTGGCGTCCCGACAAGGCTCCCGCGGACTGCCGCTACGACCAGCTGGAGACGGCGGTTCCCTACGAGCTCGCCCGGATCTTCGGGTCCGGCTGATCGATCGTGCCGCCCGAGGCCGCGTTCAGCGTGCTCGACCTGCCGGCGGGGCTGATCGGGGGGCTGGCCATCGCCGGGTTCGCGGTCGCGATCGTCGCGGCCCTGCTCGCCCCAGTCCTGGCACGGCTGCGCCGGCTGGACCCCTGGCACGACCCGCTCAAGCTCATCCCGTATGCGCTGCTGTTCGCCGGGGCCGTGCTGGCCGGCGCGGCGGCGGCTCTCGGCTCGGTGACGGCGCCGCGGCCCGGTGTGCGCGAGGTGGCCTCGGCGGCGCTCGCGATCCTGTGCCTGACGCCGCTCGTCGGGGTGGCGGCCGTGCGGCTCCGCTACGGGGCGCCGGGCGGCCGGACCTTCCCCCAGCAGATCGCTGCCAACCGCGGCTCCTCGGTGCTGCTGCTGGCGGTGCTGTTCGAGCTGATGGCCACCACCGGGTTCCTGATCGGGGCGGCCGTGGGTGCCGGCTTCGGGGTCACCCTCGGGCTGGGGCTCCTCGTCGCGGGGATATCGGTCGTCGTCACCCTTGGGGCGACCGCGTTCGCGTGGGCATCGGGTGATGGGCTGATCCTCGACCTGGCCGAGGCGAAGGAGGCGGGCCCTGCCGAGCAGCAGCTGCGCAACGTGGTCGCGGAGCTGGCGACCGCGGCGGGGGTCGCCGTGCCCAGGATCTTCGTGATCGAGTCGAAGGCGCTCAATGCGCTCTCGGTTGGCCGGGACCCGGACCACGGCACGATCGCGATCACCCGCGGGCTCCTCACGGCCCTCGATCGCGAGGAGCTCCAGGGGGTCATCGCCCACGAGCTCGCCCACATCGCGAACCTGGACTCGCGGCATGCGGTGCTGGTCGCCCTGCTGGTCGGCGCCATCGTGCTGCTGACCGAGGTGTTCCTGGGGCTGATCATCGAGATCGCCAAGCACCCGTGGACCGGCGACGACCTCCAGGACACCCTCGCCGCGCTTGCCCTCTGGCTCCTGGTCGTCGTGGCGGGGCTCATCGTGGGCGGGCTGCTGCGGCTGATTGCGCCGGTGGCGGCTCTCGCGGTCCAGGCGGCCATCAGTCGTGACCGGGAGTACCTCGCGGACGCTACCGCCGTGGGGATCACGCGGAACACGGCCGGGCTGATCGGGGCGCTGTCGAAGCTGGAGCACTCCCGGGTCTCGCTGGCGGGCGGCAACAAGGGCACCCAGCACCTGTGGATCGTCAACCCGGTGCGCGAGGCGAAGGAGGGGGGCCGTGGCTGGTTCGACACCCACCCGGCGACGCCGGACCGGATCGCGCGGCTGCGGGGGTTGACGGGGCAGGACACCGGGCCGGAGGACGCGGGCGCGGCCTGACCGGCGGGCTTGATCGACGTCGTATTGCGTTGTGCTACGCTGCATGACATGAGCGACCGACCGCGTGCCCGCCGCGCCGTACGCGAGACGACCAGCTTCCGACTCCCGGCGGAGACGGTCGCGCGGCTCGATGCGCGGGCGAGCCTGCTCGGGTCCACCCGGACGACCATCGCCGAGCGCCTGCTCGAGGAGGGCCTCCGGCTGGTCGAGCACCCCGGCATCCTGTTCACGGACGGCGCCCAGGGCGAACGGCGCGCCACCCTCGCCGGATCGCGCCTCGACGTGTGGATGGTCGTCGAGACGATCCGGGCGAACGCCAACAGCACAGAGGCTGCCGCGGAGTACCACGATGTGCCGCGGGCCTGGATCGAGACGGCGGCCCGCTACTTCGCCGCGTTCCCGGACGAGATCGACTCCGAGATCGGGCGCAACCGGGCGTTCGCCGAGCGCGAGATGCGCCTCGCGAGCGAGCAGCGACGACTCCTGGGTTGAGGTTCCTGCTCGACGAGCACATCTCGCCACTGGTGGCCTCGCTGCTCCGCGACCGGGGCCACGATGCGGTGGCGGTCGCCGAGCGCCATGGGCTCCGTGGATTGCCCGACCGGGCGCTCCTGCAGGTCGCGCTCGAGGAGGACCGCGCGTTGGTCACCTTCGATGTCGGGGACTTCGGGCGTCTCGCCGGGCGCATGGCGATGACCGTGGAGGCATATCCGGGCACTGTGCTCGTGGCGGCCACCGCGTTTCCGCCGGTCCTGGACGGCGTCGGGCGGCTGGCCGGCGCGCTGGATGCCCTCGCGGCGGCGAACCCGGACGGGCTCGGCTCCCGCGTCGCCTGGCTTGGGCCGTCCCGCTGAGTACCTGCGGACGGCCTCAGCCCTCGGTGTCCGGCGCCTTGCGGCTGGGGCGCCGGCCGGCCATCCACGCGGCCCGCTCGTCGTCGGAGAGGCTCGACCAGTCGTCCGGGGCGGCGTCGGGGTCAAGCGGCTCCTGCGGGGGGCGGAGCGCCTCTGGAACGTGCGTCAGGTTCAGCCGCAGCCGGTACCAGGCGTAGGCACGGCCGCGCATCGCTGTCTCGATCACATCGGCGGGCTCCAGGTGTGCCGCGGCCTCGGGGTGGCGGGTCTTCCAGCGCTCGAGGCCGGCGTACACCTCGGCCTTGGTCGGGGCGCGCCCGAGCTCGATGACCGGGACGGTGCTCCTCCGGCGCCCGGTGGGCGAGGGGCGCGATCCTTCCCACTCGGTCGGCATCCCGGCGTTCGCGTCGCCGGCGGCAACGGCGGCCGCACGCTGCGCCGCGACGTCCGGCGGCGGGCCGCCATCCCTGCCGCGACCGCGGTACTCGCTGTCCGCGCGGCGCTTGCGCGAGGGCTGCACTCGCGGCGGCTCCCCCTCCTGCTTGGCGTAGTTGGGCGGCCACGGCGCATCGCCCTCGCCCTCCGCCTCGTGCCGTGCCGACAGCTCCAGCAGCGCGTCCAGCGTGCCCACCGCATCGTCGATCCCGGCGCCGGCGTCGCCCCGCTCGGCGTAGAGCCCGGGCACCGTGGCCAGCGTGTAGTCCTCCATCACGCAATCGGGGACCTCGTCCCAGCGGAGCGGGAACGACACCCGCGCGTCGGGGGTGGGCCGGACGGAGTAGGCCGAGGCCACGGTGCGGTCCTTGGCGTTCTGGTTGTAGTCGAGGAACACGCCGTGGCGCTCCTCCTTCCACCATTTCGAGGTCGCGATGTCCGGCGCCCGCTGCTCCACGTCCCGGGCCAGGGCGAGCGCCGCCCGGCGCACCTGCGGGAAGGTCCAGCGCGGCTCGATCCGCACGTTGACGTGGATCCCGCGCGACCCCGACGTCTTGGGCCAGCCGGTCAGGCCGACGGACTCGAGCGATTCCCGGACCACGAGCGCCACCTCGCGGACCTGCGACCACGGCACGCCCGGCACCGGGTCGAGGTCCACGCGCAGCTCGTCGGGGTGGTCCAGGTCCTCGGCCCGGACGGGGTGCGGGTTGAGGTCGAGACAGCCGAGGTTGGCGACCCACGCGAGCCCGGCCGCCTCGTCCACGACGATCTCGTCGGCCGTTCGCCCCGACGGGAAGGCCAGCGTCGCGACCCGCATCCACTCCGGGCGGTTGTCGGGGGCCCGCTTCTGGAAGAACGGCTCCTTCTCGGCGCCGTCCACGAACCGCTTGAGGGCCATCGGGCGGCCCCGAACGCCGACCAGGGCGCCGTCGGCCACCGCGAGGAAGTAGCGCACGAGGTCGAGCTTCGTGTGTCCGGCGCGCGGGAAGTAGACCTTTTCGGGGTTGCTGACCGCGACCTCGCGGCCGCCGATCTGGAGGAGCTCCTTCCGGGTGGCCATCCGATGATGCTAGGGGGCCGGGGCAAGCCGCGCGCCCTGCGGAGGTCGGCTGTCGATCCCCGCCCTCGCCATTCGTCGCTACGATGACGACCCGGATGGACCGGATCCCGTGACGTGGAGGACCGCGATCGATGCGCTACCTGCTGATGATCTACGAGGAGCCCCCGGCCACGCCGCCCACCGACGCGGACTGGGCCGAGATGATGGGCAGCTACAACGCGTTCAGCGACTGGCTCCGGGAGCGTGACTGGCATCTCGCCGCCGAGGCGCTCCAGGACGTCTCGACCGCGACCACGGTCTCCGTGCGTGACGGCCGGCGGATCGTCACGGACGGACCGTTTGCCGAGACCAAGGAGCACCTCGGCGGGTTCTACCTGATCAACGCCCCGTCGCTCGACGACGCGATCGAGTCGGCCGCCCGGATCCCCGGGGCTGCCACCGGCAAGGTGGAGATCCGCCCGATCCAGGAGCTCGGCTGAGCACCGCCTCACGCGACGCCGTCGCGAGCGTCTTCCGCGAGGAGCATGGACGGGCGATCGCAACCCTGATCCGGGTGCTCGGCGACTTCGACCTCGCCGAGGAATCGGTTGCGGACGCGTACGTCGCCGCGCTCGAGCGGTGGCCGCTCGACGGGATCCCGGCCAACCCGGGGGCATGGATCACCACCACGGCCCGTAACCGGGCGATCGACCGTGTGCGACGGGCGCGGGTGTTCGCGGAGAAGGCGGCGGCTCTTGCCCACGAGGCGGCCTTCGACGCGGCCGCCCGGCAGGGCGCCCTGGAGGCGGCGGCGGAGGACGAGATGGCCCCGATCCCCGACGACCAGCTGCGGCTGATCTTCACCTGCTGCCACCCGGCACTCGCGCCGGAGGCGGCGGTCGCGCTGACGCTGCGAACGCTTGGCGGCCTCACGACGCCGGAGATCGCCCGGGCCTTCCTCGTGCCCGAGCCCACCCTCGCCCAACGCCTGGTGCGGGCGAAGCGCAAGATCCGCGATGCCGGCATCGCGTACGAGGTTCCGACGGGGGACCGCCTGGCCGACCGGCTGGATGCCGTTCTCCACGTCCTGTACCTGGTGTTCAACGAGGGCTACGAGGCGACCAGCGGCGAGGCGCTGATCCGGCAGGAGCTGTGCGCCGAGGCGATCCGGATGGCTCGGATCGTGGCTGACCTGCTCCCGGGTGAGCCGGAGGCGCTGGGCCTGCTCGCCCTGATGCTGCTCACCGATGCCCGGCGGGCGGCCCGCGAGGGTCCCGACGGAGCGCTGGTGCGGCTCGAGGACCAGGACCGGTCGCGCTGGGACGCCGCGCGCGTGGAGGAAGGGCGATCACTGACCGAACAGGCGCTCCGGATCGGGCGGGTGGGGCCGTACCAGCTCCAGGCGGCGATCGCCGCGGTGCATGACGAGGCCGCAACCGCCGCGGACACCGATTGGGCGCAGATCCTGGGGCTGTACGGGGTGCTCCAGCGGGTCGCGCCGTCGCCGGTCGTGGACCTCAATCGTGCCGTCGCCGTGGCCCAGGTTGCCGGGCCCGAGGCCGGGCTGGCAGCGGTGGATGCCCTGGCGGCGGACCCGGCCCTCGCGGACTACCGGTTCCTGCACTCGACCCGCGCCGACTTCCTGCGCCGGCTGGGCCGCTGGGCAGAGGCGGTCGATGCGTACGAGCGCGCTCGCGCGCTTACCGAGAACGGCGCCGAACGGGACTTCCTGGGGCGGCGGATCTCGGAGGTGCGGACCCGCGGCCTGAGCTGACGCGGAGCGACGAGCGGCGCCAGACGCCGCCCTCCTGACCCGTGCCGTAGGCTGGACCGCGTACCGGCCTCGACCGGACCTCCTCGATGGGAACCGATGACTGTACGGATCCGCCCTCCGCTCGTGATCGCGCTCGCGGTGCTCGCCGCCCTTGTCGGCGCGTGCGACGTGCTGCCCGCCCCATCGCCGCCGCCAACCCTCCGGACCGATCCTGGGACCGCCGGGCCACTGGGGCCGGAGACGATCGCGATGGCGATCGGCGCCCTCGACGGGCTGGCCTCGTACCGCTTCGTCGGCAGCACGGCCGAGGGCGAATCGGGTGTCTCGGAGGCACGCGGGACCGTGATCAACGGCGATGTGCGGCGGACGAGGATCGCGTACAGCGCCGATGGCGCCCTCGCCGGTGCCACGCTCACGATCGCCGGCCGGACATGGGTCCGCGTCTCCGGGTCCACGTACGAGGAGCAGGACAGCGCCGGCGTGGACACCAATGAGTGGGTGAACCCCGTGGCCCGGCTGCTGGACCCATGGTCGCTGGGGATCACGATCGTCGAGGACCTCGGTCTCGAACCGTCGGGTGGCGTGGAGGCCAGGCATGTGCGAAGCCGCGTCACCGCCGGCGATGTCGTCGACGATGACGGACTCCCCGTTGGGAACGGCTTCAGCGGAACCGTGGACGCCTGGATCACGGTCGATGGCGGCTACCTCGTCGCCGCGAGCGTCGTCGGCACCGAGGCGCCACCGGGTGGCGATGCCACCAGCCCCGCTCCGAGCCCGACGGCATACCGGCTCGAGATCGTCGTCGAGGGCGTCGACGACCCGGCCAACGTGATCGAGGCGCCCGTCTCCGACGGGGCCACTCCCGCTCCGGTGGACGACCCGCTGGCGATCCGTCTGGTCAGGGGCCTCCCGGACGGCCAGGGGTCGCTCGACTCGTACGTCTACTCGATCACGTCGAGCATCGGCGGCTTCGACATCACGTCGAGGTTGACGGTCGTGAACCGGCCCGTCGCCGCGGCCCAGGTCGAGACGGACGGGGTCGCGGGGTTCGAGGGCACGACCGTCCTCGCGGTCGGCGACCGCACCTGGTCCCGAACCGGCTCGGATGCCTGGCAGCCGGGCCGGACGGGGGCCGAGCCGGCCTGTGGGCTCGGCGCCGATGCCACGTCCGACCCTGCGCCGTGCACCCTGTCGCGCCTGGTCGACATCGGGGCCACGATCCGCACGGCGCGAGACACCTTCGCCGTCGTCAGCACGGACGAGCGCGTGGCGGGCATCGAGGCGACCCACCTCCGGAGCGAGGGCGGCGTGCGGCAGGGCGAGGATGTCATCCCGGGCACCCGTGACGTGTGGATCGCGAACGATGGCGGCTACCTGGTGAAGGACGTGTTCACCGGGCTCGAGATCTCGTTCGAGTCCGTGATCGGCCGGGTCAATGATCCCGGGACCCGTCTCGTGGCACCCGGCCGCTGATCGCGTCCCAGCGCCGTACCATCGGAAGCATGCCGACCCTGCGGATCGCCCTGGTGCAGCTCGAGGCGCGCGACGATGTCGCCGCCAACGTCGCCCACGCAGCCGACCTGGCCCGTGAGGCCGCCGCGGGATCCGATCTCGTGGTGCTGCCCGAGTACGTCGGGTTCCGCGGCTCCGCCGACGGGTTCCGAGCCTCCGCCCAACCGGTCCCCGGGCCAACGACCGAGCCATTCGCCGTCGTGGCTCGGGAGACCGGCTGCTGGGTGCTCGCCGGGTCGCACGCCGAGGCCTCCGGGGACCCGCGCCGCCCGTACAACACGGCGGTGCTGTTCGACCGGTCAGGTGCGCTCGTGGCCACCTACCGGAAGATCCACCTGTTCGACGTCTCCGTGGACGACGGGCCGGCCGACGTGGAGTCCGCGCGGGTGACCCCCGGCGACCGGGCAAAGGTCGCGTCGCTCGAGGGCGTGGGCCTGGGGCTGTCGATCTGCTACGACCTGCGATTCCCGGAGCTGTACCGGGCACTCGCGCATGCGGGCGCCGCCGTCCTCGCGGTGCCCGCCGTGTTCACCGCGCGAACCGGGCGCGACCACTGGGAGCCGCTCCTGCGGGCACGCGCGATCGAGAACGGGGCGTGGGTCGTGGCGGCGGGCGGGTGTGGAGCCGGCGGGTCCGGCGCGATCCCGGCGTGGGGCCACTCGATGGTCGTGGACCCGTGGGGCCGGGTCGTCGCCGAGGCGGGCGACGACGAGTCGATCCTCCGCGCGGAGCTGGACCTCGAGCAGGTCGCCGCGGCGCGGCGCCAGATCCCCGTGCTTGCCAACGTGCGGCCGGACGCGCTGCCGCCGCTTCGAGACGTAGAGGTGATGCCATGACTCCGCCCGTCACGTTCGGCTACGGCCTGATCACCGTCGAGCGTCACCCGGACCGGCCCGACGGCTGGCCCGCCCTCTACCGGGAGGCGCTCGACCTGGCCCGTGCCGCCGAGGCGGCGGGTCTCGACGCGGTCTGGACGACCGAGCACCACTTCGTCGACAGCGGGTACCTGCCCACGCCGCTCGTCCTGTCGGCGGCGATCGCGGCGGTCACCTCGCGGATCCGCATCGGCACCGGCGTGATCCTGGCTCCGCTGTACCACCCGCTGTGGATCGCCGAGGAGGCCGCCGTCGTCGACAACCTCGCCGACGGGCGGCTGATCCTGGGCATGGGCCTCGGCTGGTCCGAGACCGAGCTCGCGGCGTTCGGCGCCTCGACCTCGACCCGCGGCCGGTACCTCGACGAGGTGTTCGACGTGCTCGCCCAGGCGGCCGGCGACGACGTGGTCCGTCACGAGGGCCCGCTGGTCAACGTGCCCGAGGTGGCGGTCAGGCCGCGGCCGCCGAAGGGCAAGCTGACCACCTGGGTGGGCGGGCACGCGGACGCGGCGCTCCAGCGGGCGGCGCGGCATGCCGACGGGGTGCTGCTGGCGAGCGGTCTCGAGGGTTTCAGGCACGAGGTCGAGGTCCTGCATGCGGCGCTCGACGCGGCCGGGCGCGATCCCGCCACCTTCGAGATCGGCGAGTACCTGACCGTCGTCCCGGATGCGGATGGTCGTGACGGCTGGTCCGAGGTCGGCGAGGCGCTGCTCCACGCCGAGTGGAAGTACGGCGACATGGAGGAATCCGCTCGACGCGTCGGACGTCCGATCCCGCATCGCGGTCCGATGAGCGACGCGGACATCGCGGAGACCAGGGATCACTGCCTGCTCGGGAGCCGGGACGCGATCCTGGAGCGGGTCGAGGCCTACCGCGCCATCGCGGCGCCGTCCCCGTTCCACCTCGTGTCGCGGACGTACCTGCCGGGGCTGAGCGCCGTCGCGCAGCGAGAGCTGCTCGATCGCTTCGCGCGCGAGATCGCCGGCGCCTACGCGCCCGGCTGAGGTCCTCTCGACACGCGCTCGGCGAACGCGAGGACGGCGGTGAGCACCTGGTCACGCACCGGGGAGACCTCGGTCACGAGGTCGTGACCGGCATCGACCTCGAGGCAGGTGGCTGGTGATGGCAGCCGCTCGAGCAGGGCGCGTGTCCGCGCCGGCCGGCTCACGGTGTCGTCGAGGCCCTGGATCGCGAGCACCGGGACCCTGATGCCTGGCGCTCCCGCGGCGGCCAGCCCGGACACGCGGAACAGCTGCTCGAGCAGCGTCAGCGGCACCCGCAGCTCACGCAGGCTCGCCGCGGCCGCCGGGTCGCCGAGCTCCAGGCGGCCGAACGCCCGGAAGCCCGGCGGCAGGAAGACGCGGAGCACCGGCGCCACGACTCGCTGCCAGCCGGGCACGGTCCAGCAGAACGGCGCCAGGAGGACGAGGCCATCCGGGGCCAGGCGTGCAGCCGTCGCCAGGGCCAGCGATCCGCCGATCGCGTGCCCGGCCACCAGCAGCGTCCCGGCGCCAGCGGCGCGCAGGGCCGCCGCCGCCTCCTCGACGGCCCGCGTCCAGTCCTCGACCCGGTAGTCGGCGACCTGGCCGAAGTCGGCGCCATGGCCCGGCAGGCACGGGACCTCGACCAGCCACCCGTTCGCGGCGAGCACGGCAGCCAGGCCTCGCAGCTCCTTTGGCGAGCCCGCGAAGCCGTGGACGAGGACCGCGCCGCGCACCGGGTCGGGCGCGTCGCCTCTCCTCGAGCCCGTCGCGTCCCCGCCAGCGCCCGCATCGTCCCCGCCGGCGTCGGCCTGCCCGGGATCCACCCGGCTGAGCCGGAACCCGTCGTGTCCCGGACCGGTGAACAGCTCCAGCCCGGCCGGGAGCAGCGGGCCCGGCTCCGGGACCCAGCGGGCGTGCACCAGGTCGAACAGGAGCAGGAAGGCGCCCTGGAGGCCGAACCCGACGCCGGCTCCCGCGCGCCAGTCGTCTGCGCCGGCGGTGACGGCGAGCCAGGCCCCGATGGCCACGGACAGGGCATCGAGCCCCACGCTGACGAGCAGGGCGACCCGGATGCGCCGTGTGTCGCGGTCACGCGCGGCCTGGTTGCCGATCGTCCGGCGGCGCCTGCGCTCCCCGAGGAGGCGAACCGCACCGCCAAGCGCGGCATCGACGGCGCCCCAGGCGATGAACATCGTGCCGACGCCGGCCCAGCGCGTGTCGCCCACCGCGATCGCGATCGCTCCGGCGACCACGCTCGCGAGCCCCCACGCGACCAGGCGCCTGCCGAGGACGTCGACGAACTCGAAGATCACGCGAGGCCGCTCCTGGTACGACGACCCCCGGCGGCAGGAGGGTTGAGTGCCGGGGGTTCGCGCCGGAGCCTACATCCGGAAGCGGCGATCAGGCGGCCTCGTGGCGGATCCGGAACACCCGACGCGTGAACGGGATCCGGAACTCGCGGAAGACCTCGACCGAGACGAGCGTGCCCGCGAACAGGAACACGACCCCGAGGAACTCGCCCAGGAAGAACGTCTCGGTGATGCCGAAGCGCGACAGGCCCGAGGTGATGGACGGGATGAAGCCGCCGATCGCCAGCAGGATCGTCGCCGGAACTCGCGAGTGGAGCTTGCCCGAGAAGAGCGCACCGACCGTGCCGGGGACGGAGACGAGCAGGTTGATCATGATCGCGAACGGCGCGATGAGCAGGTTCAGCAGGAACTGGCCCGACGACCACGATCGCGGGCGAGGTCGTACCGGATCAGGCGCTGCTTGGGCATGAACACGTAGGTGCTGTACAGGGCACCCAGGGCCAGCGCGAAGCCGCCCGTCACGTTGAACAGCGGGGTCAGCAGCCGGACCGAGCCGGGCATCGCGGTGCCGACCGGAATGCCGGCGGCGTCGAGGACGTAGCCCGGGGGCCGGGATCGCGGCCAGGAGCACGATCGGGATGGCCGCGGCCGACCCTCCGATGATCAGCGCGCCGGCGATGATCGCCCAGCGGCCCGTCCCGCGGTACGTCTCGATCGAGATCAGGATGGCGCCGACGGCGGCGATGGCGAACGCCGCGTAGGGGATGACCCCTGTGTCCGGGTACTGCGCCTTGGCCTGCGACAGGACCGTGAACAGGCCCGCGAGCAGCACCGAGAACGCCGCCCCGTACCCGAAGCGGGTCTTGCCCAGCAGGAACATCGTGCCGAGGCCGAGCCAGGCCGCGACGTACACGGCGCCGATCAGGTACCAGGCCCGGTAGAGGCCCTCGCTCCAGCCGAACGCGCCGCCCAGGAACTCGGTGCCGGCCGACAGGCCGTACCAGATCATCCCGATCGTCCAGATGAGCTGGTAGGAGCGCCGCCGCTCGAGCCACTGGTCGAGCAGGAACAGCGCGAACACGAAGCTCAGGAGCGACGACAGGAGGGGGAGCAGGACGTTGGGCTGCACGGTGGGACACCTCAGGCTCCGGGGGCCGCGCCCGGTCCCGTGACCCTATCGAATGGCACGGCTGCCACTCAATGTGCCCGAGGATCACATTCGTCCCTGCCGGTTGGCCCCTTCTCCGCGTAAGGCCCGCGTAAGTCGGGGATGGGCTCCAGGCAAGGGTGACCGGTCACCGTTGCCGCCATGAACGACACCGAGAAGCGACGCGCCAAGCGCCGGCGCAAGGCCGGCAAGGACTACCGGACCTGGGATCTCGGCAACGGGGTGGTCCAGGCCACCCCGGAGGCGGTGCTCCGTGCGATGGGCGGTCTGCCGCCGGACCTCGAGTGGGAGGTGATGGCGCCCAACGTGGTTCCGATCCTCCCTCGCCGGCGCCAGATGCCGTCCAGCGCCGGTGCGCCGTTCCGGGTCACCCTGCCGCCCGGGATCCCGACGGGGTTCGGGATCGACATCGGCCCTGCGTTCCTCGTCATCGGCGAATCGCTGCTCGGATCGTGGCCCGTCGGGCCGGCCGAGCTCGTGGCCACGGCGCTCGAGAACCTGCGGACGCGCATGGGTCCGGTCCGGGCGCGAGACCTCATCCACCACGGCTTCGAGGGCGTGCCGGTCCGGATCCTCCAGTCGGGCGTCGGGTGCGCATCGGCCCTGGTCCTGGCCCCGGACGAGCTCCAGCGGATCTTCGGCCGCGAGAACCAGCTCCTCGTGGCGCCGATGCGCGACATCCTGATCTCGATGCCCCCTGACGTGGACCGGGGGCTCGCCGCCTGGCTCAACGAGGAGTTCGCCACCCTTGACCCCAACGGGCTGGAACTCGACGCGTTCGCCCTCGAGGACGGAGACCTTCGCTACGAGGCGCTGCCACTCCGGGGACGCCTCGACTGAGCGATGGCGTCACGGCTCCGGATCCCGGGCGGCGCCGGGCCGGCTCAGTCGGCCGCGAGCTCCTCGTCGACGAGCATGCCGGCCCCGTCGAACCGGATCGCTCGTGGTTCGCCGAGGAGGCTGCAGCGGCCGCTGGCGAGGACATCGTCCAGCGCGGGCTCGCTGACGAGCAGCACGGACAGATCCTTCGTGCTCCGGGCGCGCACGATCCGCGCCTGGCCGGGGGTGACCCGCACGATCGACGCGAGGGCGATCCCAAGCGCATCCCTGTCCGAGTCAACGGTCAGCGGCAGCTTCGCGCCAGCCAGCGCCTTGGCCGTGACGCTGTTGAGGTAGGTGATGCGCTCGTCGACCGCTGCGATCGCCCGCCGCAGCGCCACGTCGGCGAACCCGATCCCATTCGCGTTCCCCTCGCTCGCCTCGGTCAGGCCGCGCACGATGATGCGCCCGATGCGGGGACCGGCGTCGGTCGACCCCGCCTTGGCCCGACCGATGACGTTGGGGTCCATGCCGGTACCGCTGATGTCCTTGCCGATGAGGTCCAGCACCAGGACGTCGATCTCGTCGATCGGAAGACGCGCCATCCGGGCACGCGCGTCGGTGAGCAGCTCGGCCTCGCGGGCCTCGATCCGGTCCGCGGGGATCGCCTCGATCTGCGCCAGGTGTCCAAGGCCGTCGTCGACCAGCGCCACGCCGAACCCGACCGGTGCCGCGGCCATCGTGTGGCGGGCGACGGCCGGGACGAGCTCCGCGAACGCGTCGTAGCCCAGCCGGTGGAACGTGTCGGCGCCCCGCTGCTTGCCGAGGCCGATCGCGATCATCTTCATCAGCCCGCTCTCGATCGGTCCGGCGAACCCGGTGTGGGGCTTGACGCGATTGACCGGGACGATCAGGTCGGCGCCCTCGAAGGCGTGCCGGTCGAGGTAGACGGGCACGCCCGGGACCACCTCGCCCAGGTCCACGGTGTCCATCGATGCCCGGATCTCGCAGCCCATCGTGTCGGGGGTGATGCCGTAGCCGGCGAGGACCGCGAGCTGGCCCTCCGGCGTCGCGCCCCCGTGGCTGCCCATCGCGGGCACGATGAACACGGTCGCGCCGGCCTCGCGGATGCTGCGCACCACCTCGCCCACGACCTCGTCGATCCGGTCGATGCCGCGGGAGCCGGCCGCGACGCAGACGCGCATGCCGGCACGCACGGCGGGCATGACGGGCCGCAGCGCTTGGCGGGTCGCGGCCGCCGCGTCGGGCAGGGCGAGGTCCTCGAGCTCCTGGCGCACGGGCGCCCAGCGCGGGAGCGATGCCGATGAGAACTCGGGGTAGGCGATACCGGTCATCTGTCGATGATGCCCTGCCCGGCCCGCGTCCGCCCGCAACGTGCGCGACCGCTGCCATCGGCTTCGACCACCTCGCTAGACTGACCGCCCAGCGCACGGAGACCCGGATGACCCAGCGGCCTGAGCAGGCATTGGGCGCAGGAGGCGACCTCGCGTCCGAGCCCTCGGTGCCCCCGATGCCGCCTCCTCCGTCGCCTGCGCGGTCGCCGGCGCTTCGATCCCGGAGACCCCGCGGCACGAGTGGCCGGACCTCGCTGGCCGTGCTGGGCGTGATCGTGGGGGTCGTGTTCGGCGCGAACATGGTGAATGCCGCGCTGCCGCTGCCGGCGGATCCCGGTATCGTCGATGCGGGGCCCGGCCTGCCGGGCGAGCCGCGTCCGGCCGACGGGCCGCAGTCCAGCCCGGTCCAGCCCGGCCCGGTCCAGCCCGGCGTCGGCGTCGATGTCGGCTCCGGCTTCACGATCGATCCACCCGGCGGGTGGACGTCGGTGGGGGCGGAGGAGGGCGTCATTCTCCAGAAGGGAGGCGCCCTGCTCGTCGTCGCCGGCTTCGCGTGGGATGGGTCCGCCGGCGAGCTCGCTGCCGCCTACCGCGATGCCTGGTTCGAGGACGGCGAGTTCAGCGGTGACGACCCGGTGGCGGGGTCCGTCGGCAGCGGCATCCCGGCTGCGGGGCTCAACTACACCGGCGTCTGGAACGGGACCCAGGTCGATGGCGTCGATCGTTGCCGGGGTTGTCGATGGCTCGGGCCTGATCGTGAACTTCCTCGGGCCCACCGGTGGCCTGAACCGCGGTGAGCTCGGATCTGGACGCGATCCTGGGCTCCGTACGGCACTCGGGAGGCTGACGTGATCACCTCGCGGACCGCGCCCGGAAACGCTGCCGGCGAACCGGACTGGGGCAGCCAGACCGGCTTCTTCCAGCGTCACCAGCCGGCATTCTGGCTGTTCGTCGTGATCGTCGTGGTGACCGGCCTGGACTTCCTGTCCCAGCAGGCACGAGATGGTCTCCGCCGAGCCCACGGCCTGGCTGCTCACCGTGATCCTGCTCGTCCCGTACGCGATCCCCGTCATCGCCATCGTCTACTTCCTCGACCTGTTCGAGCGCGAGCCCGTCTCGATCCTCGTGGCCGCGCTGCTGTGGGGCGGCATCGCGGCCACGACGCTGTCGCTGTACACGAACACGCCACTGATGGAGGTGGTGTTCAAGCTCACCGCCGACCCCGAGTTTCACCAACGAGTGGGCGGCGGCGCTGACCGCTCCGTTCGTGGAGGAGCTGTTCAAGGGGCTCGCCGTGGTGCTCCTGGTCGCGATCGCCCGCACCGAGCTCGACGACGTGCTCGACGGGTTCGTCTGGGGCGCGATGGTGGGGATCGGGTTCCTGCTCGTCGAGGACGTCTTCTACTTCGTGCGTGCCGCGTCGGACACGGGCTCGATCGTCGCGGTGTTCCAGATGTTCCTGATCCGGATCATCGGCGCGGGCCCCTACAGCCACTTCCTGTACACGGGCCTGGTGGGGATGGGCATCGCCTATGCCGTCGTGCGCGGGGACAAGCCGGTCGGAGCCAGACGCCTGGGCGCCACGGCGCTGATCGCCGCCGGCGTCGGGGCCCATTTCCTCTGGAACTCGCCGATCCTGTCGGGCCTGCTCGGCGACGGCGACAGCCTCGTCGGCTGGGTGGCGTACGTCACGGCCAAGGGTCTGCCGATGCTGATCGGGCTGGTCCTGGTGGTCCAGCTGGCGCGTCGGCGCGAGCGGCGGTGGTTTGCGGCCTTCGCCGCCGGGTTCGCCGATGACGGATCGATCACGCCGGCCGAGGTGACCGAGCTCGCCGGCCTGCGTTCGCGGCGCCGTGCGCGCAACGCGGCCGGCCGCGAGCGCGGGCCCCGTGGGAAGCAGTTGAAGGGCCGCCTGCAGCACCAGCAGCTCGGGCTCGCCATGGCCTTCAGCAAGCACCGCTCGGAGGGGCACCCGGACGTCGCGCACCGGATGGCCGAGATCGCGGCGACCCGTGCCGAGTACGCCGCGCTCGGCTCGACAGCCGCCGCAGGCGCGAGCGGCTGGGCGACGGCGACGCGGGACCCGGTGCCCGGGGTCGGGCATGGTCACGACCATGCCGCGGCCGGCTGCTCAGCCGGGCGTTTCCGCCGCACACGGCTGGCGCCCCACGCACGCCGTGCCGGATGGCGGCCTGCCCGCCTGGGGCACCCCGGATCCGGCGCTCGCACCGGTCGTGACGCTGGATGCGCGGCTGGATCTCGCGGTCGTGGAGCGGGCCGGGGATTGGGCGAGGGTGGTCGCCGTCAATGGCTGGGCCGGCTGGGTGGACGCCCGGAGGCTCGTCCCCCGGGGCTGAATCCACGGAACCGGTCCGCGACGGAGCCCGGTGCCGCGACGACCGGGGCGCGATCCGGGCCGCGTGGCGCCGCACCTACCGCGAGGCGCCGCAACCCCGCCCTCAGCGTGATCGAGTGCTGAGCCACTCTCGACGGGCATAGACTCGGCACCAGCGTCCAGAGCCATGGGAGGCGTCATGTTCAAGGCGATGATCCTGCTGACCCGTCGAGCCGACCTGTCGCGCGACGAGTTCCGGACCTGGTGGCTGGAGGAGCATCGACCGCTCGCCCTGGGCCTGCCCGGGCTGCGCAGGATGGTGATCAACCTCGTTGACGAAGGGCCGGAGGGGGGCATCGACGGCGTCTCGGAGCTCTGGTTCGACAGCCGCGAGGCCTTCGACGCCGCCTACGCCACGGATCACGGCAAGGCCGTGGCCGCGGACTCGATGGCGCACGTCCAGTCGCGGACCCGATACCTGGTCACGGAGCGCGAGTAGGCGTCGCGCCCGGAAGCGCGGGCACCATCGCGGGCCCAGACTCGGGCGTCGGCCAGAAGCGCGGGCCGGCGCCGCGGCTCGGGCCCAGACTCGGGCGCCGGGCGCCCGAACGGTTGCACGCCGCGTCGGTCCGGGCGCCCGGCGCGCCGCCCGTTGCGCAGCCACCCACAGCCGCGTGACGATCGCGGCCCCAGCCGCCCGATCCGTGTCGCGGTGCGCCCGTTCGGGCGTCCGGCGCCCAGAACCGAGGAGCGCCCAGAACCGAGGCGGCGCCCAGAACCGAGGAGCGCCCAGAACCGAGGCGGCGCCCAGAACCGAGGAGCGCCCAGAACCGAGGCGGTGCACGGGGCCGAGGAGCGCCCAGAACCGAGGCGGTGCACAGGGCCGAGGGGCGCCCGGGGGAGAGGCGTATCCGGGGGAGAGGCGTGTCCTGAGCCGAGGAGCGCCTGGGGGAGAGGCGTGCCCGGAGCCGAGGAGCGCCCCGGACTACTTGCCCTTGCGGCGGCCCTTGCCCTTCTTGGCTGAACCCTTCCGACCCTTGCCGTCACCAGCGTCAGCCCCTCGGGGCCCCGGCCCCCGCCGACCCCGCTCCGGGATCCTCGGCGAGGAGCTCGAGGCGGGCGGCGAGCAGCGCCTCGCGCGCCTCGCCGCTGACCTCCGGGAACTGCGGGTCCATGTCGATCAGCGCATCGGCAATGATCCCGGCGGCGGCGAGACGGGCGAACCACTTGTTGTCGGCCGGGATCACGTGCCACGGCGCGGCGGCGGTGCTGCTGCGCGACAGCACATCGGCGAAGGCCGCCTGGTAGGCATCCCAGTTGGCTCGTTCCTTGACGTCCCCGGCGCTGAACTTCCAGTTCTTGTCCGGCTCATCGATGCGGGCCAGGAACCGCTGCCGCTGCTCCTCCTTCGAGAGGTTGAGGAACAGCTTGACGATCGTGTAGCCCTGGTCGACGAGATACGCCTCCCAGTCGTTGATCTGCCGGAACCGCCGGGTCCAGATGCCCTTGTCCTTGCGATCCGCCGGGAGCTTCTGGCCGGCGAGGATCGACGGGTGCACGCGGACGACGAGCAGCTCCTCGTAGTAGGAGCGGTTGAAGATGCCGATCATCCCGCGGCCGGGCAGCGCCTTGTGGTAGCGCCACATGAAGTCGTGGTCCATCTCCTCGGCCGAGGGGACCTTGAACGAGTTCACCCGCACGCCCTGGGGGTTCACGCCGCTCATGACGTGCCGGATGGTGCCGTCCTTGCCGGCCGCGTCGATGGCCTGGATGATCACGAGCAGCGCCTGCGTGTCCTGGGCCGCGAGGCGAGCCTGGTAGTCGCTCAGCAGCTCGATCCCGCGGGACAGGAGCTCGTCGGCGTCCTTCTCCTTGAGCCCGTGCGTGTCGTCCGGGTCGTAGTCGCGGGGCAGCCTGACCCGTGTCCCGGGCGGCACCCGGAGGGTCTTCGCGAACTCACGAATGCGGTCCAGGTCCTGGTCGGCCATGGCGGGCTCCCCTCGAGAACGGCGGCGGTGCCACCCATCGTGCTACAGGTGGGCTCTGACGCGCCAGCGGCGCGGGGCCGAGCGGGCCGTACGGCCGCCAGCGCCCTGCGGCGCGGGCGGAGCGGCCTGGAGGCGCCCGGCGGAGCGCCCCTGCGGCTGGCCCGGGGGCATGGAGACGCCACTGCGGTTGCCCCCGGGCACGGATACGCCCGGCCGGGTGACCGGCCGGGCGCGAGCTGCGCGATGCGCAGGGACTGACGACTAGCTGCCGCTGGGGACGGGTGCCATCGGCCCGGCGAACGACTCGGCGGGCTGTCCGGGGGCCTCCGGCCGCTCCGGCCGCAGGATCCGCCACCCGACCAGGAGCAGGGCGCCGAACCCGAACAGGGTCGCGATCGTGGACACGAAGGGCACGATCGAGGCGATCGACAGCACGATCACACCCAGGATTGCGGCGCGGTACGGGCGGCCGGACTCACGCTCGCCACGGCTGCGGGCGATGAGCCACTCACCCACCCAGATCGCGGCGACGAGCCAGCCCACGAACGCGAGCACCGGCAGGATCCCGAACAGGAGCGCGAACCCGATGGGGGCACCGATGACGCTCAGGATGAGCAGCCCACCGATGATCGGGAGCACGACGGTGCCGGCGATCCCCGCCAGGAGCGAGTGGCCCGGGCGGCCGGAGATCTGGGCCTCGGCCTCGCGCACCTGGCGCGAGCCGAACGCGGCGACGACGAGCGCGGCCACGACGGCGGCGATTGCCATCCCGACGGTGAGCGCGAGGACGAGCGGAACCAGCAGGATCGCGAGCGCGGCGAGGTCGGTCTCGAACGACGTCGTGCGGCCGGTGATGGTGGCCGCCGGATCCTGGGTGACGGTTCCCTGCCAGGTGCTGATGTCGCCGACGCTGGTGCCGGCGAGGAGGTCGACCCGCCCGTCAACGACGACGAGCTCTTCGACGGTGGCGCCCGCCAAGGTGGCGGAACCGCCCGCGACGACGACGGTCTGCGCGTCGCCGCTGATGGTGGCGGTGCCGTCGACGACGACGACCGTGTCGACCGACGTGCCCGCCGGAAGGTCCATCGTGCCGTTGACGGACACGACGACGCTGCCGGTGGAGGTCACCGGGCCGGCGGCGAGGGCCACCGGAGCGAGGAGGGTGAGGAGGATCACGACAGCGGTCGTGACCAGGGACAAGCGGCGCACGGGTTACACCCCTTTCGTGGGCCGGTCCGGCCGGGGCCACATGGGCTGTCCCCGGCCGGGTTCATCCCGGCCCGCTGGCTGATTGGTTGTCGAGATCGACGGTAGGCTCCGGCGACCCCGTCGCCCAGCCGGGCAGCGGGCATCCTGGGGGTGGGGCTAGCACCAATCCTCCTCGTCGGGAGCGTGGCCCACGCGTGGATCAGCCGGCGACGGAGGGCGCCTGGACCAGGAAGCGGCGATCGTGGAGGAGCTCACGGACCGCGGCGGCGAGCCTCGCCGGAAGACGGCTCGGCTGGTCGAACGCCGAGCACTCGAGCCACACGCCGTCATCGCGGACGGCCACCGTGAGGTGCCGGCCACAGCCGCAGGGTTGGGGGGAGGGAAGGGCTGCATCGATCGCAGCCAGGACGGAGTCGTCACGCATGGGACGCACCTCGAGCCCTGGCGCAAGGTGCCGCAGGACCGCCGCCATTGGGGGCGAGGCCAGGACCCATGCCAGGACCGGGACCGCCGTGGCCCAACGTCTGCTGGCCCTCTCGGGCAGGATCCACGGCCCGGGCGGCCGCCACCCCTTGGTGGACAGAGCCGGCCCGTGGCGCCATCCTGCCCCGGGACCGACGGCGCCGACGGGCACTGATCGGGAACGACCAGGTTGCACTTGGGCCCCGGGGCGGGCGAAATCAGGCCCCGGGATCGTGCGCCAGGGGTGGCTCGTCCGCGGTCACCGGTGGCTCGGCCGGAGCGCTGGCGGGCGGCGCGACGGCACCCCCGGGTTCGGCAACGGCATCCCCGGGTTCGGCATACGCATCCCCGAGCGTGCCCGGGTGCGGCGGCAGCACGGCGAACAGCTCGGACGGCCGATATGGCCGGATGAGCGTCGTGGCGCCCACCGCGGCAATACGATCCCGCTCCGCGGCCAGCCGCTCGGGCAGGATCACCACGGTCGGGATGGTCGTCTCGGCAATCAGCGACCGGACGCTCTCGAGCTCCTGGGCTGTCCAGCTGGCCCCGAGGTCGAACACAATCGCCTGGGGCAGATCGTCGCCGTCGCGCACACGCAGGACGTCCAGCATCGATCGCCGGGAGATCACGCGGTAGCCGCCCAGCCGGACCGTGACCTCGAGGGCGCGCAGCCAGCGCTCGTCTGGCGAGACGATGAGCACCGGTGCTCCGCCAGTTGCCTCCACGGGGTCCACGGTTGGGAGTGTACAGTTCCGGGCGAGGTGAACGAGGTCATCGAGCGGCTCCTGGGGATCGTTGCCGAGCGCGGTGGTTCGGATCTCCTGTTCGCCCCTGGCGCGCCTCCCATGGCACGCGTCCTGGGCTCACTGGTGCGCTTGGACGGGGAGTCGATGACGGCCAATTCCACCTCGAGCCTGGCCCGTGCCCTGGCCGGCACTCGATGGGGAGAGCTTGAAGCCAAGCGCCAGCTGGACTTCAGCTTCTCGTACGGCGAGGTGGCCCGCGTGCGCGCCAACCTGTTCTACCAGCGCGGGACGCTGGCCGGCGCGCTGCGGCTCATTCCTTACACGATCCCGGGCCTCGAGGCACTCGGTGCGCCGTCCGTCTGCCAGGAGCTCACCCGCCTTCCGCACGGCCTTGTGCTGGTGACCGGCCCCACGGGGTGCGGGAAGTCGACGACCCTCGCGTCAATGATCGACATGGTGAACCGCGAGCGGGCGGCCCACATCATCACGATCGAGGATCCGATCGAGTACGTGCACCACCACAAGCGCTCGATGGTCATGCAGCGGGAGGTCGGGTCCGACGCACCGAGCTTCGCGGGCGCGCTCCGGGCCGCGCTCCGGGAGAACCCTGATGTGATCCTGGTTGGCGAGATGCGGGATCTGGAGACGATCGCGGCGGCGCTGACGATGGCCGAGACCGGTCACCTCGTGTTCGCAACCCTCCACACGAACGACACCGCCCAGGCGATCGACCGGATCGTCGATGTCTTCCCGCCGCAGCAGCAGCGACAGGTCCAGACGCAGCTCTCGCTGACTCTGGCCGCCGTCCTCCACCAGCGCCTGCTGCCACGCGTCAATGGCGACGGCCGCGTCGCCGCGTTCGAGGTGATGCTCGGAACCGCAGCGATCCGCAACCTCATCCGGGACGGGAAGTCGAACCAGCTGCGAAATGTGCTCGCGACCGGAGCTGCCCTCGGCATGCGGACGCTGGAGGCGGATCTCCGCCGGCTTGTCGGGGAGGGAACCGTCTCCAGGGAGGTCGCCGTGGCCGCCTCGATGTACCCCAACGAGCTCGCCGAGCCCGGTTGACAACAGAGAAGCGCCCCTCCCGTGAGGGAAGGGCGCTGGGGCTCTGGAGCTTGGTGGGCGGCATCACCGCCCGGAGGGGGCTCGGTCAGCAGCCTACGAACACCCGCCGGTCGTGCCGGCCGTCACCAGTCCTGCGGCCGTCCATCGGTACGAGCCCTTGGTCGTGGTCTGGCGGAGGTAGTTGGGCGACAGCGGCTCGGCGCCGGTGCCGGTCGGCAGGGCCGAGAACGTGTTCGTGTCGGTCGTTCGTGCGGCGACCACGGTGATGTTGTTCTTGGCCATCATGGCGTCCATCGCGGTCTGGACGGTCCGGAGCTCCTCGGCGCACGCGTTGGTCTTCGCGGTCCCGGTCAGACCGACCAGGCTCGTGGTGACGACGGCCGCGAGGATTCCCAGGATCGTGACCACCACGAGCAGCTCCACGAGCGTGAAGCCGCGGGTGTCGCGGTGCGTCCGGGTGAGGAACCTCATCATGTTGCGTCTGCTCCCTGTGGTTGCTCCGGTGCGCCGGTGATCGGGGACGCCGATCTGCGCTGTCGGGCAGTGACGCCTCTGCGTGACCAGTCCACGCTCCAGGCCTGCGCTCATGGTCCCCGGGAGCTCGTCCTCGCCCTACCGCTCGATAGTCCGGGTGACCGGGGTACTTGTGCGAGGGTGCGGTGCGGTCCTGTGGCGTTCTTGTCGCCCCGCGGCACCGCATCCAGCTAGCGACTGGCCGACCACGCCTCGAGCACGGGGGAGCCCGAGCCCGCATCCGTGTACGTCGTGGTCACCGTGGAGGCACCGGCCGTCGCGGTCACGGTGACGATCCCGGGCGCGCTCTCACCGGTGGCGATCTCGACCAGCAGGGCGTCCCAGTAGGGAACCGGCTTGATGTCGGTCGAATACCCGATGCGCGCCACCAGCGCGTTCACGGCAGCCTTTGTCCAGGCGCCGGTCGGCGGCACCATGGCGGACCGGTAGAACAGCCGGGTCTCGGACATGTCGCCGCTGTAGACGATCCGCTCCGTGCCGCCATCCACGAGACGAGTCGCTCCCTGGTCGCGGCCGGCGGCGGCGGCGTGGTACGCCACCAGGCCGGACACGCCCACGATGCATTTCTCGGTGGTGTCCGCAAGCGTCAACTCGAGGTAGCTCGAGGCACCAGCGACGTCCTGAGCGACGTAGTCCGCGAGGCCGTCCGTCGGGTCGTCGTCGAGCCGACGGTAGGTATCGGCATCGACGGCCGAGCCATCATCCTGGTGGAAGGAATCCGGCGTGTCGCTGGTTCCCATGCCGTCGGGTCGCAGCGGCAGGACGGCACCCTCGCCAATCGGGTAGTCGGCGGGTGTCGCGGAGATCATGACGTCGTCGTAGTTGGCCGTGTACGTGTCGCGCTTGACGTTCGAACCGAGGCGAAGGTAGCGCACGGTGGTCCCGCCACCCGTGGCGGAGATGTCGGGCTGGGTCACGCCGTCGAGCTGCCAAGTGGCTGTGCGCGGGTTCTCATTCGCCGTGAGCCGCAGGTCGACGCGCACCCAAGTCCGCGGGGCGATCGTGGTGTCAGCCACGGCCGGCGCACGGTTGGCGAATCGCAGGATGAGGCGCTGCGTCGATGCCTGGTACCCGAGGCGGAGGTCGTTGCCCCTGGCGGCATCGAGCACCATCAGCTCCGTGACGTCCTTCGCGGGCAGCGTGTCGAGCCGCAGGTAGACGCGCGCCACGATCGCCGCCCCGGCAGCTGGAAGGGTGACGTAGTCCCTGGAGTTCGATGGATCGGCGATCCGCAGCGAGCGCCCACCACTCCGGACCACCGTCGCGTCGGAGACCAAGTCAGTGCCGCTGATCGAGGAGAAGAGGCCGCCACCATCACTGGACACCGCCCCCGCCTCGAAGCCCGTGATCAGGATCGGTGATCGGGTGGCGCACGACGCCCCCCCGGCCACGGACACCGTCGTCGACACGTCCTGGCCGTTCACGTTGATGTCGGGTGGGTTGCCCGGCTTGCCGTTGCGCTGCCACCAGATCCCAAGCTCCACGCCGGCGTCCGCCGCGTGGAGGTCTCCGCCCTGGGCCTCGTTGGCCGTGGTCGTGCGCAGGGCCACCGATGCATGGGCGGCCATGGCGCTGGCGACGATGAACAGGAAGGTGATGAGCGTCAGCACGACCGGCAGCGACTGGCCCCGCTCGTCGCGCCTGATCCGGCCGACCAGTCGTGCCGGCCACCGTCGCGCCCGTCGGCGTTGGGTGCTCACCACAGCCTCGGCGCGGCGCGCAGCTTCTGGGACACCGACTCTCCGGTGGCGCCCGTCAGCGACAGCGTGACCTGGATCGTCTGGTGCCCGGACCCATCCTGGGTCACGCGCCACGAGCAGTCAGACACGTTCCGGGCGACGACGATCGTGCCGCTCCCGCTGACCCGCTCCAGCCACTGCGGGCCGGCCGGGCTGCCGGACACGGTGCGGTAGCGCACGGGCGCCCCGCCCTCGTCCAGCCCGAGGTCGATCGCGGTGTCGCACGAGGTGGTGGTCGTCTGGGCCCGGGCCGGTGCGGCCGCGGTTGCCATCGTCGCGTCCATGTCGAAGCGCATCGCAACCACCGCGAGGTCGCTCGCCACCTGCGTGCGGTCGTCGGCGCGGACCCGCAGGTCGTTGGTCGTGAAGATCGTCGATGCGACCGAGGTCATGATCATGGCCCCGATGAAGGTGCCGACCAGGAGCTCGGGCAGCGTGACGCCCGCGTCCTCGCGGGCCACGCGACGCAGGAGCCCGGTCATCGGTCGGCCTTCGCAAACTCGAGGCTGGCCACGGTGGAGCCGCCGACCCGGATCCCGAGGGTGATCATCTGGAGCCCGTTAGCGTTCTGGGTCCCCGACCAGCCGGACACGCCATCCCACCACTTCACCGCGAACGTGCGGCTGTAGCCCGCCGGCAGCGGTTCGTCGTAGGCGCTGTAGTCGCCGTCCAGCTGGTAGGGAGCCGCGTTGATCCGTGCCGCCTGCGCGCGCGCGATCGCCTGGGCCACGCTCCGGTCCTCGGCCCCGCGGCTCGCGATGGCGAACGTGGACAGGCTGCCCACGAGCCCGATCAGCGCGATCCCGAGCAGGGCCGAGGCAACCAGCGTCTCGACCAGCGTCGAGCCGCGGTCGTCGGCATGCAGGCGCCGGAGCCGGGCGATCATCTGACCTGCTGGAGAATGCTGTACATGGGCGTGATGACCGACAGCGCCACGAAGCCCACGACCAGCGCCACGCCGCCGATCAGCACCGGCTCGATGAGGGTGACCATCTGCTTGGTCTTGTACTCGAGGTCGCTATCCATGAAGTCGGAAGCGAGGTCGAGATAGGAATCGATCGTGCCCGTCTCCTCACCCACGCTGACCATCTGGATCAGCAGCGGGCTGAACAGCCCCGATGACTTGAGCGGCTCGGCGATGCCGTCCCCGGAGATGAGCGCCTCCTTCACGGGGACCAGCCGCTTCACGTACTCGTCGTTGCCGGTCCCGACCGCGGCGATCTCGAACGCCTGGGCGACCGGCACACCGGCGCGCAGCAGGATCCCGAGCATGCGCGTGAACCGCGACTCGATCCCGAGCCGGACCAGCTTGCCCACGATCGGCAGGCGGAAGATCAGCCGGTGCCGCAGCCAGCGGACGCGCCGGGTGCCCCGGAGCAGGAACGCGAGGGCGACGACGACCATGACCCCGATGGCGGTCTGGATCCCGTAGGCGCCGCCGAATGCTCCAAGCCCCATCATCAGCTGCGTCGGCAGCGGGAGCTCGGCATCGAAGTCCGCGAACAGCGCGACAAACGAGGGGAGCACGAAGGTGATCAAGACGAGGACGACGACCACGGCGAGCCCCATCACGATCCCCGGGTAGAGCATGGCCTGGCGGACACGCCGCGACGTGGCGTCCGCCTGGTCCAGGTACCGGGCGAGCTGGTCCAGGATCACGTCCAGCTCGCCGGTCGCCTCGGCGGCCACCACCATGTTGATGTACAGGCGGGGGAATACGCGCGGATGCCGGGCCAGGGACATCGAGAGCGTGTCCCCCTCCCGGAGGTGGGTGGCGATGTCGTCGAGGGTGCGCCGGAAGACCTTCGAATCGGCCTGCTCGCGAACGACACCGATGCCGTCGAGGATGGGGACGCCGGCCCGGATGAAGGTCGCCATCATCCGGCTGAACAGCACGAGCTCGACCCGCTTGACCGAGTCGAGGCCCGGCACATGCTGCGCAAGGCGGTCGTTGGCCCGCTGCAGCCGGTTCTGCCCGCTGATCGCGTCGATGGCGGCCATCAGGCGCTCACGCTGCGGATGGCCTCGTGCACGGTCGTGATCCCGGCCGCTGCCTTGTGCAGTGCGTCAATGCGCATCGGAACCAGGCCCTCCTTGAGCGCCAGTGCGAGGACGTCGTCGTAGTGGGCACCGCCGGCCACGAGGCGGCGGACGTCGGGGGTGACCCGGAGCAGCTCGTAGGCGCCGATCCGGTCGAGGTAGCCGCTGCCGGCGCAGTACGTGCACCCGCGACCGATGAAGGCAACGTCGGGCGGCGTGAGGCCGGCGGCGAGGTACAGCCCCTGCTCTTCCGCGGTGGGCTCGATCTCGATCCGGCAGTGGGAGCAGATGCGGCGCATCAGGCGCTGCCCGAAGACGCCCGTCACGCTGGCCGACACGAGGAACGGCTCGATCCCCATCTCCAGCAGGCGGAACAGGGCGCTGACAGCCCCGGTCGCGTGCATCGACGACAGCACGAGGTGCCCGGTCATCGAGGCCTGGGTGGCGATCTCCGCGGTCTCGCGGTCCCGGATCTCGCCCACCAGGATGACGTCGGGGTCCTGGCGCAGGATCGCCCGCAGGCCCGAGGCGAACGTGAGGCCGGCCGCCACGTTGACCTGCGTCTGGTTGACGCGCTCGAACGTGTACTCGACCGGATCCTCGATCGTGGTGACGTTGAGGGAGATCCGGTCCAGCTCGTTGATCGCCGCGTACAGGGTCGTGGTCTTGCCGCTGCCGGTGGGACCGGCCACGACGACCATCCCGTAGTGCGCGCCAAGCATCGCCTGGAACGAGGGCTGAACTCCGGCCGGCACGCCCAGCTGAGCGAGCCGCAGGACCGATCGATCGCGATCGAGCAGTCGCATCACGACCTTCTCGCCCCAGATGGTGCGCATCGTTGCGACCCGGATGTCCACCAGGCGGCCGTCCACGTCCATCGTGATCTGGCCGTCCTGCGCCCGCTGCTTCTCGACGATGTTCAGCTCGGCGAGGATCTTGATCCGGCTCACGAGTCCCGGTGCCAGCTCCGCCGGGAGGTCGGCCACGTCCCGGAGGATCCCGTCCACCCGGGTCCGGATCCGCAAGCCGGACGCCTGGGGCTCGATGTGGAGGTCGCTTGCGTGATCGCGCAGGGCCTGCGACACGAGCAGGTTGACGATCTGGACGACCGGGGCGTCCGCGAGGTCCTGCATGCCGGCGGTCGAGACGGCCTTGCGACCCACGTTGGGGACCGTGGTCGGGCGAGTGGTGGCGAAGGCCGTGACCTGGGCCGCAAGGTCCCCCGTCACGCGGTAGCGACGGTTGATCCCATCGAGGATCTCGGACCGCAGGGCGAGGTGGGCGACGACCGGGCGCTCGGTCAGCTCCTCGAGCTCTTCGATCATCCGCTGGTTGCTGGGGTCGTCCGCGGCCACGACCAGCGGGCCGAGGTCGGCCCCCGGGGCCATGAGCGGCAGGACCCACAGTCGTCGCGCGTCCGCTTCCGGCAGGACGGCGAGCGCGGCGTCCTCGCTCCTCGCTTCTCGCAGGTCCACGAGGGGCACGTCGAGCTGCACCGAGAGCACCGCTCCCAGCGCCACCTCGTCGATGACGCCATCGTCCCGCAGGATCTCCCCGAGGCGCTTGCGCCGCTCGCCCTGCGCCGCAAGGGCGGCGGTCAGCTGCGCCTCCTCGACGAGGCCGGCCCGCAGCAGCATGTCGCCGAGGCGAGGGGCTCGCCGGACGGGCTGGGGGATCGGCGCACCCACGACGGGTGTGGGCGCATCCGCGACCGGCGCGGATGCCTGGAGGTTCATCATCATCCGATCCCCGGCCACAGGAGCTGCGTGAGCTGGCGACCCGCAACGGCGGCAGTCATCGCCCCCAGGGCGAGCGCCGGTGCGAACGGCAGCGGGTCGCGGCGTCCAAGGCGTCCGATGGCGACCAGGAGGACTCCGGCCGCCGCACCGGCTGCGAACGCGATGAACCCGGCGACCAGCACTCCCGGCCAGCCGGTCATGAGCCCGATGAACGCGGCCAGCTTCGCGTCACCCATGCCCATCCCGCCACCGGACAGGAGGCCGATGACCACGAACAGGGTCGCCGCGGCCGCGCCCGCCAGCACGAAGTCCCACCACGGCCGCTCGGGACGCAGGAAGGCGAGGCCGAATGCCAGCCCGATGGCCGGGTAGATCGCGATGTTGGGGACCCGGTGCCGCCGCACGTCGTAGGCCGCGATCGCGACCAGGAATGCGGCGTAGGCGATGGCGACCGGGACCATCCATCCGGGTGACGCCGAGAGATCCTCGATCACGTGTTGTCCATCCCGTGGCCGGACCGGCGAGGGTTCCCATCGGACCCGGCAATGCACTACCCCGCCGGCCACGCAGTCCGGGCCGGCGCGCTCCGAGGAACGCACGCTCAAGGTAGGGAGGCGACCGACGCCTCGCCATGGTACGAACGTCGCCCCACCGCACCTGACCGCCCCGCTCCGGTGCTGGTGCCGATCGACTAGGATCTGCTGCCCACTGTTTCTCGAGGTGTCCCCTTGGCCGACGAGCACGCGCATCACCACACGCTTTCCTATGTCGACGCCGTGACAGCGTTCCGGGCGGACAAGGACGCGTACTTCAGGACCTCGCTCGGGAGCCCGATCCCCGCCGGCGAGCGGGAGGCGTTCGCCGGGCTTCCCTACTACCCAGTTGACGAGCGGTGGGTGATCGACGACCTCGCCCTCCATCCCTACACCGGCGACGAGCCGGTGGAGTTCGAGATCCCCACCACGGACGGCCGCCTGCGCCCGGCTGAGCGTGCCGGCGTGTTCCGGTTCGACATCGCCGGCGCCGAGCGGTCCCTGACTGCCTACCGGTTCGCGAACAGCGCCAGCGAATCGCTGTTCGTCCCGTTCCTTGATGTGACGAGTGGCAGCGAGACCTACGGCGCCGGGCGCTACCTGGACCTCGAGGCCCAGGACGACGGCACGTACTCGCTGGACTTCAACCTCGCCTACCACCCCTCCTGCGTGTACGACCCGAAGTTCTCGTGCCCGCTCACGCCCGCTGAGAACCGGCTGATGGTCAGGGTTGATGCCGGCGAGCGCCTGGAGGTCGGGCCCGACGCGACGGCCTGACGGATCGCCCAGCGCCGTCCCCGCCTCCGCTTGAGCGACCGCCCCTCTCGACGGGCCGATCGCTCCTTGCCCTGAGGCGGTCCGGGCTGAGATGCTCGCCCGTGATGGCTCCCACGAGCATGCAGCCAGCTTCCGTCGGGCGAAGCATGGCCTCGAACGTGGCCATCCCGGCATTCCTCGTGGTTGCCGGGGTGCTCGTCGTGGCGCGGCTGCTCGACGTCTATCCGTGGACCGCGCTCTCCTGGGACGCGTGGTCCTACTGGCTGACCCGGGACGGCCCGGACTATGCGACTTCTCACCAGGGTGACGTCGGCGCCTATCTCTATTCGCCGGCCTTCGCCCAGGCGATCGCACCCCTTGTCGCGCTTCCCTGGCCCGTGTTCGCCGCCCTCTGGACCGCGTTCGAGCTCCCGCTGCTGCTGTGGCTCAGCGGGCGCCTCGCGCTCGTGGTCCTGCTCCTGCCGCCCATCGGGCTGTCGGTCCTGCTCGGGCAGCTGGATCTCGCGTTCGCGGTCGTCGCCCTGGTCGGGATCCGGTGGCCGGCGGTGTGGGCGCTGCCGCTGCTGACGAAGGTGACACCCGGCGTCGGGCTCGTCTGGTTCCTCGCCCGGAGGGAGTGGCGTTCGCTGGCGATCGCGCTGGGCGCGACCGCGACGATCGCCGGGATCTCGTATGCCGTCGATCGCGTGGCATGGCGGGACTGGGCCGCCTTTCTCTTCCGCATGGACTTCCCGGAGCTGGGCAACGGCCTGATCTTCCTGCCGGTCTCCGTCTGGGTCCGGCTGCCGCTTGCCGCGCTGCTCGTGGCATGGGGGGCAAGATCCGACCGGCGCTGGGTTCTGCCCGTTGGCGTCTGGCTGGCGCTGCCGACCATCTGGATCAACTCGCCGGCCATCCTGGTGGGGCTGTTGCCCCTCGCCGGGATCGGAGCATCAAGCCCGGCCGCTGCGTGGCTCCGGGGCCGGCACCCATCTGCCGGTCCGGCCAGCGCCAGGGAGGCGCCCGGCGACTCGAAGCCGCTCAGCGCCCCGCGAGCGTCGGGTCCAGGGTAGGAGCGAGCGCGGGCCCCGGGGCGGTCGGCGCGCTGGGACTTTCGTAGGGTCGAATTCAGCACCCCCATCGGTACCGTGGTCGACAGCGTCCCCCCGTTGCATCGGAGGTCTGTCCCGAGCGTGTCTGGCTCCTCAAGGCGTCTCCGCCGGCCCGTCCTGCTGCTGCTCGTGTTCGGCATGTTCCTGGTCATCGTCGGGATCACGGCCACGGCGCAGACGGTGATCGTCACCAGCAACGTGTCCTCGGCCACGCTGAACGCGGTGGTCCAGTCCGACGCGGCCACGATCCGGACCTTTGCGAACCTGGTCCTCGAAGCCGGGGACCTGAATCCGAACGCAACCGGCGACGCCCGCCGGGCGGAGGTCCAGGGCCGCCTCGAGACGCTCATCCACAGCGGCGAGATCCTCCACCTGGAGATCAGGCTGCCCGACGGTCTCGTAATCCTCTCCGACGACCAGGCATCAGTCGGCTGGACGGCGGCCCGGACCCCCAGCTTCGCCGCCGCGATCGCCGGCGAGCCAGTGGCGGCCATCGTGGCCCCGGGAGACAGCGAGGCAGCCGGGACCAGATTCGAGACCTCGAGCATCCTGCGCGAGTACTTCCCGATCCGCACGGACCGGACTGGCGACAGCGTGATCGCGGTGGTTGCGATCTGGCGTGACGGCGTGCCGATCCTCAGCCAGGTGGAGGCGGCCCGCCGGGACGTCGTGCTGGCGACCGTCAGCGCGGCCCTTATCACGGCCGTCGCCCTGTTCCTCGTGTTCCGGGCAAGCCAGCGCCGGATTGCCCGCCAGGCCGAGGCGCTGATCGAGGCCGAGCGACGCGACCCGCTGACCGGGACGCTCAATCACGGCTCCCTCGTCAGTCTCCTCACCGCAGGCGTCGAGAACGCCCGCACCGATGGTGCGGAGATTGAGATCGCGATGCTCGACCTGGACAACTTCCGGCTCCTCAACGACGCTCACGGCCACCCGGCGGGCGACCGAGCTCTGCTCCTGGTTGCGGAACAGCTGGCGGCGGTCCTGCCCGGGACGAGCGAGTTCGGTCGCTATGGGCCGGACGAATTCCTGGTGATCAGCCCCGCGACGGACGCAGACGGCCTGCTGCCGACCATCGAGCACCTGCGGGCGGTGCTGGCCGAGATGACACTCCAGTTCGGGGAATCCGAGCTGTTGCCGGTCACGATCAGCGGTGGCTTGTGCAGGTTCCCCCGGGACGGGACGTCGGTCAACGCGCTGCTCGCCAACGCGTCGGTCTCGCTCCTGGAGGCGAAGATCGGCGGTGGCAACGCGATTTGTCTCGCCGATGCCGACACGGAGACGCCACCCGAGACCCGCACGTTCGACGTGTTCCAGGGGCTGATCCTCGCCGTCGACGCCAAGGATCGCTACACCAAGCGCCACTCCGAGGACGTCTCGCGGTACGCGGTGTTCATCGCCGAGCAACTCAGGCTGGATCCGGCCGTGATCGCGACGATCCGCGTCGCCGGCTTGCTCCACGACGTGGGCAAGATCGGGATCCCGGACGCGATCCTGCGCCGCCCCGGCCGCCTCAGCGATGGCGAGATGGAGGTGGTCAAGCAGCATGTCGCCCTCGGCGACATGATCCTGCGGGACCTGCCGGACATCGAGACCATCCGGACCGGCGTCCGCCATCACCACGAGCGGTGGGACGGACGCGGCTACCTGGCCGGCCTTGCCGGCGAGGACATCCCGTTGATCGCCCGCATCCTCGCCGTCGGCGACACGTTCTCGGCCATGACGACGACTCGGCCATATCGCAAGGCGCTCGACGTGCGCGAGGCCCTGATCCGGCTTGCCGACGCCGCGGGCACGCAGCTGGACGAGGACCTGGTTGCGGCATTCGTGGGCGGAATCGAGCACGATCCGAACGCCCCGCTGCCTGGGACGGACGGACTGCACCGGCTCTGGACACCCTACGCGCGGGTCGCCTGAGCGATGGCCCCGCCTCGGGCGAAGGCCCAGCCCCGGCTCGCCGCCGCCCTCGCCCTCGCGTCCGTGCTCGCGGCATCGCAGGCGACGCTGCTCCCGGCGAACGTCCGTGGTGCCGCGAAGATCTGGACCGTCACCCCGACCGAGATCACCCTGGTGGAGGACGAGGCAACGAGGGTCGACTTGACGGTCACCGTCGTCAACGACATGAAGGTGGGCTGCATCGAGATCCAGCTGCCGAATGGCATCTCGGCGCTCGCCGCCAGAGCACCTTCGCCGTGGATCATCGATCCGATCACGACGGGTCCACCCGGGCGAGTCGTGTTCCATGTGTCCAAGGACAGCGAGCGCCTTGAGAAGGATGATTCGGCGTCGTTCAGTGTCACGGTGCGTGCGGCGGGCTCTGCAACCCAGTCATGGGACCTGAACGCGTTCGAGAAGTGGGACACGTCGAGCAAGGCGACCGGGCCCAGGCTGCACATCCATTCCACGGTCGTGCGACCGCCGACCCCCGAGCCGACCCCCGAGCCGACCCCTAGGCCGACCCCTAGGCCGACCCCGAGGCCGACCCCGAGACCAACACCCAAGCCCACCCCAGCGCCGAACCCGGTTGCGACCGCGACTCCACGTCCTGCCGCGTCGTCGTCCGCAGGCCCCACGCCTTTGACTGTCATGGAGCCCTCGCCCTCGGCACCCGGTGAGCCGAGCGCGGTGCCGTCCTTCTCGGCCACCCCCACGCCGCGACGACCACCCACGCCGGCGCCGGCCACCCTGGCCGCTGGGGGACCGGACGCCAGCCTTCCACCGGCCGCGCCGGCAGCCGACGGTTGGGTCCGGATCCCGCTCGGTGCCACCGGACATCTCGACTCGCCTTCCCTCGTGTCGGCGTTCCTGGGATCGCTCGGCATGTTCGACTGGCTGGTGCCCAGCGCGCTCGTGGCGGTGCCGGGCTTCCTGCTCATCGTCACCGTGCTGCTGCAGCTCGTCGGCGCCTTCTCCTGGCTGCCGATCGTGCGGCGCCGGATCGGCGAGTTCGGGCTGTTCGGCGGCCGCCGCAAGCGGCGCAGCCGGGCGACGTAGAGCGCGGGCGTCAGAGCACCACCAGGAGACGGTCCCGTCGCTCCACGTGCTCTCGAATGACCACGGCATGAATGGATCGGAGCGATCGGTGATCTCAGGGAGCCGGCCTCCTCGAGCTACCAGCGGCCGTTGCCGGCTCGCATGTCGGCCGGGTCGAGCCGGATCGGGAACCGCTCGCGGATCCTGGCGTCGACCGCGGGGTCCAGGTACACCGGGTAGTGGCTGCCAAGGATGTCCACGACCCGCTCGTGGGCCTGCTCGTAGATCGTGCGGCTCCCGCGCTCCTCCCACTCACCCGGCGTGGTGCGGTCGGCGATGCCCGGGTACTGGAACTCGCTCCGCATCAGGTGCAGGGTCTGCTCGGCGCCGAGGTAGTGGCCCGGACCCGCCACCGCGCCGGCGATCACCTCGTACGAGAGGGTCTCGTCGTTGACCTCGATTCCGCGCAGCAGCCGCTGCGCGTTGCCCAGCAGGTCGTCGTCGATCACCAGGCCCTCGAAGGACTGGCCCATCAGGCTGCCCACGATGCCGGGGTAGGCCGAGACCAGGTTGCCCCCGGCGAGGGCGGCCGCGGTGATCGTGATGCCCTTCTCGTAGCCCGCCTGGGCGTCCATCGTCTTGGCATCGGTCATGCCCGAGGCCACCGAGGACACGAGCCCGTAGTGGTTCGCGATCTGGGCGCTCGCCGCCATCAGCAGCGCCTCCTCGCCGCTGCCGCCGGTGAAGCCACCGGTGCGCAGGTCGGACACGAACGGCCACATCCCGAAGTCGAACGGGTTGCCCGGCCGGATCATGTTGACGATGGCCAGGCAGGCGAGCGTCTCGGCGAAGCTCTGGACGAGGGCACCGGCGAGCGCGGCCGGCGCGGTCGCCCCTGCCTGGGGCGCGATCGCGATGTCCGTGGCCAGGCCCAGCTCGGCCGTCCGGACCATGACCTCGGCGTTGTCCTTGCCGAACCGGAGCGGCGACACGATCGGGCAGCCGCCGATGCTGCAGAACGGGCGCTCGAGGAACCTGCCCTCGCCGCCGGCCACGATGTCGAACATCGCCACCAGGTCGTCCACGTGGCCGACCGTCGCACAGCTGAACGCGAACGGCTTGCGCTGGCCCGCGAGCGCCACGTAGGCGACGTTGATGTCGTGGATGTAGACCTGCTCGCTGTACTCCGCGGCGATGAACGGCTGGCCGTAGCAGTGGATGTTGGGCAGGCGATCCACCAGCCGTGCCGCGTCGTACAGGTCCACCAGGCGAGTCGGCCGGAACGTCTGGGTCTCGTAGTCGAGGACCGTCACGGCCTCGCCCGAGGTGGAGAAGTAGACGCGCTCGCCGCTGATCTCGATGTCGTTGGCCGGGTCGATCGCGTAGCGCACGTAGCCGCGCGACGCGACCCCGATCATCTCCTCGACCAGGCCGCGCGGGAACCGGAGCCGTCCGGCCGAATCCAGCGTGCAGCCGCGGGGGAGGGCGTAGCGCAGGATCTCGGGGATCGGCTCCCCGATGCCGATGTGCTCGAGGACGTCGAGCGCGGTCGCGTGGATGCGCTCGATGTCCCGCACGGCGAGGGGCCTGTAGGCTCCGCCGGACATCCCGGGCCAGATCGCGGCGGGCGCCGGCGCCGGCTCCATGCTCACCCGGCCGCGACGCCCTCGCCTGGCTCGCGGCTCATCCATCGCTCCCGTTGCCGGCTGATCCTCGGAGGTGTTCATCGCGGCATTGTGTCGGCCCGAGGTCCGGCGAGCAACGTGGCGTTCCCGCCGGGCAATTCGGTCAGTCGCCCGGACGGCCGCGGCCTTTGCAGGGCTGGTGACGCGTGGACCTAGGCCAGGGACGATGTGGCCGTCGCGACGCGGCTGCGCTCCAGGAGGACGGTGGTCGCCCCGGCGATCCCGAACGCCAGGATCCACACGTTCGCCAGCACCTCCTCGATCGGGTAGCCGAGCGTGGTGGCGGTCACGTATCCGAAGCCAGCCAGCCAGGCTGCTCCCGCGATCGTCGACCAGGTGACCAACGATGCCCGAGGGCGCACCAGCAAGACCGCCCCGAGGAGGACCCCGGCGATACCACCGGCGCCGAAGACGACCCGGTAGAGGAGGTCGTCGGGCACGTAGTTGAAGATCAGGGCGCTCGTGAGCCCGCCCACAAGCCACAGCACACCGGCAACACGCAACGCGCGCATGGGACGCCTCCGAGTTCACTTGTCACCACGTCGCTAGCATCGAAGCTAGCAATCGTGTTGGTGTAATCTCGCGGACAGCATGTCGCCTGTCAAGACCCCTTCCAGGGCGAACCAACCGACGCGGCGCGAGCGATCCGAAGCGTCCAGGCTTCGGATCGTCAAGGCCGCCTACAGGCTGTTCTGCGAGCGCGGCTATTCCGGCACCATGCTGGCTGACGTCGCGGCCGCCTCGGGGGTGGCCGTCCAGACCGTCCGGTTCCACTACCACACGAAGGGCGAGCTGCTGAGCCGAGCCTATGACCTCGCCGTCATGGGGGAGGGCGAGCCACTGGCGCCCCAGCATCAGGCGTGGTGGGCCGCTGCCGAGGAGGCGGACGACGTGGTTGGCGCAGCCGCGTCCCTCGCATCGGGCGTGGGGGCGATCATGATCCGGGTGACCCCCCTCGACACGGTCGTGCGCGGCAGCATGATCGGCGATCGCGAGACGACCCGCGTCCGGCAGATGCATGAGCGATGGCGGGCGGTGGGCTACCGGGAGATGCTGGACATCCTGCTGACCAAGGCGGAGCTCCGGCCCGGCATCACGCCCGAGCTGGCGACGCATCTGCTCCTGCTCTACCTGGGGATGGACGTCTATCGCGCGCTTGTCCTCGACCTCGACTGGAGCCACGACGCGTGGCTCGACTGGGCCGTCGCGACGATCACGCTGGAGCTGTTCGGGATCGGGCGAGCAGGGGCCTGAATGCCCCGCGAGCAGCACCGAGCCCGGCCTGTTGCCGGGCTCGCGATCCTGTTGTGATTAGTAGTCGCCCTTGATCACGAAGAACGAGCCGCGGATGGTTCCCGCCAGCTTCGACTTCTGGCGGGCGAACTTGAACCGCGAGGCCAGCTCGGCGGGCACCTCCATGCCGTCGGAGAGCTTGAAGCCGACCGCCCGCTTCCTCGCGTCGTCGAGCGTGTACAGCACGTTGATCGACAGGCCGCTCTCGTAGAACACGTACGTCCAGCGGATGCCCTCGACCTGGAACTCCGTCGCCTCGAGCGGGCGAGACTCGATGACGATGTCACGCTCCTCCCGCAGGACGCGGTGGACGTAGTCGATCGTCTCCTGCGCCTCGCTCGCCGGTTCCGTCGTGAAGTCGTGGTCGTACTTGTTCTTGAAGTAGCGGGCCTCGTTCGCCCGTAGCCCGGCGAGCGCCGTCGCCACCGGCGATGACTCCAGGCCGGTGGTCGAGACGTCGGTGAAATCGACGACGTAGGACATGACACGCTCCCGTGTGGATCAGAACGGAGACCCCGGATCCCGCCGAGGCGATCGCGAGATCATCGCAGGCCGGGCTCACTCGCGTTCGTGGCCGATGGGCCGGCCTCAGGCGTCGAGGAGGATCCGGCGCAGGACCCGGCCGGTGACCGTGCGGCGGTACTCCGCGGTGGACCGGATGTCATCGATGGGGGTGATCTCGGCCTGCACCGCCGCCGCCGCCTCCGCGGCCAGCTCGAGCGAGGGAGCGTGGCCCTCCAGGACGGCCTCGGTGCGCGGGGCACGAACCGGCCGCTCGGCGACCGAGCCCAGGGCGACGCGGACATCGCGCCAGGCGGCGGGGACCGCCCGCAGCCCCGCGCCAGCACCCGGACCCGCCGAGCCTCCGCCCTCGTCCGGGCGCCAGGCCACGGCGACCAGCACCTTCGCGATGGACAGGGCGCGGCGCGTGCCCACCTTCCGGAACCGCACCTGGCGACCCGGCACCAGCGGGATGCGGATCGCTGCCAGGAGCTCTCCGGGTCCGACGGCGGTCTGCCGGTAGCCGGTCCAGAACGCGTCGGCCGGCACCGTGCGCACACCGTCCTGTCCGGCGATCTCGAGCCGGGCATCGGTCACGAGCAGCACCGGGAGCAGGTCGCCCGCGGGCGATGCGGTCATGCAGTTGCCGCCGATGGTCGCCCGGTTGCGGATGGCCACCGCGCCCATCGTCTCGGCGACCTCGGCGAGGACCGGCAGGGCGCCCGACACGATGGCCGACTGCAACAGCTCCTCCCACGTGGTGAGCGCGCCGAGCACCAGCTCATCCTGCTCGACGCCGACGACCCGGAGCTCGTCCAGCTCCAGGAGATCAAGCAGCGGTCGCCGGCGGGCCGGGTCCGCTGCGGCCTCGACCATGAGGTCGGTGCCGCCGGCGACGGGTCGGAGCGCGGGATCCGCGGCAAGCCGCGCCAGCGCATCCGGCAGGGACCTGGGCCGCATGAGCGGCACCTCCGGCCCGAGGCGGACCGCCGCCGCCACCTCCAGCGGAGGACGCCCGCCGCCCGCCCCGTCCGCGCCCGGCGCCGCAACGGCCCCCGGCAGCCCGGCCTCCGCCACCGCCTCGATCGACTCGATGATCCGCGTGTAGCCGGTGCAGCGGCACAGGTTGCCGGCGATGGCCGCGCGGATGTCGGCGTCGCCCGACGGCCGGCCCGACACCAGCAGCGCCTGGGCGGCGAGCAGCATGCCGGGCGTGCACATCCCGCACTGCGTTCCACCGGCCTCCAGGAACGACGCCTGGATCGGGGCGAGCCGCCCGTCGGATGCGAGGCCCTCGACGGTGACCACCTCGCACCCGGCCGCCTGGCCCACGGGCACGAGGCAGCTGTTGACGAGCTCGCCGTCGAGCAGGACCGCGCACGTGCCGCACTCGCCCTCGCCGCAGCCCTCCTTGGTCCCGGTGAGCCCGACGTCGAGCCGGAGCACGTCGAGCAGGCGCCGTCCGCCATCGACGGCTGCGGACACCCGGCGGCCATTGACCGTGAGCTCGATGGCCGCGGAGACCGGGACGCTCGGGGTCATCGTCGCTCCTCCGGCCGGTCCCCGGCAGCCAGCAGCGCCGCCAGCACCTTCTCCGGCGTCGCGGGCAGGTCATCGACCCAGGCCCCGGTCGCGTCGTGGATCGCGGCGATCACCGCCGGGGCCGGCACGTCCATGGGGATCTCGCCCAGGCCCTTGGCGCCGTGGGGCACCCCGGAGAACGGCCGCTCCACGATCACGGTCTCGATCCGCGGCGCATCGAGCGACGTCGGGATCAGGCAGGTGGCCATCCGGTCGTTGCGGTAGGCCCCGTCCTGGACCTGGACCTCCTCGATCGTGGCCCAGCCCACCGCCTGGAGCGTGCCGCCCTCCACCTGGCCCTCGGCGAGGACCCGGTTCACGATCCGGCCCGCATCCACCGCGTGGACCACGCAGCACACCCGGACCTCGCCCGTGTCGCGGTCCACGTCCACGCCGGCGACCACGGCACGACCAGCTGTAGGCGGGGTAGGCGTCACCGCGGTAGGTCGCGTCGTCCCAGGTGATGTCCGGGAATCCGTGGAACTGCTCGGACGCCGACAGGCCGCCGTGGTCGCGGGCGTAGTCGTGGTACGAGTCGGCGAACGGCCGCCCGGTGACGGCCTCCACGTCCTGGCGCAGGTGGGTGGCCGCGGTCGCCAGCAGCCCGCCGCCGATCATGGTGGTCCGCGAGGCGACGGTCGGGCCCGTGTTGGGGACGCGCGAGGTGTCGGGGCGGACCAGGTCCACGGCTTCCGCCGGCACGTCCAGCGCCTCCGCGACCAGCTGGCCCAGCACGGTGCGGGCACCCTGCCCCATCTCCGTGAGGGCGACGAGTGCCAGGATTTCACCGTCGGCGGTGAGCTCCACGGTCGCGACGCTGGCGAGATGGGTCTCGCCGGAGCCCGTGAAGCCGGCGCCGTGCCAGCCAAGCGCGATCCCGATGCCGGGGGTGGAGCGGGAGTCCGGCCCGGCCACGGCAGCCTCCGCCGCGTGGCTCGCCCGAATGCGCTCGTACTCCGCGGCGGCGGCGGCGGCCTCCAGCACGTCGAGGGCGGCGACGCTCTCCCGCAGGACCTGGCCCGTGGCCGTCACGTCGCCCTCGCGGTACGCGTTGCGCCGCCGGATCTCCGAGGGGCGACAGGCCCAGCGCTTCCGCGATGCGGTCGAGGTGGGTCTCCGCGGCGAACTCGGCCTGCGGTGCCCCGAAGCCGCGGAACGCGCCGTTGGGCGGCGTGTTGGTCATGGCGGCGCGGGCCCGCACCCGGACGTTTGGGCAGCGGTACGGCCCGGTGGCGTGGATGCCGCCGCGCGACAGCACGACCGGGGAGAGGGTGGTGTAGGCGCCGGCGTCGAGGACGAAGTCGATGTCCTGGGCCACCAGCAGGCCGTCGCGAGTCACCCCGGTGCGGTGGCGGATCACGGCCGGGTGGCGCTTGGTCGTGGCGGCGAGGTCCTCGTGGCGGTCGTAGACGATCCGGACCGGCCGCCCAGCCTTGCGGGCGAGGAGCGCGGCGTGGGTCGCGATCATGGAGGGGTAGTCCTCCTTGCCGCCGAAGGCGCCGCCGGTCTCCTCCTGGATCGACGACGACCTGGTCCGCCGGGAGGCCGAGCGCCCGGACCAGCGCCGAGTGCACGTAGTACGGGCACTGCAGCGAGCCGTGGACCTCGATGCCCCCGTCCTGGCGCGGGATCGCGATCATCGCCTGGGGCTCCAGGTAGGCGTGCTCCTGGAGGCCGGTCCGGTAGGTGCCCTCGATCACCAGGTCGGCGGCATCGAAGCCCGCCTCGAGGTCGCCACTCGCGATCTCGAACCGCTTGCAGGCCTCGGTCGACGCCAGGGGGTCGAAGACGGGCGGCAGCGGCTCGGTGCGCAGGTGGATCGCGTCGCGGGCCGCCCGGGCCAGGGCCGGATCCGGGGCGGCGACCAGCGCCACGGGCTCGGCGACGTGCCGGATCTCGTCCGCGACGAGCGCCGGCTGGTCCAGCGCCAGCGAGGCGATCACGTTCTCGCCCGGGATGTCGGCCGCCGTGACCACGACCACCTGCGACCAGTCGAACGCCGGGTCGAGGTCGATGCCCAGCAGGCGCGCGTGCGCCTCGGTCGCCCGCACGGTCGCGCCGTACCACGCGCCCGGCACGACCAGGTCGTCCGTGAACTGCGAGGCGCCGGTCAGCTTCGCCGCGCCTTCGCGCCGCACGGGCTCGACCCTGCCGGTCACCACCGTGCCTGCCGGATCGGCCACGATGCTCATCGGTCGAGCATGGCGCACGGCATCCGGCTCTGCAACCGTCTCACCGTCGGGCGTCCCGGACCGGGATCGCGCTCATCGCAGGGCCGTCAGGGCAGCGACACGCCGGTCTTGCGCTCGCGCAGGCGGCTTGGGAAGCGGGCGAGCGTCGCGATCACGGCGTCGAACTCGCGCGAGTCGATGCACTCGCCGATCTTGTGGACGTTCTGCTCGATGCCCACGCCGATGCCGATCATCGGCGGGTAGGTGAAGGTGCCGTCCTCCACCCAGTCCTTGCCGTCGCGGACGGGCAGGGTGGGATCGTCGGGCGGGACCGGGAAGCCCACGCCGTCGGTGGAGAAGATCCAGCGGCCCACCCGCGGCTCGCGGTGCAGTGACCCGTTGCCGGAGGTCAGCTCCACGATCGGGGTGGCGCAGGCGGCGTACGCGTCCACCGCGGCGAGGACCGCCGGGTGGTCGGCGGGCGTCACCCAGCCGGGGTAGATCTGGGGGTTGTCGGCCGGCGTCCCCTTCCAGGATGGGCGGTCGTAGTACGGCGCGCGGACGTCCACCGCGCAGCCGGCCTCGCGGGCGGCGGCCACGCTGGGCATCGACTCCACGGCGGCGAGCGCCGCCTGCGGATCCTCGCCCGCGGTCAGGCGCCGGTCGAAGCGGAAGGTGAACCGCTCCGGGACGGCGCAGTCGCTCGGGGTGTCGAGCTTCGCCCAGCTGGCGGTGCGGGTGCCGCCGCCGAGGAACGGATCGACGCCCATGTCCACGCCATCGCGGTAGCGGGCCGCGGCTTCCACGAGGATCGGGGCGCCCAGCTCGAGCGGGTTGCGGCCCTCCCAGGGCATGGAGCCGTGGCAGCTCTTGCCGGTGACCTCCACCTCGATCTGCATCCGCCCGCGCTGGCCCCGGTAGATCCCCGCGGCACCGTCGTTGGCACAGCCGGTGCCCTCGGTGAGGACGTAGGCGTCGGGGATGAGCTCGGGTCCGGCGTCCGGCCACTCGTGCCGGCGGACGTGCATCATGCTGCCGCCGTCGTTGTCCTCCTCGGCCACGGTGGCGTAGCTGCGGACGATGACGCCGCGCAGGGACCCCAGGGCCTTCGTCTCGGTGAGCACCTTGGAGGCCACCACCTGGCTGACCACGCCCGAGAGCTGGTCGGCCGCGCCCCGGCCCCAGACGAGGTGGTGCCACTCGTCGTCGGGCGGCAGGAAGCCCAGCTCGGAGCGGAGGAACTCGCGGTTGAGGTTGCCCTCATCCACGAGACCGTCGAACGGGTCGAGGCCGCCGGTCGCCTCGTGCCAGCGGTCGCGCAGCGGCCAGACCGTGTCGGTGTGGCCGTCGAAGTAGACGATCGTCTTGTCGGCGTCGGGGATCCCGTCGGTGCGGTCCATGAGCACCCAGGCGAGGTTGCCGAAGTCGTCGAACCAGGCGTCCTCGGGCCGCTCGACCGCGCCGATCTCGACCAGGGTACGGCGCAGGTACTCGAGCCGCGGACCCTCGTGATTCGAGGTCCCGCACAGCGGATCGCCACCCTCGTCCACCGGGCGGTCCACGTAGTCGGCGGGGACGCGGATCGTCTCCTTGAGGATCTCGATGGCGAGCGGACGGTAGGCGCGGGTGAGCTCGGAGATCGTCTGGTCCAGGGTCATCGATCGGGCCTCGCTGGAAGGGTGGCTGGGCGTGGGGTGCAGCTCATGTCGGCCTCCGCGGCGTCAGGAGGCCGCCGCGCGGTGGAGGGCCGTCTCCAGGTCCTTCGACTTGGCTGCCGCCAGCAGGGCCATGATCGCGAAGACCTTCTTGTTCGCCTGGCGGGCGAGATCGACGCGGAAGCGCTCCATGACGGCCGGGCTGACCTCGGCGCCGATGTCGGCCGGCAGGCAGTGGAGGTAGAGCCCCGCGCCGTCGCGGGTGAGGTCCATCCGCCGCTCGTCGCAGATCCAGTCCGTGTGGGCCGCGTTGCGCTCGAGCGCGCGCCGCTCGATGTCGCGCATGGCCCCGGTGTCCCCGGCCCGGTTGGCCGCGACCCGTTCGAGCATGAGGTCGAACGGGCCCCAGCTCTTGGGGTAGACGACGTCCGCGCCGGCGAAGGCCGCGTCCATGTCGGTCGTGACCTCGAACGAGCCGCCCGATGCCTCGGCGTTGGCCCGGGCCGCGGCGAGCGGCTCGTCCATCAGCCGGTAGCCGTCGGGGTGGGCGAGCCGGACGTGCGCCCCGAACCGGGTCATCAGGGTCACCACGCCCTGGGCCACGGACAGCGGCTTGGCGTAGCTCGGCGAGTACGCCCAGGACATCGTGATCGTGCGGCCGGCGAGGCCGTCCGGGAACCGCTCCCGCAGCCAGAGCAGGTCCGCCAGCGCCTGGGTCGGGTGGTCGATGTCGCACTGGAGGTTGACCACCGGCACGACGCGCGCGTCGCCGGTCGCGGCGAGGTAGTCGTCGATGCCCTGCTTCACGTCGCGCATGAAGCGGTTGCCCTCGCCCAGGATCAGGTCGTGACGGATGCCCAGGGCATGGGCGTTCATGCCCAGCATCGCCCCGGTCTCCACGGACGTCTCGCCGTGGCTGACCTGGGTGGACGCGCCGTCCACGATGACCGGCTGTCCGCCGAGACGCGCCGCGGCGCCCGCCCACGCCGACTTGGTCCGGGTGGAGTTGTCGAAGAACAGGGCCCAGAACAGCTGCTGGGCGAACAGCGGCGGCACCCGCCCGTCGCGGTCGAGCTGCCTGGAGCGTCTCCGCCAGCGTGCACAGCACCTCGATCTCGGGGGTGCTCCAGTCCTGCGTGAGCAGCATGCTGCGCCCGTGGAGGGCGTCGAGCACCGCGGTGTCGAGGCGGTCGAGGGCGGGGGCCGGCATGGTCACTCCTCCGCGAGGTGCGTGTGGCGGACGCCCGAGAGGACGACCGCGACGGATTCCGATGGCGCGAGATTCCCGGCGACGCCCAGCGCGAGCAGGCCCGCGACGCCCGCGGTGCCGGTCTCGTCGGCGTCGACGCCGGTCGCCTCGCGGGCGATGGAGTTCGCCTCGAGCAGGGCGGGTTCACCCACGACCAGCGCGCGGCCGCCGGTGCCGAGCATCGCGCGCTCGACGGCCACCCAGTCGTAGGTCTCGTCGTCGAGGATGCCGTGGGCGACGCTCACGGGCGGCGTCTCCCAGGGGCGCATGTAGCGCGAGCGATGGTTCGCCGCGGCGCGCAGGGCGTCGTGGACGCGATCCGGCGCCACCGGCTCGCCTTCCGCGGCGCCCAGGTCCTCGAGCAGCAGCGCGTGGGCCCGTGCGAGCGGCCAGGCGCCCTGCGTCTGCACCGTGTCCAGGCGCGGGGCCCGGGGGAGGGCGCCAAGGAACGCCGCGTCGTCGAAGCCGAGCGCGATCCCTGAGGCCAGCGCGCCGCCGCCCACCTGGACAACGATCCGGTCCAACCCCGCCCCGGCCGCGCGGAGCCCGTCCACGATCTCCCACGCGAGGGTTGCGCCCGCCTCGATCGCGAAGCCGTTGTCCGGGCCCTGGCAGGTGAACGGGATGGCGCCATCCGCGACCGCCTCGAGCAGCCGCCGGTACGAGGGGTCGCCCGGTTCGCCGGCCTGCCGGGGGCAGGTCACGACCGCCGCGCCCAGGTCCTGCAGCCGGGCGAGCACCCACGGGTCCGCCCCCTCGGTCACGAACACGCGCAGCTCCCGGTCCGCCGCCCTGGCCACGATCCCCGCGGCCAGCGCGGCGTTGCCACAGGAGGCGATCGCCAGCGGCGCTGCCGGATCGCTCTCGCCGATCACCTCCGCGACCCGCAGCTCCAGCAGGGTCCCGAACAGGTGGCGGGCCTTGTGGGAGCCGCCCACGTTGCCGGTCTCGTCCTTGACCCAGGCGATCCCGTCCGGGCCGAGGCCGGCTGCTCGGGCCAGCGCCGGCACCCGCAGCAGCGGCGTCACCCGGAAGCCGTGCCCGTCCACCGCGGCGACCGCATCGTCCAGCTCGCCCACGAGGTCCACGTAGCGGGCATCGGCCCAGCCGGCGGCGCGGGCCACGTGGTAGGCATGGAACAGCGCCCGGTACCGGACGAACGGGTTCGGGTCGGGGTCCGCGGGCACGTCGAGCCGGGCGAGATCGATGCCGCGCGTCATGACGTGATCGATGTCGTCGCCCTTGTGGCGGTTCGGGCAGCCCGGCGTGAACGGGTGGTGGGCCGGGGCGAGCGCGCCGCAGCCGGCGCAGGCCAGCCCGGTCTCCACCGCCGGCGGGGGCGGCACCTCGCGCAGGGGGCCCGCGGTGGGGCTCATCGGGCGGCGACCCGCTCGTTGAACGCCGCGATCAGCTCGTCCCAGCGCTGGACGATCCGGCGGGTCTCGATCCAGAACCGCTGGTCGCGCCGCGCCTCGAACTCGTCGAGCGGGACGCCCTGCTGCTCCACCCAGGTGAAGTAGCCGAGGTTGAACACGCGGTCTCGCTCCGGGCGCGTCATCTCCAGGACGTGGTCCACGCCCGCCGCGGCCAGCCACCGCCCCCAGGTCTCGCCCGCGGCGAGCGCGTCGAAGCCGCCGGGGAAGTCCCGGGCGGTGATCCGCGCGATCTCGGTCTCGTACAGCGCGGCGCCGTCCGTGGCCACGGTGAGCAGCACGTCGTCCGGACCCAGGTGCTGCTGGCGCGCCACCTTGATCGCGGCGAGCACGTTGCAGATGGACGAGAGGCCAAGCGACGGCAGGCCGGCCACGAGGTCCGCGGGCACGCCATGCCGCTCGACCAGGTACTGCCGTCCCACGTCGGTGTTGAACAGCACGAGCAGGTCGTCCGTGGCCCGGTCGGAGATGCCCACCACGAGGTCCGTGGCCATCACGTTGTGGATCAGCGGGATGTGCTTGTCGCCGATGCCCTGGATGTTGTGCTCGCCGAAGCCGCCGGCCAGCATCGTGGGGCATTCGACCGCCTCGACGGCGACCGTCAGGCTGCCGAGGCGCTCCTTGAGGTAGTCGCCCGCACCGATCGTCCCCGCGGAGCCCGTCGCCGAGACGAAGGCCGCCGCCCGCGCGCCCGGCCGCTCCGCCGCGACGTGCTCGAACACCCGCTCCAGGGCGCGGCCCGTGAGCTCGTAGTGGGCGACATGGTTCCCGAGCTCGCTGAACTGGTTGAAGATCACGGTGTCCGGGTCGCGGTCCAGGACCGCGCACTCGTCGTAGATCTCCTTGACGTTGGACTCGGTGCCGGGCGTGCGGATGATGTCGGCCGGGTCCGCCACCCAGTCCTCCAGCCAGTCGAACCGCTCGCGGCTCATCCCGTCCGGGAGCACGGCCACGCCGCGGCAGCCCATGATCCGGCTGATCGCCACGCCGCCCCGGCAGTAGTTGCCGGTGGACGGCCACACGGCGCGCTGGCTGGTGGGATCGAACTGCCCGGTGACGAGGCGTGGCGCAAGGCACCCGTAGGCCGCGATCACCTTGTGCGAGCCGATCATCGGGAAGCGGTCGCCCAGGGCGATGACGATGGGCGAGGGGACCCCGGTCAGCGACTCGGGCAGGACCAGGTGCTCGGGCACGGCGGTGCGACCCGAGCGCGAGGCGTCGTTGAACCAGTGGACGCGGAACAGGTTCAGCGGATCGGGCGCGTCGGGGTCCAGGCCGGCGAGGCGATCGGTGATGTCGGCCGGGATCGTGTCCGGGTCCGCGAGCTGCGCGAACGTGGGCAGGCGCACGCCGAGCGACCGGCAGCGGTCGGCGGCGAGGTCGCGCACGACCTCGTCCACGATGTCCCGTTCGATGCCCAGCCGGCGCATGCAGCTCCTCCGCCCAGCGTTGTCCGCACCGGGCGATGGGTGCCCGGGGCGCTCAGACGTTCGGGCCACACGGCACGCGCGAGCCCGGACCGTTGCTTCCTACCATCGAATCCTTGGGCGCCGCGGCATAGGGCCAGACGGTCCGTCGTCGCGTCTGCGAGGAGGTCCCGATGGACTTCACCTTGAACGGCCAAGCGATCGAGGTTGATGCCCACCCCGATGCGTCGCTGCTGTCCGTGCTGCGGGACCAGTGCGGCCTGCGCTCCCTGAAGGACGGCTGTGCGCCCGAGGGCTCCTGCGGCGCGTGCACGGTCATCGTGGACGGCCGCGCCGTCGTCTCGTGCGCCAGGCCGGCCCGGCGGGCCGAAGGCCGCGTGATCGAGACCATCGAGGGGCTCCCGGACGCCACCCGTGCCGTTTGGGCCGACGCGTTCGTGGCCACCGGCGCCTCGCAGTGCGGCTACTGCTCGCCCGGCATCGTGATGAAGGCCGAGGCGCTCCTGCGCCGGGAGGCCGCCCCCGACCGGCAGGCCATCGCCACGGCGCTCGCGGGCAACCTCTGCCGCTGCACCGGGTATGCCCCGATCATCGATGCCATCGCGCTGGCCGCCGCCGTCCGCCGCGGCGAGGTCGCGGGCGTGGACCCGGTCGCCGGTCCGCGCTACGAGGGCCGGGAGCTCGCCCTGGGCGAGAAGCCGTTCGTGGGGGACCTGGTCGCGCCGGGCATGCTCCACGGCGCCCTGCGGTTCGCGGGCGTCCCGCGCGGCCTCGTGCGCCGGATCGACACGACCGCGGCCCGCGCGATGCCGGGGGTGGTGGCGGTGGTGACCGCGGCCGACGTCCCCGGTCGTCGCGAGCAGGGCCTCATCCGGGCGGACTGGCCGCTGCTGGTCGCCGAGGGCGAGATCATCCGGTACGTGGGGGACGTCCTGGCCGCCGTCGCCGCGGAGACGAGGGAGGCCGCCGCGGCCGCCGCGGCGGCGATCGAGGTGGAGCTCGAGCCCCTGCCCGCGGTCACGGATCCGTTCGCCGCCCTGGCCGACGACGCGCCCGCCATCCACGAGGGCGGCAACGTCGTCTCGCGTTCCGTCGTGCGCCGCGGGGACGTGGACGACGGCCCTCGCCGGCGCCGCCCACGTGGCCTCCGCGACGTTCCGGACGCAGGCCATCGAGCATGCCTTCCTGGAGCCCGAGGCCGCCCTGGCGGTCCCCCGGGGTGCGGCCGGCCCGGACGGGGCTACCGTCGCGGACCATCGGATCCACCTCTACTCGCCCGGGCCAGGGCGCCTGGGAGGACCGGCGCCAGGTCGCCTCGTTCCTGGGGCTGGCCCCCGCCGAGGTCCTGGTGACGCAGGTCTCGACCGGCGGTGCCTTCGGCGGCAAGGAGGATCTCGGCGTCCAGGGCCAGGCATCGCTGCTCGCGCTCGTGACCGGCCGCCCGGTGCTGGTGCGGCTCACCCGGCGCGAGAGCCTGTGGTTCCACGTCAAGCGCCACCCCATGTGGCTCGACTACACGGCGGGCTGCGACGCGCAGGGCAACCTGGTCGCCGTCCGGGCGCGGATCACCGGCGACAACGGCGCCTACGCGAGCGTCGGCGGCAAGGTCCTCGAGCGCGCCGCCGGCCATGCCTGCGGCCCGTTCCGCGTGCCCAACGTGGACGTCGAGGCCACCGCCGTCTACACCAACAACCCGCCGTCGGGCGCCATGCGCGGGTTCGGGGCGAACCAGGCCGACTTCGCGATGGAGGGCGTCCTCGACAGGCTCGCCGAGCAGGTGGGCATCGACGGCTGGGACATCCGCTGGCGCAACGCGCTCGACGTGGGCGACCGCACCACGACGGGCCAGAAGCTGGGCGAGGGCGTGGGCGTGCGCGCGACCCTGCTCGCGGTCAAGGACGCCTACAAGGGCGCGCGGTACGCGGGCATCGCGTGCGCCATCAAGAACGTGGGCGTGGGCAACGGGCTCACCGAGCACGGCCACGCGGTCCTCCGTCCCGAGGCCGACGGCACCGTCACCCTGTTCCACTCCTGGACCGAGATGGGCCAGGGCTGCCACACGGTCTTCCGGGACCTCGCGGCGGCCGAGCTGGGCATCGACCCGGCCCGGATCCGGGTGGTGGTGGACACGCTCCGCGAGATGGACACCGGCGAGACCACCGCGTCCCGGGCCACGATGCTGGGCGGGCGCGCGGTCCTGCGCGCCTGCGAGGCCCTGCGCGAAGAGCTCGGAGCAGGAGCCCGGCTCGAGGACCTCGCCGGACGGGACTTCGCGGGCGACATCGTCGTGGACTGGACCACGAGCCTCGACCACGAGGTGGCCGAGCCGGTCACGCACTTCGCCTATGGCTGGGCGACCCAGGTCGTGATCCTCGACGACGAGGGCCGGGTGGAGCGGATCGTCGCGGCGCACGACGTCGGCAAGGCGCTCAACCCCGTGCTCCTGCGGGGCCAGGTCGAGGGCGGGGTGCACATGGGCCTGGGCATGGCCCTCACCGAGGCATTCGAGACCGCGGACGGGATCCCGGTCACCGACACGCTCAAGTCGCTGGGCATCATTCCCGCGGCCGCCATGCCCCCGGTGGACACGGTCCTGGTTGAGGTCCCGCAGCCCGAGGGTCCGCATCGGCGCGAAGGGCATGGGCGAGGCCGTGCTCGTCCCGACCGCCGCCGCCGTGGCCGGCGCCCTGTACGCGTTCGACGGCATCCGGCGGACGCGACTGCCGATGCGCGACTCGCCCGCGGCCCGGGCGCTGCTGCCGCGCCTCGCGCGCGAGGCTGCGAAGGCGGCCGGGACGGCGTCCGGTCGGGGAGGGCGGTCCTGATGTCGGCGGTCACCCCGGGCCTGGTCTGCGCCCACCACCACCTGTACTCGGCGCTGGCGCGGGGGATGCCCGCCCCGCCCAGGGTCGCGACGAGCTTCCAGGAGATCCTGGAGCAGGTCTGGTGGCGCCTGGACACCGCGCTCGACCTCGAGATGATCCGCTGGTCGGCCATGCTCGGCGCGCTCGAGGCGCTCGAGAACGGGACCACCGCGATCATCGACCACCACGAGTCGCCCAACGCCATCGAGGGCAGCCTGGACGTGATCGCCGAGGCCTGCGCCGAGGTCGGCGTCCGGTCCGTGCTGGCCTACGGGATCACCGACCGCCACGGACTCGACGGCGCCCGGCGGGGCCTGGCCGAGAACGAGCGCTTCATCCGGGCCGGCGGCCGGGGCCTGGTGGGGATCCACGCCGCCTTCACCTGCTCCGACGCCTCCCTGCGCGCCGCCGCCGACCTCGCCGCGGACCTCGGCGTCGGTGTCCACGTGCACGTGTGCGAGGGCGTCGGGCGATGTCGATGCGCCGCGGCGGCTCGCCGGCCTGACCCGTGACGACTGGCTCCTGGCCCACGGCGTCCACCTGCCGACCGACCACGCCCTGCGCGGGACGATCCTCCACAACCCGATGTCGAACCTGAACAACGCGGTCGGGTACGCGGACCCGGCCCGCTTCGCGAACCGGGTGGCCCTGGGCACGGACGGGATCGGCGGCAACGTCCTCGAGGCGTTCCGGCTGGCCTACGTCCTGCAGCGCTCGGTGGACGTCACCTGCGGACCGGACACCGCCTGGTCCTGGCTGGAGGCCGGCTGGGACCTGGTGCCCGAGGCGCGCGGCGACGAGGTGACCTGGTCCTACGACCCGATGGACCCCTGGCACGTCGCCTTCACGCCGGGGATCCGGCCACTCCGCGTCGTCGATCGACGGGGAGGTGGTCCTCGCCGACGGCCGGCCGACACGGGTGGACGCCGACGAGGTCCGGGCCAGGGCACGGGAGCAGGCGGCCCGCCTGCACGCCCGGCTCTGAGCGCGACGGGAGAGCACGCGATGTCGGACCGGTTCCGCCCCCTCTCGATGGAGCAGCTCACGGACTGGGCGTTCGGCGAGCTCGAGCGGAAGGGCTCCGTCTTCGGCGTGCCGGTATCGGCCGCCTTCGTGCCCCGCGCGGACCACCGCTTCCGGCGACGCGAGCTCGGGGTCGAGCTCGACACGCCGTGGGGCGTCGCCGCCGGGCCGCACACCCAGATGGCCCAGAACATCGTCGCGGCGTGGCTCGCGGGCGCCCGGCTGATCGAGCTCAAGACCGTCCAGACCCTCGACGAGCTGGAGGTCAACAAGCCGTGCATCGACGTCGAGGACGAGGGCTACAACGTCGAGTGGAGCCAGGAGCTGCGGGTCCACCAGTCGTTCGACGAGTACCTGCGCGCCTGGGTGCTCGTCCACGCCCTCCACCGCGCGCTCGGCTTCCCCGGCGAGCGCCCCGGCGTCGTGTTCAACATGAGCGTCGGCTACAACCTCGAGGGGATCCGGCAGCCCAACGTCGGGTGGTACCTCGACGCCATGGCCGACGCGTCCGCCTGGCTGCCGGCGTACGTCGAGGTCGTCGCCCGTCACCTGCCGGCGGTCCGCGAGCTGGACATCCCCGCCCGCATCGCCGACTCCGTGACGCTCTCGACGATGCACGGCTGCCCGCCCGACGAGATCGAGCGGATCTCGCGCCACCTCATCGACGACCGGGGCCTGCACACGACGGTGAAGTGCAACCCGACCCTGCTCGGCGCGGAGCGGGTGCGCGGGATCGTGAACGACGAGCTCGGCTACCTCGACGTCCCGATCCCCGACGAGGCCTTCGGCCACGACCTCCGCTGGGAGGACGCCGTGCCGATGTTCGAGCGGCTGCGGGCGGCCGCCGCCGCGCGGGGGGTCGCGTTCGGGCTGAAGCTGTCCAACACGCTCGAGGTGCGCAACTGGCGCGGCGTGTTCGACCGCGACCCGACGATGTACCTGTCGGGCCGTGCCCTGCACGCCGTGACCGTCAACCTGGCGTCGCGGATCAGCGATGCCTTCGAGGGGTCGATGCCGCTCTCGTTCGCCGGCGGCGCCGATGCCTTCAACCTGCCGGACCTCCTCGCCGGCGGCCTGCGCACGGTCACGGTCTGCTCCGACCTGCTCAAGACCGGCGGCTACCTGCGCCTGCTCCAGTACCCGGACGAGGTCGACGCCGCGTTCGACGCGGTCGGCGCGACAGGGATCGACGACTTCGTCCGGCGACGCGCGCTCGCCGACGGGGTGGTCCCCGAGGCCGATGCCGCGCGACGCCCTCGCCTGTGCCCGCGTCCAACCTGCGCGCCCATGCGGCGCGCGTCAGCGCCGACCCGCGGTACGCCAAGGCGACCTTCGCCACCGGCCACTCCAAGACCGCGCGCCCGCTGGGCGCCTTCGACTGCATCGCCGCCCCCTGCCTCGACGAGTGCCCGGTGGACCAGCAGGTGCCGCGCTACCTGCGGGCCGTGCGGGACGGCGACCTCGCCGAGGCCGCCCGGATCACCCGGCTCGACAACCCGCTGCCGGCCATCCTGGGGCGGGTCTGCGACCACCACTGCGAGCACACCTGCGTCCGGACGCACCTCGACGAGCCGCTCGCGATCCGGCAGGTCAAGCGCTTCATCATGGACGCGGACGGCGCGGACAGGGTTGCCTCCGAGCGCCCGGACGCGCCCACCGGCCCCCGGGTCGCGATCGTCGGTGCCGGGCCGGCCGGGCTCGCCGCCGCGGAGTGGCTCGCGCGGGCGGGCGCGCAGGTCACGATCCTCGAGGAGCACCCGTATCCGGGCGGCATGGTCGGCGGCGCCATCCCGGCCTATCGCCTGCCGCAGGCCCAGGTCGCGCAGGATGTCGCGGTCCTGGAGCGCCTCGGCGTGGAGATCCGGTACGGCGTTCGCGCCGGCCGGGACGTGACCGTGACCGGGCTGCAGGCGGACGGGTTCGATGCCGTGTTCGTCGCGGTCGGGGCGCAGCAGGGGAGGCGGCTCGGATTGGCGGGTGAGGATGCCGCCGGGGTGCTCGACGGGGTCGAGTTCCTGCGCCTCGTGCGCGAGGGCCGCGCGCCGGCCGTCGGACCGCGGGTCGGCGTGGTGGGGGCCGGCGACACGGCCATGGACTGCGCCCGCTCGGCCCGCCGGGCCGGGGCGGCGCTCGTCCAGCTCGTCTACCGGCGCACGATCGACCAGATGCCCGCCGACCGGGAGGAGGTCGCGGCGCTCCGCGAGGAGGGCGTCGACGTCGTCGAGCTCGCCCGGCCGGTCGGCCTCCGCGTGGAGGACGGGCGCCTCGCCGGACTCGTCGTCCGCCGGACCGAGTACGACGGGACGCGCGACGCGGCCGGCCGCAAGGTTCCGCGCGACGTCCCGGACTCGGATGCCGAGCTCCCCCTCGACACCCTCATCCTCGCGATCAGCCAGTCGCCGGTGCTCGACCTGTTCGGGGACCGGGCGCCGGCGCTGACCGACGCCGGGTTCCTCGCGACCGACCCCGAGACGCTGGCGACGTCCATGCCGGGGGTGTGGGCGGGCGGCGACGTGGCGGCCCACGGGCCCGCGTCCATCGTCAGGGCGGCGGCGGACGGCAAGCGGGCGGCCGCGGCGATCGCCCGGTCCCTCGGGCTGGCGTCCGGAACCGCGCTGCCGGCGCCGGCCGGCTACCGCGAGGCCGATGATCTCGATGTCGGCGCGCTCACGGTCCGGCGCGCGCACCGGGCGTACCGGGTCCCGGTCCGCGCCATCGACCTCGACCGTCGCGGCGGCTTCGACGAGACGACCCTGCCCTACACCGCCGACGAGGCGCGACGCGAGGCCGCCCGCTGCCTCGACTGCGACACGCTGTGCAGCCTGTGCGTCGGCGTCTGCCCGAACCTGGCCCTGCTGACCTGGGAGGCAGCGCCGATGCACGCCGACGTGCCGGTGCTCAGCCCGCGGGATGGGGCGCTGGTGCCGGCCGGGACGCGGCCGTTCGCCGTGGCCCAGCGGTTCCAGGTGGCCGTCCTCGCCGACCTGTGCAACGAGTGCGGCACCTGCGTGACGGCCTGCCCGACCGCCGGACGCCCGTACGTCGACAAGCCCCGGCTGTACGTGGACGCCGCCGACTTCGCGGCCGAATCGGACAATGCGTTCCGGATCCCGGAGGACGGGGCGATCGAGGGGCGATTCGCCGGGGCGACCCACCGCCTCGATCGGCGGCCGGGCGAGCCGACCTGCGTCTACTGGGCGCCGGGCCTGCGCGCCGTGCTCGATGCGACGACGTTTGCCGTGCTCGAGGTCGAGCCGACCGGGCCGGTCGAGCCGGGCGAGCGCTCACTGGCCCCGGCGGCCGTCCTGGCGGCGCTGCTCGCCGGGATCGCGGGTTCGGTGCCCTGGCTGCCGACGGCGGACGAGGCGGATCGGCCGGGCGGACCAGCGACACACCCGGGTCGCGGAGCCGGTGCTGCCCGCCGGCTGACCCCGAGCTACAGGCGGGCGACCTCGAGGCCCGGGACCCGCACGTAGTCCTCGTCCTGCGTCACCACCGGAACCCCGAGCGCGAGCGCCGTCGCCGCGATCCAGGAGTCGTTCACGCCCATCCGCAGGCCGAGGTCGCGGAGCTGCACCCGCAGTCGTGCCCAGGCGGCGGCGACGTCGTCATCCACCGGCACCGGGGACAGGCCCAGCGCGACCATGAGCGTCGCCAGCCGCCGGTCCCGGATCTCGAGATCCCGCGCCGCCAGCACGCCCGCCCGCAGCTCGCCGATCGTGATCACCGAGACCGCGAGGCGGTCCGGCAGCGCCGCCACGTCGAGCGTCCGCCCCGACTCGCTCGCGATGAACAGGCTCGTGTCGGCGAGGCCGTCGCTCATGGGCTCGGCAGCTCGTCAGTGGTCTCCGGCGCGAGCTCGCGGAGCTCCCCGCGCAGGCCCGGGTCGGCCTGACGACCCAGGATGACGCGGACGAACTCGTCCCTGGCGATCCACCGGGGCCGCGTGGGCGTGCCCGTGAGCGTCGATCCCGCGCCCGCGGCGGACGCGCTCGGCGCGAGGTGGGGGGCGCTCTCCGCGGCACGATGTGCGGCCGTCACGACGTCGACGCCGGCGCGGATCAGGAGGGCCTCGCTGCGGCCCTCGGCGGCAGCGGTGCGGGCGAGCGCCTCCTTCTGGGCGGTCGTGAGGTAGACGGTCGTCTTCTCCATGCCACCCACGGTACCACCGATGGGTGGCAGTCGCTTGCTTCTTCCCCCGATCAGTACGGCGTCCGGTCCTCCAGCGCCAGCCACTCCCGGAACAGCTCGGCGCCGGCCTCTGCGGCCGCCTGGGAGATCGGGAGGCTCCGCGCCTCCGGCGGGAGGACCAGCTCGCGGTACAGGAAGTCGTCGTCGAAGCCGCCGGCCGCCGCATCCGCTCGTGACGCGGCGAAGATGATCCCGTCCAGCCGGGCCCAGTACGCGGCCGCCAGGCACATGGGGCAGGGCTCGCAGCTGGTGTACAGCACGTGGCCGGCCAGGACGAACGTGCCCAGCGCCGCGCACGCGCCCCGGATGGCCGAGATCTCGGCATGGGCCGTGGGGTCGTTCGTGGACGTGACCTGGTTGCAGCCCTCCGCGACGATGGACCCGTCGGCGCCGGCGATCAGGGCCCCGAACGGCCCGCCCCGCCGGGCGAGCATCCCGTCACGGCCGACCTGGATGGCCCGCAGCAGGAGCGACTCATGGGACGCCGGGCCCTCGCTGGGGACGGTCTGCATGTCACTCCTCCGGGAGGTGGGGTACGGGAGTGTAGGCCTGCGGGCCACGATGCGCAGCCGTCAGGCCCGGGACACCAGTGGCAGTCGGCCCGCGATCAGGCGCCGCTCGTCACGGCCGGGCCGGATCGACCGGGAGCGGTCCGGATTACCCCGAGAGCTGGGCGGCGGCCGTCAGCACGACGACGACCACACCCAGCACGCTCACGACATCGCTCGCGAGGCCCACCCGTCGCAGGCGTCCCCCCGCCGTGTCCGGGACGTCCGTGCGGCCGACGTCGCGCACGAGGACATCGACGAGCACCGCGACGGCCACCAGGGCGAGCACGATCGCGTGCTTGGCCAGGATGAGGGCGCCCCAGGTTCCGGGCGCAGTCCCAAGGCCGAGGTACTGCTCGTCCGTCAGCATCAACCAGGCGCCCGTCGCGATGAAGGCCACGACCGCCAAGGCGATGAGCGGCAGCGCCCGGGCCTCGATCGAGGCCAGGATCCGGCCGGCCTCCAGGGGGTCGGGCGCGAGTCGCAGCGTCGGCACGACGACGCGCCCCAGCACGATGTAGTACCCGAGCACGACGATCATCGCGAGCGTGTGGAGCGTGATGGCTCCGGCGTGGACGACGTCCAAGGCGGCCCTCCGGGGTGGCTGGCGGACGCACGTCGATGCTAGCCACCCCGGGTCGGCCGCGGACCGGCCGAAGGTCCCGGGTCACCCGGCCGACGGGTCCGGCCGGGGTCCGGCCGGACCGGGTGCGCTCAGGCCCGGCGGACGGCCACGAACACGACGAGGGCGGTCGCCACGCCGTAGACGAGGTGGCCCATGAGGCTCGCGAGCGCGTTGCCGTCGATGACGAGCATCATCTCGCCCATGCCGAGCATCAGGGGCATCGACACCAGGGCGCCGCCGACCCACCAGATCACGCCGTAGACGGCGCCCGATGCCAGCGCGGCCCCGGCCGAGGCGGCGAGCGCGGGCAGCGCGGCGACCGCAAGGCCGTACACGAGTCCCGCGCCCGCGCTGATCGCCAGGTGCACGCCGAACCCCACCAGCGCCTCCTGTGAGCCGACGAGCGCGGCGACCATCGGCAGCATGTTCATCATGGCCATCAGGATCCCGAACAGCACCCCGCCGACGAGACCCCCCGCGATGCCGGCACCGATGGCCCTGGGGGCGGCGATCCTGGTGGTCGTGGGACTGGCAACCGTGGTCATGGGCATCTCCTTCGTGCGGGTGCAACCGAAGCCGAAGGATGGCCGGGCGGGCGCCGGACGGCTGTAAGCCGGGACACACCTCCCGGCCGGTCCCGGCTCAGGGGAGGTGCCGGCGGAACAGGGCCTCGAGCTCGTCCGCCCGCCGGATGCCGACGTGGGACTCGATGACCGTCCCGTCTGGACCGATCAGGATGAGCGGCGTGGACGGCGGCGACAGCACCTGGTCGCCGAACTCCTCGGCCAGCGAGCGGGCCAGCTCGACGGACGCGACGCTGAACGCCCACGGGAACCCCTGCTCGTCGGCGTACGCGGCCAGCACGGCCGGGTCCTCGTTGGGATCCACGTCGAGCCCGATGTAGACGAGGTCGTCGGAGGCGACGGCCTGGAGCGCGGTCACCGCCTCGCGCTGCTGGATGCGGCAGTTGGAGCACCAGACGGCCATCGGCTCGATGGCGACGAGCTTGCCGGCCAGGCTCTCGATCGTGAAGGCGTCGCCGGAGCGGACATCGGTCAGCGTCGCGGTCCGCCAGCCGGCGGCGGGCACCGGGCCGGCGCCGCCGTCGGCCGTGGCGCCCGGGGAGGAGGCTCCGTCGCCGCAGCCAGCGGCAGCCAGGGCGAGGACGGCGAGCAGGGCCAGGCGCCTGGCGAGCACGGGCATGCGGAGCCTCACGGGGCGGTCCAGATGGTGGTCTCGGGCGAGAAGGCCGCCCAGGCGAACCAGAAGTGGTTGCCGTGCGGCACGGGCTCGAGGCGGGCGCCGGCGAGCGGCCCCGCGGTGGCGACGCCGGTCACCGACCAGGTGGACCCGGTCTCGACATCCGTGATCGGGGCCTCCTCGCCGCCCTCGCGCCGGAAGGTGACGGGCTCGCCGTCCAGCTCGGCGAGGAACACGCCGGTCGCCCCCACGTCGGCGCCGTCGTCGATCGCCCCGGCATCCAGCGCGGACGCCGTCCCCGGTGCCCACAGCACGACCACCGGCCGGCCGTCGTCGGTTCCCGTCGCGACCCCGGTCCGGCGCAGCTCCGAGAACGGGAACGCGGTGGGCGAGCTGCCGCCATCGATCGTGACCACCCGCTCCTTGGGCGCCAGGCGGCCGTCCACCACGCCGTCGAACAGGAACGGGTTGCTGTCGATGTCGTCGTACCCGGTGTACGGGTTCCGCCCGTAGTCCTTCCGAAAGCCCGTCTCACGGCTGAGCACGTCGCCCAAGGGGTGGGCCTCGGCGAACGCGGCAAGGGACACGATCTGGGCCGGCAGGAACCGCAGGCGCGTGCCGGTGAGCTCGCCCACGATCGCCTCGCCCGTGGCCTGCTGCCACCAGCTCTCGGTCTGGCGGTCGTACATCACGAGGTCGCTGTAGCGCAGGTTGCCCGTCGTCCCGAAGTCGTAGGTGGTGCCCCCCAGCGTCCGCTCGAAGACGAGCGCCGTGTTGCACAGCGGGCAGAAGGTCACGACCACCGGCACCCCGCCGAGGGTGTCGTTGACGATCTCGTGCCACATCAGGATGGCCAGCGGGTAGGCCCGTGCCTCACCCGCGACCACCAGGCTGATGACTGGCGACCGGTCCGTCAGCCACGCCCGTGCGTCGTCCACGCGCTCGTAGGCCGGCGCGTCGATGGGCGGGATGCCGTCCTTGGGCGGGCCTCCGCCGATGAACTCGCGCAGGTCCACGCTCGCCCGCGTGAAGTCCGTCGCCCAGCCCGCCGTGCTGACCCGGAGCCGCTCCACGTCGGGGAGCGGCGACCCGGCGGGGCCCGGCGCCGGGCTCCCGGCCGCGACCGTCGGCACCGCCGCCGGCGTCGGGTCCGCGGGCGTTGCGGCGGGCGCGCAGGCGGCCGCGGCGAGGCCGAGGGCGAGGACAGCGGGAACGACGCGGGGCGCGGGCATGCCCGAACCCTACGACGCCCCGGCGCCCGGCCGCTGTGGGCCGGATCACAGCGACCGGCGGCCACCCCACTCCGGCCGACGTGATGCAGGCCACAGCGCCCGCCGCCGGCCGGACCTACGGTTTGCGTCGGGCCCCGCAGCGTCGTGGTGGCCGGCGGACAGCGGGAGGTGGACCAGGGTGATCCACGCAGGACGGGTGGCGAGGGTGTCCGGCGTGCCATCGGTCGGGGTCGACGCCATGATCGCCATCGATCGCCTGGCGATCGACGCGTTCGGGGTCTCCCTCCTGCAGATGATGGAGCAGGCCGGCTCCCACCTGGCCGAGGTCGTCCGGGTGGAGCTCGGCGGCGACCTGCGCGACCGCTCGGTGGTCGTGGTGGCCGGTCCGGGCAACAACGGCGGCGGCGGTCTCGCTGCCGCCCGGCACCTCCACAACCGCGGGGCGGCGGTCCGGGTCGTCCTCGCGGGTCCCGCCCTGCGGCTCACCGGGGCCGGCCGCCACCAGCTGGCCACGCTGCTCGAGATGGGGGCGGCCTGCTGCGTCGCGACGTACGACCTGACCGACCGGGAGCTCGAGGCTGCCCTGGCCGGGGCGGACGTCGTCGTCGACGCGCTGCTCGGCTACCGCGGGCGTGGGGCCCCGCGGGGCGAGGTGGCGCGGCTGGTCGGCTTCATCGGCCGGGCCGGGCGTCCCGTCGTGAGCCTGGACCTGCCGACCGGGGTGGATGCCGACACCGGGGCGGTCGAGGGAGCCGTGGTGCCCGCGACCGCCACCATGACGCTCGCCCTGCCGACCACCGGCCTGCTGGCCGCCGCCGAGGCAGGCCGGACGGGCACGTTGTACCTTGCCGACATCGGCCTGCCGGCGGCGCTCTACGCCAGGCTCGGGCTCGACGTCGGGCCGCTGTTCGCCACCTCGCGCATCGTGGAGCTGGACCCCACGTCATGACGCCCGTCTTCCGCAGCCCCACGTCGAACCGATCGCTCAGCGAGAAGCTGGGCCTCCTGTCCGAGGTCGCCCTGTTCGCCGGCCTGTCCGAGGACGACATCGTCGCGATCGGCCACGCCACGACCATGACCCGCTGCGTGCGCGGCCAGACCATCCTCTCGCCCGACGATCCGCCCGACCGGATCCACATCGTCAAGAAGGGCCGGGTCCGCGTGTACCGCATCAGCCCGGACGGCAAGCAGCTCACGCTCGACATCCACGAGAAGGGCACGATCCTGGGCGACATGAGCCTGCTCGGGCAGGACCGGCTCCCCGGCGCCTACGCGGAGGCCATCGACGACGGCGTGATCTGCACCATCACCCCCGACGAGCTCCGGCGCCTGATCGAGCGCTACCCGACCATCGGGGTGAACATCATCCGCCACCTCTCGCGGCGGCTGGAGAGCGCCGAGCGCGAGCTCGAGGCGATGGCCTACCGGCGGGTGGACCAGCGGCTCGCCAGGCGGCTCATCGACCTCGCCCAGCGCTTCGGGGTGCGGACGGAGCGGGGGACCCTGATCAAGGCGAACCTCACCCAGCAGGAGCTGGCCGAGATGGTGGGCACCACGCGCGAGACGCTCGCCCACACCCTGGGCGACTTCCGGCGGCGCGGCCTGCTGGACACGGCCCACCACCAGGTGGTCATCCGGGACGCGGAGGCGCTCGCCACGCTCGCGGGCGACGAGGCCTCGGAGACGTAGGCAGTC
>CAVOXZ010000011.1:0-529521 GCA_963700555.1 uncultured Chloroflexia bacterium
TGGACGAGGACCCCGCTGCGGACGCCTGGATCCGCCGCCTCAACGACGGCGGCTGGCGCACCCCGACGATCCTGATCGGCGACCCGGACCACCCGGCGGCGATCCTCCGCGAGCCCTCGGACGACGAGCTGCTGGCGGCTCTCGACCTCGCCTGACGGTCGCGATCAGGCGGCGATCACCGGGTCGACCGGGTAGGGCAGCAGGATCTCGCCGCCCTGGGGCGTGACCCGGTAGACGTCCTCGTGCCGGACGCCCCCGAACCCCGGGATCGCGAGGATCGTGTGCCCGATGGTGACGGTCATGCCCTCGCGAAGCGGGACGTTGCGGTGCGGCGGGATGATCGTGGAGGCCGGCGTCTCCTCGAACCGGAGACCCAGGCCGTGCCCGATGCCGTTGACCTGGTGCTGGGCCAGGTCCCGCTGCTGGAGCACGCGCTTCACCGCGGCGTCCATGCCTGGCCACGGTGGCGCCGGGCCGCATCGCCTCGCGGGCCGCGGGGATCAGGGCCTCGTAGGCGTCGAGCAGCGCTCGCTGGCGCTCGTCAGGTTCGCCGAGGACGAAGGTCCGCGCGAGGTTGGCACAGTAGCCATCCACCATGGGCGTGAGGTCGATGACCACGAGGTCACCGGTCCGCATCGGGCGCGGACTGTGCCACCCGTGGAGCATGCACGTCTCGCGGCCGACGTTGACGTAGATCGGGGTGCTGGTCCGGGTGGCCCCGGCCCGCATCATCGCGTACATCACCTCCGTGGCCACATCGTGCCCGTTCGCACCGTCCCGGAGAAGCTCGCGCGCCCGGTCCATGCCGATGCCGGCCACCCGCTGGGCCTCGGTCATGGCGGCGATCTCGGCTGGCTCCTTCACGCCCCGCAGCGGGTCCATGATCGGATCCGAGGAGACCAGCTCGACGCCGGGATTGACCTTCTTGAACATGTCGACCAGGAAGGCCGGTGTCTCGAACCACAGCTGCATCGCGACCCGCAGGCGGGCTCCGCCGTCCGCACCCGCGCCTCCGGACGCCGCGGTCTCGGCGGCGATCTGGCGCAGCCGCGTGACCACGTCGTTGATCTGGCCGCCCACCGAGCCCCAGATCAGGACGGGACCGCCACCGGTCAGCTCGCGAAGCTCGTCCTCCTCCGCCTGGAACGCGACCAGGGCCGGCGCCCCGGTGGCCGGGATGATCGCGCGCGGCTGCGCGCGATCGAACCCGAAGAACCAGCGGTAGTCGTCGTGGTTCATGACCACGATCGCCGCCACGCCCTGCTCTCGCATCAGCGCCTGGGCCCGCTCGATGCGGTCGAAGCGGACGGAGGACGGGGTCTCGTTCGTCATGCCGAGATCCTGCCACGGCGAGCCCGAGGCTGCGCGAAGAGGTCATCGCACCCCGTATGTCGCGGGCACGATCTCCTCGACCAGGAGGCGGTGGAACGCATCCGCCTGTTCGAACGCCACCGCGTGGCCGGCGTCCTCGTACGTGATCAGCTGCTTGTCCGGCGCTGACAGGCTCGCGAACCACTCCTGGGCAAGCTCCCGGCGGCCGGGCAGCTCGTGCGTGCCGTCGAGGAGGTAGACGGGCACCTCCAGCCGGGGCACATCCGTGCGGAAGTCGATGGCCTGGAGCTGCGGGTAGAGCAGGGAGAACGTGTCGAGCAGGCCGCGCAGCAGGTTGACGTTGTCGATCAGGTCGTACTCGGCGCCCATCACCCCGAACGGGCCCACACCGCTCGCCACGCCGCGGGTCACGTACGCCTGTGGCGGGGTATACGGCTCCTCGAGGAGCGGGTAGAGGCCGAGGATGATGCTGTTCGCCCAGGGCGTGTCCCGGTACGGTGGCTCGCCGAGCGACAGGACCCGGTCATACAGGTCCCAGTCCCCGGAGGCTTCCGCCGTGGCGAGGAGATCGCGCCAGATGCGCTGGTCGGTCACCCGCTGGCTGACCATCTGGCCGGAGCCGATGTAGGCGTGGAACAGGTCGGGCCGCCGGTCCACCGCGAGCACGCCGAGCGTGCTGCCCCACGACTCGCCGAGCAGGTAGATGCCCTGCTCGTCGAAGCGCTCCGTGAGGTGCTCCGCCAGCTCGACGGTGTCGCTGACGGCCTGGTCCAGGGTGAAGGTCGCGACCGGCTCGAGCGCCGGGTACGACGTGCCGTTGCCGCGCTGGTCCCAGGTCACGACCACGAAATCGCGGGTCAGGGGCTCCAGGAGCGCTCGCGCGAACGCGATGTCGCTCTGCCCCGGGCCTCCCGAGAGGTACAGCAGCACGGGGTTCGACGGATCGGCGGCGCGGACCGAGATCGTCTGCTCGAGGCCACCGAGCGTGACCGTCGAGAGCTCGGCGATGCCGCCGGGGACCGGAACCCCGGCCTCGTCGGTCAGCGGGGGTGGAGCTGCGGGCAGTGCGACCGCGATCCCGAGCGCCAGGGTGGCCGCCGACAGGAGTCCCCCGGGGATCCAGGCGCGGCGGCGGCGGGGCCGCGAGAGCACGACGCCCACGCTTGCCCCGGCAGCCAGCGGCAGGAGGGCCAGCAGGCCGTGGACGCCGCGCCCGGCCACGAGGGCCACGATCCCGTACGTGTTGTCGAGCCGGATCGGGCCGAAGGTTGCCCCGGCGACCCCGATGACCGATCGCGTGACCTCAGTGGCCGCGATGTAGGCGAGCGGGGCCAGCAGGATCGACCAGCGGGTGCGGGCCAGGCGCCCGGCGGCGAGCCCGGCCACGAGCGAGGCGCCGATGCACAGCAGCGCCTGACCACTGGTGACCGGTCCTCGCGGGAAGGGGACGGTGCTCGCGATCGCCAGCGCCGCGCCGATCACGACCGGCGTCACCGGTGCGAGGACGCGGGCGAGCTCGATCCCGTGCCGGGCGCGGATCCCGGCGAGCGCGCGTGTGGCCGTGCTCATGCCGCGATCCCTTCCCCGTTGCCGGCGGTGCCGGCGACGGCCGCGATCGCGGCCAGGACCAGCGTCATCCCCGAGAGGAACAGGATCGCGACCGCGGGGGCGGAGAACCAGTAGGCATTCTCGGCGGCCGGGCCGGCCGCGGTTGCCGCGAGCAGCCCGTCGTACCACGGGCCGACCAGTGGCCCGACAGCCAGCCCGAGGGCTCCGGCGGTGACGACGAACAGGACGGCCGAGATGCCCGGCCGGACCCACGCGAGGGCCGCGCCGCCGAAGGCGGTGGCGGCGAGGCCGGCGACCAGGATCACCGTGGTGTCGGCGCGGAGCACGGCGTCACCCTGGAGCGCCAGGAGGGCGCCACCGGCGGCGAGGCCCGTCCCGAGGAGGCCCAGGCCCAGCGCCAGCGCCCGCGCGACCGGATGGGCCACGCCCTCGTCGGTCGTCGATGTCGCCATCGCGGACCCGGGTGCGTACCCGTCAGACGTGTCACGCACGACGACGGTGCCGGCGAGCTTGTCGTGCCAGCCCTGCTTGCGCGGATCGACGGCGATCCAGGCCAGGCCCAGCAGCAGCATCACGGCCGAGATCACGATCCCGACCCAGCGCACGATCGCGGCGCCGAGCCCGATGGGGGTGCCGTCGGTGCCGACCACGCGCAGTCCGAAGAGGCGCATCCCGAGCGTCTGGCCGCCGCCCAGGAAGGACCAGCAGGTGGTGAGGTAGACGAACCCGACGGCCGTCTCGACGGTTGGCAGCGCCAGGGTCTGCGTCACGGCTCGGCCGAAGGCCACCACAGCCCACCAGGGCAACGAGGGCGCCGATCACGAGGCCATCGACCATGAACGCGAGCAGGCGGATCCAGAAGCCGCCGTAGGCGCGGGAGCTCAGGCCCGCGGGGGAGGGGTGGGTCATGACATGCATCGCCGTTGATCTCCAGTGGACGGGTGGCGGCGCGCCGATCGCGTCGCGATGGGAGGTCACCCGTCGGTCACGCACAGTCAAGGCGGGGGAGGGTAGGTTCGTCGCCTACCTGCGGGTAGGTTCGGCCCGCCGGGCCAGCCATCCCGTGGTGCACACTGGAAGCGCGTCCGCCAGCGCCACCGGAGACCGATCGCATTCCCGACGCCGGCCTGCTCCTCGCCACCAAGTCAGCACGCCCGCCGAGCCCGGCCCACGACGTGATCGGCCGAGCCGCCCTCATCGACCGCCTCCGCGCCTCCCGCGGCCTGGTGCTCGTCTCGGCACCGCCCGGCTACGGCAAGTCGACGCTCGTCTCGAGCTGGCTCGACGCCGACGACGTGCCCGCCATCTGGCTGACCGTCGACGAGTCCGACGACGACCCGGCGGTCTTCGCCTCGTATCTCGTGTCCGCCGTCAGGCGCGTCATCCCGGACCTGACCGACGCCGTCGACCGCGCCCTGGCCAGTCGCCTCCATCCCGCGTCGTTCGCGCCGCTCGTGAACGCGCTCGCGACGCTCGACGTCCACCCGGTCCTCGTGCTCGACGACTACCACCTCATCACGAGTCCTGCGGCCCACGCCTTCACGGCCTACCTCGTCCGCCACCTGCCGCCGACGGTCCGCGTCGTGATCGTCACCAGGCAGGACCCGCCGCTGCCACTGGCCCGCCTGCGGGTCAGTGGCCACCTGACGGAGGTTCGAGCCCGGGACCTCCGGTTCACCGCGCAGGAGGCTGCCCGGTTCATGGCAGAGTCGATGCGGATCCACCTGTCCGAGGCGGCGATCGCCCGCCTGACGGACCGCACCGAAGGGTGGATCGCCGGCCTCCAGCTGGCGGCCCTGTCGCTTCGTGCGACGCCGGACACCGACGCCTTCATCGAGGCCTTCGGTGCAACCGACCGGTACATCTTCGACTACCTCATGGACGAGGCCCTCGCGAGCCAGGCCCCCGCGACCCGGGAGTTCCTGGAGGCGACGACCGTCCTGGGCCGAATGACGGGGCCGCTGTGCGATGCGGTCACGGGCGACGCCGGGGGTGCGGCGAGGCTCGCTGCGCTGAGCGACGCCAACGTGTTCCTGACCGCGCTCGATGAGCACGGCCGGTGGTTCCGGTATCACCGGCTGTTCGCCGACCTCGTGATGTCGACCGTGCCGGGTGAGCGGAAGACGGAGCTGCATCGCCGGGCCGCGGCATGGTTCGCGGCCCACGACCTGCCGCAGGACGCCATCCGTCACGCGTTCGCCGCCGGAGATCCCATCATGGCCGCGGGCCAGATCGAGGCGGCCATCGAAACGCGCCTGGCCCACGGCGAGCTGCGCACGATCCTGGGCTGGTGTGAGGCCCTGCCTCCGGACGTGCTCGCCGCCCGCCCCGCGCTTGGAGTCAGCCGCGCCTGGGTCCTGTTCTTCCTCGGCGAGATCAGCGCGGCCGAGGATGCGATCGCGACGATCGGTGACGACGAGCCGCTGGAGTCGCTCGCGGGCGCCCGGCGGGCGTGTCTCGAGGCCTGGTTCGCCAATCGTCACGACCGGCCGGACGCGGAGGCGCTGGCACGGCTGGCCATCGACCGGATCCCCGCGTCGGACAGCGTGTTCGGGAGCCTCGCGTACACGACCCTCGGTGAATCTCTCGTCCACCGGGACGTGAACCGAGCCCTCGAGGCGTTCGAGGAGGCCCACCGGTTCGCGGAGGCAGGTGGGCCGACGGCGCTGCTGGCGGGCGCGGCGTACTCGCTCGCAAGCACGTCCATCGTGGGCGGCCGGCGTGGCGCCGCGGAGGCCCTCAGCCGCCGGATGGTGGATGAGCTCGGCGGACGCGGCGCCCCCAGCCCACCGTGGCTGGGGATGGTCCACCTCGTGCTCGGGGTCTCCCTGTTCGAGGCGGACCAGCTCGTCCCGGCACGCCAGCACATCGTGACGGGCCAGGAGCTGTGCGACCGGGCCGGGCTCCGGATCACCATGCTCGGCGCATCGGAGTGGTACGAGGTCCTCGGCCTGCATCTGCTCGGCGAGCCGGCACGCGCCTGGCAGCGGCTGGAGGCGATCAGCCGCGACGCGTCACGGGCAGGCATCGAGCGGGTGGCCATGGCGATGACCATGCTGGGCGCCGAGCTGCTCCTGCTCGAGGGCGATCCGGCGGGGGCGAGGGACCGGCTCGAGACGCTGCCCATCGTCCCGCCATCGGTGCTGGGCACGGTGCGCGATCGCGAACGGCTGGCCCGTGCGCGCGTTCTCGCGGCGCTCGGCCGGCCCGCGGAATGCCTTCGCGTCCTCGAGCCGCTCGCGGACGACCAGCGCCGGGGTTCGCGCAACGGACGCCTGCTGGCCACGTTGACTGCCACCGCGTGGGCACGGCGGACCGTCGGCGACGCGAGCGGTGCGGTCGCGGCGCTCGAAGAGGCGCTCTCGATCGCGGCCGGGGAGGGGTACCGGCGGGCGTTCCTCGACCCCGTGCTCCCGCTGGGCGACCTCCTGCGTCGTGCTCGGCATCGCGCCCCCGCCTTCGTGGATTCGCTGCAACGTGGCGTGGCGGCGACAGCATCGGCCGGCGGGTCACCCGGACCCGCCCGGGCGCCAGCCGCGGGGGACACCCCGATGGAGCCGCTCACCGTGCGGGAGCTCGAGGTCCTGCAGCTCGTCGTCGCCGGGCTGTCGAACGACGAGATCGGCGGCGAGCTCTACGTGTCGAGCGGGACGGCGAAGTGGCACGTGCACAACGTCATCGCCAAGCTCGGTGCCCGGAACCGCGTCACGGCCGTGGCCCGAGCCCGCGAGCTTGGCCTCGCCTGACGACGGCCCCACGGGCTCAAGCCCCGGGGAGAGGCTCGTCGTCCGGACCGAACGGTTCGTCCAGGAGGCGGACCGCAACCAGCGAGATCCCGAGGTCCCGGATCCGACCGAGGACGCCGTGGAGCGCCGCCTGGTCCGCGACCGTGCCGCGAAGGATGACGCCGTCGCCCGGGATCTCCTCCTGCTCGAATTCCTCGAACGATCTGGCCGACCGCGTTCCGAGCCGCGTCTGGAGCACGATCTCGTAGCGGCTCCCCGCTCGCCGATTCGCCCTGGTCACCCTGGCACACCTCACTGCTTGTGCAGGCAGTAGGCCACGGGATCGGGCAGGCGTCGCCTATCCGCGGGTAGGTTCCCGCGAACCCGGGATGCAGCAGGGCCCGGTCGACTGACCGGGCCCTGGGACGCGCGATCGGCCGGGTTCGGGTTACATCGCCGCGAACGTCTCCGACACCACGACCACCTGGCCGGCGGCCAGGACCGGGCAGCCCTTGGCGAGCGCCACGGCCGCGTCGATGCTGTCCGCCTTGATGATCGAGTAGCCGGTCGGGCGCGGACGTCGCGTCCATCACCGACCCGTCGGGCGAGATCGCCCTCGCCTGGGACGTCGGGTTGCCGCCGTCGACGACCGCGTCGCCGAGCTGCGAGAACCAGGCGTTCCATGCCCCCATCACGGCGGCTCGCTCCTCGTCGGTCGACGGCATGCCGCCCTCGCCGTGGTAGGTGAGCAGGAAGTTCGCCATTGGTGGACCCTCCATGCCGGTACCGCGCTCGCCGGTGCCCGCATGCGGCGAGGCCGTTCGGCGCCCGCTCATGACCACGACGAACAGGAGGCACGCGGATCGACAGCTGATCAGGCGCGCCGCCGGCGACGGGTCAGGCGGTGAACGCTTCGTGGAGCGCCCGCTGGACGGTGGCGTTCACGTCCAGGCCCTCGGCCAGGTAGGCCTCCACGGTCCCGTATCGCGCACGCATCTCGTCGATCGCCGCCTCGAGGTAGGCGGGACGCACGTCGAACACGGGCACGAACAGCTCCGGGTCGACGCCCCGCGCCGCGAGCCCCTCGAGAACGGTCGCCACGAACGATGCGAGGGATCGCGGCTCTCGAGGTAGTGCTCCAGGACGGCGGCATCGGGCACATCGAGCAGCAGCTGCAGCGGGCCACCGCCCATCCGGTGCGGTCCTTGCCGGTCGTGCAGTGGACGAGGGCCGGCCGGCTCGCGGCCGCGGCGAGGTCCCGAAGCATGGCGCCGTAGGCGGCACGGGCGCCCGGCAGACGGACGAACGCGCGGTATTGCTCCACCCACAGCGCCTCGGCCCGTCCGTTCGCGAGCCCGGCGCGCGCGGCGACCGGGTCGGATGCCCACTCGAACAGCTGGGAGGGGCCGCCATCGGTCCATCCGGCGAGCACGTCGGCCGGCACGTGGCGAGTGGCCGCCGGCAGGCGGTCGGGCGCCTCCGTCCGCTCGCGGGTGAGGCGCAGGTCGTAGACGGTCCGGATCCCGAGGCGTTCGAAGGCGGGGCCGTCGTCCGGATCGAGCGTGTGCAGGCCCGCCGCACGGTACAGGAGCCCCGTCCGGACGGACCCTCCGGCCCGCGTCCGGACCCCGCCCGCGTCGCGCAGGTTGGGGATCGATCGGACGGCGAGGTGCTCGCCCAGCGGCCTCACTCGCTCGCCAGCTGCCAGGATGTGCCATCGGCGGAGTCGCGGACCTCGATGCCCGCCTCGGCGAGCTGGTCGCGGATGCGGTCTGCCGCCGCCCAGTCGCGCGAGGCGCGTGCCCGGTCGCGGGCCTCGAGGAGGGCTCCCACCAGTGGTTCGAGCTGCTCGCGACCGATGCCGCCAGTCGACCCGGTGGCCGCTCGATCGCCGAGGCGCACGATCAGCGACCGGAAGGTCGCGCTCGCGTTGTCGAGATCCGGGCTGTCCTCGCCGGCGCGGACGCGCGCCGGCGATCGCGCTGTCGAGGTCGAGCAGCGCGGCCAACCGCCTGCGGGGATCGCCGGCTCCGAGGGCGCGTCGACGAACGTTCCCTCGAGGTCGGTCATCTCGTCCCGGAGCGGGGCGGCCGAACGGGTGGCGAGGCCGCGCGAGCCGCCGCCCGTCCGTCTCGGCTCCGGTCACCACCTCGTCGCACGTCGTCCACGGATCGGCCGGCCGCGAGACCATGCGCGGCAGCCTCGAGCGCTTCGATCGCCATCGCGTCGCCGGCCGTGAAGTGGGTGCTGCGACCGCCGACCCGGACGGTGACCCCGCCCAGACCGGCGATCGAACCGACCCCGGCCTCGAGGTCCAGGATCAGCGCGGTGTGGCTGTCCACGCCGAGCACGAACACGTCCTGCGGGCAGCAGCGCCTCCAGCTTCTGCAGCCGGCGCTCGCCCATGTAGCAGAAGCGCGTGTCGTGGTGACCGCCCTCGGCGTTGTCGTAGTGCGGGACGACGGCGGCCCGCAGGCCGGTGGCGCGGCCCAGCAGGTCGAGACCCTCGAGCCAGGCGCGGATCCTCGCCCACCTTGTAGATCTCGTAGACGGGGATCGAGACGACGCCCGAGCGTGAGGGCGGCCGCGCTCGCCATCGCCAGGATCCCGCCGTCCGTGCAGCTTCTCCGCCAGGGCCTCCGGGATCGGCCCATCCGCCCAGTGGCGGAGCGCGTAGCTGGGACTGCCGGGGCCGGCCATCACGTAGCGGGCCTCCCGGATGCGGGCCAGCGCCGTCGCCTCGGCCAGCGCGCCCACGTCGCGGGTGACCGCAGGGAGGCCACCTCGACGGGGTTGCCGACGCTGGTCTCGAAGAAGGCCATGGTCCGCGACGAGAGCTCGTCGGCGTTCTCCTGGAAGCCGTACGGGGTGTCCAGGATGACGGCCGGCACGGGGCCGCCGTCGAACCGGTCGAACAGCGCGCGGTGCACCTTGGCCATGGCGGGCGCCGTCTCGCCGGAGCCCATGATGGCGAGGATCCGAGGCACGTTGCTCACGCGACGGGCCCGCCGTCCCGGTGACCGCCCGGCCCGCGGGCCGAGTCGAAAGGATGCTGCGCCTGGATGTCGTGGTCGCCCGTCATGGTGCCGAGTATGGCCCCGCAACGCCCGACCCGCGAGTGGCCCCGTCCGACTACCATCGCCGCCGGGTCCACCTCGTCCCAGGAGCACCATCGTGACCATGGACGCACACGGCGCGGTTCGCCGACGGCCACGCCGAGCCGCACCCGGGATCCAGCAGCTGCCGCCGCGACGCCTCGTCAACCCGTTCCCGCCGGCCCAGGTCCTCTCGGCCGAGCAGGTGGAGACGGTTCACCGCGCCTCGCTGGAGATCCTGCGCGACACCGGGATCGAGGTCCTCGGCGACCGGGCGATCGACCTGTTTCGAAATGCGGGTGCGACGATCGACGCGGATACCCGCCGCGTTCGTCTCGACCCGGGTCTCGCCGAGGAGGTGATCCGGACCGCACCCGAGACCTTCGTGCTGCACGCCCGGAACCCCGCCTGGAACGTGGTCGTCGGTGGCCGCAACCTCGTCTTCTGCTCCGTTGGCGGTCCGGCCTTCGCCAGCGACACGGTCCGCGGCCGGCGACCCGGGACGCTCGCGGACATGCGGGACCTCACCCGCCTTGTCGGGCGCCTCAACGTCCTCCACCAGGAGGGCGGTGGCGCGGTCGAGCCCACGGACATCCCGGTGCCGGTCCGCCATCTCGAGATGTACCGGACGTTCGCCACGCTTCTCGACAAGACCTGGCACTCGCTCGCCTACGGGCGGGTGATCGTGGACGACGCGATCGAGATCGCGTGCCGGATGCGCGGTGTGTCCCGGGAGCAGCTGGCGCGGGAGCCGACGCTGATCACCGTGGTCAACACCAACAGCCCGCTCCGCTTCGACGGCCCGATGTCCGAGGGCCTGATCGCGATGGCCGAGGCCGGCCAGGCCGTGATCGCCACCCCGTTCACCCTCTCGGGCGCGATGAGCCCGGTGACCCTGGCGGGCTCGATCGCCCTCCAGAACGCCGAGGCGCTGTTCATGGTCGCCCTGTCACAGCTCGCGCGGCGCGGTGCGCCCATCGTGTACGGCGGGTTCACGTCCAACGTGGACATGCGCACCGGGTCGCCGGCGTTCGGCACCCCCGAGTACGTGAAGGGCCAGATGGCCACCGGCCAGATGGCGCGCCGCTACGGCCTGCCGTGGCGCTCCTCGAACGTGACGGCCTCGCCGGTCGTGGACGCACAGGCGGCCTACGAGAGCGAGATGGCGATCTGGGGCGCCGTGATGAGCGGCGTGAACGTGCTGTACCAGGGCGCCGGCTGGCTGGAGGGCGGGCTCACCGCCTCCTTCGAGAAGCTGGTGCTGGATGCCGAGCTTCTCCAGCTCATCTCCGAGGTGCTCCAGCCGGTCACGGTGGACGAGGCAAGCCTCGGGCTCTCGGCCATCGCCGAGGTCGGCCCGGGGGGCCACTTCTTCGGGACCGGGCACACCCTCGAGCGCTACGAGACGGCGTTCTACCAGCCGATGATCAGCGACTGGCGCAACTACGAGACCTGGGCCGAGGACGGGGCGCGAACGGCCACGGACCGGGCGGCCACCACCTGGCAGCGGCTCCTGGACGAGGGCGAGGATCCGCCCATGGACGAGGGGGTCCGCGAGGCGCTCGACGCGTACGTGGAGTCGCGCAAGTCGGAGATCGAATCCGACAGCTGAGGGCGGCCTTGCGCGCAGGCTTGCGGCCGGTCTCAGTGACCGACGGGCGCGAAGCTCCGCAGGGCCGTCGGCGGGCTGTCGCTCGGACGGGTGACCTTGGCGAAGATCCGTGAGTAGGCGGCCCCGGCCTCGGACCAGATCTCCCCGCGCGTGGCCTCCCAGGCCTTGCGACCGCAGCCCTCGCGGGTCCGCGGATTCTCCAGGAGTCGAAGCACCGCGGCGGAGATCGCACCAGGTGAGCTGTCCGCGAGCACCAACCCACGACCCCGTGGAGAGACGGGTCTTCGCATACGTTGACGGCGAGGCGATCACGGCACGGCCGGCGCTCATCGCGTAGGAGATCGTCCCGGATGCCAGTCGGTCGGGATCGTTATACGGCGCGAGGACGATATCGGCCGCCTCCACCCAGCGCGCCAGCTCCACCCGCCCGACGAACCGGTTCTCGAACCGGACGTGGTCGCCGAGTCCCAGCCGTCCGACCATCGCGACCAGGCGCTCCCGGTACGCTTCACCCTCGGTCCCCAGGAGGTCGATCCGGGTGGCCCCCAGGATCACGTACAGCGCGGTGGCATCGGCATCGACAACAGCCCGCATGGCCTCGATCGCGGCTTCGTAGCCTTTGCCGGGATTCATCAGGCCAAAGCTGAGCAGCAGGTGACGGCCCTCCAGCCCAAGCGCGCGGCTTGACCGTCTCCGGATCCACCAGCGGCAGGTTGGGGACGCCGTGCGGCACCACCTCGACCGAGCCGGTCCGGGCCCCGTAGGTGCGCACGAGGAGCGTCGCCGCCTCTGGTGACAGGACGACGACGGCCGCGGACGCGTCGGCGATCTGCCGGATGACGTGCAGCTCCCCCGGCGTCGGTTTGCGGGGAACGGCATGGATGGTGGTGACGGCGGGCACGTCGAGGGCGCCAAGCAGGGTGAGGATGGATTCCCGATCCTTGCCGCCCCAGATGCTCGGCTCGAACTGCAGGGACACCACGTCCACCGACGACGCATTGAGCGACTCAGCGGCAAGGGCGTAGTCGTCCGGCTCGTCACGACGGATCCGGTGCTGGACCTCGGCCGGATACGTTGCCGGACCATCCGGCGGGTGGAGCGCCACGATCTGTCGGGGAAACGCCGCGGTGGCGAGATCGTACGTGAACGAGGCGACCGCGCAGGGGTGCGGGGAATAGGTTGCGACGAAAGCGGTCGTGGTGATCGTGGGGCTCCGATCGAGGGGCGGCCGCCCGCTGGCGGGCGGCCGCCTGGCGGCCTAGGCCGCGGTGACCCGGACGGCCCGAGGACCCTTGGGGCTCTGCTCGACCTCGAACGTGACCTGCTCACCACCGGTGAGCGAATTGAATTCGAGGGGGGGCGTGAGACCGCCGCGGTGGAAGAAGTAGTCCTTCCCGTCCTCGGCGGTGATGAAGCCGAAGCCGCGATCGGCGACGACCTTCTTGATCGTGCCCGTGACTCATGGGGCTGATCCCTTTCCTCTTCCCGAACTGGAAAGCAGACGCACGGTCCGTTCGAGAAGGGGGGGTCGACCACGCGGAGCGCCGCCACGAGTTGCGGTAGCCACTCAACGGTACTCGGATTCGGCCGATTCGACAACGCCCGGGCCGCCCCGGAAGCGACGCCGCCACGCGTGTTCCCGCGCCCGGCGAACCGGTGGGCGAGCCAACGATCCGCCGCAGCCGACGGACGTGCCGCCTGGCGCGCCGGATGTCGGGTCACAGGTCATGCCGCCGGGCGATTGCACCGCCAGGCGCGCCAATCGTTGGGCCGGGCCGCCGGTTGGGCCGCCGGGCGGCTCGGTCCCCGGGCTGCCGCCAGGCACGGGGCTGGGCACCTGGCCTGCGCCGCCGGGCGCAGGCCAGGGCACCTCACCTGACTGGGCCGCCGGCGGCTCGGCACTTCGGCCCGGCACCGCCTCAGCGGATGATCGGACGCCCGCTGCGTGCCCATGCCCCGGTGCCGCCGCGGACGGAAACCGTGCCTTCGAACCCCGAATCGAGCAGCAGGTTGGTGGCCCCCCGACTCCGGTTCCCCGACTGGCAGATCACCGCGTACGGCTTGTCACGCTTGAGCTTTGCCACGCGGTCCGGGAGGCGCCGCATCGGAACGTGGATCGCATTCGGGAGGTGGCCGCTCCGGAACTCGTGGTCCTCGCGGACGTCGAGCACCCGCACGGATCCCTGCGCGAGCAGGGCCTCGAGCTCCACGATGTCGATGGACGGGGGACCGAGACGACGCAGGAACGAGAACACGGGACCTCCGGAGATGACCGGTGATGGACGCCGCTGAGGATAGGCGAGGTCGCGCGGGCCGGCGCCGTAGACTGCCGGGGGAGGTCGAATGCTCGGAATCTGGCGCCTGCAGCTGCTCAGCGAGGTCGCGCGACGGGGGACCATCCGCGCGGCTGCGGAGGCGATGTCGATCACGCCCTCGGGCGTGAGCCAGCAGCTCCGCATCCTCGAGAGGGAGGCGGGGGTGCCGCTCCTGGCACCGCACGGACGCGGCCTGCGCCTCACCGACGCCGGACAGATGCTGGTCCGCCACGCCGCCACCATCACCGCGGCGATCGACACCGCCGAGGCGGAGCTTGCGGCGATGCAGCGCGAGATCAGCGGCACCCTCCGGATCGCTGCCTTTCCCACGGCCGCCCGCGCCATCCTGCCGGGCGTCATCGCCCACCTGGGCAGCGCGCATCCCCGCCTGCGCCTGACGCTGCGGGACCTGGAGACCGACGAGAGCCTCGCCGCGCTCCGCCTCGACGAGGTCGACCTCGCCGTGGTCGACGTCTACGACGAGGCGACCGTGATCCACGAGCCCGGCCTCGAGCTGGTCCCGCTGATGGAGGACCCGCTCTACCTCGCGATGCCCGGCGATCCCGGGCGGGTCGACGTTCCCGCGGCGCTTGCCGACCAGCGTGACGCCGCCTGGATCATGGACACGGAGACCAGCCGGATCCACGGCGCGGTCCGGCGCCACTGCCTGCGGGCCGGGTTCGAGCCCAAGGTGCGGTCGAACTGCCGCGACTACAGCGTGATCATCGCCCTGGTCGAGGCCGGACTCGGGGTGGCGGTCCTGCCGGGCCTCGCGCTCCGCGACCGGGAGGTTCGAGCCACGGTGGCCCAGATCGATGGCGGCATCCTTCGCCAGGTCCTGGTCGCGGTCAAGCCGGAGCGTCGGACACACCCCGCGGTCGCGGCGACGCTCGACGCCTTGCTCCCGATCGGGTAGTCATTCTTCACGAACGCGGTAGCAACTGGTGCTGGACCCTACCTGATCCGCCGTGAGATGGTCAGGTCGAACGACGGCGACCGCGAGACGCCGTGCTCGCGTGTCCACCCGGCCGTGCACCCGGGAGCACCCCCATGCAGCTCGCCGCCCGCATGCAGTCCATCGGCACCGAGACCGCGTTCGAGGCCGCCGCCCGCGCTCGCGCCCTGGAGGCCACCGGACGCAGCGTCATCCACCTCGAGATCGGCGAGCCCGACTTCGACACGCCCGCGAACATCCGCGAGGCGGCGAAGCACGCCCTCGACACCGGCAAGACCCACTACCCGCCGTTCCCGGGCATCCCGGAGCTGCGCGAGGCGATCGCGGCCGACTCGGCGCTCCGTCGTGGCTTCGCTCCGGACCCGGCCGACGTGTTCGTGACCGTCGGCGGCAAGGGCGTCATGTACTACGCGATCCTGGCCCTCGTGGACCCCGGCGACGAGGTGGTCGTCCCCGACCCCGGCTACCCGATCTACGAGTCGGTGACCCGGTTCGTGGGTGGCGTGCCGGTGCCCATCGCCATCCGCCAGGAGAACGACTTCCGCCTCGATCCGGACGAGCTCGCGTCGCTGGTCACCGAGCGCACGAAGCTGATCGTGATCAACTCGCCCGCCAACCCGACCGGCGGCGTCCTGACCGCCGAGGACCTGCGGCGGATCGCCGCCATCGCGATCGAGCGCGACCTCGTGGTCCTCAGCGACGAGATCTACTCCCGGATCCTGTACGACGGCGCGGAGCACACCTCGATCGCCGCGCTGCCCGGCATGCGCGAGCGCACGATCGTGCTCGACGGGTTCTCCAAGACCTGGGCGATGACCGGCTGGCGGCTGGGCTACGGGATCGTGCCCGAGTGGCTCCGCCACGGGTTCGGGCGGCTGCTGATCAACTCGGTCTCGGGCGCCACCAGCTTTGCCCAGTGGGGTGCGGTCGAGGCGATCGCCGGACCGCAGGACGAGGTCGACGCGATGGTCGAAGCGTTCCGCGCCCGCCGCGACCTCGTCGTGGACGGCCTCAACGCCATTTCCGGCATTCACTGTCTGCGCCCGACCGGTGCGTTCTACGTCTTCCCCGAGATCTCCGGCACGGGCCTGACCGGTGCCGAGCTCGCCGACCGGCTGCTCAACGAGGTGGGCGTCTCCGTGCTCGCCGGCACGGCGTTCGGCGAGGTGGGCGTCGACCACATCCGGCTCTCCTACGCCAATTCCCGCGAGAACCTGGAGGAGGCGCTGCGCCGGATGCGCCAGGTGATCGAGCCCCTCGCCTCGACCGCGGCGGGCGCCCGATGACCGGCATGGCCGGGCCCACCACCGGCACGTCCGAGGTCGACCGCCTGTTCGAGGCCGCCGAGGCCGACTTCGAGCGCTGGGAGGTCGTGCGCGACGTCGTGGACGAGTGCCTCGACCTGATGCTCAACGACCGCCAGAGCGGGCACCCCGGCGGCTCCCGCTCGAAGATGCACCTGCTCCTCGCGCTCCTTCTCTCGGGGGCGATGCGCTGGGACATCCGCCGCCCGTGGCTGCGCTTCGCCGACCGGTTCGTCCTGTCCGCCGGCCACACGGTCCCCGCGATCTACTCGATCCTGGCGGTCCTCAACGAGTCGCTCCGGGCGCGCCACGAGCTCGACGGCGACGAGCGGTTCGCCTTCCCCGACGACGGCAAGTGGGCGCTCACCCCCGAGTGGCTGCTCAAGCTCCGGCGTCGCGACGGGCTGCCCGGCCACGCCGAGATGGCGGGCCGCACCCTGTTCTTCAAGGCCAACACGGGACCATCCGGCCACGGCATGCCGGTCGCGGCCGGCGAGGCGCTCGCGCTGCGCATGGCCGGCGCCGGCGAGGTCAAGGTGTTCGTGGTCGAGGGCGAGGGCGGTCTCACGCCTGGCGCCACCCACGAGACCAAGAACACGGCCTGGGGCCTGGGGCTCTCGAACCTCGTGTTCCTCGTCGACTGGAACGACTTCGGCATCGACGGCCGGCCGGCCTCCTCGGTCGTGCCCGGGACGCCCGAGGACTGGTTCGCGCCCTACGGCTTCCGCGTGACGGGCACCGGCGAGGGCATGGCCTGGGGACCCGTGACCCGCGCGGTGCTCGAGGCATCCCGTGGCGACAACCCCGGGGGCGTCCCCTCGATCGCGTGGTTCAGGACGCGCAAGGGGCGGGGCTATGGCAAGCACGACGCCGCGAGCCACGGCTCGCCGTGGCCGCGCCACGCCCCGGAGTTCTGGGCCGTGCGCCGCGAGTTCATGGCCCGCCGCGGCGTGGTCTACGAGGGCGTGGACCAGGAGGTGCCTGCCGACGAGGGGGAGCGCGGCGCCCAGGCGGCGCGCAACCTCGACGTCGCGCTTTCGGTGCTCCGCCGGGACCCGGCGCTGGTGCGCTGGCTGTCGGACCGGCTGCTCGCGATCGCAGCGACCGTCCCCGAGGAGGTGCCGGGGTTCCGGCTCGGCCACCGGTCGGCCGCCGTGTTCTCCGACGAGCGCCTGTTCGACCCCGCGGCCTACCCGGACACCCTCTGGAAGCAGCCCGGCGACAAGGCCCCCAACCGGGCCGGTCTCGGCGCCTGGGCCGGATGGATCAACGCCACGGCCCTTCGCGATCACGGCCGGCCCTTGTTCGTGGCCGCCTCCGCGGACCTCGCCGAATCCACGAACCTTGCCGGGTTCGGACACGGGTTCAGCGGCGAGACCGGCGGCGGCTGGTATGAGCGCGATGCCAACCCGACCGGCCCGCTGCTGCCCACCGAGATCACCGAGTTCACCAACGCGGGCCTGCTCGCCGGCCTCGCCTCGGTCAACCTCGCGCCCGATCCGCGCGCCGGTTTCGACGGGTACTGGGGCGCGATGAGCACCTACGGCTCGTTCAGCTACCTCAAGTACGGCCCGCTCCGCCTGTTCAGCCAGCTCGCCCAGGACCGCCGAGCTGAAGCTCGGCCGCCTGCTGTACGTGGCCGGCCACTCGGGTCCCGAGACCGCGGAGGACAGCCGGACCCACTTCGGCATCTTCGCGCCGGGCGTGATGCAGCTGTTCCCGCGGGGGCACGTCATCGAGCTCCACCCATGGGAGAACAACGAGGTGCCGGTGCTGCTCGCGGCGGCCTTCCGCACCGACGTCCCGATCGTGGTCCTCCATCTCACCCGGCCGCCGATCGCGATCCCGGATCGCGCCGCCCTCGGCATGCCATCGCACCTCGAAGCGGCGCGCGGCGCGTACGTGCTGCGCGAGTACCGGGACGACGCCCCGCGGGCGGGCACCGTGTTCGTGCGCGGCACGATGTCCACGCAGAATCTCGTGTCGTTGTTCCCGGAGCTGGACCGGCGCCGGCTCAACGTCCGGATCGTGGCCGCCCAGAGCGAGGAGCTGTTCCGGCGCCAGGACGTGGCCTACCGCGATTCCGTGGTCTCGGATGCGGACCGGCTGGACGCGATGGTCGTGACCAACGGCGCCGTGCGCCTGATGCGCGACTGGGCGTCGGGCCCGGTGGTCGAGGCGTACTCGCTGGGCGCGGACTGGGACGACCGGTGGCGGACGGGTGGTGCCCTCGACGAGGTGATCGAGGAGGCGCACCTGGACTCGGGACACATCCTCGAGGCGGTGGACCGGTTCGTGCGCGACCGCGACGCGCGACGGGAGCGCCTGCGCGCCGCGATCGGCTAGCGACGGGCGCGGCTGGCGACGGCGCGGCTAGCGGCGCAGGGCGACGCGCGCTTCCGGCCATGAGCGGAGCGCGATCACGGCTCCCACCGGGGTGACCAGGGCTGCCACCGCCAGCGGACCCGAGACGGACCCGGCGATCGCGACCAGCGGCAGGCCCGCGACGGCCACCAGGAGCGATCCGACCGCCGAGCTCGCGAAGTGGAGCGCGGCGGCCGCGGCGTGCTCCGCCGGCTCCGACGCCGAGGTGATCGCGGCCAGCGATGGGATCACCACCCACGCGAAGCCGGCGCCGAACAGCAGGCGCGAGCCGATGAGCAGCGTCGGCGTGGGCGCGAAGGCCGACACGAGACCGGCGGCGCCCAGCATCAGCCCGCCGGCCAGGAACAGCCGACGCCCGCCGACCAGCCGGAGGAGCCACGGCAGCAGCAGGAACGCGGGCAGCTCGACCAGGGTGCCGGCCGCTACCGCGAGTCCGACCTCCCACCCGGAGCCGCCAACCTCCGCGACCCGGGGCCCGGTGAAGATCCCTGGCGCGTTGACGCCCGCCCAGGTCAGCGACATGCCGGCCAGGAACCGGCCGTGGCGCCCGACTCCGCCCCGAAGCCCCTCGACAAGGCCGGTCCCGGCGTGGACCGCCACCCCATGGCCTCTCACCAGCTCGCCCCGCAGACGGGCGGCCACCACCGCGCCCCCCAGCAGGCACAGCCCGGCTCCTGCGAGCCCCGCGGCGGCCCAGCCGACGGTCGTGAACGAGATGGTGGCCCCGATCACGACCACGATCACCACGTATGCGCCCGACGCCCCGACACGCACGCGGGCGAACCGCGAGCGGCTGCCGCCGAGACGAGCGAGGGCGAGCAAATCGGTCAGCGGGATGAAGGCCGCGGAGACGAACGACCACGCGACCAGGGCGATCACCATCACGGGCAGGACCAGCGTCGCGTGGGCGAGCGCGATGGGAGCCGCCACCAGGAACGCGGCCACGAGCACTCGTCGCCGTCCGTGACGGTCTCCGAGCCGGCCCCAGGTGGGTGCGGCGACCAGCGTCGCGATGGCGGCGAGGGCGGCCACGGGCCCGAGCAGCGCCGGCGCGAGCCCCGCCTGGATCAGCAGCACCGTGGCGAACGGCGCCACGGTGCCGTTGATGGACCCCCGGATGAGCATCAGCGCGAGCATCCTGAGGACCAGGCGCTCGTCCGCCGGTGCCTCAGCTGGGGCCCCCACAGGAAGGCTTGGGTCTCGGGTCGTCACGCCTCAACGATGCCCGACGCGCCGCCGGACCGTCGACCGATCTCGCCCGGATGTAGGCTCATCTGCGACCGCCGCCAGCCCAGGAGCTCGCCTGTCATGCCCGATCCCGCCTACGACCTGGTCGCCGAGCTGTGCGAGGTCGGTCGCGACGCCGCCCGACGCGGCCTCGTGCTCGCTTCGGCGGGGAACCTGTCGGCATGCCTCCCGGACCGGGACGCGTTCGTGGTCACCGCCGCCGGGAGCTGGTTCGACCGGCTCGTGCCGGACGACTTCTCGATCATGGCGATGGATGGAACCGTGCTCAGCGGCCATCCGTCGCCGTCTTCGGAGTGGAGGCTCCACGCCCGGACCTACGGCGTCCGGCCCGACGTCCGCTGCGTCATCCACCTCCACCCCCAGGCGGCGGTCATCCTCGACGCCTGCGGGCACGACGTGCGCCTGATCACGCTCGACCACGCGTACTACTTGCGCCGGGTCGTGGCAGTCCCGTTCGCGCACAACGGCACCGACGAGCTCGCGGACTCGGCCGCCGAGGCCGCCCGCGACTGCGACGCGATCGTGATGTCGCACCACGGCACCTCCACGCTGGGCCCGACCGTCGAGATGGCGTACCGCCGGGCACTCAACCTCGAGGACGCGGCGCAGTCCACGTTCCGCTGCCTCTCGATCGGCGACGAGCGGGCGGCGTTCCCGGTGCAGGCCTGGCCCGGCCTCCGCCACGCGTGACCCGCATGGCCCCCAAGGGTCCCGCTCGCAGGCAGCCGGGAGCCACTCATTCGCGGGACCAATGGCCCCGGCCCGCGATTGAGGGCATCCCTAGACTCGATGGTGCGAACACCGTCGGCGCCCGAAGGTGCCGCTCGTCCTCTATCGAATACCGCTGAGCGGCCGTCGAAGACGGCTCTCACGCACGCGCGGCAGGTGACCATGCACTGCATCGTCCTCGTGAAGCAGGTTCCGGACGTCAGCAACATCCCCGAGGATGCCTGGGATCGCGAGAAGGGCACGCTGCGCCGGGCCCTGCTCAATTCGATCCTCAACCCGCTGGACCTGCATGCGCTCTCGTTCGCGCGGCGGATCACGGCCGGCGACCCGGGGGCGAAGACGATCTACCTCACCATGGGCCCGCCCCAGGCCCGCGAGGTACTCGCCGACTGCATCTCGCGAGCACCTGGCGAGGCCGTCCTGCTGACCGACCGGGTCATGGGCGGTGCCGACACGGTGGCCACGGCCTACTCGCTCGCCCAGGCGGTGCGCCGGATCGAGCGGGAGCTGCTCGACGGCTCGCGCGACTACCTGATCGTGACCGGCATGCAGTCTGTGGACGGGGACACTGCGCAGGTGCCGCCGCAACTGGCCGAGGATCTGGGGATCGACCAGGTCGCCTATGCGCAGGACGTGCGAACGGAGCCCGAGCTCACGTTCCGCCGGATCGGCGCCGAAGGCATCGAGGATGTCACGCCGCACCAATTCCCAGCGCTGGTCACGGTCACAGCCTGCACCGACACGCTCTACCGCAGCTTCCACAGCGCCCGCGCCGCGCGGAACGCCGTGATCCACACCTGGAGCGCCGCGGATGTCGGCGCGACCCCTGACAGGGTGGGGATCAAGGGCTCGCGGACCACCGTGTACCGCATCTTCTCGCCGTCCGAGGACCGGGCCAAGACCTGCGAGATGGTGAGCGACCCCGCCGACCTCGTGCGCCGGGTCCAGGCCAAGTACCGCCTGGCCACCGGCGGACCGGCGGTCCACGAGGAAGGCGCCTACGCGCTCGACGGCCGCGACCCAACGTACCGCGGCGGCTTCTGGATCCTCGCCGAGCGTGAGGGTGACGGCATCAAGTCCGTCAGCCTGGAGCTCCTTGGCAAGGCCCACGAGCTGGCCGCGTTCCTCGGCGAGTCGGTCGCCGCCGTGCTGCCCGGCGCCGAGGCGGGCGATCTCCCGGCCGAGCTGATCGCCCACGGGGCGGACACCGTCTACGTGATCGAGGATCCGCAGCTGGCGATGTTCTCGCCCATGCCCTACAAGGCGGCGATCGCCCCGCTCGTCCGCGACCACAAGCCGCAGGTGATGCTGTTCGGCGCCACGCCGATGGGCCGCGAGCTGGCGCCCCGGATCGCCTATGCCTGCGACTCCGGCCTGACCGCCGACTGCACCAAGCTGGAGATCGGCGACTACGCCAAGGGCGGCCAGGACCTGGTCGGGATCCTCAAGCAGACCCGGCCGGCCCTGGGCGGCAACATCATGGCCACGATCATGACCAAGGACTCGCCGACCCAGATGGCGACGGTCCGGCCCGGCGTGTTCAAGATCCCGCCGCGCGACGACGCGCGGACCGGCGAGGTGGTCCGGATCACGCCGGAGCTCGGTGACACCGCCGATGGGGTCGCCATCACCCCGGTCGAATCGTTCGTGTCCAAGGTCAGCATCCGCGACGCCAAGATCATCGTCGCGGGCGGCCACGGGATCCGGAACAGGGCCGACTTCGACGGCCTCCTGCAGCCGCTGGCCGAGGGCTTCGAGCACCTCCTCGGTGACGACGCCAAGGTCGCGGCCAGCCGCCACGCGGTGGAGGACGGCTTCACGACCCACGATTACCAGGTGGGCCAGACCGGCCAGACGGTGGCGCCCAAGCTGTATGTCGCCGTCGGCATCTCGGGAGCCGTCCAGCACATCTCCGGGATGCAGATGTCGGACACGGTGGTGGCGATCAACAAGGATCCACGGGCGCGGATCTTCAACTACGCGGACTTCGGCGTCGTCGGTGACCTCGAGACGGTCGTGCCACAGCTCGTTCGCGCGGCGAAGGAGGCCAACTGATGGACGGCATCGACATCCTCGTCATCGGTGCCGGTCCGGCGGGACTCGCGGCGGGGCTGCGCGCCAGGCAGGCGGCAACCGCAGCCGGCCGTGACCTGAGCGTCGCGGTCATCGACAAGGCGCCGGCGGCCGGCAACCACACGCTCTCGGGCGCGGCCTTCGAGCCCGCCTGCCTGGACGAGCTCGTGCCGGGCTGGCGCGACATGCGCAACCCGTTCACCAGCAACCTGGTCCCGGTCGAGCGAGACGACATGTACTTCCTGCGGGCGAAGGCCGCGAACCGGATCCCGTCGTTCGTCGTGCCGTCGCGGATGCACCATCAGGGCGACCTCATCATCTCGGTCTCGCGGCTCACCGCGTTCCTCGCCGAGCAGGCCGAGGCGGCGGGCGTCGAGGTCTACCACGGGTACAGCGCGCGCTCGCTGATCGTGGAGGACGGCGCCGTCCGCGGCGTCCGGCTGGCCGACGTGGGGCTCGCCCACGACGGCTCGCCCAAGGGCAACCACCTGCCGGCCGAGGAGATCCGCGCCCCCATCACGATCCTCGCCGACGGCACCCACGGCGTGCTGTCGACCGAGTTCGGCGACCGCTTCGGGCACGGGCCGAACCCGCAGGTGTTCTCGCTGGGGATGAAGGCGATCGTCCAGTTCCCGGAGCCCAGCCCGTTCGGCGCCAACCGGGTCATGCACACCCTGGGCTACCCGATGCCGCCCAGCGTGTTCGGCGGCGGCTTCCTGTACGCGATGGGCGAGAAGACCGTCGCGGTCGGCCTGATCCTCGGGCCTGGACTGGAAGTACGGCGACCTCAACCCGCAGCGCGAGTTCGAGACGTTCCGCGCCCACCCGTTCATCAGCCGGCTGCTCGCGGGCGGCGTGACCGTCGCCACCGGCGCCAAGACGATCCCCGAGGGCGGCCTGTACGCGCAGGGTGCGCTGACCGCCCCCGGCGCCATGGTCACCGGCGACGGCGCCGGCTTCGTCAACATGGAGAAGATCAAGGGCATCCACTACGCGATCCGGTCCGGGATGGCGGCCGCCGACACGGCGCTCGACGCCATCGGGGCCGACGGTGCGGTGGGGTCGCTCGACGGCTACCGCGACCGGCTCGAGGCGAGCGGCATGCTGGGCGAGTTCCGGCACGCGCGGAACTACCGCCAGGTGTTCAAGTTCGGGCTGTTCGGGGGCACGCCGCTGTCGCTGATCCAGTCGAAGATCCCGGCGCGGATCGGCCTCCACCGGGACGGCCAGGCCACGAAGAAGAAGGCCCGGCTCAACCGGCCGGATCCCGGACGCATGGACGGCGCGACGTTCGTCGCCCTGACCGGGACCCTCCACCGCGAGGACGAGCCGTCGCACATCGCGATCACGGACCCGGCGAAGTGCGTGTCGTGCGAGGCGGACTACGCCAACGCCTGCACCCACTTCTGCCCGGGCCAGGTCTACCGCTGGAGCGGGTCGGAGATCGTGCTGTCGCCGTCCAACTGCCTCCACTGCATGACCTGCACGGTGAAGTGCCCGGAGGACGTGATCTCCTGGGTGCCGCCCGAGGGTGGCGAGGGCCCGCGCTACAAGCAGCTCTGAGCGCGGGCCACTCGGCGTAGGCCAGGCGCGGTCACGCGCCGGCGAGCAGCTCCCGGATCACCTGCTCGCGGATGTCGTACGAGCCCTCGCCGGCATCCGCACGCCGGATCTGGCCCTGGCGATCGATGAAGAAGAACCCCGGCCAGTACCGGTTCCCGTAGGCGCGCCAGCTCGCGAACTCGGGATCGACCGCGACCGGGAACCGCACGCCCTGGCGGTCGACCGCGTCGCGGACGTTGTCGAGATCCCGCTCGTAGGACAGCTCCGGCGTGTGGACGCCCAGCACGACCAGCCCCGCGTCGGCGTAGCGGTCGGACCAGTCCTTGACGTACGGCTGCACGTGGACGCAGTTGATGCACCCGAACGTCCAGAAGTGGACGATGACCACCTTGCCGCGCAGCGAGGCGAGCGTCTGGGGCTCGGCGTTGATCCACGCGGTGATCCCCTCGAGCTCGGGCGCGGGACCGAGGTCCTCGAGGGCCACGGACGCCGGCAGCGAGTCGGCGAGGGGCTTGGGCAGCGGGCGGCCGTCGGCGTTGAGCAGGGGCTCGGGCACCGTGGCGGCCCCGGACGGCAGCGGTTCGACGGCCGCGGCTGCGGGTGCGACCCCGTCGACCGTTGCCCAGCCGTCCGGGAGCAGCCCCGCGATCCGCGCCTGTAGCGGGAGATCCAGGCCCGTGGCGACCAGCAGGCCCGCGGCCACGGTGACCGCCCCGAAGGTCCGCACCAGCCGCTCACGGGCCAGCCCGGAGCCCAGCCTCGCGACCGCCCGTCGGCCACCGAATGCGATGGCGGCCAGCGGGATGGCCGCCGGCCCGTGACGTAGGCGAGGGTCACCAGCAGCAGGTCCGGTGACGGCCCCTGGGTGACGGCCGTCGCGATCACCGCCGCCATGATCGGGCCCACGCAGGGCGACCAGATGAGGCCGATGAGCGCCCCGAGCGCGAGGCCCCCGGCCAGGCCCGTGTTCGCGCCGAGGCGTCCGCCGCCGGCGGCGCCCGGGCCTCCGGCCGCCCGGGGGCGCCGGCGACGCGCGTCGTCGCCCGCGCGATCCACGCGGTCCGGCGCTCGACCGCACGACCGAGGGCGGGAATGAACAACGTGGCCCCGAACGCCACCAGGAGCAGCGCCGAGACGACGCGGAGCTGGGCGGTCGTCACGCCGGCAGCCGCCAGCGTCGACGCGAGCAGGACGGTCGTGACCAGGAACGCGCCGCCGAAGCCCAGGATCACCCCGGTCACGCGCCGGCCGGCGCCGCGGGTCGATCCGTCCGGGCCCACCGACGAGCCCACCAGGAGGGGGACCACCGGCAGGACGCACGGGCTGACCACCGTCAGCAGGCCCCCGGCCAGGGCGAACAGGACCGACTCGAGCATGGGCGAAGCCTCGGCCTCACCGGTGACGGGATGATGACGTGGCGCCGCCGACGGGCAGGGTCCGGCCACCACCGCCCGACAGCGCCTGCTCGATGCCACGGGCCCGGGACGCCGGCGGCGGCATACTATCCTCTGGCCGACCGGCCGACCGGGCTTGGTTCGTCGATGACTACATCGCGGAGTTGGGAGACGCTGCCGGGGCAATGAACGACTGGAAGACCGAGATCGTCAGGGGCGTGCTGGTCCAGCAGCGCATCGAGGAGCTCGACCGGGGGCGCTTGTGGCAGCGACACCTTCCGGAGGTCGCGGCACCGGAGGAGGAGCTTGCCGCGGCCGAAGGCAGCTGGGTCACCCCATCGACACGCTCTACCGGGACTTCCTGCGCCACGCCGACGGCTGGCGCAGCTTCTACCAGGCGGTCGACCTGTTCGGGACCGGCCAGTTGCTCGGCGCGCCGCCGATGGACTGCGCGCTGATCCAGATCGGCGCCGTCGAGGACGCGGACTTCGTCGCGGCGGTCGGGATGCCCAAGGCGGACGTCCTCCCGATCGCCGCTTCCGGCGTCCAGGCGGACATGTTCCTGCTCGGCCGGCCGTGCGCGAGGTGGCCGGGGAGTGTGACCTGGTACACGGGCCAGATGATCGAGCGCTTCCCGGACTTCGACGAGTTCTTCCTGGCCATGCTCGACTACAACCGCCAGGAGATCCAATACCTCGAGGAGGCTGACATGGCCTAGGCCGCTCGGGCACCCGGGCGGCCGCCCCGCAGTCATGTAGAACCCCACCGTCGCGATCGACCACACGTTCTTCGTGGGCGAGGGCGTGCGAGCCCGCGAGGGCGCCTAGCCCGATCGATCCCCTTGACCGCCCAGCAGCTCGGCGAGCCCCGCGCTCACGAGGTCTGCATCGGCCGGCGACAGCTTCCCGATCGCTCCCCGCACCAGGCGATGGTCCAGGGTGAACAGCTTGAAGCGCACCTTGGATGCGGCGGGGAGACCGGCGGCCGCAAGGTCGGCAAGCGTGCAGTCCAGCGGCCAGGGCGGATTGTCTTCCGAGGTGATCATCGCCATGACCGAGTGGCCGGCTGGCGTGTTGAACGCAGCGGGATCCGAGAGCACCAGTGCGGGGCGATTCTTCGCGGCGGTGCGGTCCGTGAAGGGGAAGGGGACGCGCACGACCGCGTACCGGTCATAGGTCACGGTAGGCCTCGTCGTCGGCGGCACCCGCCCATTCGCCCAGGGTGGCCTCCATCGCCCGCAGATACTCGATGTCCAGTGGCTGCACCCGGCGGACGGTTGCCGTGCCGTCGTCAGCCACCTCCCACGCGATCAGGTCACCGGGGACGACGTGCAGGGCGGCGCGAACGTCCTGCGGGATGGTGGTCTGGCCCTTGGCCGTGATCTTGGCGATCGCAACCATGCTGTTCCCCGTGTACGGCAGTCCTTACGTCCTTACCATACTGCACGCATTGCGGTCCGACAACGGCACCCGCGCCGGGCCGGCCTACGCGGCCGAGGCGCCCGCGGGCAGGAACTTCTCCACGACCTGGCAGGGGATCGCGCGCTTGAGCAGCCGCTGAATGCCGCGCAGGGCATCCACCTCACCGGGGGACACCAGCGAGATCGCGGTGCCCGAGGCGCCGGCCCGGCCGGTACGGCCGATGCGGTGGACGTAGTCCTGCGGCTCGAACGGCAGGTCGAAGTTCACGACGTGCGTCAGGGCATCGATGTCCAGGCCGCGCGACGCGACGTCGGTGGCCACCAGGGCGACGACCTCGCCCTTCTTGAAGGCCTCGAGGGCCCGGGTGCGCTCGCCCTGGGTGCGATCGGAGTGGATCGCGATGGCCGGGACGCCCCGCCGGTCGAGGTAGGACGCGAGGCGGCTCGCCCCGATCTTGGTCTTGGTGAACACGAGCACCTGGCCGATGCCGTCGCGGCGGACAAGGTGGATCAGCAGGTCTGCCTTGCGCTCGGCGTCCACCGGGTAGAGGACATGCTCCACGTTCTCGGCGGTCGCGTTGCGCGGGGCGACCTGCACGATCTCGGGGTCGGTCTGGAACTCGCGGGCGAGCTTGCGGATGGCATCCGAGAACGTCGCCGAGAACAGCAGCGTCTGGTGGCCCTTGGGCAGCAGCGCCACCGCCTTGCGGACGTCGTCGATGAACCCCATGTCCAGCATCCGGTCGGCCTCGTCCAGGACGAGGACCTCCACCTGGGTGAGGTTGACGGCCTTCTGGCCGATGAGGTCGAACAGGCGCCCGGGCGTCGCCACGAGCACCTCGACGCCGCCCCACAGCGCCTTGACCTGCGGGCCCTGCGGCACGCCGCCGTAGACCACGGCGGACCGGAGGTTGGTGCCCTTGCCCAGCGTCCGGACGGACTCGTCGATCTGGCAGGCGAGCTCGCGCGTGGGCGTGAGCACGAGGGCGCGGATCGGGTGGCGGGCCGGGCTGGGGCTCGAGGAGGCGTGACGGGCCATCCGCTCGAGGATGGGGAGGGTGAAGGCGGCGGTCTTGCCCGTGCCCGTCTGGGCGGCGGCGAGGACGTCGCGCCCGGCGAGGACATGGGGGATGGCCGCGGCCTGGACGGGGGTGGCCTCCGTGTAGCCCTCCTGCGCGACGGTGGCGAGCAGGCGGGCCGAGAGGCCGAGATTGGCGAAGGTCAAGTGAGACTCCAGGGTGTGCGCCGCAGCGCACGAGGGCCGGTGCCCCTTGGAGTCCGGCGCGAGACGGAATGCTTCTCGCGGCGACGGGCCGGGGCTGGCGACAGGTGAGGGCTTCCCGGGGAAGCGAGATTGGGCGCCGAGGGCGGTCACCCGGCCGGCTCGCCGATTGTCGCGAGCGTCTGGTGCCGTGCCGCCCGGTGGACGCTTCCTTCGAGCGTCCTCCGACTGGGCTCCATCCATCATCGCACGGACTCGTCAACTTGGTACCGTGGCGCCCATGACGGCCACGGTTGCCCGCATCAACGTCACGCCGGTCAAGGGCACCCGCCTCGCTCACCCGGCGTCCGTGGAGCTGACGCCGGTGGGAATCGTCGGCAACCGGCGGTTCCACTTCGTCGATGGGGACGGCGAGCTGGCGAGCTGCACCGATGTCGGGGCGCTCATGCGGCTCGGCTCGGAGTGGGACCCTGGCTCTGGCGAGATCGGGATCGTGTTCCCGGACGGCGTGCGGGTCGCGGGGTCGGCCGCTCGCCCGGGCGCCGCCCACGTCACCGACTTCGACGGAAAGCCGGTTCCCGGGCGGTTCGTGAGCGGCCCGATCGACGAGGCCGTCTCCTCGTTCGCCGGTCGTGCGCTGCGGCTGGTCATGGCCGACGCAGAGGGCGATGGGCCCGACGTGCACCGCCTGTCGCTGGTGGGCCTGGCGTCGGTGGCCGACCTTGGGGCGAGGCATGGCCGGCCCGACCTTGACCCGCGGCGCTTCCGGATGAATCTCGAGCTCGACGGGCCGGCGCCGTTCGAGGAGGAGGGCTGGGCGGGCTGCCTCGTCCGGGTCGGGGAGGCGGTGATTCGGGTCCTGGGCCAGGTCCCGCGCTGCGTGGCCACGACCCGCGACCCGGCCACGGGCGAGAAGGACTTCGACACCCTCAAGCACATCGCCGCGTACCGGCCGCTGATGGTCGAGCCACGCGGCGTCCCGTTCGGGATGTACGCGGAGGTGGAGGTCCCGGGGCGGGTTGCGGTGGGGGATCTCGTGGAGCGCCTCGACGCCCGCTGATCGCCGCGTCCCGCCCGCTGATCGCCGCGTCCCGCCCGCTGATCGCCGCGTCCCGCCCGCTGATCGCCGATTGGATCAGGATCAAGCGGTGCTCGCGGGGCACGGGACCCGAAACTCGGGTTTCGCCGCGCAACCTCCGTTCGGGGTGCCCGGATCTGATCCAGACGGCGATCGGCGGGCGGGACGGGGCGGGGCCCCGGGCAGCATCAGGGCGAGGAGGGTCCAGGAAGCGCCAGCACGGTCCTGCCGCTGCCACTGCCCCTGCCGACTTGGCCGGTTTGGCCGGTTTGGCGCATCCTGTGGTCCGCACCGCGACCCACCCTGCGCTCAGAGGATGTGCACCATGGCCTGGACCCTTGACCACTGGTACGACGGCGCCCTCCATGCGCCCACCTCGGGCCGCTATCTCGAGCGGACCAGCCCCGTGGACGGCGCCATCGTGTGCCGCGTGGCCGACGGTGGACCGGACGACGTGGCAGCCGCGGTCGCCTCGGCGCAGCGCGCGCTCCGGGATTGGCGCCGGACGCCCGCCTCGGTCCGCGGGCGGCTGTTGATCGAGGTGGCGCGGCGGATCCGCGAGGCGGCCGATTTGCTGGTCGCCGAGGAGATCGCGGAGACCGGCAAGCCCCACGCGACGGCCTCGATGGACGTCGAGGTCGCGGCGCAGTACTTCGAGTTCTACGGCGAGGTCATCAACGCGGTCGGCGGCGAGACGTTCGACCTCGGTGCGGACTTCCATTCGTTCACCCGCAACGAGCCGTACGGCGTGATCGGGGTCATCACGCCCTGGAACGTGCCGATCAACCAGGCGGCCCGGGCGGTCGCCCCGGCCATCGCGGCGGGCAACACGGTGGTCCTCAAGCCCTCCTCGCTCACCTCCACGACCTCGATCCGGCTCGCCGAGCTGTGCCAGGCGGCGGGTCTCCCGGACGGCGTGTACAACGTCGTGCTCGGCGGGGGTGCCACCGCGGGTCCGGCCCTGGTGACGCACCCGGACGTGCGCAAGGTCGCGTTCACGGGCTCGGTCGCGGTCGGCAGGGAGCTCGCCCACCTCGCGGCGGACCGCCTCATCCCGCTGACCCTGGAGCTCGGCGGGAAGAGCGCCAACGTCGTGTTCGCCGATGCCGACCTGGAGAAGGCTGCGCACTGGGCGACGGTGGCGTTCACCAGCAACGCCGGGCAGGTCTGCTCTTCGGGCACGAGGCTGCTCGTCCAGCGCGAGGTCCACGATGCGTTCGTGGCCATGGTCGCCGAGAAGGCCGGTGCCCATCGCCTGGGCGAGACCATCGGCCCCGTGATCAGCGAGGGGCAGCACCGGACCGTGATCGAGTACCTGGAGATCGCCGAGGGCGAGGGCGCGGTCCCGGTCATCGGCGGGTCCACCGCCGTCGCCGGGCGCCCCGACGACCTGTTCGTCCCGCCGACCATCTACACCGGCGTCCGCAACGCGATGCGGATCGCGCAGGAGGAGGTGTTCGGCCCCGTGCTCGCGGTCATCGCATTCGACACTGAGGAGGAGGCGGTCGCGATCGCGAACGACAGCCCGTACGGCCTGGTGGCCGGCGTCTGGACGCGCGACATCAGCCGCGCCCTGCGCGTGGCGGCCGAGATCGAGGCCGGCCAGGTGTACGTCAACTCCTGGTGGTCGGGCGGCGTCCAGACCCCGTTCGGCGGCACCAAGCTGTCCGGCTACGGGCGCGAGAAGGGCGTCGAGTCACTCAAGCACTACGCGCAGGTCAAGTGCGTGACGGTCGCCCTGTAGGGGGCGCCTGCCGGGTGCCCTGCCCCTTCGCCCGACCCGGGGCGCGTGACCGCTACCCCGGCAGGTAGGTCCGCCACGCGAGCGCGCCGGCCACCGCCAGCCCGCCGATCGCGACCCCGACACGGAGCACCGGACCCGGGACCCGGCGCGCGATCGCCGGCCCGATGAGCCCGCCCGTGAGCATCCCGGCCGCGAGCGGCAGAACGGCCGCCCAGCGCACCGGGCCCAGGAACACGAACGTGATGGCCGCGGCGCCGTTGGCAAAGGCCATCAGCAGGTTCTTGGCCGCGTTCACGTCGTGGTACGGGCGGTTGATGATGGCGGACAGCGCCGCGAACGCGAGCACGCCGCCGGCTGCCCCGAAGTACCCGGTGTACACGGCGGTGGCCCCATAGGCGGCGACTGGACCTCGCCGAAGGCCGACGGGCCGGAAGCGCGGCCGCTGCTGAAGCCTGGGACCGGCCAGGACCAGCAGCGAGGCGCCGGCGATCAGGACGGGCGCCACGAGCTCGAAGGCGCGCGCCGGCAGCACCAGGAGCAGCCCGGCCCCCGCGATCCCGCCCAGGACCGCCATGACGGCCAGCCGGAGCACCATCGGCCGCAGACCCGCCAGCTCGGGCCGGGAGCCCGCCCCGGCTCCGATGCCCAGCATCACCATCGACACGGTGTTGGTGACGTTGGCCGTGACCGGCGGCAGGCCGACGGCGAGCAGGGCCGGATACGACACCAGCGAAGCGAGGCTGACCAGCACGCTCACGATCCCGGACGCCACGCCCGCGGCGAACAGCAGCAGCATCGCGTCGGGGGCCATCGATCGATAGTAGCAACGGGCGCAGCCGGGCTCGTGCTCCCGAGGCCGCGGGGGTCGGCGGCGCGTTCGGGGCTGGCGATGCCGCGCCTGTCGAGGGCCCGGCCTCGCGCGATGGGGATCAGCCCGGCCCCTCGCCGCCCGCTGCTCGCCGCGCCCGCCCCTGTCCGCCTACAATGCCGGCCAGAGGCGTCCCACCTTCCATCCCCGCCCCCGGACGAAAGGGCCCCCCTTCGTGACCGAGATCAACCCCGAGGACGTCAAGGACGGCCTGGACAACTACCCCGTCGCGTTCATGCAGCACCTGATCGACAACGGCGAGGGCTGGAAGGTCCAGAGCGATCTCGCCCGCGCGATCATGATCGCGCTCGAGGACGGGACCTGCGTGCTCGGCCCCGTGGCCCACCACGACTACAACAACCGCGTCGTCCCCGCGCGCTCCGAGGTGGAGCCCGGCGCCAAAGGCAGCCTGGCCTACGCCAACAAGCTACGTGCGCAGCGTGGCGCCCCACTCCTGGTCGAGCTGGCGGACGGCACGATCGCAGAGGCCTCCGGCACGGCCGGCGGCGGGTTCTAGAGGACTGCCCCCATGGCGCGCTTCAGGATCATGACTTGGAAGGGCATCCCCGCGCAGGTCCGCGCGGACGACGAGACCGGCGCCCGCGTGAACCGCGAGCTGCCGGCGTGGTTCGCGCAGGAGATCGACCGCGTGGCGATGCGCGACGGCCTCGTTGGCACGGACGCGTACACCGGCCTGTGGGCATGGTCGAAGCCGGAGACGCGGGAGGGCACGGCCGAGGAGGTCATCACCGCGGTCATCGCTGAGCTGTGTGACGCGTGGGGGCAGCCGCCGGAGGGTTGAGCCGTTCGCGGCGACGGGTCGCGGCCCCGCCCGGCGGCAACCGACGGGTCAGTCGCCCAGGCAGGTCCCGACGTTGCGGGCCGTCGCGACGAGCGCGTGATCCAGCGGCACCAGCTTGAGCCGCCCGGCCACGTCCTCGAGCGGCACCGTGCGGGTTCGATCGCCATCGCTCGCGACCATCACCCCGAACGTGCCCTCGGCGACCAGGTCGGCACCGGCATTGCCCAGGCGCGCTGCGAGCACGCGGTCCATCGCCGAGGGCGTGCCGCCCCGCTGCACGTAGCCCAGGATCGAGACGCGGGACTCGAGACCGGTGAGCGCCTCGAGCTGGTGCGCAAGGCGCAGCGAGTGCCCGGTGTGGTCCGCGTCGAACGCGGCGATCTCCGCGTCGGCCACGGCGCGCTCCGGGGTGCCGGACGAGGTGGCCTTCCGACGCGACACCATGCCCGTATACCGCAGGTTCGTCTCCACGTCCTGGGCGCCCTCGGCCACGGCGATGATCGAGAAGTTGGTTCCCGACTCGGTCCGCCGCCGGATGGCGCCGACGACGCTCTCGATCCGGTACGGGATCTCCGGGATGAGGATGACGTCCGCGCCACCCGCGATGCCTGCCGCGAGCGTCAGCCACCCGGCCCGGTGCCCCATGACCTCGGCCAGGATGATCCGGTGATGGCTGTGGGCGGTGCTGTGGAGCCGGTCGATGGCGTCGGTGGCGATCCCGAGCGAGGTGGCGAAGCCGATGGTGGCGTCCGTTTCGGCGACGTCGTTGTCGATGGTCTTGGGCAGCAGCACGATCTTCAGCCCGGCCTTGACCAGGCGCAGGCTGTTCTTGGCGGTCCCGTTACCGCCGATGCACACCAGGCCGTCGAGCCGGTGCCGGCGGTAGGTCCGGGCGATGGCCTCGGTCATGTCCACCGACTCACCATCGACGGGCATCCGGTGGGGCTTGTCGCGGCTGGTGCCCAGGATCGTGCCGCCCACGGTGAGGATCCCGGCCAGCGTGGACGGATCAAGCTCGATGAAGCGGTCCTCGGCGAGGCCGCGGAAGCCGTCCCGGAATCCCGAACAGCTTCATGCCGTGGCGGCCGATGGCGGCCTTGCCGAACCCGCGGATGGCCGCATTCAGCCCCGGGCTGTCACCGCCCGCCGTCAGGATCCCGACTCGCTTCGCTCGGGCCATGCTGATCCTCCGTCCGACACGGCCGCCGTCCGGATCCCCGAGGCGCACCGAGCCGGGCCATTATCCCGCCTGCGGTCCCTGCGCGGTGCGCGGTGGACCCGACGGGAGTACGGTGGGGATCGCGTCCGGCCGTCCGCACCACCTCGCCGAGCCACGACCCCCGGAGATCTCCCGTGACCTACCAGCCCGCTCCCGAACGCTACGACACGATGGCCTATCGAACCTGCGGACGAAGCGGCCTGCGGCTGCCCGTCCTCTCGCTCGGCCTGTGGCACAACTTCGGCGACACCACGCCGCTCGAGACGCAGAAGGCGATCGTGCGGACCGCCTTCGATGCCGGCATCACCCACATGGACCTGGCCAACAACTACGGCCCGCCGTACGGCTCCGCGGAGACCAACTTCGGCCGGATCCTGCGCGAGGACCTCGCGGCCCACCGCGATGAGCTGATCATCTCCAGCAAGGCGGGCTGGGACATGTGGCCGGGTCCGTACGGCCAGGGGGGCGGCTCGCGCAAGTACGTGCTGGCCAGCCTGGACCAGAGCCTCAAGCGCGTGGGGGTCGAGTACTTCGACATCTTCTACTCGCACCGCTTCGACCCGGACACGCCGCTCGAGGAGACGATGGGTGCGCTCGCCCACGCCGTCCACCAGGGCAAGGCGCTCTATGTCGGGATCTCGTCCTACTCGGCCCACAAGACCCGGGAGGCCGCAGCCCTGCTCGAGGCCGAGGGCGTGCCGCTGCTCATCCACCAGCCCAGCTACAACCTGTTCAACCGCTGGGTGGAGCCCGAGCTGCTCGACGCGCTCGAGGAGCTCGGCGCAGGCATGATCGCCTTTACCGCGCTCGCCCAGGGCCTCCTGACCGACAAGTACCTTGACGGGATCCCGGCAGCCGCGCGCGTCAACCGCCCGGGTGGCGATTCCTTCCCGCGGGAGTGCCTCGCCGAGGACAACCTGGCGCGGGTCCGGGCCCTCAACGAGATCGCCAAGGGCCGCGGCCAGACGCTCGCCCAGATGGCCTACGCCTGGGTGCTCCGTGACCCCCGGGTCACGACCACGCTGATCGGTGCCAGCTCGCCCGAGCAGGTGCGCGAGAACGTCGCGGTCGCCTGCGCGCCTGGACTTCACGCCCGGACGAGCTGGCCGAGATCGACCGGTTCGCGGTCGAGGGCGGCGTCAACCTGTGGGAGAAGCCCAGCACCGACCAGCGCGCCTGACGGCCCTCCGCCGGCGACGGACGGCCGGCTGCCAACCCGCGCGCAACGCGTAATCCGACCGAAAGGAACGCCCGGGCAGGATCGCTCCCGATAGAGCATCCCGCTCCGGGCTTGTCCGCGCAGCGCCTCCGGACGTGCCCCGAGCCAACCTGGAGCGCGCGCCACATGAACCTCAAGGCCCTCGCGGCCGTCGGTCTGCTGGTCGTCGGGGTCGGCGCCGTCGGCGTCACCGTCCTCGGCGTCGGGGGTGGAACCGACACGTCGGTGACCTACCGCACCCAGCAGGCGACCACGACCACCGTCCAGCAGACCGCCGTGGCCAGCGGCAGCCTCACGGCCGCCGTCACCTACGACCTCGCGTTCGGCGAGGCACCCGTCGCCAGGGACGTAACGGCGACGTCCACCGCCAGCTCAACCGGATCGACGGCCGCGGCCTCGAGCACCACCTCGAGCACCTCGTCCTCGACCGGCTCCGCAGCCACCTCGATGACCGTCACCTGGCCGGTCACGGCCGTCGACGTCGAGGTCGGCGACGTCGTCTCGGCGGGCAGCGTGCTCGCCACCGCGGACAGCGCGAGCGCGGAGCTCGCGGTCGACCTGGCCGAGGCGAACCTCGCCGCCGCGGAGCTGCAGAAGAAGCTCGACCTCAAGGGCGGCACCGCCCTCTCGCGCGCCGCCGCCAAGGACCAGGTGACCGCCGCCCAGGCCGCGCTGTCCAACGCCAGGGCGTCGTCCAGCAACACGGTCGCGCAGAACACCCTCAAGCTGGTGCAGGCGCGCCAGGCCGTCGAGGACGCCAAGGACCAGCGCGCCGCCGACAGGGCGGCCGACGCCCCCCAGGCGACGATCGACGCCGATACGGCCGCCGTCAAGGCCGCGAAGGCGAGCCTCGCGGCGGTCAAGCTCCAGGTGGCCGCCGGCAACCGCTCGGCCTCCAACCAGGTCACCAGCGCGAAGCTGTCCCTCAAGAGCGCGCAGCGCACCTACGACTCGGCCACCTCCTCGGCCGACGACGCGACCCTCGCGGCCGACGACGTCGCGATCGCGGAGGCCGAGCAGGCCCTCGTCGACGCCGAGGCCGCCCTCGCCGCCGCCACCCTGGTCGCGCCCATCGACGGGCGGATCACGGCGGTCAACGTGGCGGTCGGCGATGACGCCAGCGGCACCGCGATCGAGCTCCAGTCGACGCAGATGGCGGTGTCCCTGTCCGTCACCGAGGACGACATCCTGAGCATCGCCGTCGGTCAGGCAGCCACGGTCGCCATCAGCGCGACCGACGCCTCGGCGAGCGGAACGGTGACGTCCATCGACCCCGTCGCCTCGACGTCGGGCACCTCCAGCGTGGTCTCGTACACCGTGGTCGTCACCCTCGACGACGCCTCGGCCTCGAGCGCGTCACCTTCCGCGAGCACCGGTGGCGCCACAACGGGCGCCACCGCGGCCGCGACGGCCGCTCCCGCCGCGGCCGTGATCCCGACCAGCATCCCCCTGGCCGGCATGTCCGCCGAGGTCACGGTCGTCATCGCGCAGGTCGACAACGCGACCGCGGTGCCGGCCATCGCCCTCGCGGGAACGTCCGGCAGCTACACCGTCCAGGTCCTCGCCGCGGACGGCACCGTCGAGACGCGGTCCGTGGAGGTCGGCCTGATCACTTCCGATCTCGCCCAGGTCACCAGCGGTCTCACCGACGGCGAGACCGTGGTCACGGGCAGCTCGACCGACCGGACCACGACCAGCACCACGACCAGCACCACCACGGGTGGCCGCGGCGGGCTTGGCGGGCTCGACGGCGGGCCCCCGGCCGGCGGGTTCCCGGGGAGCGGGCAATGAGCCGCCGGATCATCGATCTCGCCGACGCCTTCCGGACGTACGACCTGGGCCGGGTGCAGGTGCACGCGCTCGCGGGTGCCAGCCTCCGGGTCGACGAGGGGGAGTTCGTGTCGATCATCGGCCCGTCGGGCTCGGGGAAGTCCACCCTGATGAACATCCTGGGCTGCCTCGACCGGCCGACCAGCGGCACGTACGTCCTCGACGGGACGCCGGTGGAGGAGCTCGATGACGACGGGCTCGCGCTCGTGCGCAGCCGGATGATCGGGTTCGTGTTCCAGAGCTACAACCTGCTGCCGCGAACGTCCGCCCTGGAGAACGTGGCGACGCCGCTCCTGTACCAGGGCGTGCCCAAGCACGAGCGCCTCGCCCGGGCCAGGGCCGCCCTTGAGCGGATCGGCCTCGGGGACCGGCTCGACCACGATCCCACGGAGCTGTCCGGCGGCCAGCAGCAGCGGGTCGCGATCGCCCGGGCCCTGGTCACCGAGCCGCGCCTCCTGCTCGCCGACGAGCCCACCGGCAACCTCGACTCCCACACCGGGGAGGAGGTGCTCGAGCTGTTCCACGAGCTCAACCGCTCGGGGGTCACGATCGTGCTCATCACCCACGACGCCGACGTCGCCGTGCGCGCGAGCCGCCAGGTCCACGTGCTCGACGGGAGGGTCGCGGCATGAGCCTGTCCGAGCTCGCCCGGCTCGCTGTGTCGCGCCTGGGAACCAGCCGGATCCGGTCCGTGCTCACGATGCTGGGAATCATCATCGGGGTCGCGTCCGTGGTGGCCCTGGTCTCCGTGGGCCAGGGTGCCTCGACCGGGATCACCGACCGGATCAACAGCCTCGGCACCAACCTGCTCACCGTCAACGCCGGGGCGTCGGTCACCGGCGGCACGCGGGGCGCCGCCGGTACGGCGACCACGCTCACGCTCGAGGACGCCGACGCGGTTGCAGCCGTCGCGGGGGTCGCGGCGGTGTCGCCGGAGCTGTCGACCTCGCAGTTCGTGGTCGCCGGGGATCTCAATACGACGACGACGATCCTCGGGACCACCGAGGCGTACCCGACCGTCCGGGCGTTCGAGCTGTGGCAGGGCAGCTTCCTGACCGATACCGCCGTGGAGCAGGAGCTCCGAGCGGCGGTCCTGGGGTCGACCACGGCCGACGATCTCGGCCTCGGCGCCGGCGACGTCGGCAGCACGATCACCATCGGTGGGGTGCCGTTCGAGGTGGTCGGGATCCTGCAGGCGAAGGGCACCACGACCTCGACCTCGGCCGATGACCAGGTGCTCATTCCCGTCAGCACGCTCAAGCGCTACTTCACCGGCTCGTCGTCGTCGGGCGTTCGCTCGATCGGGGTCAGCGTCGTGACGGCCGAGGCCATGTCGACCGTCAAGACCGACATCACCGCCCTGCTCGAGGAGCGCCACGGCATCGCGGCCGGCGAGAGCGACGACTTCACCGTCGCCGACCAGACGCAGCTGCTCTCGACCGCGACCTCGGTGTACAGCCTGCTGACCGTGCTGCTCGCCGGCGTGGCCTCGATCAGCCTCGTCGTGGGTGGCATCGGGATCATGAACATCATGCTGGTCTCGGTCCGGGAGCGGACCCGCGAGATCGGGATCCGCAAGGCGCTCGGCGCCCGCAACCGGGACATCCTCCTCCAGTTCCTCGTCGAGGCGCTCGTGCTCTCGCTGCTGGGCGGGCTGATCGGCATCGTCATCGGGGTCGCCGCTTCCGCCGTCATCGGTGCGCTCGCCGGCTGGGGCTTTGCCTTCAACCCCGTCACCGTCATCGTCGCGACCGTGTTCAGCCTGGTCGTGGGCGTCATCTTCGGCGTCTGGCCCGCGCGGCAGGCCGCCCGCCTCAACCCCATCGCCGCGCTCCGCTTCGAATAGGAGAACCTCCCGATGACCGATCCCATGACCTCCTGGGCGCAGCCCGAGGGCGGCGCGCCGGCACCTTCGACCCCGCCGGCTGCGCCCGCCGCGCCCCAGCCGGCATCGAGCCAGCCGGGCATCGAGCCAGCCGGCGCCGCGCCCCAGCCAGTATCGAGCCAGCCGGCCGCCGCGCCCCAGCCAGTATCGAGCCAGCCGGCCGCCGCGCCCCAGCCAGTATCGAGCCAGCCGGCCGCCGCGCCCCAGCCAGTATCGGCGCCTCTCGCTACGCCACCCACCAAGGGGAGCGGCCGGGCGACGAACATCCTGCTCGGCGTTGCCGTGGCGGTCGCTGTTGCCGGGCTCGCGTTCGCAGGGGGCCGCCTCACCGCTCCGGCCAGCGCCGGCGGCCTCCAGGCCGGCCGCGGCGGACCCGCCGCCGGCATCGTCGACCCGAACCAGGCTGGCAACGTCGACCCGAACCAGGCCAGCGGCCTCGGCCAGGGCGGGCCCGGCGGCACCCGCGCCGTCACCATCACCGGAACCGTGAAGAGCCTGGACGGATCCACGCTCGATCCTCACGGCGGCCGACGGCACGGAGATGACCATCGACGTGTCCGGATCGACGTACCACACCGAGTCCGCAGCGACCGCGTCCGACGTGGCCACCGGCGCGAGCGTGTCGGTTGCCGTCACCGGCTTTGGCGGGTTCCGCGGCCCGAACGCGAGCGCGGCTCCCGATGGTGGTGACACGGCGGCCATCACGGCCTCGGACGTGATCATCACCGGGAACTAGCGAGCGGCCGCCGCAGGGCCGGGAGCCCCTCTCCCGGCCCTGCGTCTCGCTGCCCCTCGCTGCCCCTCGCCGTGGCGCCCCGCGCCACACCCGCCGGCATCCGGCCGCCGCGAGGGTCCGAACCAGCGCCGCCGTGGCGCCCCGCGCCACACCCGCCGGCATCCGGCCGCCGCGAGGGTCCGAACCCGGCGCCGCCGTGGCCTCCCGCGCCACACCCCGCTGCGAGGCCGCATACGTCGCGGATGAGCGGCGGGTGCTTACATCCGGCACCGCCAGCCAATGGAGGGACCGAGATGTCCGCAACGCCCACGGCGACCAGTCACGCGCGGCCCAGGGATGAGGCAAGGAAGGCGATCGGTCGCGAGCTCAGGAGGATCCGCCAGGATGAAGGCGTGTCGCTGCGCGCCCTGGGGGCAGCATGCGGCGTCGATCCGAGCCACCTTGCACGGGCGGAGCTCGGTCGCCATTCGCTCAGCACCGATGCGCTGGTTGCCGCCGCCGACGTCCTCGGCTGTGACGTCTCGGTGCGCTTGTTTCCCCGTCGGGCGCCGACAATCCGTGACCGCCTGCAGGTCCTGATGCTCGACGCACTGCTCGGCAGCCTGCACCATCGATGGACACCGAGGCTAGAGGTCGCCGTATACCGACCGGTGCGTGGTGTGATCGATGTCGTCCTGGTGGACTCGATCACGCCCGACCTCGTGGCCGGGGAGGGACACAGCCAGCTCCACACGGTGGAGGGGCAGCTTCGATGGGCGGGCCAAAAGGCCGATGCACTCCCGTCGGCTGCCGGCTATCCGTGGGCGGACCGGCTCGACACGCCGCCGGTCGGGCGGCTGTTGCTCCTGCGATCCTGCGCGGCGACGCACGCCCTCGTTCGTGACGCTCCCAACGTATTCCGGGCCGCCTACCCGGGCGACACGCGGATGGCCGTCGCTGCACTCACGGGCAAGACCGAGCGATGGCCGGGCGCGGCGATCGTCTGGGTCGAAATCGACGGCAAGTCGAGTCGGCTGCTCCAGGGGGAGCCGCGCCGCCTCCGGACCTGAGACACGTCACGAGGAGTGGCGCCTCCCGCCACGGTGGCGCCGATACCGGCTCGCCGTCGCCCCGGATGCCGGGCTGCGTGGCGCCACCCGCCACACCCGCGCCGAAACGCGCTCGCCGCCGCCCTGGATGCCGGGCTGCGTGGCGCCACCCGCCACACCCGCGCCGAAACACGCTCGCCGCCGCCCTGGATGCCGCGCTGCGTGGCGCCACCCGCCACACCTGCAGCGTGCCGAAGCGGGAACCGAACGCGATCGGCGGGGATCGGCCGCCGCGTGGCACCCTCCGCCACCGCCGCGTGGCACCCTGCGGCGTGCCCAGGCCGGCACCCTCCGCCACCGCCGCGCGGCACCCTGCGGCGTGCCCAGGCCGGCACCCTGCGGCGTGCCCAGGCCGGCACCCGGCCGCGTCTGGCCATCGGTCCGTGGCACCATGCCGCCCATGGACTCGCACCACTTCCGGGACGCCCTTCGCCGCGGCGAGCCGATCCTGCTCGATGGCGGCCTCGCGACCCAGCTCGAGGCGCAGGGCAACGACCTCTCGGACAAGCTGTGGTCGGCGCGCCTGCTGATCGAGGCGCCCGGGGAGATCGTCGCGGCCCACCTCGCGTTCTACCGGGCGGGCGCCAGGGTCGCCACCACGGCCTCGTACCAGGCCACCTTCCAGGGGTTCGCCGCCCGCGGCCTGGACCGGCCCACGGCGGAAGGGCTCCTGCGGCGCTCGGTCGAGCTGGCGGCCGAGGCTCGCGAGGCGGGCGACGGTCGAGGGACGGGCGACGGGCGAAGGAATCGACGGTGAGCTGTTCATCGCGGCCTCGATCGGACCGTACGGCGCGATGCTGGCGGACGGGTCGGAGTACCGCGGCAACTACGGGCTCACCACCGCCCAGCTGCGCGACTTCCACCGGGACCGCCTCCGCGTGCTGGCCTCGACCGACGCGGACGTCCTCGCGGTGGAGACGATCCCGGAGATCCCCGAGGCCGAGGCCGTCGCCCAGCTCCTTGGCGAGCTGCCCGGGACCGCCGCCTGGATCAGCTTCAGCTGCGCCGACGGGTCCCGGCTCCGGAGCGGCGCGCCGATCGAGGAGGGCGTGGCCGCCGTGGCCGATGCCCCGGGCGTGGTCGCGGTGGGCGTGAACTGCACGGCCCCGGAGCACGTGGAGGAGCTGATCGGCCGGATCCGGGCTGTCACGCGGCTCCCGGTCGTGGTGTACCCGAACAGCGGCGAGGGCTGGGACGCCACGGCCCGCCGCTGGACCACTGGAGCCAGCGGACGCGTGGATGGCGAGGTCGCGACCCGCTGGCGGAGCGCCGGAGCCGAGCTCGTGGGAGGCTGCTGCCGCGTGAGCCCGTCGCAGGTCCGGGCGATGGGCGAGGCCCTCGCCGCGGCCGCCGGGTGACAATGGACGCCAGCTCCACCCGACCCGCCGATCACACGCCATCAACCCGGAGGTCCACAGCCGTGCTCCGCGCCACGTTCGCGCTCACGCTGGCCGTCATCGCTGCCGCAGGCTGCGGTGGCGCCGACCTGGCCCCGCCCGCCGGGACCGCCCCCGCCGGCCAGCCGACGGTGACGGCCTTGCCGGCCGGCACCTACACCTCCGTCTCGTTCCAGCCCGCGGTCACCTTCACGGTGCCGGACGGGTGGATCAAGCGGGACGACAGCGGGCTGTACCTGAGCCTGTATCCGGTCGAGAACGACCTGATCGGCGTCCACCTGTTCCGCGATCCGAGGGCCGCTTCCCAGGACGCCAGCTGCCCGGACCAGCCGGAGCCGGGCGTGGGCGGGACGTCGTCGGAGCTGGCCACCTGGATCAGCGGACGCCCGGGGCTGGTCGTGGGCGCGCCCACGATGGCGACCGTCGGCGGGCTGCGCGGCGTCGCGATCGACGTGGCGCTCAAGGCGGACTGGACGCAGCCCTGCCCGTTCTCCAACGGCATCCCCGCGGTCCCGCTGATCAACAGCCCGGACATCGACTACTGGGTCGTCGTGGGCAACGAGCGGCTGCGCATGTTCCTGCTCGACCTGCCGGGCGGCGGCCTGGTGGCCGTGGACATCGACGCCTTCGACGGCAATCAGATCGAGGACCTGCTCGCCCGGTCCAACAGCATCGTCCGCAGCCTGCAGTTCGCGACCGACGGTGCCGCGGGGTCTCCGGCCGCCAGCCAGTGAGCGTGGCGAACGCGGGCACCCCGCGGATCCTGGCGCTGGTTCCGGCCTACGAGGAGGGGCCACGGATCGGACGGGTCCTGGAGGCCGCGAGTCGGCACCTGCCGGTCCTCGTGGTGGACGACGGCTCCACCGACGACACTGCCGCCATCGCGACGGCAGCGGGGGCGCGGGTCATCCGCCAGGCCGCGAACGCCGGCAAGGGAGCCGCGCTGCGGGCCGGGTTCAGGGTGGCGCTCGAAGAGGGCTGGGACGCGGTCCTCACGCTCGACGGGGACGGGCAGCACGATCCCGACGAGATCCCCCGCTTCGTGGCGTCGTTCTCGGCGCCCGGCGCCGCGGGACCCCGGCCGGAGCTGATCATCGGCCGGCGTGACTTCGCGCGGATGCCGCTGGTGCGCCGCCTGTCCAACACCGCCGGCACAGCCGCGTTCTCGTGGGCCGTCGGCCGGCACGTCCCTGACAACCAGTCCGGCTACCGGCTGCTGGGCCGCCGCCTGATGGCGCGCCATGCTGGAGAGCCGGGAGTCGGGGTTCGAGTTCGAGGTCGAGATGATCGCCGTCTGCCTTCGGCGCGGCTGGACGCTGGCCTGGGTGCCGATCTCCACGATCTACGGCGGCGAGCCCAGCCACGTGAAGCCCGTCGCCCACCTGCGGCACTTCCTGCGGGCCACGCGGGCCGCACGCCGGATGATGGGTAACGCATCTTCATCGGACGTCCACGCGCGCTGAAGCGGGAGGCGTCATGCTTGTCCGGCCGACCCTGCCTCGGCACGCCCCGAACCTGTACACGAGACGATGACTGACCCCACGCTGACCGCCCAACCGCCCGTCCCGCCGCCCGCACCCCCGCCCGTCAGGCCGTCGGGCTTCGGCGGGCGACGCGTGCCCGGCGTGCTCGTCCTCGTCCTCGCGCCGGTGCTCGCGATCGTGATGTTCGCGGCCGGCATCGCCGTCGGCGGCTCCGGTGGGGCGCCTGGAGGTGGTCCGCTCCAGGCCGGGACCGCCACGCCGCGCCCGAGCGGCACGCCCGCCGACGCCGCGCTCATCGACGAGGCGTGGCGGGTCATCCACGACAACTACGTCGACCCGGCCAGCCTCGACGACCAGGAGCTCGCATACGGCGCGATCAGCGGGCTGGCCGACGCCGTCGGCGATGACGGTCACACCGGGTTCATGACGGCCGAAGAGGCGAGGGCCTCGGACCAGTCGCTCTCGGGCTCCTTCGTGGGCATCGGGGTCCAGGTGAGCCAGGCCGACGACGGTGGGATCGAGATCTCGACCGTCTTCCCCAATACCCCCGCCGAGGAGGCCGGCCTGCGCCGCGGGGACCGGATCCTCGCCGTGGACGGCACGACGACGGCGGGCGAGACCGTCGACCAGGCGGTCACCCGCGTCCGCGGTCCCGAGGGCGAGGACGTCGTGCTCACGATCGGGCGAGCCGGCGCGGCCGACTTCGACGTGACGATCACCCGCCGCACCTTCGACCTGCCGCTGGTGAGCTGGGCCATGGTCCCCGGCACCAGGATCGCGATGATCCGCCTCGACCAGTTCGCCACCGGCGCCACCGATGGCATGAAGCAGGCGATCACGGCGGCGAAGCAGGAGGGCGCGACCGCGATCGTGCTCGACCTGCGATCGAACACCGGAGGCTACGTGACCGAGGCGGTCGGTGTCGCCAGCCAGTTCCTGTCCGACGGCATCGTCTACCAGGCCTACGACCGCTCAGGCGTGCGCAAGGATGCCGAGGTGGTTGCGGGCGGCCTCGCGATCGACATCCCGCTCGTCGTCCTCGCGAATGGCGACACGGCGAGCGCGGCGGAGATCGTGTCCGGGGCCATCCAGGATGCCGGCCGGGCCGAGGTGGTGGGCGAGAAGACCTTCGGCACCGGGACGGTGCTCGGGCGGTTCGATCTCTCGGACGGCTCGTCCCTCCGCATCGGCGTGGAGCGCTGGCTGACCCGCGACGGTCGCCCGATCTGGCACGAGGGCCTGGAGCCGGACATCGCCGTGGCGCTGCCGGACACGGCACAGCCCGTGGTGCCCGATACCCTCAGGGACATGACCGCAGCGGAGTACCAGGCCGCCACCGATGACCAGGTCAAGCGGGCGGTCGAGCTGCTCACGAGCGGGCAGTAGCGCACGCTCCGGAATCGAAACGACCGCCGGCGGGGCCGGCGGTCGCGGTTCTGAACGCTTGCTGGTGACCGAGCGGTCAGGCCTGGCCTGTACGCCCGGCCGTCACGTGACGGCTCCAGTCGGATGTCCGGCCGTCGGGTGACTCCGAGCTGCCGATCCAGCCGCAGACGCAGGTGACCTGCTGGGCTGAATGCCGGTACTCGGCGATGACGTGCCTGCGCGGATCGGGCTCAGGGGCAGGCTTCCGCGACGGAAGGCCGTTGCCGGGACGCCGGAGCTCGGTCATGCGGTGATCAGGCCCGGCGCTGGGCGAAGCAGGCGCTGCAGTAGACGGGCTTGCCCGACGTGGGGCGGAAGGGGACCTCGGTCTCCTGGCCGCACGAGGAGCAGGTGGCCGCGAACATCTCGCGCGGGCCGCGCGGGGCGCCGTAGCCACCGTCGCCGCCGCGGGAGCCGAAGCCGCCGCCGCTGCTGTAGCCGCCGCCCGAGTCACCGCGCTGGGCCTTGCGGGCGGCGCGACAGCTGGGGCATCGGCGCGGCTCGGTGAAGCCACGCTCGGCGTAGAAATCCTGCTCGCTGGCAGTGAACGTGAACGACTGGTTGCAGTCGCTGCACGTCAGCGTCTTGTCGACGTTCATGGAAACGATCCACTCCTGTGGTGTTTGCGACGGAGTCCGCGATCTGGCCTCGGCGGAAACCGGGAGGGGGTGGATCGAGTCGGCCGCGCTCGGCTGAAGGTGACTTCCCCCTGCGATGGGGGCGTCGCGGGACTATACGCCCTTCCCGGCCGTTCGGCCAAATCGCCCGATCGGCGGACGACCCGCCGGACGAGATCAGGCGACCGTGGCGACCTTCCCCGCGATCCGCTCCAGGAGGGACGTCCAGGAGCCCACGAAGGATGCCGCACCGTTGTGCTGGAGCTCGCCCGCGACTTGGTTCACGTCGACGCCGGCCGCCTCGAAGCGGGCCAGGTGGTCCTGGGCACCCGGATCCAGGGCAGTGACCGGCAGGTCCGCGGCGCCGGTGGCGAGCAGCGTCTCCTCGGGCATCGTGTTCACGGTGTCCGGGGCCGCGAGTCCCGTGATGTACAGCGTCGGCGGCAGCGACGGGTCCTTGGTGCCGGTGCTCGCGAACAGCAGCCGCTGCGGGCGTGCGCCCTTCGCGATGAGGCCCTGCCAGCGATCCGACCCGAAGAAGCCCCGGTACTCGACGTAGCACTGGCGACCGATGGCCAGCCCCACCTGGTTCTGGAGATCATCGGGCAGCTGCTTGGCAGTTGCCGGGTCCCAGCGGCTGACGAACAGGGAGGCTACGGAGGCGACGTAGGCCGGGAGGCCGGCGGCAACCCGGCGCTCGATGCCACGGGTGTAGGCCTCGGCGCAGGCCAGGTACTGGGCCGGGGAGAACAGCAGCGTCACGTTGACCGGGACACCGGCGAAGATCGTCTCCTCGATGGCCGGCAGCCCCTCGGGCGTGCCGGGGATCTTGATGAACAGGTTGGGGCGGCCGCCCAGGTCGTGGAGGCGCTTCGCCTCGGCCGCGGTCGCGGCGGTGTCATAGGCCAGGAGCGGCGAGACCTCGAGGGAGACGAAGCCATCGACGCCGCCCGTGCGGTCGTGGACGGGCCGGAACATGTCCGCGGCGCGCCGGAGATCGTCCAGCGCCAGCTCGAAGAACGTGTCCTCACCCGACTTGCCTGCCCGCGCGGCATCCGCGATCTGCGCGTCGTAGGCGTCGGTGCCACCGATGGCACGGTCGTAGATCGTGGGGTTGGACGTGAGACCGGTGACATCGAGCTCGTCGATGTAGCGCTGGAGGGTCCCGCTGTCCAGCAGCGGCCGGGTGATGTTGTCCAGCCAGAGGCTCTGGCCGAGGTCCGCGAGCGAGCGCGTCGTCTTCATGGGGCAACTCCGATCACAGGGGCGCGGAGCGGGTGTGTGGCCTCCGGCGACCCCATCGACCACTGTACCGCAGGGTCGCGCACACGATGTGCAGCCAGCCCCCGGGGGGGCTCGTCGCCAGCCCGGGCGGCGGGGTGGACTTGGCGTCGTCTTCCGATGGAGCCGCCTCCGTCCTGGGGGCGTCGATGGCGGGATTCGGAGGGGGCGGGCCGTCGACAGGCACCACCAGCACGTACTGGCCGGCGAGGTCGGCCATGCCCGGGAGCTGGTTCCACTCGCTGTGCGCCCGTCGACGCACGAACTGGCGGCCGATCTGCTCCAGGCTGATCGCCGAGCCCGGTTTCGGGCTGGGCCCCCACGTCTTCGATCCGAACGGGTGCAGGGGATCGAGGATGTAGGCCTCGGTGACCCGGAACGAGCCGTCCCGCGGATCGCCGGTGGCCTTGAACCCGCTCATCACCCAGGCGTGACGACCCTGCCAGACGAGCAGGCCGACGGGCCGGCGCTGGTCCCGGATGGCGTTCGCCGCGATCCGCATCGCCCCCTGGAGGGTCCTGGCACCGACCACGGCATACGAGCCCTCACCCACCTGGTTGAGCGCGTCCGCCCACCCGAACACGCCGGCGCCCTGGCGTTGGGAGCCGTCCGGCCGCGGTCCGCTGAGCGAGCGGGCCAGGACCTGGAGCCGCCGTTGTGTGCGGGCACTGCGGTCCGCCCCGGGGCGCCCGATGTTGAGCATCATCTGGATGCTCGCGCCCACGCACTGCACGAAGCTCCGACTGGCGCACGTAGTCCTCGTCATCCGCGAGGTTGATGCGGAACGGGGTGACGGCGGCCACGGGTTGGGCGATGGGGCTCGAAGGATCCCTCGACGAGCCGTGCAGACCCGGTCGCCTGCGCGTGCGGCGTCGCCAGCAGGGTCATCGCCACCAGGGCGGTGGTGACGTGGCGGGCGACGCGATGGGGGACGGCGAATGCGACCATGGGTCGCACGAGGATACGACTGCTTGCCGAATCGGACCATGGTCACCGCCTCCAACCGGACCTTCGCGGAGGGGCGCGATCGGTTGGACCGGGGTAGCCTTGGGCGGTCCCTGTCGCTCGTGAGCCGGCAATCGCCGGCCTGCGGAGCGCACATCGATCGTCGGCGCCGCCCGTCCTGGCGCCGTCGGGCAGTAAAGGAACCGGCCGTGCGACTGCTCCGCCCCGGCGCCCAGCGGGCGTCCTTCCATTCCCGCATCTCGGCCGTGGTGGCTGCCAGCGTGATCGCCTCGGTGTTCGCCTTCGGCGTGTCCTCGGCGGCGCCGGCTCCCGCATCGGCCCTGACGGCGAAATGGCATGCCGTGGAGCTCTACTACCTGGAGCTGCTCAACTGCACGCGGACCGGCGGCTGGGTCCGCAAGGACGGGACCTGCAAGGGGTACGGCACGGGGACCTACTCCAAGTACGTCGCGCCGCTCAAGCTGCGTTCCGGCATCAGCGACGTCGCCCGTCGATGGGCGAAGAAGATCGCGATCGAGGGCGCCTGCCGCCACGGCAACCCGGGAACGCGGCTCAAGCGAGCCGGCTACACCGGCTACGCCTGGGGCGAGAACATCGGCTGCTACGACATCAAGAGCGCCTACGCTTCCGTGCTCGCCTCCCACCGGTCGTTCCAGAAGGAGAAGTCGACCGGCGGGGGCCACTGGAAGAACATCAAGAACGCGCGCTACCGGCTGGTCGGGATCGGGGTCTGGAAGGCGAACGGCCACACCCGGCTGGTGACGGACTTCTACCGGCCGTAGCACCGCCTCCACCGGGCACCGGCCTCGGCTCGCCCGCGCGGGATCGTGGGCCCGGGATCGAGGGACCGTCGGCCAGGCCTCTCGGGATCGTTGCCCCGGTATCGAGGGACCGCCTGACGGGACCGCGTGCCAGAATGGCCGCGGGTCGATGTGAGATGTCTCCATACGTCCTCGTGGGCGGTGAAGTGGTGTCCCATCACGCGCCCGAACCCGGAAGGTACGGAGCAGCCATGCGCATCCTCATCGTCGGCGCCGGTGGCGTCGGGACCGCGGCCGTCGCGATCGCCGCCAGGCGGGACTTCTTCGAGCACATCGTGGTCGCCGACTACGATCCCGCCCGCGTCGAGCACGCCCTGTCCCAGGTCGCCGGCGACGCCCGGTTCAGCGGCGCAGCGGTCGATGCCTCGAGCGTCGAATCCGTGGTCGCGCTGATCCGCGAGCAGCAGGCGAGCCACGTCCTCAACGCCGTCGACCCACGGTTCGTGATGCCCATCTTCGATGCCTGCGCGGAGGCCGGCGTCACCTACATGGACATGGCGATGTCGCTCTCGAAGCCCCACCCGGAGCAGCCCTACGCGCTGCCGGGTCTCAAGCTGGGCGACGAGCAGTTCGCGAAGGCAGCCGAGTGGGAGGCTGCCGGACGGCTCGCGCTGGTCGGCCTGGGCGTGGAGCCCGGCCTGTCCGACATCTTCGCCCGATATGCCCAGGACGAGCTGTTCAGCGAGATCGACGAGGCCGGGGTGCGCGACGGCGCCAACCTGGTCGTCGACGGCTATGACTTCGCCCCGTCGTTCTCCATCTGGACCACCATCGAGGAATGCCTCAACCCGCCCGCCATCTGGGAGGCCGACCGCGGCTGGTTCACCACGCCGCCCTTCTCGGAGCCCGAGACGTTCGAGTTCCCCGAAGGCATCGGCCCCGTCGAGTGCGTGAACGTCGAGCACGAGGAGGTGCTCCTCATCCCGCGCTGGGTCAAGGCCAAGCGGGTGACCTTCAAGTACGGGCTGGGCGACGAGTTCATCAACGTGCTCAAGGTGCTGCACACGCTCGGCCTGGACGGACCGAGCCGGTCATGGTCAAGGGCGTCGCCGTGTCACCGCGTGACGTGGTGGCGGCGTGTCTGCCGGATCCGGCCGGGCTGGGCGCGAAGATGCACGGCAAGACGTGCGCCGGCACGTATGTCACCGGCATCGGCAAGGACGGCAACCCGCGGGCCGTGTACCTCTACCACGTGGTCGACAGCGACTGGTCCTGGAAGGAGTACGGCTCGCAGGCGGTGGTCTGGCAGACGGCCATCAACCCGATCGTCGGGCTGGAGCTGCTGGCGCGCGGGACGTGGTCAGGGACCGGCGTCCTGGGGCCCGAGGCCTTCGAGCCGAGGCCGTTCCTGGACCTGCTGGTCGAGTATGGCTCGCCGTGGGGCATGCGCGAGGACCCGGCTCCGGCCGGCTGAGCGGGGACCCGGCACCGGCCCGCTGGACGGGACCTGTCGGGCCGCCCTGGGCCGCTGATCCTTCGCGGAGCGGCACGGTTCAGGCGGCGGCCGCCCCTGATTGCCGCCTGCATCAGAACCGACTCGCACACGCTGGCCCGCGCCCCGCAACCCGGGTTTCGCTGGGCGACCCCTGCGCGAGGCCTTCGAGATTCGATCCAGATGCGATCGCCTGAGTCTCGAGACGGTCGGCACCGGACCAGGCGAACCAGGCTGCGACTCGCGGGTCGCTACGGGTCGACGGTGATTGGGCCGGTCGTCCCCGTGATGCTGCCGGTCACGGTGTCGGTCGCCGTGAACGTCCATGACCCGGCCGACGCGATGACGCCGCCCACGAACGTCTTGGTGCCGCTGTCGCCGGAGTACGAAGGTGTAGTCAACGGGGAGCGTTGCCGCTCCGTCGGTGCTCGTGAAGTGGATCGTGCCCGTGTACCCCGTGGCGGTGTTGCCGTAGGCGTCGAGTGCGGTGACCGTCACGTCGAACGCGACGCCCACCGACTGCGGCGTGGTCGCGCTGACCTCGAGCGTCGCGGCGGCGGCAGGGGTGATCTCGCCCGTTGATACGGGCTCCCAGGTGATGGCGTAGCGCACCGTTACGTTCGTGGCGCCTTGGGTCACCGTGCCCGTCGGCGTCAGGGTCTTCCCGGTGCCGGCGGCGGCCGAGTCGAAGGTCTGGGTGAAGTTGCCGGTGTCGCCAGAGGCCAGGCTCCCCGCCGTGATGGTGGGGGTCCCGGCCGATGCGGTCGTGCCGTTCGCCACCCGGGAATCGGTCGACGGCGGTCACTGTGATGAACCGGGTCGTCGCCGTGAAGGTCCGGTCCTCGGCCGGGGCCGGGGCGTAGCTGCCGTTGCCGGCCTGCGTCGCCCGGATTGTGCACGTCCCGGTGCTCACGACCGTGACGGTCGCGTCGGAGACGGTGCACACGCCGGTCGTCTGCGAGCTGAAGCTGACCGACAGGCCGCTCGACGCCGTGGCCGACACGGCGAACACGTCGCCGTACGGTCGATCCGACAGTGCCCCGAACGTGATCGTCTGGGCGGCCTGGCCGATCGTGAACGTGCGGGTCACCTCGGGCGCCGCGTTCCAGTTGCCGTTGCCGGCCTGGTTGGCGGCGAGGACGCAGGTGCCGGCGGCGAGGAAGTTGACCGTCGTGCCACCGGTGACCGAGCAGGCGCTGTTGGTGGTGGCCGCATCGACGGTGATCACGGCCGTCAGGCCGCTGGTCGCGGTCGCGGTCTGGGTGGCGCTGCCGCCGACGGCCGCCCCGGCCGGCGCCGAGCCGTCGAAGGCGACCGTCTGGTCGGCCTTGGTGACGGTGAGGGAGCCAGCGAAATAGCTGAACGTGTAGTTGTTGTCGGCACCGCCGGTGCAGGTGATCGTGTAGCCGCCGGCGTCGTCGCCCTGGACGTACGGCGAGGTGCACGTCGCCGGGGTGTCGATGTCGCCCGCGTCGTCGGTGCCCTGGAACGTCCCGTAGGTGAACGTGTAGGCCGGGGCCGGGTCATCGAACGCGATGGTCTCGGGATCGGCGGTGACGGTCAGGGTGGCCATCGCGATGGTGAAGCCCTGGTCGACCGGGGCAGCCGCGGCGTAGTTGGCGTTGCCGGCCTGGGTGGCCTGGACGGTGCAGGTGCCGGCGGCGAGGATCGTGACCGAGTCGACGGCGACCGAGCACACGAGCGGCGTCTGGGAGTTGAAGCTCACCGGCAGGTTGCTGGTCGCGGTGGCCGAGACCGTGAACGGCGCGGCCCCGTACGTCTTGGCGCCCAGGGCCCCGAAGCTGATCGTCTGGGCGGCCGCGCTGATCGGTCGGCGACGGTGCCCGAGTCGTCGGTGTAGTTGCCGGTGACGTCGGTGAACGTCCAGGGGTCGGCGGGGTAGTTGCCGGCGGCGGTGTGGGTGGTGCCGGACAGGTCGAGGCCCGCGAGCGTCTCGCCGACCACGCCGAGGCAGCTGCCGGTGGCCGTGTGGGGGCTGCCGTCGTAGGGGACGCTGTAGCCCGTGATCGTGCACACGGGGTCGGCCTTCGCGATGTTCGCGGTGGTGGTGTTGATGAGGGTGATCGTGTAGTTGGCGCTGTCGGCACCCGCGAGGGTGAAGCCCGTGCCGGTGACGGTCTTGGCGGTGCCCACGCCCGCGGTGGAGAACGAGGCGCTGGCCGAGGCGGACGAGCAGGTCACCGTGTCGCCACTCTCGATGACCGCGACGCGCAGCCGGTGATCGACGCCGTCGTGGTCGCGTCGTACGCCCTGTTGGCGGCGGTGAACGAGATCGTGACCGGCTTCTGGGCGACGGTGAAGCCCTGGTCGACCGGGGTCGCCGCGGCGTAGTTGGCGTTGCCGGCCTGGGTGGCCCGGACGGTGCAGGAGCCGGCGGCCAGGATCGTGACCGTGGTCCCGGACACCGAGCACACGAGGGTCGTCTGCGAGTTGAAGCTCACCGCGAGCCCGCTGGTCGCGGTGGCCGAGACGGTGAACGGCGCGGCCCCGTACGTCTTGGCGCCCAGGGCCCCGAAGCTGATCGTCTGGGCGGCCTGGCCGATGGTGAACGAGCGGGTCACCTCGGGGGCCGGGTTCCAGTTGCCGTTGCCGGCCTGGTTGGCGGCCAGGACGCAGGTGCCCGCGGCGAGGAAGTTGACCGTGGTGCCACCGGTGACCGAGCAGGCGTTGTTGGTGGTGGCCGCATCGACGGTGATCACGGCCGTCAGGCCGCTGGTCGCGGTCGCGGTCTGGGTGGCGCTGCCGCCGACGGCCGCCCCGGCCGGCGCCGAGCCGTCGAAGGCGACCGTCTGGTCCGCCTTGGCCACGGCCAGGTTGCCCGCCACGTAGTTGAACGAGTAGTTGTTGTCCACGCCTCCGGAGCAGGTGATGGGCCAGTTACCCGCCCCGCCAGTGAAGGTCGCGGCGTCGCAGACTGGGGGCGTGTCGATGACCGCCGCGGTCTCGCCGCCGACGAACCCGCTGTAGCCGAATGTGTAGGCGGGCTCGGCGTCCCCGTAGGTGATCGCCTTGTTGGCGGCGGTCACGGTGAGGACGGCCCTGGTGATGTTCGCGGTGGTGGTGTTGACGGCGTTGATCGTGTAGTTGGCGCTGTCGGCACCCGCGAGGGTGAAGCCCGTGCCGGTGACGGTCTTGGCGGTGCCCACGCCCGCGGTGGAGAACGAGGCGCTGGCCGAGGCGGACGAGCAGGTCACCGTGTCGCCGCTCTCGATGACCGCGACGCGTGCAGCCGGTGATCGACGCCGTCGTGGTCGCGTCGTACGCCCTGTTGGCGGCGGTGAACGAGATCGTGACCGGCTTCTGGGCGACGGTGAAGCCCTGGTCGACCGGGGTCGCCGCGGCGTAGTTGGCGTTGCCGGCCTGGGTGGCCTGGACGGTGCAGGTGCCGGCGGCGAGGATCGTGACCGAGTCGACGGCGACCGAGCACACGAGCGGCGTCTGGGAGTTGAAGCTCACCGGCAGGTTGCTGGTCGCGGTGGCCGAGACCGTGAACGGCGCGGCCCCGTACGTCTTGGCGGTCAGGGCCGCGAAGTTGATCGTCTGGGCGGCCGCGGTGATCTGGTCGGCGACGGTGCCCGAGTCGTCGGTGTAGTTGCCGGTGACGTCGGTGAACGTCCAGGGGTCGGTGGGGTAGTTGCCGGCGGCGGTGTGCGTGGTGCCGGACAGGTTGAGGCCCGCGAGCGTCTCGCCGACCACGCCGAGGCAGCTGCCGGTGGCCGTGTGCGGGCTGCCGTCGTAGGGGACGCTGTAGCCCGTGATCGTGCACACGGGGTCGGCCTCGGTGATGTTCGCGGTGGTGGTGTTGATGAGGGTGATCGTGTAGTTGGCGCTGTCGGCACCCGCGAGGGTGAAGCCCGTGCCGGTGACGGTCTTGGCGGTGCCCACGCCCGCGGTCCCGAACGAGGCCGTGGCCGAGGCGGACGAGCAGGTCACCGTGTCGCCACTCTCGATGACCGCGGGCGTGCAGCTGGTGATCGTGGCCGCGGTGGTCGCGTCGTACGCCCTGTTGGCGGCGGTGAACGAGATCGTGACCGGCTTCTGGGCGACGGCCAGGGTGCCCGCCACGTAGGTGAACGAGTAGTTGTTGTCCACGCCGCCGGAGCAGGTGATCGGCCATGGGCCCGCGTCGCCGGTGAAGGTCGCGGCATCGCACACCGGGGGCGTGTCGACGACTGCCGAGGTCTCGCCGCCCACGAACCCGCTATACCCGAACGTGTAGGCGGGCTCGGCGTCACCGTACGTGATCGCCTTGTTGGCGGCGGTCACGGTCAGGGTGGCCTTGGTGATGTTCGCGGTCGTGGTCGGCTGGGTCAGGCTGTAGCTGCCGGCCTTGGTGCCGATCAGGGTCAGGCCCGCCACCACGACCGTCTTGCCGGTGCCCACGTTGGCGTTCGGAGTGAAGGTGCCGGTCGCACCCGCGGTGCCGAGCGAGACGTCATCGGTTCCAACCACGCCCACCAGCGACGCGGAGCCGAAGCCGAGCGTTGCCGTCGCGAGGGCGTTGTACGTCTTGTTGGATGCCGTCACGCCGGCAACGGTCAGGGCCTTCTTCGCGACGGTGATCGTCTGCGGCACATCGGGTGCCGGGGCGTACGTCGGATCGCCGGCCTGGCGGGCGGTCACGGTGCAGTCGCCCGCAGCCCGGTAGGTCAGGGTGGATCCGGCGACCGTGCACACGGACGCGGTCTCGGACGAGAAGGAGACGGGCAGGCCGCTGTCCGAGCCGGCGCTCAACGTCACCGGGGAGGCGCCGTACGTGACGTTGGCGACCGGATCGAAGGTGATGGCCTGGGGCGTGACGCCGGTGGAGGCGACGCTGAACGCCTGGCTGGTGGTGGTGGCCGGGTTCCAGTTGGAGTTGCCACCCTGGTCGGCGTCGAGCTGGCAGTTGCCGGATCCAGGGAACAAGACGGTGCTGCCGATGATCGAGCACACGCTCGCGGAGCCCGCGTCGACATCGATCGTCACCGGCAGGCCGCTGGTCGCTGCGGCGGCCACCGCGTAGGCCGGTCCGTCCTTGACCCGGAAGCCCGGGGTCGTGGTGAAGGTGATGTCCTGGTCGGCCTTGAGGATGTCCGCCGTCGTCGTCACGGGCTCGATCACGTAGTTGCCCGCGGACGTCCCGGCTAGCGCCAGGCCGGAGACCGTCACGGTCTTGCCCGTGCCCGCGTTCGCGTTGCTGAAGGTGCCCGTCACCGCGCTGGTGTCGAGGGTCACCTCGTCGCCCGGGTAGACGTCGGCGGACTCGATCGTCGCCCCGCTCGCGTCGATCAGGGCGGTGGTGCCGCCCGGTGCATACACGCGGTCCTCGGCGAGGATCCCGGTCACCGTCAGCGGCGCGCGCGCGACGGTCACCGCCTGGGTGACGGTCCGCGCGTTCCAGGTCTCGTCGCCGAGCTGCGTTGCGGACACGGTGCAGGTGCCGGCGCCGTGGAAGCTGACCTCACCGGCATCGAGCGAGCAGTAGGGCCAGGACGACTCCGGGATCGAGAGGAGGACCGGCTGGCCCGCGGACGACGTCGCCCCCACGCCGTAGTCCGGGCCGCGATACAGGGCATCGGTGGGCGCCGGCGTGTTGAACGTGACCGTCTGGTCCGTCTTCGCGGACATGGTCAGGATCGCGTCGAGGTCCACGCGCTTCTTGCCGGTCGTCCGGACCTGGATCGTGTGGGTACCGCTCGTGTTGTCGTCGATCGAGCCGACGTAGAGGACGCGGCGGTACGCCGTCTTCTTCTTCGCCTGGCTGATCGCCGTCGTGGTGACCCGCACCCCGTCCACGAAGACGTTGAACTTGCCGCGGCCCGAGGCCTTGGACGCCACGATCGCGAACTGGCGGACACCGGTCACGGTGAGGGTCGCCTTCGCCCCCTTCTTCTTGACGAACTTCTCCTTGCCGCCCGAGTACTTGCTCGACGTGGACGTCTTCCAGCCGGAGGAGTACTTGATCGCCGAGCTCTTCTCCTGGAACCGCCGGATGCTGGTGGCCAGCGAGAAGGCGCTGTCCGATCCCTTGGTGTCCGTGGTCTTGACGCGCCACGCGTAGCCGGTGGAGGTTTTGAGGGACCGGGTGCTGGACGTCGCGGTGCTGTTGATGATCGGCGTCGAAGCGAAGGTGGTGCCGCCGTTCGTGCTCTGGTAGACCTTGTAGCTCTTGAGGCTGGCCGACCTCGCGAGCACGCCGCACCAGGTGAGCTTGACGGGGACGGTCTTGCCGATCGTGCTGCCCTTCTTGAAGCGCACCAAGGGGGTGTCGGTCACGGGTCCGCTGGCGGGCGGCGTCACGTCGACGATGATCTGGCCGGTCTGGCTGGTCACGCCATCGGTGATCGTGTACGTGAACGCGTTGACGCCGGTGAAGCAGCCGGTGGGGTCGTAGACGACGCTCCGTCCATCCGTTCGGGCGGTCCCGTTGAGGGGCGTGCCAAGACCGGTGATCGTGAGCGGCCTCGACTCCGTGGCCTCGCCCGGGTCGTCGTTGGCCAGTGGCTCGATCACGGTGGGCCCGATGGGATCAGCCGGGTCGACGATGTCCGAGACGGCAATCGGCGCCGCAGCCAGCGCGACCCCCGGGACGACTGCGCCCAGCGCGATGACAGCCGCCAGGATCCCGATCAGACGCGCATGTCGTGTCATCGCCCACCCAACCCTTGTGCTCGGTCTCGCACCGGTCTGCGCCACCGGACCAGGCCCCATGGCGCGCACCACGCAGGGTACCCCCGGCCCGGCGTTGCCTCGTCAGAGATCCGCGATGCGCCGCGGCACCAGGCGCGGACCCCGGCGAGGTGCCTTCATGCCGGCGAGCTCGAGCAGCCGGATCACGCGCCCCCGCTGGCCGCGGTACGGCTCCAGCAGCTCCAGCATCCGCTCGTCCGTGCCGCGCGGCTCCCCGGCGAGTGCCCACGCGACCATGTTCGGCAGATGGAAGTCGCCCACGCTGACCGCATCCGGGTCGCCGAGGGCGCGGATCCCCACCTCGGCGGCCGTCCAGGGGCCGATTCCCGCGAACGCCCGCAGCGCGGTGTAGGCGGCGGCGCGAGCCTCCTCGGGGGCGGAGGGTCCGGCTGCTGCTGCCCCTAGCCGCTCCAGCCGCTCCGCCTCCCGGGCCACGGCGCGCACCAGCTCGGCGCGCCGCCGTTCCAGCCCCAGGGGGTGGAATGCGTGATACGGAAGGCCGGCGAGGACCTGGGGTTCGGGCGCCAGGCGCAGCCCGAACCCGCCGGGCGCGTCCTCTCCGTACCGGGCGACCAGCGCGCGATACGCCCGGCGCGCCTCGTCGCCGGTCACCTTCTGCTCGAGGATCGCGGGAACCAGCGCCTCCAGCACCCGCTCCGTCCGCCCGATCCGGAGACCCCGCAGGCGCCGCACCGCGATCGCCACGGCCTCGTCCCGTGGGACGAGCGCGGCGGGGTCGTCGTCGGCGCCCAGGAGGGCCCCAAGGCGTTCCAGCGCCCACTCGCTGCCGGGACCCCAGGCCCGCGCTCGCACGGCGCTCCCGTGTCGCTCCACCAGCAGCGTGACCGGTCCGTCCGGCGTCCGGGAGGCTCGCCACGCGCTCCCGGAGACCTCGAACCGGAGCGCGGGGTCCCGGCCGCCGCGGGCGTGGACCCCGAGCGTCAGGCGGAGGTCGAGCGGGCCATCGATGAGCTGCGTCGTCTCGCGGTCGGGGAGTGGAGCGGGGAGGCCGGCCATCAGACGCAGCCTATCGCCTCGGACCTCGCCGTCGGCGGCTGGCCCGATCCGCAGACCGGATCGCCCTCTGGCGCCGGTTGACTCGGACGGCTAGGCTGCGCAGGCACGTGCGTACCAGGATCATCGTCGCGTTCGCGGCTCTCATGGCCGCGTCCGCCCTGGTCGCCGTTCCCGGCCCCGCGGCGTCGCGCCCAGCGACCGCCAGCAGGACGATCGACACGGCAACGCTGACGTCCGTCACGATCGCCCTGCCAGACAGGCGCCCGGCGACGGCGATCACCTCGACCGACCCGGCGTCGGGCTCAGCCGCGAGGCTCGGGCCCGATACGGTGCTGGTCGAGCCCGGCAGCCGGCGCAAGGCGCTGACCCGCCCGGCGACACGCCAGCCCGCCCAGAAGGCTCGGGTCGTGGTCAAGAACTTCTGGCGATTCGACCCGGACATCAGCTGGTATGGCCCGGGCTTCTTCGGGTCCGGGACGGCGTGTGGCCAGCGGTACACGCGCGAGATCCTGGGCGTGGCGCACCGGAGCCTGCCGTGCGGAACGCTGGTGACCTTCCGGAACCCGGCCAACGGACGCCGGATCACGGTTCCCGTCATCGACCGGGGCCCGTACGTCGCCGGGCGCACTTGGGACATGTCCCGCGCCCTGTGCGAGTACCTGGACCACTGCTACACGGGATCGATCGAGTGGCGCTGGGGAGGCCGCGCGGGCGGCTGACGCCCGCGCCGCGGGACCGCCGGGAAGCGCTCGTCGGGAGCGTGGCTCGCGTGACCTCCCTGCGGGCTCAGCCCGTAGCGCCACCCTCCGGGAGACGGTCGACGCGGAACCGCCAATCCACCGGCCCCTGCTCCAGCCAGGTCCAGGCGAACCGGCCCGGGTGCTCGGTGGCGAGCCGCACGGACAGGCCGGACGGATCGTGGTCGTTGGTGACCTCCATCGCCTCGCCGGGTGCAAGCCCGAACAGGGTGGCGAACAGCAGCGCGTGGCGGGGATCCATGGGCATGCCCCGCAGGTCGATGCGCGTGGGATCGGTCATGGGTCGTGGCTCCTTGAGCGGCGGAACTTCGGACTTGAAATGTACGGCGACTGACGTGTAAAATGCAAGGCATGCTGCCGACTGCCGATCCCGATCGCCACGCCGTCCTCGCCGATCCGACGCGCCGCGCCGTGCTGGCCGCCCTCGAGGCTGCCCCTGGCCCGCTCGGCGTGAAGGAGCTATCGGACGCGCTCGGGCTGCACGCCAACTCGGTTCGTGATCAGCTCCGGAGGCTCGTGCGGGCCGGCCTGGTCAGCGTCGCCCGCGGCACCCCCGCCGGCCGCGGGCGCCCGAGCCTGCAGTACTCGCGCGTGGCCGAGCCGGAGGATCCGTACCGCCTGCTGGCCTACGCCATGGCCGACCAGCTGGCCGCGCAGCCGCACCCTCGCCGGGCGGCCAGGTCGGCAGGGGAGCGCTGGGGCCGCGAGGCGGCGGCGAAGGCGTCCGGACGGCGCGACGGATCCGCCGCCGATGACCTGGCGATCGTCCATGCGCTGCTGGACGAGGCAGGGTTCGCGCCCGAGGCGGTGGACCCCGCCGCCACGGAGCTCCGGATCCGCGCCTGCCCGTTCCTCCCCTTCGACCGTCGCCACCTCAAGGTGGTGTGCGGCGTCCACCTCGGCTTCATCCGGGGGGCGTTCCGCGAGCTCGGCTCGTCGCGGGACGTGGTCGCCATCGAGCCGTTCGTCGGGCCCGACCTGTGCGTCGCCCGGCTCTCGAGGTCTCCCCGTGCCTGACATCAATGGCCCCAGCACCCCTGTCGGCCTAGCCGGCCTCCTCGCGCTCGATGACGACGCCGCCCCGGTCTGGGCGGCCCTGCGCACCGTGATCGATCCCGAGCTGGGGATCAACCTGGTCGACCTCGGCCTGGTCTACGGCGTCACGGTGTCCGACGGCATCGCCTACATCACGCTCACGGTCACGACCCCCGCCTGTCCCATCGGGAGCTTCCTGCAGGACCAGGTGCGATGGGCCGTCCTGCGCCTGGACGGGATCCTCGGCGTCGAGGTCGAGGTGGTCCACGATCCCCCGTGGACGCCGGCCCTCATGAGCGACGACGCCCGGCGGATCCTCGGCTGGGCATCATGACGGCCGCGCAGCCGGTCTTGGCCGCCACCGGCAGCCGTCCCCTGGCTGGCGGGTCCGCACGCCGGCTGCTCGGCCTGCTTCCGGCCGGGATCTCGTTGACGGCCGGGCTGACCGGCTCCCTCATGCTTCTCGGGGTCGTGGATCCCGCGCCCGCGGTGCAGCTTGCCGGCTCGCACGGGCTGCTCATGACGCTGGGCTTCCTGGGCACCCTGGTCGCCCTCGAGCGCGCCGTCGCCCTCGCTCGCCCGTGGGGGTGGCTGGCGCCGGTCGCCGCGGGCTTCGGGGGGCTCGCCCTGGTCGCGGGGGCGCCGGCCGGGGTGGCCACCACGCTGTTCGCGGTTGCCGCCACCGTCTACCTCGCGATGTACCTGGCGTTCCTCGAGCTCGACAGCGGGCTGCACACCTGGGTCCAGGGAGCGGGCGCGATGGCCTGGGTCCTCGCGGCCGCGCTGCTCGCGGCGGGTCGCCCGGTCAACGACGCGGTCCCGGCGCTCGCGGCATTCCTGGTGCTCACGATTGCCGGCGAGCGCCTCGAGCTCGCCCGCCTTGCCCGCCTGACCACGGTCCGCCGGGTCACGTTCCTGGTCGCTGCCGGGCTGTTTGGCGTCGGGGTGATCACGGCGACGTGGCTGCCCGACGCGGGGCTCCGGCTCGGCGGGCTCGGGCTCCTGGCGCTTGCGGCCTGGCTCGCGAGGTTCGACATCGCGCGCCGGACCGTCCGGCTGCCCGGCGTCACGCGGTTCATCGCGCTGTGCCTGCTCTCAGGCTACGCCTGGCTCGCGGTCGGTGGCGCTGCCTGGCTGGCATGGGGCGCGACGGCACCCGCGCTCGGCCGTGACGCCATGCTGCACGCGCTGTTCCTGGGCTTCGTCATCTCGATGGTCTACGGGCACGCGCCGGTGATCCTGCCGGCCGTGCTCCGGATCCCGCTGCCCTACCGGCCCTGGTTCTACGGGCACCTCGCCCTGCTCCACGGCGGGCTCGTCGTCAGGATCGTCCTCGGGGACGTGCTCGAGATGGATGGGGCGTGGCAGCTGGGCGGCGTCCTGACGGTGACGTCGATGCTGGTGTTCGCCGTCGTGTCGATCGTGACCGCGGCGAGCGCGACCCGGGCGCTGCACCGGGAGGGTCAGGCGGGGACGATCACGACCCGGGCGTGAGGTGATCGACGATCGCGTCCAGCGCCTCCACGTACCCGCGAGGGCCCTGGCCCGCGACGCTGGCCACCGCGACGTCCCGCAGGAAGTTCACGCTCCGGAACGGCTCCCGGGCGGCGGGATCGGAGAGGTGGACCTCCACGAACGGGCGCCCGATGCCCAGCAGCGCATCCCGCAGCGCCACGCTGGTGTGGGTCAGGCCTCCCGCGTTGACGATCGCCCCCTCGAAGTCCCGCTCGTGGAGCCGGTCCAGGATCCGCCCCTCGTGGTTGGACTGGAAGAAGACGACCTCGACGTCCAGCTCGGCGGCCCGGACCCGGACCCGGTCGTGGATCTGGTCGAGGGACTCGGAGCCGTAGATCGAGGGCTCGCGGGTCCCGACCAGGTTGAGGTTCGGGCCATCGACGACGAGGATCCTCATGCCGGCCCCGCTACCCGAGCGGCTCGAACGTCGCGGTGAAGTGCCGCAGCTGGGCGGGCTGGGTCACGATCCGGTAGCCGCCCAGCGATGCGGCGCGCCCGGCGACGTCGCGGGCGACCTCGATCACGTAGTCGATGTGGCTCTGCGTGTACGTGCGGCGCGGGATCGCCAGCCGGACGAGGTCCATCGGCCCGGGCGTCTCGCTGCCGTCGGGGTGCTTGCCGAACATCACCGTCCCGATCTCGCAGCCGCGGATGCCTCCGGCGCGGTAGAGCTCCACCGCGAGCGCCTGGCCCGGGTACTCGAGCGGCGGGACGTGCGGCAGCAGCGCCCGGGCGTCGAGGTAGACGGCGTGCCCGCCGAACGGCTGGACGCAGGGGATCCCGGCCTGGACCAGCGCGTCGCCGAGGTAGGCCGTCGAGCGGATCCGGTACCGCAGGTAGTCCTCGTCCACGACCTCGCGCAGGCCCTGGGCGATGGCCTCGAGATCGCGACCGGCGAGCCCGCCGTAGGTCGGAAAGCCCTCGGTCAGGATGAGCAGGTTGCGACACTGCTCCGCGAGCGCATCGTCGTTGACGGCCAGCCAGCCGCCGATGTTGGCCAGTCCATCCTTCTTCGCGGACATCGTCATGCCGTCGACCAGCGAGCCGATCTCGCGGATGATCTCGATCACGGGCCGCTGCGCCTGGCCGGGCTCGCGGGTCTTGATGAACCAGGCGTTCTCGGCGAACCGGCAGCCGTCGAGGAACAGGGGCTTCGCGTACCGGTCGCACACGGCGCGCACGGCCCGCAGGTTCTCGAGGCTCACCGGCTGCCCGCCGCCGGAGTTGTTGGTGATGGTCATCATCACCAGCGGCACCTGGTCTCCCCGTTCGGCCAGCAGCTGGTCCAGGGCCGCCACGTCCATGTTGCCCTTGAACGGGTGGATCAGCGAGGGCTGGCGGCCCTCCGGAATGACGAGGTCGACGGCCTCGGCACCCGTGAACTCCACGTTGGCCCGGGTCGTGTCGAAGTGGGTGTTGTTGGGCACGACCCTGCCGGCCCCGCCCACGGCGGTGAACAGGATCTTCTCGGCTGCCCGTCCCTGGTGGGTGGGGATGACGTGGCGGAAGGGAAACAGGTCCTGGACCGCCTTCAGGAACGCGTACCAGCTGGGGCTGCCGGCGTAGCTCTCGTCACCGTGCTGGATCGCGGCCCATTGGTCGCGACTCATCGCGCCGGTGCCGGAGTCGGTGAGGAGGTCGACCAGGACGTCATCGGCGTGCAGGCTGAACAGGTTCCAGCCGGCGGTCTCGAGGGCCCGCCCGCGCTCCGCCTGCGTGGTCAGCCGGATCGGCTCGACGGCGTGGATCCGGAACGGCTCGATGATGGTGGTCCAAGTGTCCATGGGGCCTGAGCATACGCCGCGGCGCACTCGGTCAGCGGCGCGGCCGACCCGGTCCGCGCCCGGTCCTGGGCGCCACTCGTCCCGGGGCGCCTCTCGTCCCGGGGCGCCGGGCGCCTCTCGTCCCGGGGCGCCGGGCGCCTCTCGTCCCGGGGCGCCGGGCGCCTCAACGGGCGCACCACGCGGCGAATCGGGCGACCCACGCCCAGGGTGGCGCGCGAGGCGGCCCGGCAGGTGACGAATGAGGCCCCGAGCGCCCGGTGCCGCGCAGCGCGCGCTCGTTGGGGCGCCGGACGCACCGGCCCGGGGATCCTATGAGGCCGGCACTCGAAGACTGAGCGCCGGCCTCGATAAGTCCCCGGCCAATCGTGGCCACCGGGATGGTCTCGCATCGGCCGCCACGATGTCCACCCCCGCGACCGCGAAAGGCGGCGCGTGGACGCACCGGCCCTGGCAGCCGGGCCCTCGCTCGCCCGGCAGCGCCTTGGGCAGTACGCTGCACGGCATGTGTCGAAGCATCCGCCAGCTCCGCCGTCCCGAGGATGCCGGCTCGGCCACCACCGGCGAGGCCCGAGCTGCCGCCCTCCAGTACGTCCGCAAGATCAGTGGCTTCCGCGAGCCCTCCGTCCGCAACACGGACGCGTTTCGCGAGGCGGTCGACGAGATCACCGCAGTGACGGAGCGCCTCCTGCTCGCGGTCGGGACGCCCGTCGCGGAGGGCCCCGATCCCTTTGCCGACCCGGTGACCCGGCGCGCGCTGATCGCCGCCAGGCCGCCCTCGAGGCGCACTCCCCGCCGCGAGGCGGCTCGCCCCGCAGGTGGGTCGGCGTGACGGTGCCCGCGCCGGCCTCGCGCAGCGCCGCCGCGCCCGTTCCGGTGGCCGCGCCTAGCGCCGCCGCGCCCACCTGGTGGCGCCGTCCCGGCCTCGACCTCGCCGACGGGCGCCTCACGCTCAATGGCTCCGACCTCGAGGCGCTCGTCCGAGAGCATGGCACCCCGCTCTTCGTCCATGACCTGGCCCGACCGCGCGAGAACGTCCGGACCCTCCAGGCCGCTCTTGCCCGAACTGGCCTGCCCTCCGTGACCCGGTTCGCCCTCAAGGCCTGCCCGGACCACCGGATCCTCGCGGTCCTCCGGGCCCTGGGTGCCCCCGGCACGCCGGAGAGCGTGGGCATCGACGCCTGCTCCCCGGGCGAGGTCACCCATGCCCTGGCGAACGGCTGGGAGCCCGAGGAGATCAGCCACACCGGCACCAACGTGTCCGAACGGGACCTGGACGTCCTGCTCGCCCACCCGATCCGGATCAACCTCGATGCCGTGAGCCAGGTGGAGCGCCTGGGTCGCCGCGCGCCGGGACGCACGATCGGCCTCCGGATCAACCCGGGGACGGGTGCCGGCTACACGGAGCACCTCTCCTACGCCGGGGAACGACCCACCAAGTTCGGGATCACGGTCGACCGGCTCGACGACGCGATCGCCGCGGCCGACCGCCATGGGCTCCGCGTGGACACGGTCCACTTCCACGCCGGGTCCGGCTGGCTGGGCGACCAGCTCGAGGGCTTCGAGCGCGCGCTCGTGGCCGCGACCCGGTTCCTCGATCGCCTCGCCGACGCCGGCTGCGCGATCTCGCGAGGTCAACGTCGGCGGCGGCCTGGGCCGCGTGGCGCGGGATCGCGAGCAGCCGGTGGACCTCGACGCGTATGCGCAGGTCGTCGCGCGCCACCTCGCCCCATACGGGGTCACCGTGGCCGTGGAGCCCGGAGACCTTGTCGTCAAGGATGCCGCCATCCTGATGGGCGAGGTGGTGACGGTCGAGCGGCGCGGCGGGACGACGTTCGTCGGGCTGGACATCGGCTGGAACGTGAACTGCGCCGCCTTCATCTACGGCTATGCGCAGGAGATCCTGACCGTCCGCGACCCGCTGCGCGACCGCACGCAGATCGTCACCATCGCCGGGCACATCAACGAGGCCGGCGACCTGTTCGCCGAGGACTACCCGTTCCCCGAGGTGGCCGAGGGCGAGATCGTGGCCATCCTCAACGCCGGCGGCTACCTCCAGGCGATGGCGATGACCCACTGCCTGCGGCCCACCGGCCACGCGGTGTACCTGGACCGGGACGCGCTGCCGGCATGACCCGGGAGCCGGCCGCCGATCGCCTTGGGGACGGCCCGTCGCTCGAGCGACAGGCCACGCGCGTGCGGGTCACCGCCTGGCGCGCCGGCTCGGTGGAGGTTCGCGACGACCGGCTCGCCGGAGAGGAGCCGATGGCGATCCGCGCCGGCGGTCCCGGCCAGGAGCCGATCGACGTCGCCGTCACGATGCGGACGCCCGGTCACGAGGCGGAGCTGGCCGCGGGCTTCCTGCTCACGGAGGGCCTGATCGACGGCGCCGCCGAGATCGCCGCGATCGAGGTCGCGGACCCGTCGACCCACGCCCAGCCCGACGACGAGGTCGTCGTGCGGCTCACCCGCCGGCTCGACCCGGATGCCATCTCGTCGCGCAACTTCGTGGCCACTGCCTCGTGCGGGATCTGTGGCAAGGCGTCGCTCGACCAGGTCGAGATCCGCTGTGCGGCCATCCCCGATGGCCCGGTCGTGGCGCCGGACACGCTGCTGACGCTCCCCGGCCGCCTCCGTGAGCGCCAGGCGGTGTTCGGCGCGACCGGCGGCCTGCACGCCGCCGGCCTGTTCGAGCCAGACGGCACCTTCGTCGCGCTGCGCGAGGACGTCGGCCGCCACAACGCGCTCGACAAGCTGATCGGCAGCCGGCTGCTCGCCGGGGAGCTGCCGCTCCACGAGCGCGTGCTGCTCGTGTCCGGAAGGGCCAGCTTCGAGCTCGTCCAGAAGGCGGCCGTCGCTGGGATCCCCATCCTGGCCGCGGTCTCCGCCCCCAGCGACCTCGCGGTCACCGCCGCGGAGCGGCTGGGCGTCACGCTCATCGGGTTCCTTCGCGGGGATGGCTTCAACGTCTATGCGCGCCCCGACCGGGTGAGGGTCGAGCGGGCGTAGGGGCCGAATCCGGGCTGGGCGCGCGCGCTGGGGATCAGCCTCCGGGGTCGGGTGGCTGCCGCGGCGGCGGGGCCCCTGCGATCGCGCGCTCCAGCTCGCGGTCGAGCCGACGCTTGGTGAGGGCCAGGAACACGACCCCGGCCACGATCAGAACCAGCACGATGATCATGGCCTGGCGCCGGAAGACGCTCTGGTCGATCTTCGCGGTCGCCAGATCGGACGCTTCGGCGGCCTTGGCCTTCGCGTCGCCCGCGAGGTCCGCCACCTGGGTCAGCTTCGTCGTGTGGACGGCCGCCTGGGCCTGGATCAGGCTGGTCTTGGCGCGGACGAGTGCCGCCTCGGCATCGTCGGTGATCATGCCCAGGCCCGCCGCGTGCGCGATCTCGCGGTCTGCCGCGTCGTAGGCGTCCTGCGCCGAGACCACGGCGTTGGAGATCCCCTCGATCTGCGAGTAGATCTGCGAATTCGGGGTGGTGGCACGTGTCGCAGCGCCGGTCGGCCGGGTCACGGAACCGGCTGAGCTCGAGTCGCAGCCGGTGGGTCTGGAGGTCGTGGCAGGTGGCGCAGCTGTAGTCCGGTGTCGTGGCGTGGAAGAACAGGGCGGAGCTCGGCTGCGAGACGTCGTGGGTCCCGTGGCAGGTCCAGCATTTCGGAGCGGCGGCCTGCAGCTCCGAGTGCCGGCTCTCCTCGTACAGCGCCTGGGTCGCGGTATGGCACTTGCCGCACACGTCCACGACCGTGCTCGACGTCGGCGGCTTGGCATCGTGCGAGCCGTGGCACGAGGCGCAGCTCGGCGCACGGATGTCCTTGTTCTCGAGCAGGGCCACCCCGTGGACGCTGTCCGAGTAGACGTCGAGCTGGTCGGTGGGAATGCCGTACGGCTCCATCCGCCTGGCGTCGGAATGGCACCCGGCGCACAGGTTCGGGATGCTGAGCGCGAACACCTTGGCGGTCGGGTCCGACACCTTCTTGACGTCGTGCGCGCCGTGGCAGTCCGTGCACACGGCGACCCGGACGTCATCCGCCTCGAGCAGGCGCTGGCCGTGCACGCTGGACCAGTACTTGGCGTACTGGTCCGTGGGCAGGCCGGAGACGCCCATCTCCTGGACGTTGGCGTGGCAGCTGCCGCACAGGGCCACCGACGCGAGACGGTCGGGTGCGGCCGAGTAGCCTGCGGCGGCGTCCATGGCCTTGGTGATCTGGTCGCTGCCCGGGTCGCCGCCGTGGCAGTCCGCGCAGGAGACGTCGGCCGCCGCGTGGGCGCTCGTGTCCCACTGGGCGACGATCTCCGCCTGCTGGTCGTTCACCGCGCTGTGGCAGTCCGCGCAGCTGTTGAGGCCGCCGCCATCGGGGTGGGCGACGGGGGTCGGCAGCGGCGGGGCGCTCGCGAGCGGCACGCTGGCCGAGGGCTCGGGCGTGGCGAACAGCCAGCCGGCATCCGAGGCGCCCGGCGTCGGGACGACGGGCGCCGGGGCCGACGGGCTGGGATCGGGCGCGCTGCCGGGGCTCGGGCTCTCCGCGGATGCGCCGAAGGCGACCAGCAGCCAGGTCAGCAGCCCGACTCCGACGGTGAGCCCGAGACGGGCGGCCCGGCGGACCGGGGCGGGGGCCTGGCGACGGCGGTCAGTGCTCATCTCAGCTCAGGTAGCCGCGGATCGTGAGGGCGACCAGGGCGACCAGGACGATCGTGGCGCCGCCCACGACGATCTTGCGCCGGCGGATCAGCACCTCGGGGCTGCGATCGAGGAACGGCCACACCACCAGGAGCCCGATGCCGACGATGGGGATCATGATCCCCAGCAGCTTGTCGGGGACGACCTTGAGCAGCTCATACACGCCGAGGTAGTACCACTCGGGCTTGGTGTGGGCCGGGGTCTCGAGCGGGTTCGCCTGCCCTTCGAGCCCGGCCGGGAACAGCGAGGCGAGGATCACGAGGACGGCCAGGATGACGTACCAGGCGATCAGCTCGTCGATGAGGTAGTGGGGGAAGAACGGCCGCTGCGGATCGAGGTCCTGCTCGGGGCCGGGCGCGCGGGGCTCGGGGCGCTTGGGGTTGGCCAGCCCGAGCTGGTGGACGAGGATGAGGTGTCCCGCCAGGAGGGCGCCGAGGGCGAGCGGCAGCACCAGGACGTGGATCCCGAAGAAGCGGCTCATCGTGTCCCCGGTCACGTCGGCGCCTCCGCGCAGGAGCAGCAGGAGCGGCTCGCCGATCAGCGGCACGCCGCCGGCGATCTCGGTGCCGACGACCGTCGCCCAGTACGCACGCTGGTCCCAGGGCAGGAGGTATCCGGTGAACCCGAAGCCCAGGGTGACCAGCAGCAGCAGGCTGCCCAGCACCCAGGTGAGCTCGCGAGGGAACTTGTAGGCCGCCTGGGCGAACACCCGCACCAGGTGCAGCACCACGAACAGGATCATCAGGTTGGCGGCCCAGTGGTGGATGGACCGGATCAGCCAGCCGAAGCTGACGTCGCTGGTGATGAACTGGACGCTCTCGTACGCGGCATCAGGGGTCGGCTTGTAGTAGAGGGACAGCAGGGTGCCCGTCACGACCTGGATGCCGAACAGGAACAGGGCGATCCCGCCGAAGTAGTACGTCCGGGCGGACATCGGGATCCGGACGTGCACGCTGGCCCGCAGGACCGGACCCAGCCCCGTCCGGCGCTCGAGCCAGCCGGCGAGCCCCGGAGCGTCAGCTGCCGGTCGGGTCGCCATCTCAGGCCTCCGTCAGGAAGATCTGGTCACCCTCGACCACCAGGGCGATGGGCGGCAACGGCGCCGGCGGGGGTCCCGAGACGACCACGCCCGTTGACGGGTTGAAGCGTCCGTCGTGACATGGGCACTGGATCGCGCCGATCAGGTCGTTCCAGACGACCACGCACCCGAGGTGGGTGCAGATCGCCGAGAAGGCCTTCACCCCCTGCTCCGTGTTGACGACGATCGCGGGCTTGGCACCCATGGCCACGACCTTGCCGGTGCCGACCGGGATGTCAGCCGTGGTGCCCGCCGCGATCCGGGTTCCACCCGCCGCGCGACCGCCCTGGGTGGGGATCAGGAAGCCGACGATCGGGGTGAGGACCATCGCCGCCGTGGAGACGATGGTCAGGCCGCCCAGCCAGCGCAGGAACGAGCGGCGCGTGGACGTGGGAGTGGCAGGCGAGGTGGGGCCGGGTGCCTCCGTGACTGGCTGGGCTCCGGACTCGGGCTCCATCGGTGCCTCCACCTCGCCCGACAGCCGCGTGCCAGCGCGCCTGCCGTTAGGTGGATTGTGGTGGCGGGGACCGCCGGATCAACCCATGAGTCGATACAGAACTCGCGAAGCTCCTGTGTCGAACGGCACCCTTGAGGCCCGCCGTTCGGCTCCCGGGGTCAGCCTCCTGGCCACAGGGGCCAGGAGAGGCCGACCGGTCTGTCGCCGACCTCACCCTCCTCGGGGCCGTGGGAGTTGGGGGTCGTCACCGGCAGCACAGGGTTGGCATGGCACCGCGCACAGGACACGGGCTGGTGGCAGTACGCGCAGGACTGGTTGCCCTGGGTGCGGATGACCTCGGCGTGGTTGGTGAGCATGGTGTCGTGGTCCACGCTGACGGCGCCGGTCGAGTGGCAGTTCACGCAGTAGTCGCGGGCGTGGCACTCCCCGCACGAGATCCCGCCCGGGTCCAGGTTGGCGGTCACGTTCTTGTGGTTGAACACCCACAGCGCGTCGTCGGTGTGCGTGCTGGGTGGCTCGCCCAGCGGGAGGCTGGCCACCGCCGGCCCGATCTGCGGGAACGTGTGGCACGTGTTGCAGGTGGACGGGATCGTCTCCGTCGTCGCCACGCCGTCGACGACCTTGAGGTGCCCGCCGTCGTGGCACCGGAAGCAGCCGGGCCAGTCGAGGTGACCGATGTTGTTGGCATACGTGGCCGCCGTGACCTTCATCGCCGGCGTCGCGGTCAGCCGGTACAGGACCTTGAGCTCATCCTTGGCAACCGCGATCTGGGCGCCCTTGGTGGCGTAGACGTCGGGGTAGGCCGTCTCGTAGAACGTGCCGAGCTGCTCGATCGCGGCCTCCGCGGCGGCGTCGTCCGGGAAGCTGGACCACAGGATCCGCATCCCCTCGCGCATGATGTACGGCAGCGAGGGGTCGATCACGCCGGTGGACAGCCGGTAGTTGAGATTGGCCCGCGGGTTCTGGACGTCGTGGCCCACGCGGTTGTGGCAGTCGTAGCAGTTGAGCGTGATGTTGCGCTCGCTGGCCTTGAGCGCATCGATGTCGGGGCGCACGTTCTCGGCGACCCGGACCTTGTCCTGCGCGATGTACTCCACCACCGTCCCGTCGTCGCGGGTCGACGTGACGTAGTCGATCACCGCCGAATTGGCATCGGGCGACGTGTACGTGAACTCCGACAGGACATGCCAGTGGACGCTGCGGGAGACGTCGAAGGCGTCGCCGCCCGCCGGACGGATCATCAGCCCCACGAAATCGCGGCTGTTCGACTCGTCCTCCTGGAACTGGGTCTGGGCGCGGAGCGCGACGAACGACCGGTCGTTGAGCGAGTGGCACTTCTGGCACGTGTCCGCCGGGCTCGGCAGCAGGAGGTGGTCGGGCGGGTGGATCGGCGTCGGGTAGGTGTTGAGGACGACGCCGACCAGCTGGCGCGTGCCGGCGAGCTTGGACTTGACCCAACCCGCGATCCCGGGCTCCACGTGGCACTCGCCGCAGTCGACGTCGCGGTGCGAGCCCAGGTGGTAGGCCTCGAGCTCTGGAGCCATCGTGTGGCAGCGCCCGCAGAAGTCAGCGGTCTCGGTCCAGTGGATCATCGACACGCCCGTGAACGCGACCACGCTGCCGCCCGCGGCAAGGACCAGCAGCAGGGCGAACAGCCCGGCCCGCGAGCGCGGCAGGCGCAGGTGCCGGCCCCGAAGGTAGAACGGATGACGCGGTCGGGAACCCCGGGACGGCGCCACGGCGGCCGACGAGGGATCGCCGGCCGCCGGTGTCGTCTCCTCCGCGTCGGCCGCAGGCGTCGCCTCGCCGGTCTCAGGCGGGAGCCCGGCGCCGCTGTCGGGGTCGCTCATCTGGGCCTCACTTCAGGATGGCCGCGACCGCGCGGGCCATGTCGTCCTTGGACAGCCCCCCGATCCGCACCTCGCGGATCCGCCCATCGGCTGCGATGAAGAAGTGGGTCGGGATGCCCATGGACCGGTAGGCCGCGGCGATGTCGGCGTTGGGATCCACCGCGATCGGGAAGGTGACCCCGGCGCGTCCCGCATACCCGGCCACGTCCGCCGCGGTCTCGTTGATGAACACGCCGAGGACGACCAGGCCGCGGTCCCGGTTGGCCTCGTAGGTCTCCAGGAGATCGGCCATCTCCGCCCGGCAGTCCGGGCACCAGGTCGCCCCGAAGGTGAGCCACACGGGCTTGCCCGCGTAGTCCGACAGCGAGACCGGATCGCCCTGGTAGGTCAGCCCGGTGAAGCCCGGCGGGACCTCGCCCACGGCGGGGGCCACCGCGGCGGCGTTCGCCGGAAGCTCCACTCGCGTGACGCCATCGGTCATGCCGGCGCCGCTGGCCGACCACACCAGGACACCGGCGATGACCGCCACGATGGCGATGACCACGATCGTCTGCAGCCGGCCGGCCATGTTCCCGGAGGGACGGGAGGTGGTTCCTGCTGCATTCATGACACGGATCCTCGTCTCGAGCCCGGGATCAGCCCAGGCCCGAGTAGCTGTGGAGACCGCCAAAGATCAGGTTGCCGAAGTACGTGAGCAGGACGGCGAGGAACCCGATCACGAGCAGCCAGGCGGCCCGGTTGCCGCGCCAGCCGCGCATCACGCGGGCGTGGAGGTAGGCGCCGTAGATGAACCAGGTCACCAGCGACGCGGTCTCCTTGGGATCCCACTGCCAGTAGGTGCCCCAGGCCGTCTCGGCCCACACGGCGCCGAGGATGATCGTGAGCGACAGGAAGGGGAACCCGATGACCACGGCCCGATAGCCGATCTCGTCGAGGACCATCGGCTTGGGCAGGCCCCAGCGGCCCGACGCGCTCTCGGCCGACGGTGCCCGGCCACGGTTGCCGAACCAGTCGATGACCAGCATGGCGACCAGCGAGATGGCGACTGCCGACATCCCGAAGATGAGCGCCTGGCCACCCGCATTGCTGGTCGCGGTGATCGCCCCAACGGCCGCGGCACCGATGCTGGCGACGGCCGCCAGCACGATCGCGAGCGCGTGGCGGGTCTGGAGCAGGAACAGGATCGACGAGGCGAACGCGATCGCGAACGAGCCGTAGGCGACGATCGCGGTGGCCACGTGGACGGTCAGAAGCAGGTTGTTCTGGAGCGCCGGGACGAGCGGCTCGATGTCGGCCGGGATGGTCGCGGCGTAGAGGAGCATGCCCAGCGCGACCGGCAGGGCGACGAGCGCCAGGATCCGCTGGTGGTACCGGCGCTCGAAGTAGAGATACGTGACCAGGATGCCGAAGGCGAACGCCATCGAGAACTCGTACATGTTCGCGAACGGGCCGTGGCCGGTCACGACGGCCCGGAACGCGAGGCTCAGCAGGAGCGTCAGGGTCGCGAGCCAGGTCAGGATGGTGGCGTACTTGCCCATCGCCGCCGTGCGTGGCCCGGAGACCACGCCAACCGGGCTGCTGCCCATCGACACGCCGGCGGTCTGCATCCGCGCGGCGCGGAGGCCGGACAACGCGTAGACCAGGTACATCAGGAGCGCGAGCCCTGTCGCCAGCATCGAGGCGACGAACGCGTACTCGGAAACCTTGCCCATTGGTGGGACCTCCCTCAGGCCTTGGTCGGCGCGCTGAGCGCCGCTCGGATGTCGGAAACAAGCTGCTCGAACTCGGTGCCGGCGGTGACGTCCTTCTGGGCGAGGGTCGCGAGACCCACCACCGCGCCGCCGTTCGGCCGGCTCACGATTCGGGCCCAGATCCGCTTGTGCGGGATCATGAACCGGATCAGGAACCCGACGAACAGGAGGGTGGAGCCGATCCAGATGAGCGGGACGCCCGGATCACGGGCCACGTTGAGCCCGGTGAACTGGGTCTCGCGCTCGAACGTGACCGTCAGGTCGCCGACCTGGCCTGGCGTGCCCTGGTCGATCACGGCGGCGTCGGCGAAGCTGGTGGCACCGCTGGTGTAGATCCCGAACTGGACCTGGCCCGGCTTGATGAACGGGTCGCTGCCGCCGGTCGTCGCCTGGATCTCGGCGTTGTACGACGTGTTCGGGATCGGAAGGATGCCGTAGCGGGCCCCATCGCTGGCCGAGTAGGCGAGCGGCACGCCCGCGGACTGCACCAGCACGTCGCCCTGCGCGTCCTTGACGGTCACCAGGACGGACGGACCGTAGAACGCCTGGTAGAAGGTGAGGCCGTTGTAGCGGTAGGGGTCGTTGACGCGGACGACGTGGCTGTCGATCTCCTGCCCGTCCTTGTACACGACGATGGTGCTCGCGTAGTCGATCGGGGCGCCGGTCGCGGGGTCGTACTTGTCCGTGAAGTCCAGCAGCTCGATCGAGAGCCCGGGCTCCGCCGCGACATCGAGGGTCTGGCCCTCGGTGACCATGAACTCCGGGTTCCGGTAGCCGTACATGCCGCCGAGGATTGCCCCGGCCATGATCACCACGATGGACAGGTGGGCGACCAGGCCCGCGAAGGGCGCCCAGCGGAACCGGTCCGCGTAGAGGTGCACCGTCCCGTCGTCGGTGGCCAGCGTCCGATAGCGGCGGGCGCGGAGCACGCCCTCGAGCGCCGTGCGCGTGTCCTCAGCCGAGCGGCGGACAACGACGGCCTCGTGCTGGGGCGCGTGATCGAAGAACCCGGACCCCACGTCCACCCGCGGGTTGCGGATCGTGCGGACCATCCCCGGGATCCGGTGGATGGAGCAGGCGATGAGGCTGATCGTCAGCGCTGCCGCCAGGATCCGGAACAGGATTGAGTTGAAGACGTTGAACAGGCCCAGCGCGTTGATGATGTCGGTCCAGCCGCCGTAGCGCGGGCGGACGCTGTCCACCCAGAGCGCCTCCTGCTGGGCGAGCCCCACGATGTCTCGCGGGATCTGCATCACCAGCGACCCCATGACGCCCAGGACGGCGATGGCCAGCATGATGAGCATGGCCACGCGCATCGAGGTCAGGAGGTGCCAGAGGCCCTCCAGCCCGCTGTCCACGCGGTCCATCGCCGAGGGGCCGGCCGCCGCCGGCGCCGCAGTGGCCGCCGGGGGAAGCGTCCGGCTGTCGACCTTGTCGGTCATGTGGGACGACCTCCTTAGAGACCGAACGGCGAACCGAGGGTCGCCAGCCGGCCGAGCATGTTGGTGAGCATCAGCACGCCCAGGAGCACGAGCAGCCCGCCCGTGACCAGGTTGACGGCGTGGTGGTGGCGGCCGACCCAGGTCAGCCGCTTGGAGACCCACGAGGCGCCGAGCGCCACCGCGAGGAACGGAAGCGCGAGGCCGCTCGCGTAGGCGATCAGCAGGACGGTTCCCTGCGCGACGCTGGCCGTGGCCGTGGCCAGGCCGAGGATCCCGCCGAGGATGGGGCCGATGCACGGGCTCCAGCCCGCGGCAAAGAGGAGTCCGAACAGGAACGACCGCGGGTAGCCCGGGGTTGACGGGCGACCGGCCAGGGAACCGGCGCCACCGCCGGCCATCACCAGCCCGCCGCCCATCGTCGGCATGGCGCGGGTGTCGCGCCACAGGGCACGGACGTTGATCACGCCCGCGACCTGGAGGCCGAGGAGGACGAGCAGCGCGCCGCCGGCCGTGGTCATGATCCGCCGGTCGAGGAACGCCCCCAGCGCGCCGATCAGCGCGTAGAAGGCGACGAAGACCAGCGAGAACCCGGCGACGAACGCGAGGCCATGGATGAAGGCGGGGCGGCGGCCGGTGGTGCCCTCACCGGTCGCGCCCACCATGTAGCTGAGGTACGCGGGCACGAGCGGCAGGCAGCAGGGGGACGCGAACGACACGAGGCCGCCGAGGAAGGCGATCCCGATGCCGAGGGCGCTGCCGAGCTCGATCATGGCGTGGTGGTCTCCGCCGGAGAGCCGGCCGGAGATGCAGCAGGAGATGCCTCGGGGCTGGCTGCCGGTGCAGCGCTGGCCCCCGGGTCGCTCGACGCGGCCGGCAGCATGGACGACCTGTCCAGCGAGTCCAGGTGGGACCTCACGGTCTGGGCGAGGCTGGAGCCCGGGTCGAGCTCGATGACCTTGTTCCACTCGGCCTGGACCCCAGCCCAGTCGGGCTCCGCCTGGTTCAGGTAGAGGAAGCCCAGGTCGTAGTGGACCTCGACATTGTCGGGCTCCAGCCTGGCGACCTTCTCCCAGGCAGCCCTGGCGTTGGCGAGATCGTTGAGGTTGAAGTAGACGGCGCCTCTCGCGAGCAGCCCCTGGATGTGGTCGGGGTTGATGGCGAGCAGCCTGTCGAGCCACGTGGCTGACTGGTCATACAGGGCGCCAGCGTAGAACTCGTCCGCGAGGGCGAGCAGGGTGTCCGGGTTCGCGGGATCCGCCTGGTAGGCGACCATCAGGTCGGCGACCTTCGCCTCGTCCACCGCGGGAGCGCCCGAGGAAGCCTGCGCCACCTGGCTTGCCTGCACCGCGCCACCGGGAAGGGTGTTGACCAGGGCGTTGATGCCGACGAGCAGGCCGGCCACGAGGCCGATCCCCACGACGCCCAGGAACATGCCCTTCCAGACATTGGCCGGTGCGGGCGCGGGAGGGGCCGCCGTGGCGGTTGCCCGAGACTTCGCCCGGGTCGGACGCGGCGCGGGTGCAGCCGGTCGGACAACCTTCAGCGTGGGCTTCATGTCGTCGTGGGCGCTGGGGGTCACCATCGCGTAGAGGGCCGCGAGGTCCTCGGCGCTGGGCTCGCCCTCGATCTCCGGGATCCTGTCGTCCGTGGTTTCGGCGACGGACTCGTCCGGGACCACCGCCGGGGCGGGGCCCCGGCGGGCCGGAGGTGTCGCCGGCCCGCCGGGTACGACCGTCGGCGGACTCGCCGGGCTCATGAGGGCCGAGCCCTCGAGTCCGACCGGGTCGGTCAAAGCGATATACGCCGCGTCGAGGGCCGCGACCTGGGCACGGGCCCAGCCGCGGATCTCGGGCGGCGCAACGGTGAGGAATTCGCTCGCGGCCTGGTGGAGCCGGTCGACATCCTCGGGGGAGGCGCTGGCCGGCAGTCCCAGCCGAGCGAGCAGCTCGACCTGGACGGCGGCCTTCCCCGTGGGCTTGAGCGTGGGGACGGTCATGCGCGACCTCCCCGGGCTCGCGCGTGCCGGGGGGCACGCGCAGGGGTGCGAGTCATCTTGATTGCCCTCATTCCGGGGCCGCAGGGGTCGCGGCCTGACACCTGCACGAATTGTCCCGGTCAGAACCGCTGCGGCCCATCCGTCAGGGCGCACATTTCCGCCGGGACCCGGCAGGGCCAGAGGGGGGAGATACGCGACGCCCCCTGTATCCCTCGATACAGGGGGCGCTTCCCGGGCTCTCGGAACGGCGTGATCCTCGCCAGGACCCGAGGTCAGTCGTAGCCGTATGCGTTGTGCGGCTTGCCGTGGCAGACGAGCGTGCACGTCCCCAGCGTGGAGTCGGTCGCCGGCTTGAAGTCGAGGACGCCACCGAGCTTCTGGACGTTGGGCGCGAAGTTGACCAGGCCGATGGCCGGGGTCTGGCCGTTGACCGCCAGCGCTGACCCATGGATCCGGAAGTGGCACTCGGCGCAGACGGCGTTGCCCGGCCCGGCGCCGGGGACGTCGATATCGGTGCCGCCCAGGCCGTTGCCGCTGATGGAGCTCAGGTGATAGCCGTGCCAGTTGAAGTTCGTGTCCTCGCGGAGGTCACCGCTGTCGTCCACCATCGGAGCCTCGGCGTGGCAGACGTAGCAGAGCGCGAAGTCGAGCGGCTGGTACAGCCCTCGCGGCTTGAGCGTCCGGTCCCGGTAAGGAGCGATCAGGATGCCCCGGTTGGGTGAGGCATGGTTGTCCAGGCTCGCATCGGCGAGCGGCCTCGGGGTCTGCGCTGCGACGGCGCTGTTCCCGTGGCAGTTCTCGCAGCGGACCGTGTCCTGGGTCTCGAACACCCACAGCTTGTAGGGCGATGTCCCGGCAAGGCTCAGGGCCATGGCGGGGGTCTGGTTCTTGCCGGCGGCCTCCACCGGGTGGTACGACACGTTGGCCGGGTTGAGCTCGATGCCCTTGTCGAGCGCCCACCGGCTGGGGTGGGCCGGATCCTGCGCAGGCAGCTGCGTGAACCCCGAGTGGCACTTGAAGCAGAGCTGGTACTCGAAGTCCGCGTTCTGCTGGAGCGTGTAGGCCGGAGCGGTCCCGGCGTCACCGTTGACCACCGCGACGCCGGATGCGCCGGCGATGGAGCCCGAGGCCGACCAGCCGCCGACGCTGTTCACCGGCCGAGCCCCGTCCGCGAGGTGCGGCTGGTGGCAGTCCGCGCAGGCGGCGTGCCGGTTGAGCGTGCCCCCGAACTCGTCCTCCTGGGCCGACACGTGGCTGGACGACGACGTGGAAGGGTGCGAGTACCAGGACGAGCTCGCCTGGTCGTTCGCGGGCAGCGAGGAGCTCGACCACTGGCTCTGCACGTCGCTCAGCGCTCCGGTGCCGTCGTGGCAGGTGAAGCAGGTGGACGACTGGGGTCCGGACCGCTGGAGGAGCATGGACCCCTGGGCGTCGTGGGCCGAGTGGCATGAGGCGCAGGCGTCCGAGGCCAGCCCGGAGATGACATGGGGCGAGCCCTCGGCGGCGATGGCCGCGACCGGTGTGCGCAGGGCGTATGTCGCCGTCGTTCCGCTTCCCACGGCTGACGCCAGCGGCAGATCGGTGGAGCCGATCTGGGGATCGAGCCTGTAGAGCGGGACGGGCTCGTCCACGGGCTTGCCCTTGCGCTGTCCCGGCGAGAGCTCGACCCCGGGCTTGGCGCCCATGACGAGCTCGGCCCGGGCGCCCGGCAGGGCGTCCGTCCCGTCGGAGAGGCGGAACCGGTAGCCCGTCTCCCACGCCGCGTCTGCCGTGGCCCGGATGGCGAACTCCACCTCGGTGAAGCTGCGGGCGGGAAGATCCAGCGTCGCGAGCTTGCGGCCCGCGCTGGCGGCCCCTTCCACCGGGGTGGCCTCGGGGTCGGCGGCTTGCTCGAGGCGGAGATCGGCAACGCTGAGCGGTGCCCGGCGCGGATCGAAGACGCGGCCATCGTCCGATGCGCCGTAGAACGCCGTGGCGGGCTCAGGGTCGACCATCGGCAGCACGACCCAGCCGTCACCCCCGCCGGCAAGCTCCAGGATGGGCTGGATGGTGGCATCGGTGTCGGAGTCGTTGACGACTTGGAACCGGACGCGGTAGACGGTGAACCGCTGGGCGTCAGTGAGCGCTGCGTCGAGCTGCCCCGGGTCGCTCACGGCCCCGACGTCGTTGACGACGGCGATCCACGCATGGTCAACGCGCGGTCCGGTGGGCTCGGCGGTGGGCGACGGCTCCGCGGATGGTTCGAGCGACGGCTCCGCGGATGGTTCGACCGACGGCTCGACGGTGGGTTCGACCGAGGGCTCCGCGGTGGGTTCGACCGACGGCTCCGCGGTGGGTTCGGCCGACGGCTCGGCTGATGGCACAGCCGTGGGCGCGCTGCTGGGAGCGGCGCTTGGCGTCAGGACCGGTTCCGGCGTGGGTGTCGCCGCCGGCGTCGGGGTCGGATCCTGGGCCCTGACCGTCGGCACCATCGGGGTCAATGCCCCCACGGCCCCGGCGATCACCAGCACCACGCCGAACAGGGGTCCGGCCCGGTGGCCCGCGGGTCGCTGCTGGCGGTTCATGCTTGCATCAACTTCGTCATGGCGGATGTCGGACGTTCACCCGTGGCGATTGAGGTGGCCGGTCGACCCGGAAGGTTCACAGGGGCGTTGGCTGCGCGGAGGAGACGCCAGACGATGGCCTGGCGGCCCTTCGGCGAAGCATGCGCCGTCGGAGGGGTTGCGGGTGGCCGGGATGTGCATCGCCGGCCACCACGCCTTGGACGTTAGGGAAGGAGCGGCACCGGGGTCGGGCCGACCTGCGTCCCTGCGGTGATCGTCCCCGTCGGGTCGTGACAAGCCTGGCACGTTCCGCGGTTGTCGATCTTCAGGAGGCGGCTGTCGCCCACCGGGGCCACGGCCCCGCCCGGCATCTCCATGTTGGCAGAGTAGGTGCCGTCCATCTGCGCGTTGGAGCCGTGCGACACGTGACACGTGATGCAGTTCCGCGACGCGTTGAGGGAGGTGTGACGATACGTGAAGATCGCATCGTCCTCCAGGACATCCCAACCCTGGCTCAGATACCGACTGTGGCACGTCGTGCACCAGTTCGAGATCTGGGTGGCGAAGGACGCGGAGATCCCGTTCGGCGCGTCGTTGGACGTGCCGCTCGAGGAGTTCCACGGGACCCTGCGCCGGAAGTAGTCGCCCGCCGTCGCGGGCAGGCCAAGGGCTTCCACCTGGCTCGCGAGAAGCGTGCCGGTGCCACCGTTGGTCTGGATGATGGTGTAGTTGCGGGTGTCGCCGGCGGGCGGAAGCGCCGCGTCGGTGACGAAAACGCCGGCAGCAGCCGGAACGAAGGCGTCCGTGCCCACCGCCGCCGGGGCCGGGATCGGATTCAGGATCCGATACTGGCCGTTGCCGTGCGGGTTGTGGCAGGTGCCGCACTCGAGGTCAACCTCGGGCCCGGCGTACGCCGTCGTGCTGTTGGGGCCGTTGCCCCAAGCCACGCCGTCCGCCGCCCCGACCACGCCGCCCGTGTTGGGCAGGTGGGCTGAGGTGACGTCCTGGGACCCGGCCGTTCGGACCGGGACCTTGGCGAGCTGGCTGACCGAAGTCGGGTTTCTCATGTATGCGATGCGGACCGTTTCGGCGGAGCCGATCCGGGCCGTGACGAAACCGCCGCCTCGGGTGTACCCGAGGACGGTCCCGCCGCGCACGTCGGTGGTTCCAAGCGTGTACTGCATCCCGCTCTCGACGTCAACCGTCGAGCCGAGACCAGTCGCGCCATGGCAGGTCAGGCACAGTTCAGTTCCGGAATCTGCAAGCAGGAGGAACTCACCCTGCGCCCTGTGGGCACGGTGACAGCCGGCGCAACTATCGGCATTGATGCCGTTGACGCCGCTGTTGATCGCAGCCACATGCGGTCCACCGTCCGCGAAGACCGGGACCGCGGCAAGGAACAGCCAAAGACTTCCGGCTGCAATGAGCAGCATCAGCTTCTTCAAACTGTCCTCACCTCCTTTCTCTGTGTGCTACGTGGACTTGGATGGGTGCCGCCAGGCTCGGCGGCGGCGCAGAGTCTCGGTTCCACCTCCCTCGCTGCTGCGGGTCAATAGCTCCACAACTGCACGCGGTTGTTCCCCGAGTCGGCGATGTACAGCCGCCCGCGGTCGTCAACCGAGATGCCGTTGGGGTAGGAAAACGCTCCGTTGGCGACCCCCTGCGAGCCGAAGGAGCCGAGGAATTCCAGGGCAGTTGCGCCCTCCTCGTACCGTCCGTAGACGAAGACGCCCTGGCCGCTCGTGTCCACGACATAGATGCGCCCTTGCCCGTCGATGGCCACCCCGCGCGGGAGGCCGAGGTTTCCGGTGCCGGTACCGCGGCCGACCGTGGCCACGACGCTCCCGTCCTGCGCGAACACCAGCAGGCGGCCGTTGTTGCTGTCGGTCACGTAGGCGTAGCCGGCCTTATCGATGGCCACCCCGTTGGGGAAGTTGAGCCCGGCATCCTGGCCGAAGACGCGGATCTGCTGGCCGGTCGGGTCGAACACGCGGACACGCTGCGGAAGGGCGCCGATGTCGGTGACGAACAGGTTGCCGGCAGCGTCGAACGACACGCTCAGCGGCTGCCAGCTCCCGGCGTCGGCCGGCGGCGTGAAGGAGCGGAGGTACGTCCCGTCCGCGTCGTAGATGTAGATCGTGGAGGTCGGCCGGTCGGAGACGTAGACCTCGCCGCTGATCGGGCTCACCGCGACGTAGATGGGCACATGGTCGCCGCCGGTGGACACCGGGGGCAGCAGTGCGGCCAGCTCGTTGCCCTCGGCGTCAAACAGCCGCGCGGTCTGCTCACCGGACGTCTCGCCGATGTAGATCCGGTCGCCGGTGCCCGTCACGGCGACGCTCATCGGGCGCGAGGCGCCGTAGATCGAGGTCACGTACCCGGGCATGACGGTCTCGCCGGGGATCGTCGGGATCGGGATGGGCTGGCGGAAGAGCAGGTACCAGATCGCGAGCCCGAGGAGGAGGATGAACGCCCCCAGGAGCAGCAGCAGGAGCAGCAGCTTCCGACGCCGCCGCTCCTCGGGCTCGTCCTCGGCCTCCAGGGGGAGACCATCGGGCGGCAGCTCATCGGCCTCGGGAAGGGATTGCGAGCCAGCCGCCGGCTGGGCCGCGGGATGGGACGCGGTCATCAGTTGCTTCCTTCAGGGTTGGTCGACGGCCCGACGGAGGGATGGGCCTGGGTGCCGTCGGAGACGCGGCTCAGGCCGAGCTGCGCCGGAGTGTTCTGGGAGTCGAGCTCGAGTGCCTTGCGGTACCAGGCGGTTGCGGTGACGTCGTCGCCCTGGCTCTCCGCCATCAACCCGAGCCCGATCCGGGCGTCAAGCGCGGCGTCACCGTCGGCGATGGCCTCGAGCCGCCTGATCGCGCCGTCCACGTCGCCCGTCTGGCCGGCGACCATCGCATTGGCCCACTCGGCAAGGTCAGTGTCGCCGGTCGCGGTGTAGGCGGCGGCGAGCGTCTGGTACGGGTCCGGCCAGCCGACGGGCACGAACATGACCGCCCGGCGCAGGGGCTCGACCGCCTTCTCGGGAGTGCCCACCTGGACGTAGGCTGCGCCCAGCAGGTTCATCGCGTCGGCGTCGGTTCGCTTGATGGCAAGCGCCTTGAGCAGGTAGTCGACCGCCTCCTGGGGCCTCTCCTGCTGGAGCGCGATCGCCCCGAGCCCGTAGTACGAGGTCTGGAGCATCGGGTCGACATTCGCCATCTCGTTGGGGGCGGCGATCTCGACCACCTTCGCGTAGTCGGCCGCGGCCGCCTCGAGGTCGCCTTGCATCTCGTACGCCCTACCGCGGCTGACGTAGCCGGCCTCGTCCTGCTTGCCGGTTCCGATGATCTCCGTGTATTGGGCGATGGCGTCGTCAAACCGATTGGCCGCGAGGTAGAGGTCGGCTAGCCGCCCCCGCGACGCGAGATCGTTTGGATCCGCCCGGACGGCCTCCTCGAGCACGGCCAGCTCCCGGTCCAGGATCGGGGCTGCCGGGGCACGGAAACGGTCGACGGCATAGAACGCCACGAAGGCGATGAGGACGACCACGAACAGCAGCGCGATCCGCCTGATCCAGCGGTTCAACTCTGCTTCCGGCATGTTGGTCAGGGACGTGACCCGGGACATTCTTGGCACCTTCACTCCACGGCCGGCGGATTCGGACGGACCGACCTGTCGCCATGATCGCGTGCGCGTGGGTTCGTTCCCATCCGTCGAGGGATAGAACTGAGATACAGGGCGGTGCTGCCGCGCACCGCGATCCCTGTATCGAGCGGCCTTATGGGCCCGGATTGACGGGCCATTGGTCCCGTCCCCGCGGGTCGCACGGGCCGATCAGGCGGGCAGCGATTCCTTGGGCGTCTGGAAGTCGCCGGGCACGTCCACTTCGATCAGGTCACCAACCAGGCGCACCGGGAACTGCCTGAGCGGCCTCGGCGGCGGTCCGGCCAGCACGGCTCCATCGAGCGCGAACTGCCCGTCGTGGCAGAGGCACTTGAACCGGGCGCCCTCGGCGGACCAGCTGTACTGGCACAGGCCGTGGGTGCAGCGCGGGTCGAACGCCGTCACTTCTCCGGAGGCCTTCTTCACGAGCCACGCCGAGCCCGGCACGCTCCTGGTCCCGGTGTCCAGGGTGAACGGCACTTCGACGGGCGTGCCGGGGACCAGCGTGCCGAGATCCACGTCCAGGGTCACCGTGACCGGCGGGCCGGCGCAAGCCTGCAGGAACACCCCAAGGCCGCCGCCAGCGGCAAGGGCACCGGCGCCCATGAGCAGCAGCATGCGGCGCCGCGGCACGGGAGTGGCGCGTGGATCGAACGCCGGCGGGACCGGCCGGCGGGGGGTGTCGCCCATCGGGGAAGCCTAGCCGGTCAGGCCCGCCGGGTGCATGTCGCGGTCCGGGTCAGCCGTCCGAGCGGCACTGGCGATGGCCTCGCGGATCGTGGCCAGGAAGTCATCCGGCCGCGACGACAGCGTTTCGCGGCGAAGCGTGAAGGCGCTGGTGGTGTTGATGTCCACGTCGAGGACCAGCGAGGCGTGCGAGCGGCGGACGATATCCGCCGCGTCGACGGCGCCGCCCTCCTCGACCACGACCACCTGCGGCTCCGTGGCCAGGGCGCTGGCGACGGCGGCTTCCTCGGAGATGTCCACGGCCTCGACGATCAAGCCCGATTCGGCCGCGAGCATCCGGCCCAGACCCTCCCCCATCAGGGGATGGCTGTACAGGACCAGAACTCTGACCAGCTCAGGGCACAACGTCGCGCTCTCCAACGACGCGGCTCGCCCGGTGCGACCCGTGACACCGATGCTAGGAGGGGTGGGGCATGAGGCCAATCCGTCGCCCGGCACAGGCGTCCTGCGAGTTTCCTGTATCCGACGGGGGAACTCGTGGCCATCTTCGACGCGAGCGGTCCGGCGTCGCGGCTCCTGATCGCCGCCCCACCCGGCTCCTGATCGCCGCCCCACCCGGCTCCTGATCGCCGCCCCACCCGGCTCCTGATCGCCATCTGCATCATCCCAGGCGGCTTCGTGCGCGGCTCGGTCGGCGAAACCCGAGGTTGCGCCGCGCGTCGGTGCACCGTGTCGGCGGATCTGAACCAGATCGCGATCACGGGGCAGCGTGGCGAGCCGGACGGGATCAAGTCCGGAGGCGATTCAGCCCGGACAGGGGCCTGGTGCCGCCCGCCGCGTAAGCAGCAGGTAAGTCGCTTCGGCTACATACAGGCGCATGACGGCGATTTCGGTGGATCTTGCAGCCGATGACCTCGCGATAACGATCGCGCGCTCGATCCGGAGTGGCCGGCGCCTGGCCGGCTGGTCGCAGCGGGAGCTGGCACGCCGCGCGGGGACCTCGCAGGCGTCGATCTGCCGGCTCGAGTCCGGATCCGCAGCCAGCCTCGATCTTGTCGTCACGCGCCAGGTCCTCGAAGCGCTCGGGCTCCGTCCAAGGCTGATCACGGAGGATCGTCACCTCGATGATCGCCGGCGGCAGCGGGACGCAGTCCACGCCCGGCTGAACGGCCACGTCGCGCGCCGGCTGGAACGGGCCGGCTGGCTCACGGCGACCGAGGTGGAGATCGGAGAGCCGGCGCCGCGCGGCTGGATCGACCTTCTCGCCTACCGGCCAGCGGACCGCTCGCTGCTCGTCGAGGAGACCAAGACCGACATCCCCGACATGGGCGGGCTGCAGCGCAGCGTGGCGTTCTACCAGCGAGAGGCGTGGGCTGCCGCACTGCGGCTGGGCTGGAGGCCGGTCCGATCGGCGGCCGTTGTGGTGACCCTCGACAGCGCGACGATCGCGCACCGCCTCGCCGCCAATCGGGATCTCGTGGTCAGGGCGTTCCCGGCACGGATCGGCGACGTCGCGGCGTGGCTCCGGGATCCCAGCCAGGAGCCCCCACGCGGGTGGGCCATCGGGGCGTGCGACCCGGCGTCACGCGAAACCGCCTGGCTGCGTCCGACGATGCTGGGCTCGCGCCGCCGGCCCCCTGCCTACGAGGACTACGCCCAGGCGGCGGCGATGCTGCTGCGATCCTGAGCGCCGGCGCAGGCTCCGACCGATGCTCCGGGCCTGCATCCTGCCGTGATCGCCATCTGCATCATCCCGGTCAGCTGGCGTGCACGAACGGGCGACGAAACCCGGGATTCGGCTGCCTGGCGACGCTCAAAGCCGTCCGATCTGAACCAGATCGCGATCAAGGCGGGCACGAGGCGCGGAGGCGGGCGGCGCGGCCAGCGGCGGCGGCAGGCCAGCGGCGGCGCGAGGCCAGCGGCGGCGCGAGGCCAGCGCCGCGGCCCGGCAGCTCCGACGGGGGACCCGCGTCAGTCCCGGCGAGGCTCCGGGTCCGTGAAGCCGCGTCGCACCGCGTAGGCGGCCGCCTGCACGCGGTTGGTGAGGTGGAGCTTCTCGAGGGCGTTGTGCACGTGGTTCTTGACGGTGCCCTCGGTGATCGTGAGCTCGTTCGCGATCTCCTTGTTGGACAGGCCGCCGGCGACGAGCTGGAGGACCTCCGATTCGCGGCGGGTCAGGATCGTGTCCTCGGCCGGAGCGGTGGCCTGGCCTCGCACGGGGATCCCGCCGGTGCGCAGCGCCTCGAGCAGCTTGGAGGCGACCGCCGGCGCGATCGGCGCCTCGCCGCGCATCACGCCCCGCATGTCGTCGAAGAGCTGCTCCGGGCGGACGTTCTTGAGCAGGTAGCCGTTGGCGCCGGCCTTGATCGACTCGAACAGGTCGTCGTCGTCCTCGGAGACCGTGAGCATCACGATCGGAGTCCTGAAGCCCGCCTGGCGGATCGCCTGCACCCCGTCCACGCCCGAGGCTCCGGGCATGTTGACGTCCATCACGACGAGGTCGGGCCGCAATGCCCGGACCTTCTCGAGCGCGTCCCGCCCGTTCTCCCCCTCGCCCACGACCGTCATGTCGAACTGGGCGCCGATCAGCGTCGCGAGCGCCCTTCGGAAGAGGGGCTGGTCATCGACGAGCAGCACCCGGAGCTTCGGTGGCGTGTGTTCCAACGGTGTCCTCAGGATCGAGCCGGACGACGATCGTCGTTCCCTCGTTCGGCGCAGTATGCACGTCAAGGCTGCCACCGAGGGTGGTCACCCGCTCGCGCATGGACGCGAGGCCGAACCCGCCTTCCATGGACCCGGAGACGGCCGTCAGATCGAAGCCTACGCCATCGTCCTCGATGACGAGCGTGGCCCCACCGTCGAGGCAGTTGATCCGGATGCCGACGCGCTTGGCCTCGGCGTGCTTGCGGGTGTTGGTGAGCGCCTCCTGGACCACGCGCAGGAGCTGGACCTCGGAGCGCGGGCTCAGGGCCCGACGGGTGTCACCCTCGCACGAGAGCGTCGCCACGATGCCCGTCTGGCGGCTGTACTTGCGCAGGTATTCCCGGAGCGACCCTTCCAGGCCGTCGTCCTCGCGGACCGTCTCGCGCAGGCCAAGGATCGCCTCGCGCACGTCCCGGTAGGCCTCGTCGGCGGTCTCGGCCAGGTCCGACAGCTCGTCGGCCATGGTCAGGCTCGCCTCGTCCTTGGCCCGGGTCTCGAGCGCCCGGAGCTGGAGGTGGATCACGCCCAGGACCTGGGCCAGGCTGTCGTGGAGCTCGCGGGCGATGCGGTCACGCTCGGCATGGATCGTCCACTGCTCCTCGGCCTCGTGGAGGTGGGCCGTGCGCACGGCGATCGCCGCCATGTCGGCGAGCGCGCCGAGCAGCGTCCGATCCGCCGGCGTGAACGGGCGCCCGGCCCGGACCACGCACAGCTCGCCGAGGATCCCGTCGGGCCCGCGGAGCGGTCGCGCAAACCAGTGCGAGCCATCGGTGGGCGCCACCAGCGGGCAGCTCGGGTTCTGCGGGTGGCTGCCCATGGCCTTCTCGTGGTGGACCTGGCACACGGTCCCGTCGTCCGCCATGGCCAGGCGGTCGCGCCCGCTGCCGGCGGTGAGCCCGCTCGCGCGCGGGTCAGCGAGGCAGGCCACCGCGCGCTCGGCTCCCAGGAGGTCACGCGCATGCTGGGTGATGGTGTCGAGGACGTCCCGGAGGTCGCCCCGGCCGGTGAGCTGGAGGGCGACGGCGTAGAGCGCCTCGCGCTCGCGCTCGCGGCGGTGGAGGTCGGCGACGGTGAGCCCCAGCTGCGCGGCCCCGGCGATCTCGCCGGCGATGTCGATCAGCGCCGCATCGCTGATGTCCGGCTCAACCGGCGGGTGGAACGCGAGTCGCAGGTGACCGATGCGGCTGGCGCCGCGCATCAGGGGCAGGTCGAGGATGCCGGTATCGATCCCGGTTCGGCGCGAGTAGCGCGGGTTGTCGACGGTCGGGTCGCCCGGCTCCTCGAGGACTGCTGCCAGCCAGGCGAGCCCGGGCTCCAGGGAAACCGGGCGGCGCACCACGAGCGGCTGGTCGTCGTGTCCGTTCACCGTCACGATCCCGGCCAGGGCCCCGGTCTGGGTCACCACCCGGTCAAGCGACTGCTCGAGCAGCTCCGGCAGCGAGAGGCCGCCGCGCACCGCCGAGCTGACGGCGTGGGTCGCGGAGAGGTCCTTGTTCTGGGCGAGCAGCTGGCGCTGCGTCCGGTCGAGGTAGATCGAGACGATCACCGCGAACACCACGATCGCGCCGCCCATGAGCATCGCGGAGGCGATGTAGCTGTCGTCGCCACCCAGCTGCGGATCGAGGACGAGGAATCGGAGCAGCTCGAACGCCCACACGAAGCCGATGGGCAGGAGGATGGTGGCCCACTTGAGACGATTGAGGTCGCGGGCACCCGACGGGACGCTCATGGGCCGACTGTGCCGTTCGATATAGACGCGTGCGTAGGGCCGTCCGGCCCATAGCTGGGAGGGACCTCCGGCCCGCAGGGACCGTGACCGGGAGCCGCGGTGGACCTCGCGGGCGGCGGGAAGGCCCTCAGGCGCTCGCCCCGTCCTCGCGCACGCCCTTGGGCAGGACCTGCACGAAGTCGAACCCGAAGCGCCCCTTCACGCACAGGTTGCCGGCCGTGACGTCCGACTCGGCGGGCGACATGACCTTCACGATCCGGTTGTCCTGGACGTGCAGCGAGAGCGTGCAGCCCACGCCGCAGTACGGGCAGATCGTGTCCACCACGTGCTGGCTCGCCTCGTCCCAGGTGCCGGCCTGGCGCATCTCGTACTCGGAGCGGAACATCAGCGCGCCGGTGGGGCAGACGTTGATGCAGTTCCCGCAGAACACGCAGGCCGAGACGTCAAGCGGGGTGTCGTACTCGGTCGAGACCCGGGCGTCGAAGCCGCGGCCGGCGATCGAGATCGCGTACGTGTTCTGGGCGTCCACGCCACACGCCTCGACGCACTTGTAGCAGAGGATGCACTTGGCGTAGTCGCGGATGAACAGCTCGTTGTCGACCTTCACCGGCTGCGCCACGGTCTCGGCCGTGGACCCGTCGGTGGCGTGGTGGTGTCCTGCCTGGCGCGCGTCGCGCTCGCCCAGGGGTGCCACGGGCCCGGCCGGGCCGAATCGGCCCGGGTCCGCGCCGTAGCGCTTCATGTACTCGTGGATCGTGCGGTCTGGCAGCTCGGGCCCCGCGAGGTCCACGTCAACCGACGAGCCCAGCAGCTCCAGCACCAGCTTGCGCGAGTGGCGGACCTTGTCGTTCTCGGTCTCGACCGTCATCCCCTGCGCCACCTTGGCCGAGCACGACGGGGTGAGCGCCCGGGCACCCGTGTCCACGACGCACATCCGGCACACGCCCTCAGGCGTGAGCGTGGACAGGGCGCACAGGGTCGGGATGTCGATGCCCTGCTCCCGACAGGCCTCGAGGATCGTGGAGCCGGCCGGCACGGTGACGGGTGTGCCGTCGATCGTCATCTCGACCAGCTTCGGCTCGCGGGCCGGCGGCGGCGCGGGCACGACCGGCGAGCGAGCCGGGTTGGTGGTGAAGATGAGCGGGTCGACGCCCGTGTAGAGCGTCTTGGGTTCCGTGCTCACGCCATCACCTCCGCGTAGCGAATGCCGGTCCGGACGGCGTCGTTGGCCGTCTGGCCCAGCCCGCAGATCGAGGCGTCCCGCATGACCTTGCCGAGGTCGGCCAGCAACGCCAGCTCATCCTCCACGGAGCCGTTGGGCTTCCGGGCGGCGAGCCGAGCGAGCAGCTCCTCCTGGCGTACGGTCCCTACGCGGCACGGGACGCACTGGCCGCAGGACTCGTCGCGGAAGAACTCCGCGATGCGCCGGAGGATGTCGGTGATGTCGGTGGTCTCGTCGAACACGACGATCGCGCCTGCGCCGAGCGTGGCACCCACCTCCTTGGCAGCCTCGAAGGTGAGCGGCATGTGCAGGTGCTCGGGGCCCACGAACGCCCCGGCCGCCCCGCCGAGGTTCACCGCCTTGACCGCGTGCCCGCCGGGCACCCCGCCCGCGAGCTCGATCAGGTCCCGGAGCGTGATCCCGAACTCCGTCTCGTAGACGCCGGGCCGGGCCACGTGTCCGCTGATGCTGAACAGCTTGTGGCCCTTCGAGTGCTCGGAGCCCAGCGAGGCATAGACCTCGCCCCCCTCGAGGACGATGTCGAGGATGTTGGCCAGGGTCTCCACGTTGTTGAGCACGGTCGGCTTCTGGAACAGCCCGGCGGTCGTGGAACGGGCCGCCTTGTTGCGCGGCTCACCACGCTTGCCCTCGATCGACTCGTAGACGGCGGTGCCCTCGCCGCACACGTAGGCGCCGCCGCCGCGCCGGATCTCGATGTCGAACCCGAATCCGGCGCTCATGACATCGGCACCAAGCAGGCCCTTCGCCCGAGCCTGGTCGATGGCGTTCTGGAGGCGCGTCTCGGCGAGCGGATACTCGCCACGCAGGTAGACCCACCCCAGCTCCGCCCCCACGGCGAACCCGGCGATGGTCATCGTCTCGACCAGCGCGAACGGATCCTCCTCGAGGATCGCGCGGTCCTTGAACGTGCCCGGCTCCGCCTCGTCGGCGTTGCACACGATGTTCTTGGGGTAGCCCGTGGACGCCCGCGCGGCGGCCCACTTCTGGCCGGCGGGGAACGCAGCGCCGCCGCGCCCCAGGACCTCGGCGGTGATGACCTCCTGGATCACCCGCTCCGGGCCGAGCAGGATGGCCTCCTTGAGCGCCCGGTAGCCGCCATTGGCGAGGTAGTCGATCAGGCTGGTGGGGTCCACGCGGCCGACTCGGGTGAGCAGGCGGAGGCCGTGCTCGCCGGCCTGGGGGATGAATTGGCGCAGGGCGGCAAGCCGCTCCGGGCTGGGGGCCGTGTCCAGGTGAGCCGCGAGGCCGGTCTGGTCGGCGTCCCTGGGCTGCTCGAGGTGGCCGAGGATGGCCGCGGCATCGAGCGGCCCGGTGGAGATGCGGATCGGAGGATCCCCGGCGACCGTGAAGAACGCAGCGGGCGCCCGTTCGCACTGGCCGATGCACGGGGTTCGCAGCCACGTGGCGTCCGCCCCGGGCTTGGGGTGGCCGGCCGGCCCGAGCGTTCGCTCCAGGTCGGCACAGACCTGCTCGGCCCCGGCGAGGCGGCACGTCATGTCGTCGCACACGTGGACGACCTTGGCCGGTCGCGGCACGGTCGAGAGCAGGGCATAGAAGGTCGCGACACCGTATGCGTCGGCGGGAGGGATCGTCAGCCGGCGGCACGCGTGATTGAGCGCGCTCTGGCTGATCCAGCCGATCCGGTCCTGGATCGCATGCAGGGTCGGCAGGAGGAGGTCCCGGTGGGTGCGGGCTTCGTGCCCGCCACGGGCGCTCCGGCCGTCCGCGCTGATGTCGCGCTCGCCGCCGTCCCAGCCGCCTGCCGCGGCGCCGATCAGCGGAGCGAGGAAGGTGTCGATCGCGGCACGCTCATCGGCGGTGGCGGCGGGCCCGACAAGATGTAGGTCCATGGCGGCCGAGTGTACGCTGTCGGTGGGGGGGTGGCGGACGGGCGGTGCGGCCCTGAATCCCCGGGACCTCCGAGCCTGTTGGGCGACACATCGCTGTCGGCGGGCCGCCGCAAGAGCGCGGCGAGTCGTTTGGCTGCGGGCCGCAGTTCCCAGCCTGTGGGCCGGGCGCGTGACGCTCGAACGGGCGCAGGATGGAACGTTTCGGGCGCTGGGCACACGACACGTATGTCCGCGGAGTCGTGCATGCGCCGGCTGGGGCGGGCCACGCCCAACGTGTCCCGTCGTGCGCTCGTACGGTCGTCCCGCGCCCGAACCGAAGTGTCGTCCCGAACCCGAACGAGGCGAGGGCTCCGTCCTGAGCTCAGCTCACGCCGGCTGGGACCCCGAGCTTCTCGATGCGGATCGCGGTTGCCTTGAACTCGGCCGTGCCCGACTTCCAGTCCGTGGCGTCGATCGTCAGCACGTTCACCGGGACGTCGTCCTGGTAGTGGAAGGTCATGAACGCCAGGCCCGGTCGGAGCGACCGGTCGGCCCGGACGGGAACCTCGACGGCCCCTCGCCGGGAGGCCACGCGCACGATGTCGCCCTCGGCCAGGCCGTAGGCCTCCAGGTCCTCCGGACACAGGTCCAGCGTCTCGCCGCGCCGGCGCGGCGACCGCAGCGGGCCGCTCTGAACACCGGTGTTGTACGAGTCGAGGTGGCGGCCGGTGGTGAGCCGGATCGGGTACTCCTCGGTGAGCTCCTCCACGGGTCCCTCGTGCTCGGTGGGCACGAAGATCGCGGGGATGCCCACCACGGGATCGGCCCACAGCCGGGAGTGCAGGAAGGGCTCGCCCGGGTGCGTGTCGTCGTAGCACGGCCACTGGATGCCGTCCATCTCCTCGAGCCGGGCATAGCTCATGCCCCGGTGGGCCGGCGACAGCGTGCGCAGCTCGTTCCAGGCGGCCTCGGCCGAGGCCTGACCCCAGTCGTGGCCCATCCGGCGGGCGAGCTCGTAGATGATCCACAGGTCGTCCTTCGCCTCGCCGGGCGGATCGAGCGCCTTGCGGACCCGCTGGACGCGCCGCTCGGAGTTGGTGACGGTCCCCTCGGTCTCGGCCCAGGCGGCCGCGGCCGGCAGCACCACGTCGGCCAGCTCGGCGGTCTTGGTCAGGAAGATGTCCTGGACGACCATGAACTCGAGGCCCTCGAGCAGGCGCTTGGTGCGGTGCGTGTCCGCCTCGGACTGGACCGGGTTCTCGCCGATGCAGTAGAGCGCCGAGAGGTCGCCGCGTTCCATCGCGTCGTACATGCCGGTGAGGTTCCAGCCGCGGGTGGCGGGCATCGTGATGCCCCATGCCCGGTCGAAGTCGACCCGGTTCTCCCAGGTCTCGATGTGCTGGAAGCCCGGCAGGCGGTCGGGCAGGGCGCCCATGTCGCCCCCGCCCTGCACGTTGTTCTGGCCCCGCAGCGGATTGAGGCCGGAGCCCCACTTGCCGACGTGGCCGCACAGGAGCGAGAGGTTGATCAGAGCGAGGACGTTGTCCACCGCGTTGTGATGCTCGGTGATCCCCAGCGTCCAGCAGATCATCGCCTTGTCGGCGGTCGCGTAGGCGTGGGCGGCCTCGCGGATGGCGGCCGCGGGCACGCCCGTCACCGATTCGGCGCGCTCGAGGGTCCACGACTCCACCGACTCGCGATAGGTCCCGAAGCCGCTCGTCGCCCGGGAGATGAACGTCTTGTTCGCCAGCCCGGCGGCGATGATCTCGCGCCCCATCGCGTTCGCCAGCGCGATGTCGGTGCCCACGTCCAGCCCCAGCCACACGTCTGCCCACTCGGCCGACGAGGTGCGACGCGGATCCACCGCGTACAGGCGCGCGCCGTTGCGCACGCCCTTGAGGAGGTGGTGGAAGAAGATCGGATGCGTCTCCCGGGCGTTCGAGCCCCACAGGAGGATGACGTCCGTCTCCTCAGCCTCACGATATGAGCTGGTCGAACCACCAGCGCCGAACACGGTCGCCAGACCGGCGACAGAGGGGGCGTGTCAGGTTCGGTTGCAGCTGTCGATGTTGTTGCTGCCCAGGACGACGCGGGAGAACTTGCCGGCCGCGAAGTTGACCTCGTTGGTCGAGCGGCTGCAGGAGAAGATCCCGAACGTCCTGGAGCCGTGCGCCTCACCTGCTGCCCGGAACCCGTCGACCGTCCGCTGCAGCGCCTCTTCCCAGGTGGCTGGGCGGAGAGGGGCTCCAGAGCGGCGGTCGCCGTCGCGCACGAGCGGCGTGGTCAGGCGGACGTACTCCTTCGGCACTGGCGTACCTCGATAGGGAGTGAGCCCGATCGCCTGATGGTAGACGGTCGAGGCAAGAGGACGGGGGCCGGTCGGCCCGGATTTGATCGGCCAACAGGCCGGGCATGAGCGTCCCGACCGCCTTCGCGCGCGACGGAGGAGGCAGCGGCTGCCGTACGCTGCGCTCGTGCCCGATCGCCAGCCCTCCCAGCGCCCCGGCATGGGTGCCGTCCCGTACCCGGGCGGCACCACCTTCCGGGTATGGGCTCCCCACGCCCAGGCCGTGTTCGTGACCGGCACCTTCGACGCATGGGCCACGGACGCCACGCCGCTCGGGCGTGATGGCGACGGCTCGAGCGGGACGTGGTCGGCCGACGTCGACGGGGCCGCACCCGGAGACGAGTACCGGTTCACGATCCGCACCCAGGACGGCGACCTCTCGCGAATCGACCCCTATGCCCGCTCGGTCACCAGCTCCGTCGGCAACGCGGTCGTCTATGACCCGTCGGCCTTCGACTGGGGCGGGGACGCGTACCGCACCCCGTCCTGGGACGACCTCGTGATCTACGAGATGCACGTCGGGACGTTCACCTCGACGGCCGACCGGTCCGGGACGTTCGACGGCGCTTCGAGGCGCCTTCCGTACCTGCGCGAGCTCGGCGTGTCGGCGGTCCAGGTGATGCCGCCGTTCGAGTTCGGCGGTGACGTGTCCTGGGGCTACAACCCGGTCCACCTGTTTGCCATCGAGTCGTCCTACGGCGGTCCGGACGCCTTCAAGCGGTTCATCCGCGAGGCGCACGCCAACGGGATCGGGGTCATCGTCGACGTCGTCTACAACCACCTGGGCCCGTCCGACCTGGACCTGTGGCGCTTCGACGGCTGGCACGAGGGCGACGGCGGCGGGATCTACACGTATAACGACGACCGGGCGGCGACGCCTTGGGGCCGAACCCGTCCCGATTACAGCCGCGGCGAGGTCCGGACGTTCCTCCGGGACAGCGCCCTGACCTGGCTCGAGGACTTCCGCTGCGACGGCCTGCGCGTCGATGCCACGCTCTATATCCGGTCGATCGACGGAGACACGGGCAACCCCGATACCGAGCTCCCAGACGGCTGGTCGTTCATGGCCTGGCTCACCGACGAGGTTCGGGCCCGCCAGCCGTGGAAGATCATGATCGCGGAGGACATCCGCAGCGACCCAGCGATCGTCGCCCCGACGGCCGACGGCGGAGCGGGCTTCAACGCCCAGTGGGATCCGGCCTTCCTCCATGGGGTGCGACCGGCGCTCGAGGCCTCCGATGACGCGGACCGCGACGTCGAGGCGGTGGCTGCCGCGATCACCGGCGAGGGGCGGGGCCACCCATCGACCCGCGTGATCTACACGGAGTCCCACGACAACGTCGCCAATGACATGGTCCGCGTCCCGGAGGCGATCGCGCCCGGCGCGGCCAACAGCTGGTGGGCCAAGAAGCGAAGCATGCTCGGCTCCGCGCTGGTCCTGACGTCGCCCGGCATCCCGATGCTGTTCCAGGGCCAGGAGCTGCTCGAGGGCGGCCGGTTCGACGACACCATTGCCCTCGACTGGGACAAGGTCGCCGCCAACGACGGGATCCTGCGCGCCCACCATGACCTCATCGCGCTCCGCCGGGCCCGGGATGGCACGACGCGGGGGCTGCGCGGGACCGGCCTGCGCATCCTGCGCTCGGACAACGACGAGAAGGTGCTCGCCTTCCACCGGTGGCACGAGGGCGGGCCACACGACGACACGGTGGTGGTCGCCAACTTCGCGCACCGCACCATCGACGACCTGCGGATCGGGTTCCCGGCCCCGGGTCGCTGGATCGTCCGGCTGAACCTGGACTGGGTCACGTACGACCCGGCGTTCGGGAACCACGAGGCATTCGACCTCGATGCCAACGGCGATCCGCGCGATGGCTGCGACCAGAGCGGGCTGGTCTCGGTGGGGCCGTACGCGGTGGTGGTGCTGTCGCGCGAAGGCTGACCCGCCCAGTGGGCCGGCTCGTTCCCCGCGCCCGGGCCCGGTGCTAGCCTCGGCCGGCGTCCGGTGCCGAACCACGGCGTCACGCCGCGCCTGCCGATCCGCCGGGCGCGGAGCAGTCGGAGCGAGCAGCATGGCAACCGTCCTCCGGGTCCTGACCGACGCGCAGGTCGAGCGCATCCACGAGGAATCGCTGGCGGCCCTGTCGCGGACCGGCATGCGCATCGATTCGGCCGACGCTCGCAGGATTCTCGGTGAGGCCGGCGCACAGGTCGACGAGGGGGAGCGGCGAGTCCGGTTCCCGCGTGCGCTCGTCGAGGCCGCGCTCGCCTCGGCGCCCAGGCAGTTTGCCCTCGGTGGCCGGCGGCCCGGGTTCTCCCTGGCCCTCAACGCCGGCGACTGCACCCTGATGCCCGATGGCGAGACGACCACCGTCTACGACTCCGTCGAGGGGGTGCGCCGGGCGCCGACATGGGACGACTGGGCGAACGCGACCCGGCTCATCGACACCATGGACGAGGTGGGGGCCTACTGGCGGATGGTCACCTCGGGGATCGAGGGCGAGGGCGGTCCCGGACCCGCGGTCGCGCACTGGCGCCAGGTCCATGGCCTGTTCTCCAAGCACATCCAGGACGAGATCGCGACGCCCGCCGACGCGAAGTGGCTCCTGGAGCTGTTGGTCACGATCTTCGGCTCCCGCGAGGCCGTCGTTCGCGACCACCCGTTCTCGGTCCTGTTCTGCCCCGTGTCGCCGCTGGCGATGGAGGCCGAGCACACGGACGCCTGGCTGGCGACGGCGGGCTGGGACATCCCGATCGCGATCATGCCGATGCCGATGATGGGCACCTCGGCGCCCACGGGGCTGCGTGCGACGGTGGTCTCGGGCAATGCCGAGGTTCTCGGGGCGATCGTGCTCGCCCAGGCGGCCCACCAGGGGACGCCGGTCATCTACGCCCCGGCGCTCGCGGCCATGGAGCCGCGCTCCGGCCGCTGGGCGGGTGGCGGACCCGAGCACGCGCTGCTGGGCGCCGCGACCACCGAGATGGGGCGCTTCTACGGGCTGCCCGTGATCTCGTCGAACGGCGGCACGGACCACTTCGTGCCCGGGATCCAGGCGGCGTACGAGCGCACGCTCAACTGGTCGCTGCCGGTCATGTCGTGGCCGGACATCATGATCGGTCCGGGATCGCTGGGCGGCGCGTCGACGCTGAGCCTGGAGCAGATGGTCATCGACGTGGAGGTCTACCGGATGTGCCGCCGGCTCCACGAGGGGATCACGGACGACCGGGGTGAGACCGACGTCCTCGCGGCGCTCGACGAGGTGGGCCCGGTCGGGGACTTCCTCGCCCGGACCCAGACGCGCGACGCGGTTCGCGGCGGCGAGTGGCTGCTGCCCCGCCTCGGCTACCACTCCACGTTCGACCGGTGGGAGGCGCAGGGACGCCCCGATGTCCTGGCGGAGGCCCGCGAGCAGGCGTTCGCCGCGATCGCACGCCCACGAGCCGCTGCCGTTCCCGGACGAGGTCGCCGCGGAGCTGGAGCGACTGGAGCAGGCAGCGAGGGAGGGCTGAGCGATGCGCTACGAAGCGGCGCTCCTGTCACCCGACGAGGTGGCGCGCGTCCACGAGACGTCCCTGCAGATCCTCTCGGACGTCGGCGTGCGGGTCCACGGCGAGGTCGCGGTGCCGCTCCTCGCCGACGCCGGCGCGGAGGTGGATGCGGCGACCGGGACGGTGCGGATCGCGCCGTGCGCTGGTGGAGACGGCTCTCGGCCGGGCGCCCCGCGCGTTCCTGCTGGGGGCGCGCAACCCGGCGCACGACTACCCGGTGCCCGCGGGGCGCACGCGGTTCGCCATGGACGGGACCGCCGCGTTCGCGCGTGACTTCGCCACCGGGGAGCGGCGGTACGGGACCCGCCGGGACACCGTGGACGCGATGCGCGTGTTCCAGGCATGCGATCTCGCGGTGATGGGCTGGCCGCCGGTCGCCGCCAACGACAAGCCGGTGGCCTCTCGGCCGCTCCACGAGTTCGCGGCCATGCTCACGACGCTGTCCAAGCACGGCCAGCACGAGCTCCACCGGCGGGACCAGGCTCCGTATCTCGGGGCGATCATCTCTGCGCTCGCGGGTGGCGAGGCCCGGGCCCGGGAGCGCCACGAGGCGTCGGTGGTGTACTGCCCGGTGGCCCCGCTCGTGCACGACGGCGAGATGCTCGACGCGTACCTCGACCTGGGCCGCTGGGACGTGCCGGTGTGCGTGCTGCCGATGCCCGTGCCGGGGACGACGGGCCCCGCCTCGGTGCTCGGGAACATCGCTCTGGCCAACGCCGAGGCGCTCAGCTCGCTGGTGATCTTCCAGGTCGCGAACCCGGGTCGGCCGGTGATGTACGGCTCGGCGGTGGGGTCCATGGACTTCCGGTCCGGTGCCTTCCTGGCCGGGACGCCGGAGATGGGGATCCAGTCCGCCGCGCTGACCACGATGGGTCGCTTCTACGGCCTGCCGACGATGGCCGCCGGGTGCGCCACGGATGCCCACGACATCGGCGCCGAGGCGTGCGTCGAGAAGCTGGTCACGATGCTGCCCGGGATCTCGGCGGGCGCCGACATCCTGGTGGGCTACGGCGAGCTCGACGGGGACCAGACGCTGGTCCTCGAGCAGATCCTGGTCGACAACGAGCTCGCGCATCTGGCGCTGCGCCTGTTCGGGGGCGTCGACGGGCGCGAGGGGGCGGAGCTGTTCGACGACGTGGCCGAGGTGGGGCCGGGGGGCAACTTCCTGGCCATGCCGGCAACGCGGGATGCAGCCCGGAGCGGCGAGTTCTACGAGCCGGCGCTGATCGGCCGGGCGAGCTACGACGCGTGGCACGCGCTGGGCAGGCCGACGATGTACGACCGGGCCCGTGACCGGGTCCGCGAGATCCTCGACGGACCGGTCGTGGACCCGGTGCCGGAATCGGTGCGCGGGGAGGTGGAGCGGATCCTCGCAGCCGCGGACGCGGAGCTGAGCGAGGACGCGTAGCCGGCGGTCCCGTGTCGCGCCCTTGCCGTTCGCGGCGCTGGGGAGCAGGATTCGTGGTGAAGGAGGTGCGTCCCCATGTACGGCACCATCGCGCGTCTGCATCCCTCTCCGGGCTCGGAGGAGGCACTCGCCGCCAACCTGCGGCGGCACCGGGACCTCGGGGTCCCCGGGTTCGGCGGCAGCTGGCTGTTCCGGCCCAACGACCAGCCGTATGACCGGCCGACCCTGTTCCTCGTCGCGATGTTCGACGACGAGGCCTCGTACCGCGCCAACGCGGACAGCCCGGACCAGCACGAGCGGTACCTCGAGATGCGGGCGCTGCTCGAGGACGACCCCGACTGGATGGACGGGACCTTCGAGGAGGGCTGAGACCGGGCCATTCGCCTCGGAGTGGGGTGGCGGCGCGGTCCGGTGGCGGCGAGGCGGCTCGGTGGCGAGTCGCGATACTCGGTGGCCACTCGCGCTACCCTCCGGGCCATGACCAGCGACGGCGCCGCGCCCAGCCAGGCCGCCGATTCGGACGCCGACGACGGGCGCCTGTTCTGCTACCGGCACCCGGACCGCGAGACGTGGGTCCGATGTGGCCGCTGTGATCGCCCGATCTGTCCCCGGTGCGCCATGCAGGGGCCGGTCGGCTTCCGCTGCAAGTCGTGCGGCAAGCCGGCCTATGACCCGCTGACGTCGATGAAGCCGAAGCAGGCAGTCATCGGCGGCCTGGTCGCCGTCGGCGCCGGCGCGCTCGGCGGGCTGCTCGGGCTGCAGCTCGGGTTCTTCATCATCATCGTCGGGTTCTTCGCCGGTGGCCTGATCTCGGACCTGGTGATGCGCTTCACCGGCTACAAGCGAGGTCCGGCGATGGCGGTGATCCTGCTGGGCGGGATCGCGGTCGGGACGGTCATCGCGTTCGGCATCTCCTACGGGATCACGCTCGTGCGATTCGCCGGGTCCGCGGAGGGCGAGGCTGTCGTGTACCCGTTCCTCGCGTACCTCGTTGACCAGGGTGTGTGGGCGCTGGTGTACGCCGGAGCGGCGATGGCCGGCGCGTGGGGTCGCCTCCGCATCTGAGGTTCGGTTCCCCGAACCGCCCGGTCGCGGGCGCCGTTCCCGGGCCCGAACCGCCCGGCGGACCAACCATCGGCCGGGACCGACATCCGGTGCGCCCGGCGGCACGTTCGTCCAGTCGGCGCGCCCGCGGGCGGATATCCGGTGCGCCCGGCGGCTCATTCGTCTGAGCCACCGGACCCTTGGTCCGGCCAGCGCACCGCCGATCGAGGACCGCCGATCGAGGACCGGCGCCGTTCGCGCACCCCGGGACGAGGACCGGCGCGGCCCCGCCAGGCTGCCTCCGGATGCTGCGGAAATTGCTGGACATCGGCCCGCCATCGGACCAGACTGCACGCCGGAATTGGTGCCAAGCGTCCTGCTGCACCAGCGTCGAACGAGGTCCGGCCATGAGCACGTCCGTTCGTCCGCGGCGCATCGCCGCGCTCCTGCTTGCCGCCACCCTTGCGGCATCCCCCGGGGGCGCCCCCGTCGCCCGGGGTTCGACCGCCGGCCCGCCGACGATCGTGTGGGCCGGGGAGATCCTGAGCGCTCCCTCCATCGACCACATCGTGCTCGTCTACAGCACGCCGCTCGACCAGTCCGTGCCGGTCCCGTTCGAGGACTTCAAGGTCACGGTGGACAGCGTCGAGCATGGGCCCGTGGGCGGCTCGTACCTGCTGTCCGGTCTCGCCGGCCTGGGGGATCCGTTCGACGTCAGCGGAACGACGTTCGTCCGTCTCGAGCTCCCTGAAGGTGTGACCATCGGAGCGACGTCGATCGTGGTCGTCGAGTATGCGCCGGTCGCCCCGCCGTTGCGGAGCCTCGCCCTGGTGGGCGCACCGGCCGAGACCGTCAGCGCGGAGGTGGCCGAACTCGGCGGCTTCGGCTACCTCGCGGCGCTCATCGACTCGGGGAACGCGTCGAACCGGCTAACGCTGGTCTTCGGCGGCCAGCTGGACCTGGGCTCGATCCCGTCCCACGCGGATCTCGCCTTCGCGGTGACGATCAACGGGTCCCCGGTGGCGGTCACCGCCGTCGAGCCCCGGTACCCGGACCTCGGGCTCGGCTTCCTGGACCTGGTGCTCGCCAGCCCCGCCTGGTCCGGCGACCAGGTGGACGTCACGTACACGCCGGGCGCGTTTCCGCTCCGGGCCCGCAACGGCCCCGAGATCGCCGACGCTTTCTCGGAGACGGGCATCAGCCTGTTCATGACGAGCCGCTCGGCCATGGTCGGCCCCGGCGGCACGGCGACCACGGGAACCGGTGGCCCGGCAGACCCGCAGACCCCCCTGGTGACGGCCGTGACGAGCCCCAACGCGGGCGCGGTCACGATCGCCCAGACGTCCGCGGGCCCAGCTCCGGCCGGCTATACGTTCTTCGGGCAGCAGGTCGAGATCACGGCCCCCCCGGCGACGGACGCGAGCCAGCCGCTCGTCCTCGTGTTCGAAATCGACGCGTCCCTCGTGCCCGCCGGCCAGAGCGCCGCGTCCATCGTGGTCCTCCGCAACGAGGTGGTGGTCGCCGAGTGCGTCGGGCCGGCCGGGACCGCAGATCCATCGCCCTGCGTGGCCAGCCGCACCGCGCTCGGCGACGGCGACATCGAGCTGACCGTCCACACGCTCGCCGCGAGCCGCTGGGGCTTCGCGGTCCGTGCGCCGTACGCGTTCGGCGGGTTCCTGCCGCCCGTCAATGGCAACGGGGTCCGCAACCTCGCCAAGGCCGGCAGCGCGATCCCGGTCAAGTTCAGCCTCGGCGGGCGATCGCGGGATGGCCATCTTCGCGACTGGATCGCCTGGATCGCGGCGGGTGGACTGCGACACGTCGAGCCCGATCGACGCCATCGAGGAGACGGTGACGGCCGGTGCCTCGTCGCTCAGCTACAGCATCGGTGCGGACCAGTACACCTATGTCTGGAAGACGGATCGCGGCTGGGGAGGCACCTGCCGGCTGCTGACCCTTGCCTTCAACGACGGCTCGACGACGTCGGCGCTATTCATGTTCAAGTAGCCGGATGGTGACCCGGCGGCGCGCTGCCCCGGCTCAGCGGAGCTCGACGCCCGCCTCACCGGCCTCCACCTGGCCGACCCGCCACGCCGTGACGCCGGCCGCGGCCAGGTCCGCGAGCACCGCGTCGGCATCGGTGGCCGCGACGGCCGCCAGCATCCCGCCGGAGGTCTGCGGGTCGTGGGCCAGTGCGACCAGCTCGGGGTCAACGGCCTCGCCCACGACGAGCGCCGGCGCGGTGAATCGCCGGTTGTGGCCCGCCCCTCCGGTCTCGATGCCGGCCCGCGCCAGCTCCAGCGCGCCACCCAGCGCCGGCAGCGCCGCGGCCTCGAAGACGAACCGCGACCCCGAGGCCCGCGCCATCTCCAGCCCGTGGCCCAGCAGGCCGAACCCCGTCACGTCGGTCGCGCCGCGGATCCGGTGCTGCGCCAGCACCTCGGATGCGACCCGGTTCAGGGCCCGCATCTGGTCGATCGCCGCGTCGAGGTCCGCGTCCGAGGTCAGCCCGGATCCGCCGGCCGCTCACGAGGAGCCCGGTCCCGAGGCGCTTGGTCAGCAGCAGGACATCGCCTGGACGAGCGCCCCCCTTTCGGAACAGGCGGTCCGGATGGGCCGCGCCGATCACCGCGAGCCCGTACTTCGGCTCCGCGTCGCGGATCGTGTGGCCGCCCGCCAGCACGCCCGCCGGCCTCACGCACCTTCGCGGCGGCCGCCTCGAACACGGCCGCCAGGGCCGCCTTCGGGAAGTCCTCCGGGAAGGCGGCGATCGAGAGGGCGAACAGGACCCGCCCGCCCATCGCGAACACGTCCGAGAGGGCGTTGGCGGCGGCGATCTCCCCGTACGCGACCGGGTCGTCGACCAGCGGCGGGAAGAAGTCGAGCGTCCCGATGATGGCGAGGTCATCGCTCACCCGGTACGCCGCCGCGTCGTCGGGCGGCTCGAGGCCCGCGATGAGCGCGGGATCGGTGGAGGCGCCCAAGGCCCGCCAGTGCGTCGGCGAGCAGGTCGGCTCCCAGCTTCGCGGCGCAGCCGCCGCAGTCGGTCATGTCGGTCAGGCGGATCGGCGGCAGGTCGGCTGGCTCGCGCATCGGGCGATCATAGGCGCCGTCCCCGACCACGCGCAGGCGTAGCATGGGAGGGGAGGTGGCGGACCGATGGACGAGGTCATCCGGACCGAGGACCTGGTCAAGGACTACGGCAAGCGGCGCGGGCTCGCCGGCCTGGACCTGTCCGTCGCGGCGGGCGAGGTCTACGGGTTCCTCGGGCCCAACGGCGCCGGCAAGACGACCACGATCCGGATCCTGCTGGACCTCATCCGGCCCACTCGCGGTACGGCGACGATCCTGGGCGCGACGCCGCGCGCGGGCGGCACCGCCCTCCGCCGCCGCATCGGCTACCTGCCCGGCGACTTCACCGCGCTGCGGCGGCCAGTCCGCCCGGGAGCTGCTCGAGCACCTGGCTGCGCTGCGGGGCGGCATCCCGGCGGGCCGGCTCCAGGCGCTGGCGGACCGGCTGGAGCTCGACCTGTCCGTGCGGATCCGCAGCCTGTCCAAGGGCAATCGCCAGAAGGTGGGTGTCGTGCAGGCGTTCATGCACGAGCCCGAGCTGCTGATCCTCGACGAGCCGACCGCCGGCCTGGACCCGATCATCCAGCAGCGGTTCCTGGAGCTCGTCCGCGAGGTTCGTGCCGCGGGTCAGACCGTGTTCATGTCGTCGCACGTGCTGAGCGAGGTCCAGCAGTGCGCGGACCGCGTTGGCATCGTCCGCGATGGGCGGATGGTGGCGGTCGAGGACGTCGGCGCGCTGCGCAGCCGGGCCGTCCGCCGGATCGCGATCCAGTTCGACGAGCCGGTCGCCCCGGGCGCGTTCGACGGCATCCCCGGGCTCGACGATGCCCGGATCGAAGGGGCGCTGCTGACCGGCCACCTGGCCGGCCGCGCCGACGACCTCGTCAAGGCCGCCGCACGGTTCGGCGTTGCCAGCCTGACCGTCGAGGAGCCGGACCTCGAGGAGCTGTTCCTCGTCTACTACCACGACCGGGAGGCGACCGATGCTGGGTAGCGTGTTCGCCAAGACGCTGTGGGACCAGCGGCGGGCGCTGCTCGGCTGGGCGATCGGCATCACCGCGGTGGGCGTGCTCTACGCCGCGTTCTACCCGGTGGTCAACGTGCCCGGCACGGCGGCGTTCATGGACTCATTCCCGCCGGGAATCATGGACGCGATGGGCTTCACCGACTTCATGTCGCCGGCCGGCTACCTGGGGTCGACCACGTACGGCCTGCTCGGCCCGATCCTGGTCGTCGTGATGGGTGCCTGGGCGGGCGGTGCGGGCATTGCCGCGGAAGAGGAGTCGGGCCGGCTGGACCTCACGCTCGCCCACCCCGTGTCGCGGTGGTCGGTGCTCGTGCAGCGCTTCGGCGTCGTCATCGCGGAGATGCTGGCCGTGATGGGCGTGCTGGCCGTGGCCGTGATCCTCATCTCGGGTCCCGCCGAGCTGAGCGACATCGGCGCCGCCAACATCGTGGCGGCGTCCCTGCACCTCGCGGGCCTCGGCATCGTGTTCGGGGGCCTGGCTCTTGCCGTGGGAGCCGCCACCGGGCGACGCTCGGTCGCCTACGGGATCGTGGCGATCGTGGGCGTGGCCGCGTTCTTCGGCAACAACCTCGGGCCGTCCGTGGAGGGCCTCGCCTGGCTGCGCGACGTCTCGCCGTTCCACTACTACTCGGGCGGCGTTCCGCTCCGCAACGGGTTCCAGGCCGGCGATCTCGCGGTGCTCCTGGCGACGGCGACGGCGCTCGTGGGGCTCGGCGGCATCGTGTTCGACCGGCGCGACGTCGCCGTCTGACCAGGGCACCGGGTCGCCCCGACGCGCTACGCTGCGGTCGCGGGGGAGCGGAGGGGTCCCGGTGGGCTCCCTGGTCTTCAAAACCAGTGGCGCGGCGCCCGGCGTCGCGCGGTGGGTTCGACTCCCATGCGCTCCCGCCAGCTCCTCGACCCGCCGGCTCCTCGATCGCGGAGGCTCCTGGAGCGACCCCGCCGGACCTGTGCGTCTCGGCGTCGGTGCTACTTGTGAGTAGCGCGTATGGTGGCGCGGAGCGGGATCACTCACTGTCGCCGGCCGATGATGGCCGACAACGGCGGCACGAGGTCCGCCCGACGGAGGGGAGCCAATGACGCGGATCATCGCCCTCGGGGGCGGAGGCTTCTCGGACGACCCGCTCGACGAGCACGCTCGCGGGCTGGACCAGGTCGTGCTCGACGCGACCAACACGGCCTCGCCGCGCCTGTGCTTCCTCGGGACGGCCTCCGGCGACGCGGAGTCCTACACGCTCAAGTTCTACCGGGCCTTCGAGGGCCGCGCACGGCTCGACGACCTCAACCTGACCCTGCGCCCGCGCCACCCGAGCCTGCGCGAGTTCGTCCTCGGGCAGGACGCGATCTACGTCGGCGGCGGCAGCACTCTCAACATGCTCGCCGTGTGGCGCGCGCACGGCCTCGGTGACATCCTGCGCGAGGCCCACGAGCGCGGGGTCGTGCTCTCCGGGATCAGCGCCGGCATGATCTGCTGGTTCGAGCAGGCCGCGACCGACTCGTTCCAGGACGGCCTACGAACGATCGACGGCCTCGGCCTGCTCCCCGGGAGCGCCTGCGCCCACTTCGCCGACACGACCTGGCGCGAGCAGTTCGTGCGCCTTGTCGCCGACGGGCGCGCGGCCACCGGCTATGGGGCCGACGACGGCGTTGCCCTCGACTTCGAGGACGGCGTGCTGCGAGAGGCGGTGTCCTGCGACCCGGCCAGGGGTGCGAAGGCGTACCGCGTCAGTCCTGGCGGCGTGGACGAGATCGCAGTGCGCTACCTGCACGCGGGGCCGTGAGGAGCGTCGAGAATCGGCTCCGGCACCCCAATTCGCACCGGTCGTCGGAAGGGGCTTGACAGGCGCGATCCCGGGTCGATACTACGTCTCACGATATATCGTTAGCCGCTGCAGTCACACCACAAGGAGTCGCATGGAGCCCCGGATCCCCGATCTCGGCCGGTTCGCCGAACCGGCGCTCGTCATCCTCGTCAGCCTCAGCGACGGGCCCAAGCACGGCTACGCGATCATGACCGACGTGGAAGCCGGCACCGGCCGGCCGCTGGGTCCGGGGACCCTGTACGCCGCGCTCGCCCGTCTCGAGGAGCGCGGGCTGATCGAGGCCCTGGAGCCCGTCGACCGCCGCCGGCCCTACCGGCTGACGGCCGTCGGCGCCACGGTGCTCGCCGAGCAGCTGCGCGATCTCTCCGCGTTCGCGCAGCTCGGCCTCCGCCGGCTCGGCGACTCGACGGGCTGACCGGCGATGCGTCCCCTGATCGCCCTCCTCCTCCGGCTCTATCCCGCGTCCTGGCGCGCCCGCTACGGCGACGAGTTCGAGGCGCTCCTCGCGGAGCGGCCGCTCGGCCCGTTCGACGTGGCCGACGTCCTGCTCGGCGCGCTCGATGCCCACCTCCACCTCCGCGGCCTCGGCGCCGCGTCCCAGCATGCAAAGGGGTTCGCCATGTCACTTCGCATCGGGGGGTATGCCGCCATCGTGAGCGGCCTCCTCTGGCTGTACATCCTCGCCGGCAACGCCATCAACAACGGCGCCGAATCGGGCGCGCCCTTCATCGGCCTCGTCCTCGTCCTGGCGACCGTCACGACCCTTGTCGCGCTCGTCGGCCTGAGCGCGTTCCAGGCCCGCCGGTACCCGGTGCTCATCTGGGCCGCGTTCGCGGTTCCCGCCGTGGGGGCGATCGTGGCGCTGGTCGGCGCCGTGGCTGTCGCCGCCATGGGAGACAGCGACCGCGCGATCGTCGCGGGCCTGAGCGCGTGGGCGATCTCGACGCTCGGCGTCCTGGGGCTCCTCGTCGGCTCGGGGCTGTTCGCCGTCGGCACGTGGCTGGCGCGCAGCCTGTCACGCGGGGCCGCGGCGCTCCTGGGATTTGGCTCGATCGTGGTGGTCCTCGGCCTCACCGGGCTCTCGGGCGGCTTCGTGCCAAGCGATGTGGCCGGCCTCATCCTGCTCGTCTCGATCCTGGCGTTCCCGGCCGGCTGGGCAGCCCTCGGCGTCAGTGCTCTCCGCACCGGCAGCGTCGGCGCGACGGCATGAGCCAAACGGACGGTCCGTTGGCGAGTTCATCGCGAGGCCGGCCGGCCGTCGGTGCCACGCCTGCAAGGCCCAGCAGGGGGTCGCTGCCCGGTGGGATCGCCCTGCTGGCGTTCGGCGTTGCTGGCGTCGCATGGTTCGCCCTGGAGACGACGGCGCCGCGGCTCGGCTTCGAGGACACCGACAGCCCGGCGATCATGCTGGACTTCCTTCGGGCCCACCCCGAGGTCTACGGGCAGGCGAGCCTCGTCCTGCTGTCCATGGCGGTGGCGCTCACGGTCGCCGTCCTGGCCGTCCGCGACGCGCTCGCCCCGGCGAGCGGGTCCCTGGCGCTGCGGGCCGCAAGCGCGTTCGGGCTCCTCGCGGCGGCGTGCTACTTCCTGCTCGGTGTGGTGCGAGCCGTGACCGGGCCCCTCCTGTACATCGATGGGCTGAGCCCGGCCTGGGGCGAGGCCGGCTACGTCGTCGTCCAGATCATCGGCACCCACCTCTTCGCCCAGGGCGCCACCCTCGCCCTCGCCATCTGGATCGGTGGGCTGGCCCTCTGGGGCCCGGTCGCGGACGCTGCCGCTGGCGCTGTGCTGGCTCGCGATCGTCCCCGCGCTGCGCATCGCCACGATTGCCGGACCACTCGGCCTGGCCGAAGGGGCCGGCGACGTGCTGTGGATCGTGTTCATGGCCGCGATCCCGGGCACGATGCTGTGGATCGTGGGACTGGGCCTGCTGCTGATCCGTCGCGCGCGGCAGACCAACCCGGAGGCGGCGTCGTAGGTGACCGGAACCCATGGTTGCGGGCCGTTGGCTGGGTCGGCGCACCGACGGTGGGCCCAGGGGGCCGGCCATCGAGGCGGACGCGTGAGCCGGGGTCGGGATCTCGTCGCGTTGCTGGCGATTGCGCTGGGCGCTCGTGGCCTGCGCCTCCGCACCCACGCCGATGCCGGCCCAGGGCCGCCCCGCCGTTCCAGCCGGCTGGACGCAGGTGACCGAGGACGGTGGAACGCTGCGCGTGGCTCTCCCGCCGTGGCTCGTGGCGTTTGACACGGCCAACGCCGTCTTCGCCAACGAGCTGCCGTCCGACGGCGCGCCCGGGATGCAGCTTCTCCTTGAACCGCCTCGCTCGGTCGAGCCGCAACCGGGTCCCGTGGACGACCTGCGGACGTGGCTTGCCACGAAGCTCGAGGACGTCGGGTCCGGGACGCCCGTCTACCGCAACGTCGTGCTTCCGGCCGGGCCCGCGGTTGTCATCGACCGCACGGACCGGGCTGGCACCCCGCAGGCGTGGCGCCACCGCGCGTGGGCCATTCGCACGCCAGCGGGGATCGCCTACCTGTGGATCGACGGCCCGCCCGATGCCTGGGACGGGCGCGAGGCCGACATCGACCGCATCGCCACGCTGGTTGAGATCGCCCGGTGAGGCTGCCGGTCAGTCGCTCACCGGGCTGGCGGCCCGGGTCCGACGTCGCCGCGCACAAATCGCGTGACCGAGGAGCGCCTCGGGCGCTCGCGTTTGGGATCGGGGCAATGCCGGTGGTCGGCGGCCTGCTCGCCCAGCTGCCGGGGCGAGGTCCCGCCTACCCGACGCGTCGCCTGCCCTGGTCCTCGTCCCGCGGGGCCTCGACCCGCCGGGCGTTGGCGAGGACCGCCTCCCGGGTCGCCGTCATGTTGTGCAGGCGCTGCCCGTGCTCGATGACGGCGTCCACCACCTCGTCCTCGGGGCCGGTGACCTCCCAGCCACACGCACACTGCGTCGTCAGGATCACGGATTCCACGATCACCTCCTCCTAGCCCAGGTTCCGGAATGGCTCGGGGACGTAGCCCAAGAGCACCTCGCGCCAGCCCGCCGGCAGCTCGGCTGCGACGACGGGGTCGTCCTTGGCCAGCCATGCCATGTGCCGCAGCCCGTGCTCGACCACCTGCGCTGATGCGATGGCTCGCGGAGCCGCGGTGGCCTCGCCGCGGGCGAGCTCGCTGCGCCCGACGGGCAGGCTCTCCATGCCGCCGACGAGCGACGGGTCGATCACGGCCACGAAGCTCAGGATGACCGCGTCCCGGTCCCGCCGCCACGACGTCGAGTGGACGAGCAGCGGCGCACCCACCGCGTCACGGACCAGCCGGGTCACGGCCTCGACGGGGTGATCCGCGGCCCCCAGCTCCACCAGCCAAGGCGCCGCGCCACAGGGACCCGTGAGCTCGAGGTGATCGCCGGCGAGCCAGACCACGAAGATCTCGGCCTGGACGGGCCCCTCCACGTCGAACGCCACGCGCCACGGTTCCATGCCCGGCATCGTACGCCCGCGGGTCCCCGCCAGCGCCCTCACGCCTCTCGTGCCGTGGCCAGCGCCCCTCGCGCCCTGCACGCACGTTTCGCCCACACGCGCCCGGCCGGCGCCCTCGCGCCTTGCAGGCGCGTTTTCCACGTGGCGGCGCGGTGCGGCGCGCCTCGGAGGCCCGTCGCGGGCCCGAATCGGACCGTGCCGGGGTCCGCAGCGCGCCCCCGGAGCCGGTTCCAACGGTCAGACGCGGGGATTTCGCGCCTGACAGGCGTGGCGCGGAGGCAAGGTGAGGCGGAGCGGGTGCCGACGCGCGGTGCGAAGGCGCGGACGCGAGCTTCGAAGGCGCGGTACAGGCGAGATGCCCAGGTGCGGGTGCCGAGGTGAGGCGGAGCGGGCGCCGACGCGACGTGGCGCGTGCCGACGCGAGGTGCCCGGCCGCGGGTCCTGGGCGGCGACGTAGCGCCCGGCAGCTGGCCAGCCCGGCCGATCCCGCCCGCTACCCGCCGAGCTCCCGGTCCGCCGCCGCCACGATCCGGCGCAGCTCCGCCGCCTCCGTGTCGCCCAGCGGCTCCGGCTGGTGCTCGCGCAGGAGCCTCGCCACCGTGGACCGGGCCACCTCGCGCGCCTCGATCGCCGCCCCGTCCGGCGGCACGTCGGCCGGTCACGGATGAGAACCGCATCGCGCGCAGCCCCGTGCGGGTGTGCTCCTGGTACAGGAAGTGCCCGCGCGGACCGACCTCGCGGACGACATCGAGCGCCATCGCCGTCGGGCTGGTGTCGAGCGCCGGCCAGGTTGACCCGGACCCGCTCGTGGAGGTCCGCGTCGAGCACGATCTGCTCCTGGTAGAGCAGCGTGCACGCGTCGAGCAGTCCCATGCCGCTGCCGGTCTCGGCCCCCAGCAGCGCGCACAGCGTGAGGTTGACCGCCGACTCGGCCGCCACCTGCCAGCCGGGCTCCGGCGCGTCGGTGCCGAACACGCCCGCCAGCGTCGGCACCCCCCAGGCATGGGCGATCTCCACGCCCGCCCCGTACGCCACCTCGCCCGACATCGACGTCGACAGGTAGCCGCCCGTCCGCGGGTCCATCACCCCGGTCATCAGCGAGTGGTAGACGGGCGCGCCCGGGTGGACGAGCTGGAGCAGCGACGAGCGCGGCGATGACCTCCGCGTCGCCCTGGACCAGGGTTCCGGCGATCGTCGCCGGTCCGGTGGTCCCGGCGTTGGCCATGGACATGATCCCGACCGGGATGCCGGCCTCGGCGAACACGAGCGCCGCCTCCATCCCCTCGTCGTCCTGGGCCAGGGGCGAGATGGCGCAGATGAGCGACGAGAGCGGCGGCCGGGACCGCAGGACCGCCTCGGACCCGGCCACGACCCGCGCCATCTCGACCGCGGCGCGGGCCATCGATGCCCCGACCACGGTCTCGGTCTGGACGTGCTTGACGGTGCCCGAGAACGAGGCGAGCAGCTCGTGGACCGGGGCCGTCGCCGGATGGTCCGAGGCGGACACGATGGGCCAGTAGAACCCGACCGCGGGCAGCGCATCGGCCACCCGGGCCATCGCCTCCACGTCGGCGAGCACGGACGGCCGGACCGCCCCGGTGTCGGGGTCCACCACGCGGATCCCGGAGCCGTCGGTGGCCACGTGGAACGCCGACCCGTCGAGGAGCAGGTCGAACCCCGGCACGCGGCCGCCGAGCGTGTACGCGCGCGGCGCCCGGGCCATGGCCGCGAGCACGAGATCCGGCGGCAGCTGGACGATCCGGGTCGCCCGGTCCACCCGCGCGCCGTGTGCCTCGTACAGGTCAAGCACGTGGTCGGACGGCACGTGGATCCCGATCGTGTCCAGGATCTCCAGCGTTCCCGCGCGCAGGTCCGCGAGCTGCCCGTCGTCGAGCAGCCGCAGCCGCCGAGCCGAGCGGATCGGCGCCAGCGGCGGAGTCACGGAGGCCATGCCGCTAGCCCAGCACGCCCTTCGCCGCCTCCAGGATCCGCGTCAGCTCGGCCGCGACCGCTCCGTCGAGCGGCTCCGGGTGGTGGTTCTCGCTGACCCAGGCGGCCCGCTCGCGTGCGACCTCGACCGGGTCCCGGTACCGGTTGTTGACGAGGTCGTGCTCCAGGCCGCGCTTGAGCGCCAGCTTCATGTGCGTGCGGGTGTGCTCCTCGGCGAGGAAGTGCCCGCTGGGGCCCACGTTGGCGATGACGTCGAGCGCCAGCGTCTCGTCGTTGATGTCCATCGCCATCAGCGCGTACCGGGCCCGCTCGTAGAGCTCGTAGTCGAGGAAGATCCCCTCCGGGTAGAGGACGGTGTAGGTGCGGTCCAGGCCCAGCCCGGTGACGATCTCCGCGCCCGACAGCCCGCCGAGGAGCGGATCGAGCGCCACGTCGGACGCCGCCAGCCAGGTCCCGGCCGCCGGCGAATCGGTGCCGAAGCAGGCGGCCATCGACGGCAGCCCCCAGCGATGCGCCATCTCGACCGGCGCGTACCGGGCCCGCGAGTCCATCGAGTAGCCCACGTACGTCCCGGTCCGGGGGTCGGCCCACGCCTTCATGATCGAGTGGAACACGGGTGCGCCCGGGTAGGCGAGCTCGAGGAGCACGATCCCCGAGATGACCTCGGCGTCGCCGACCACCAGCGCGCCGGCCGACGTCGAGGGCGCCGTGGTGCCCATGGTGGGCATCGACAGGAAGCCCACCGGGATCCCCGCCTCGGCCATGACCAGCGCGGACTCGAGGCCGGCGTGGTCCTGCGCGAGCGGCGCGATCGAGCAGATGAGGTTGGACAGGACGGGTCGCTTCCGCAGGGCCTCCGCGGACCCCGCGAGGACAGTCGCCATCTCGACGGCAAACCGGGCGGCCTCGTCGCCCATGACCATCGCCTGGAAGTGCTTGACGGAGTTGTTGTAGCCGGCGTCGATCTCGTGGAGCTGCGACGTCCGCCCGTAGTCCTGCGCCGAGACCGTCGCCCACACGAACCCGATTCCCGGCAGCCAGTCCGCCACCCGGGCCTGGCGGGCGAGGTCCTCCTTGCGCGAGGGCCGCTCCTCGCGGGTCACGGGATCCACGGCGGTGACGCCGCAGCCGTCGAGCGTGTAGTACGACACGCCCTCCTGGAGGACGAGGTCGAAGGCCGGGTTGCGGGCGGCCATGGTGAACGAGCGCGGCGCGCGGGCGACCGCCTCGCGGACGAGGTCTCGCGGGAACCTGACGATCTGCGTCTCGCGATCCACCGTGCAGCCGTGGTCGCCCAGGATCTCCAGCGAGCGCTCGTTGGGGAACCTGACGCCGACGTCCTCGAGGACCGCGAGAGTCGCGTCCTGGAGCCGGTCGAGCTGGGCGTCGTCGAGGAACTGCAGCCGGCGACTGGTGCGGATGGGCTCGAGCGGTGGGGTCGGGCTGAACGTCGCGCTCCCCGTCTCGGTCATGGCCGTCATGGTCGTGTCGCCTCCTATGCCCGTTCCCTGGCCAATTGGCGGGACCGCCTGGACGTGTACCAGGTGGCCCCCAGGATCACGACGCCGGTCGATACGACCACGATCGTCGAGATGGCGTTGATCTCGGGCGTGATCCCGAACCGGATCCGCGAGTAGATGTAGAGGGGCAGGGTGGAGGAGCCGACACCCGCGTTGAACGAGGTGATGATCAGGTCGTCGAACGAGAGGGCGAAGCTGATCAGCGCCCCTGCGGCGACCGCCGGGGCAAGCAGCGGCAGCGTGACGTGCAGGAACGCGGTCACGGGCGTCGCCCCGAGATCGCGGGCCGCCTCCTCCATCCGGGGATCCAGGGACACGGCCCTGGCACGGACGATGATCGCGACGTAGGAGATCGAGAACGCGATATGGGCGACGGCGATCTGGAGGACCGAGCCGTTGGCGTTGAACACGATCGCGAAGAACAGCAGCAGGCTGATGCCGATCACGACCTCGGGGGTCACCATGGGCAGCAGGATCAGGGCGTCCGTCGCGGCGGCGCCGGAGCTCGACCGGAGGCGAGCCAGGCCCAGGCCCAGGAGCGTGCCGAGCATCGTCGTGACGACGACGGAGATCGCGGCGACCTGGAGCGTGATGTAGAGCCCGTGCATCAGGTTCCGGTCGTTGAACAGCTCCGGGTACCACTTGAGGGTGAACCCCTCCCACGCGAACACGTCCTTGGCATCGTTGAAGCTGAAGATGATCAGGATCAGGATCGGGGCGAACAGGAACACGTAGATGGCGAAGGCGAACAGCGACAGGAGGCGATTGCGGTCGCGAGCCATCAGCCGATCACCTCGCGGCGCAGGATTCGCAGGAATCCCAGGGTCCCGGCGATCGTCCCGAGGATGAGCAGGAAGCTGAGCGCCGCCCCGAACGGCCAGTCCCGGCTCGTCATGAACAGCATCTGGATGACCTTGGCGACCGTGATCGTCTGGGCGCCGCCGAGCAGGTCCGGCGTCACGAAGTCGCCGATCGAGGGGATGAAGGTCAGCAGGGCGGCGGCGATGATGCCCGGCATCGTCAGCGGCAGGGTCACGTGCCGGAAGGCAGCCCGACCGTCGGCGTACAGGTCCCGGGCGGCGGCCACGAGCTCCGGGTCCAGGCGGTCGATCGAGACGTAGAGCGGCAGGATCGCAAACGGAAGGAATCCGTAGGTCATGCCCAGCACGACCGCGAAATCGGTGTTGAGGATGGCGATCGGCTCGTCAACCACGCCCATACCGGCCAGGAAACCGTTGAGCACGCCGTCGTCGCCGAGGATCATCATCCAGGCGTAGGTGCGGATCACCCAGCTGGTCCAGAAGGGGAGCATGACGAGGACCAGCAGCAGCACCTTGCGCCGGCCGCCGTACCGGCTGATCCAGTAGGCGACCGGGTAGGCGATCGCGATCGAGAAGATCGTGGTCAGGCTCGCGTAGCGGAGCGAGTTGAAGACGGTGGGCAGGAAGTCCGGCTCGAGGGCCCGCAGGTAGCCGCGCGCGCCCAGCTGGTCGAAGACCACGCCACCGTACTGGTCGCGGGTCCCCAGGCTGACCACGAAGATGATCCCCAGCGGGATGGCGAAGAACACGACCAGCCAGGCCATGCCCGGAACGAGGAAGACCGCGTCCCTTGCACGACCGTGCATCTCGGACCTCTCGTCCTGCCCGCTGCCGCTGTGCTAGCTGGACCGGAGCTTCGTCCAGCGCTCCTGGTACTTCTGCAGGTCAGGTCCCAGGTCGAGCAGCTCCTGGAGCTTGTCGATCTGCGCCTTCGCCGGGTTCAACGTCGGGTCGTCGAGGATCGCCGGGTCGATGAACGTCTTGGCGGCATCGTTGGGGCCCATGTAGTAGATGTAGTTCGTGTTCGCGGCGCTGATCTCGGCGTCGAGCAGGTGGTTGATGAACAGGTGGGCCGCGACCGGGTGCGGGGCATTGGCCAGGAGCACCATCGCGTCCGATCCGCGGATCGCACCCTCGGTCGGGATCACGTAGACGACATCCTTGCCGCGTTTCGACCAGCTGACCTGGGCCACGTCACCGCTCCACGCATGGCACAGCCAGACGTTGCCGCTCTTCAGGTCGGCGATGTCGTCGGCCGTGTACTTGCGCAGGAGCGGCTTCTGCTGCTGCAGGAGGGCCAGGGCTTCGTCCAGCTCCGCGTCGCTGGTGGTGTTCACGCTGTACCCGAGCCGGATGAGCGCGGCGGCGAAGGTCTCGCGGTAGTCGTCGAGCATTGCGACCTTGCCGCTCCAGCGCTGGTCCCACAGGCTGGACCAGTCCGTCAGGTTGTCGTTGATCTTGGCCGTGTTGTAGCCGAAGCCCGTGGTCCACCACATGTAGGGCACGGAGTGGGCGTTGCCGGGGTCGTAGGCGGGGTTCTGCCATTCCGGTCCGAGGTTGACGAGGTTCGGGATCAGCGACAGGTCCAGGGGCTGGACCAGGTTGCGGGCCAGGAAGCCCGGCACGTCGACGCCCGTGGCGAACGTGAGGTCGTACCCGCTGTTCCCCGTCGAGATCTTGGTGGTCATCTCGTCGTAGTTGGTGAACACGTCGTAGGTGACCCGGATCCCGTACTTCTCCTCGAACGACGGGATCGTGTCCTCGCCGATGTACTCGTCGTAGTTGTAGACGTACAGCTCCCCCTCCGGCTGCGGCGGTTCGGTCGGCTGGGCCGGCGACTCGCCGGGTGCCATCGTCGCGGCGGGAGGAGCCGTCTCGCCCGGGGCCAGGCTCGGCGGCGGCGTGCCCGGCGTAGCCGGCGCCGCGGTCGCGGCTGCGTCGCTGCAGGCGGCGAGCAGGCCTCCGGTCGCCGTGACGGCACCCAGGCCGGCCATGCCACGGAGCACGGTCCGGCGGCTGATTGCCTGGAGCGGGGACGTCGATCGGTGCTGCTCGCTCATGGGATCTCCTCTTCCCGCCCTCCCGACGTGGGTCGGGGGAGCACCATTGCGTCGGCGGTGCGCCAGCGGATGCGAACGGCGTCGCCGATGCCGGGTCGTTCGTGACCGCGCGGGACAACCACCGCGAGCGTCACCCCCGCGGTGGTCCTGACCTGGTGGCTGACCGAGACGCCGAGGTAGGCGCTCTGCAGGACCTCGGCCTCCAGCGAGGCGCTCGCCCCGGCGTCCGCGGTCCCCGCGGCCGCCGTCTCCGCCGTCGAAGCGAGCTCGAGCTCGATGGACTCCGGTCGGATCGCGACATTCACGGGGTCGCCGACCCGGGCGCTTCCCACGCCGGCGAGGACCGCCTCGCCGGTGGCCAGCCGGACCAGCGCGCCGTCCCCGTCCACGGATTCGATCGTGCCCGGGAGCAGGTTGGAGGTCCCGATGAACCCGGCCACGAACAGCGTCCGCGGGGCGTCGTAGAGCTCCTCGGGCGTCCCGAGCTGCTCCACGCGGCCGTGGTTCATGACGGCGATCCGGTCGGACAGCGCCAGCGCCTCCTCCTGGTCGTGGGTCACGTAGATGAACGTGATGCCGACCTCGAGCTGGACGCGCTTGAGCTCCACCTGGAGCTGGCGGCGCAGCTTGAGGTCCAGCGCGCCCAGCGGCTCGTCCAGCAGGAGGACCTGGGGACGGTTCACGAGCGCGCGGGCGAGGGCGACGCGCTGCTGCTGGCCGCCCGACAGCTGGTCGGGACGCCGCCGCCCGAAGTCGTCGAGCCGCACCAGCGAGAGCGCGTCGCCCACCCTCGCCGTGATCTCGGCGGACGGCGTGCGGTGCCGCCGCAGGCCGAACGCGATGTTCTCGAACACCGTCAGGTGCGGGAACAGCGCGTAGCTCTGGAACACCATGTTGACCGGTCGCTTCTCGGGCGGCTCGGTGGTGATGTCCTGCCCGCCGAGCTCGATCCGGCCCTCGGTCGGCAGCTCGAAGCCGCCGATCATGCGCAGGGTGGTCGTCTTGCCGCAGCCGGACGGCCCGAGGAGCGAGAAGAACTCGCCGGCCCGAATGTCGAGGTCCACCCCGTCGACGGCCTTCACCGCGCCGAACCGCTTGCGCAGCCCGGTGAGGCGGACGTCCGCCGCCGATGCGCTGCGATCCAGGATCGCCGGGTCGAGCCGCTCAGCCTCTGTCACGGACCTCCTTCGTGCTGACGACCCTCCGACCCCCGGTCGATCGCGCGCCGAGACAGCGATCATGCACCATCGGCGCAAGCTCGCCCGCCGAATCTGGCCCGTGGTCGGGTGCCGGGACAAGGGCCTGTCCCGCCCGGTGCGCCGCCTGTGGCGTCTCGCGGTACGCTCGCGCTCATGAGCGGCGATCCGGGACCCACGCCTCATCCGCCCAGCGTGGAGCGCGTGCTGGCGATGGTCCGCGCCAGCGTCGAGGTCTCGGAGCCGGACCGGCTGACCGCCCTGGCGCGGCGGGTCGTGGACGAGGAGCGGGAGCGGCTCGCGAACGGCGCTCCGCCCAGCTCCGAGGAGGAGCTCGCCGAGGCGGTCGAGGAGCGGATTGACGCGGCCTACGAGCCGTACGCGGCGATGCCGCCGCACGTGATCAACGCCACCGGCGTGATCCTGCACACGAACCTCGGCCGCGCGCCGTGGCCGACGGCGGCGCGGATTGCCGCGACCGCCGGCGCCGCGACCTACGGGTACCTCGAGCTGGACGAGGCGACCGGCAGACGCGGGCCGCGGTTCCGCGCGGCCGAGGAGCACCTCGTCGCCCTCACCGGCGCCGAGGACGCGATGGTCGTCACCAACAACGCGGCGGCCCTGCTGCTGGCGGTCGGGCTGGCCGGCCGTCGCGGGTCGGTCGTCGTGTCCCGCGGGGAGCTGGTCGAGATCGGCGGCGGGGTCCGGATCCCGGAGATGGTGGCCCGCGCCGGGGCGAAGCTCATCGAGGTGGGCACGACGAACCGGACGCGCGCCGCCGACTTCGAACCGCCGCTGGCGGACGGCCGGGCGTCCGTGGTCCTCCGGGTGCATCCCTCCAACTTCGCGATGGAGGGCTTCACCGAGGCGGCGGATCTCGCGGAGGTCGCCGCGATCGCCCATCGCCACGACGCGATCGTGGTCGACGACCTCGGGTCCGGAGCGCTGCTCGACACCGCCCGGTTCGGGCTCACCCACGAGCCGACGCCGGCCGAGCGGCTCGCCGCCGGCGCCGACGTGGTGCTGTTCAGCGGCGACAAGCTCGTCGGGGGCCCGCAGGCCGGTCTGATCGTGGGGCGCCGGGCGCTCGTCGCCCGCATGCGGCGGGATCCGCTCGCCCGTGCCGTCCGTCCGGACAAGGCGATCCTGGCCGGTGTCGCGACGACGCTCGCCATCTACGCGGTGGGGCGGGCGGTGCTCGACATCCCCATCTGGCGGACGATCGCGCTGGACCCCGAGGAGCTGCGTGCCCGTGCCGAGTGGATCCGGGGCCTGAGCCGGGTCCCGGGCGCGGAGTCGCCGCTCCGGGTCGTCGAGCTGCGCTCGCCCGTCGGGGGTGGGTCGCTGCCCGGCCAGACGCTGCCGTCGTACGGCGTCGCGGTCCCGGTGCGGTCCGCGTCCCGCGCCGCGGCCGCGCTCCGGGCCGGCGAACCGCGGATCCTCGCGCGGGTCGAGGACGACGAGCTCGTGTTCGATCTCCGGACAGTCACCCGGTTCGCGGACGGGGACCTGGTCAGGGCCATCGGCGGGCTGGTCTCGCGCCGGGCATGAGCGTCGTCATCGGGACCGCCGGCCACATCGACCACGGCAAGACGACCCTCCTCCGTGCGCTCACCGGGATCGATGCCGATCGCCTGCCCGAGGAGCGCCGCCGGGGCATGACGATCGACGTGGGGTATGCCCATCTCGCGCTGCCCGACGGGTCGGTGCTCGACTTCGTGGACGTGCCCGGCCACGACCGCCTGGTGGGCAACATGCTCGTCGGGGCCGGCGAGATCGACGCCGCGTTGCTGGTGGTCGCGGCCGATGACGGTCCCAATGCCCAGACGATCGAGCACCTCGAGCTGCTCGATGCGATCGGCCTTCGCGACGCGGTGGTGGCGGTGACCAAGACGGACCTGGTCGACGCCGACCGGATCGCCGACGTGGCCGGGACGGTCGCCTCGCTCGTCGGGCGGACGCGACTCGCCGGGGCGCCGATCGTGGCGGTGAGCGGGGTCACGGGCGTGGGGGTCGAGGAGCTCCGCTCGGCCCTGGCCACGCTGCGTGACCGGGTGCTGGCACGCCTGCCGTCGGCCGGCCTGGCCCGGCTCGCGATCGACCGCACGTTCGCCGTCCGGGGCCGCGGGCTCGTGGTCACCGGGAGCCTCCGGGGCGGCACGGTCACGACCGGCTCGACGCTGCACGTGATCCCCGGCGGCGCCGATGTCCGTGTCCGGGAGGTGCAGGTTCGCGGCGCCACGGTGCCGTCAGCCGATGGCGGTCGCACGGCGCTGCTGGTCGCGGGTGCCGAGGCGACCGCGCTCGAGCGGGGCCGCGTGCTGACGGCCGATCCGTCGGTCATGGCCACGTCGCGCGTCCTCGTCGCGCTGCGGGCGCCGGCCGGGCTCCTCGCCTCGCGGCCCGCAACCGGCAGGGCCGCAGGCGGCAGGTCCGCCGGGGTCCCCGCTGACCGTGACCGGTTGCGTCTCCATGCCGGGACGGCCCAGGCCGGCGTCCTCGTCGTTCGCGGTCCGCGGGAGGCGATCGACCTGCCCGACGGGACGGCCCTCGGCATCCTGCGGCTGGACACCGAGATCGCCGCGGCTGCGGGAGACCCGGTCGCGCTGCGGCAGCCATCGCCGGGCTGGACGGCGGGCGCCGGCGTGATCCTGGACCCGCGGCCGCCCCGCGGCGTGTCCCGCCGACGGCTGACCTCGGCCAGGGCGGCGGCGCTTGCCGATGCGGTGGCGGCGCTCGTCCACGCCGACCAGCTTGGGAACGCCGCGTTCGCGGCGGCACGCCTGGACCTGCACGGGGCGGTGCGCGAGGGCGATGGCTGGCGACTGGCCCCCGACGTGCAGGCCGAACTGGCCGCGGTCGCGACGGACCTCGTCCGGGCCCACCACGCCGCCGAGCCGGCGTCACCCGGCCTGCCCCTCACGGCCATGCGCGCCGGGCTGGCGCTGGCCGCCCGACGCCGCGTGACCCTGGATCGCGCGGCAGCCGCCGAGGTGGCCCGCGCCGAGGTGGATCGCCTGGTCGCGGGTGGGGCCCTGGCCCGGGACGGCGAGCGGCTGCGGGACCCGGCTCGGGCCGCCGGGCTGCCGGCGGCGACGCGGGCGGCGATGGACCGGCTGGAGGCCGCGCTCTCGGTGGCCGCTCCCCCGCCGCTGTCGCAGGCGGCGCGCGACGCGGGGTGTTCCGCAGACGGGATCCGTGCCCTCGAGGCCGACGGTCGCGTCGTCCGGCTCGAGGATGATCTCGCCTGGGCGGCGGGAACCTACCGGGAGCTGGTGCGCAGGGCGCTGGCGATGGCCGCCGTGACGCCGCTCAGCCCGGCCGCGTTTCGCGATGCCACCGGCACCAGCCGTCGGTTCGTGCTGGTGATCCTCGAGGACCTGGACCGGCGCGGTCTCCTCCGGCGCACCGATGCCGGCCATGTCCTCGGGCCGAAGACGATCGCGCGGATGCAGGCCAGGGCCGCGGCCCAGGAGTCCCCGGGGTGACCACCGCGGCCATCGTGCTTGCCGGCGGGGCCTCGACCCGCTTCGGCGGCGACAAGCTGACCGCCACGTACCGGGGGCGGCCGGTCCTCCATCACGCTCTCGCCGCGGCCGCCGCGGTCGCGGATCCGGTCGTCCTCGTCCTCGCCCCCGACGCCGCGGTGCCCGATCTCCCGCCCGGGCTGGGCGTGTCGCTGCTCATCGCCCGGGACGCGGTCGCCTACCAGGGGCCGCTCGCCGGGCTGGCGGGGGGCATCGACGCGCTGCCGGCCGGCATCGACCGTGCCATCGTCGTCGCGGGAGACATGCCGACGCTCGTGCCCGAGGTCCTCCGGGCGCTGCTCGACGCGGTGGGCCGGGATGCCGCGACCGGGGTTGCCTGCCTCGAGACGGAGCCGGTCTCCCCGCTGCCGATGGCCGTGCGGCCGTCAGTGGCCGGTCCGGCCGCCTCTGCCGTCCTCGAGGCTGATCGCCGCAGCCTGCGGGCCCTCGTCACCGCCGTGCCCTCGGTCATCGTCCCGTCCGCCACCTGGCGCGCGCTGGACGCGGGCGGCGCCACGCTCCGCGACATCGATACGCCGGGAGACCTCTCAGGGCGTTGACAAAGGGCGGCTTCGCGGCGGCGGCGGAGGGCGTGCCCCTGGCCATGGAGGCTGCATCCGACTGACGGCGGGATGCCGCCTCCGATCGCGATCCGGGCGCGGCCCTACGCCGGGTCTCGCTGGATGGGTTCCTCCTCGACCCGATAGCCGGCGCGCAACGTGCCGTCGACGAACGCGTCAAGGGTGTCCGCGCCGCGGAGGAGCTGCCCCAGCTCGCCCTCGGTCTCCGCCGTCATGAAGGTCGCCGTTGCGAACGGATGGGTCACCGGTGGCTCGCCCGGGCGCGGCGGTGGCGCCGACAGACTGACCAGGATCCCCGGTCTCCCGATGAGGTCCAGGACCTGGCGATCGTCGCGGAACACGCGCAGATGCCGCTCCTCGCCGGGCACAACCGGGCTTGGTGCCGCTGCTCCCGCATCCGGGGGATCGCCGGTCATGTCATGGTCGTTCGGCGCCAGCGGCATCAGGGTCTCCTCGCGGGGTTCGGGCCGGCCTCGGTCCGGGTCGTGCAGCCTCAATGCTGGAACACCGACTGAAGCAGGGCAAGCATGCCCGGGTCGTTCGTGGCGAGCCACGCACGCGTGTACATCGCCCGATCGTCGTCACCATTCGTGTACGGGTGCCCCAGGTAGGCCGCCGCGGAATTGCCGAAGTACTCCTCCTTGTTCGCCGCGGAATACCAGGCTGGGTTGAGCCACATCGCGGTCGCGGCGTTCGCGGGCGTCGTTGGGGTGATCGGGCCGCTGGCCGCCAGCCGGGCGGTGTAGAGCTGCTGGAGCGTGGCCAGCTGGGCCGCGGTGAAGCTGCTCGCCTGGAGCGCATGCCCGCCCTCGTGGGCCGCCAGGAACCCGGTCCCGTAGCCGGCCGGCTTGCCCGGGACGGAGACGAGGTCCTCCTCGGCGATCGCGAAGCGATGGACGCCGCCGATGTCGGACTGGATTCCGCGGACGTTGTCCCACAGCCGACCGTCGAACGTCTGGGTGCCCTTGAGGTGGGCGTACTCGGGGAGGTCCGTGAGCTGCTTGTCGTGCGGGATGACGTCGAGGGCGACGCTCGTGGTCAGCAGCCGGGCCTTGCTCGGGTTCGTCAGGTCCCCAAAGAGCTCCACCGCTGCCTGGCGGGCGGCTGCGACCGCGCCCTCCGAGGCCCCATGGCCAAGCACCTGGACCGGCAGGTCGGCGAGCGGATCCACGTCCGGTGGGACGTCGGGCTTGCCCGCGGTGAGCGCGCCCCAGGTGAGTGGTCCAACGATCCCGTCCGGTTCCAGGTCGTGAGCGTGCTGGAAGGCAATCACCGCGGACTTCGTCAACGGCCCGAAGATGCCATCCGCTTCGAGGGCCGGTGCAGCCCCCTGGTCGTTGAGGCGGGACTGGAGGTCGACAACCGCGGGTCCTCTCGATCCTCGTCGGAGCGTCGGCCTGCCGGTCGAGCCGCCGGCCGCGCTGCCGGCCGCGCCGGGCTGGGACTGGCCCTCGAGGGCGCCCATCCCCTCTCCGATCCGCTCGGTCGGCGCCAGCTCCTCGCCCTCCACCGAGCCGAAGATCACCATCCCCGGAAGCTCCCCCATGTCGAGGACTCCGCCCTCGGCCTCGCTGCCCGGAGGTGGGTCCTCCTCGATGCAGGTGCGCTGGATGACGAGGGCGCGCGCCGAAGCCCCGACCAGGGATGCGACTGCCCGGTTCCCGGCAGTCCGCTGGAGATGCTGGAGGTCGGGATGCCCGACCGGAGCCGGCCCGCGTTCGCCTCGAGACGCGCGGCTGGCGGCCGCGAGCGATCCCAGGGCGGCCGCGTCCAGGGTCCTCCTCGGGGCGCAGGGCAATCGCGCCTGACCCCCGGGACCGGTCCGGTCGCACCCGTAGACGCTCCATCGCCGCATTCTCGACCAGCGCAGCGACGGACATCGAGAGCCCGGGGCCGAACCTTCGGGCTGACTCGGGTTCCCGAACGGGCAGAGGCGCGTGCGCGTCGCCCTCGTGGTCAGCCGTCGAGGCCGGGTGCCTCGTGGACGGCAACGCCCTCGACGAACGTCCCGACCGCGTGGGTCTCGCCGATCGGTCCTGAGCCCTCGTCGAACAGGTCGCGATCGAGGACCGCGAGGTCGGCCAGGCGTCCCACGGCCAGCACGCCGGCCTCGTCGAGGTGGTTCGCGTAGGCGGAGCCGGCGGTCGCGGCCGTGAGGATGTCCACGAGCTCGAGGCGCTCGTCGGGCAGGAACGGCTCCGTGTCGCGGGCGATGTCCGGCACCCGGTTGACGGCGACCTCCATCTGGGCGAACGGGTCCGGGGTGGACACGCTCCAGTCGGAGCCCATGACCAGCGTGGCCCCGTGGCGCCGGAGCGACCGGAACGGGTACTGGCGGGCGGACACGACGGGCCCGAGGAACGGCAGCGTGAGCTCGGTCATCTGCTCCTCGAACACCGCCCAGTAGGGCTGTGCGTTGGCCAGCGCCCCGAGCCGTCGGAAGCGGGGCAGGTCGTCGGGGTGGACCACCTGGATGTGGGCGAGGTGGGGCCGGGTGTCGGACCAGCCGTTGGCCCGCCGGGCCGCCTCGACGGCATCGAGGGACTGGCGCACCGCCCGGTCACCCAGCGCGTGGAAATGGGGCTGGAACCCCAGGGCGTCGAGCCGGACGACGACCTGCTTGAGGATGTCCGGGTCGATGAAGTCCTTGCCCCGGTTGTCGGTTGCGTGGCCGTGGACGTCGAGGTACGGCTCCGTCATGGACGCCGTCTGGTTCTCCACGATGCCGTCGGCCATCAGCTTGACGCTGGTCGGGGAGAAGCGGCCGACGGGTCCCTTCGCCCGGCGCTCGACCAGCGAGTCGATCTGCTCGAGGCCCTCGTCGCGCTCCCACCACAGGCCGCCGACCACGCGGGCGGTGAGCTCACCGGACGCACCGAGCGACCGGTACGCGGCCTCCTCGACGGGCGTCACCCAGGCGTCCTGCCAGCTGGTGATCCCGAGCGAGTGGAGATACCGCTGGCTCTCGAGGATCGCCCGGCGGAGATCGTCGGGCGTCGGAGCCGGGATCAGGCGCTCGACGAGCGTCATCGCTCCCTCGTGGAGCGTGCCGGACGGCGTGCCGTCCGGGTCACGGGCGATCCGGCCATCGGTGGGATCGGCGGTTTCGGCCGTGATCCCGGCTCGGGCGAGCGCCGCCGAGTTGACCCACGCGTCGTGGCCGTCGCGGTTGGGCAGGAACACCGGGCGGTCCGGACAGACCCGGTCGAGGTCCTCGCGCCGCGGCAGCCCGCCGGGAAAGTCCGCCAGCGACCAGCCCCCACCCGTGATCCACTCGACCTCCGGGTTGGCGGCGGTGTACGCCGCGACGGCGGCGAGGTACGTGTCCAGCCCGTGGAGCCCGTGGAGCTCGCAGCGGATGCGCGCGAGGCCGGCCATCGGCGGGTGGACGTGGCTGTCACCGAACCCCGGGGTCACGGTGCGACCACGCAGCTCGATGACCCGGGTGCCCGGACCCACCAGCGGGCGCACGTCGCGGTCGCCGCCCACGACGGCGATCCGGCCCCCGCGGACGGCCAGCGCCTCCGCCCAGGTCTTCGCGGGATCAGCGGTGAAGATCCGTCCCCCGGTCAGGACGAGGTCGGCAGGAGACTCGTTCGGCATGGCGGGCAGGATGACAGGACCGCCGCGGCGTGGCTCGGCTGTCGCGCGTCACGCGCCCGGATCGCGGGACGACCGTGGAGCCGGTCTCCCGGTCACGGGGCGTGGAGGGGATCTTCGTCGGTCCCCGGTCGCAGCCCGATCCAGTTGGCGAGCCCGCCGCCCAGCAGGAGGGCGGCACAGACGCCCGCGGCCACGTGGAACGCGTCCACTGACGCCGACCTGGCCGCGTCCACCAGCATCCCGGTGGCCCCGGCACCCGGCTTGTTGAGGGGCTGGACCAGGGCACGGGCCGCCGGATCGGACGGGTCGAACCCGGGGACCGCCCCCGCCAGTGCGGCATAGAAGGAGCCCGAGACCACCACGAAGATGACGGCCGACAGCAGCGGCTGCCCGATCCGGCTGACCGAGTTGTTGATGGCGGACGCCAGGCCCGCGTTGGCCACCGGGACGGAGCCCATCAGCGTGATCGTGAGCGGCGCGACCACGAGCGAGATCCCGACTCCGAACAGCAGCATCGCCGGCAGAATGTCGATCAGGGCCGAGACCGGCGGCAGGATGGTTGACGGATCTCCCAGCGAGAGCCGCCATGCCTCCGTCGTGGCTGGGATCCGGGCGAGCCAGAGCAGCCCGGCAGCCATCAGGACGGGTCCGGCCACCAGGAACGGCCGAGCCCCGATCCGCCCAGCCATCGATCCGACACGGGCGGACAGGACCGTCAGCAGGATCCCGGTCGGCAGCCCGATGACGCCGGCCGCGGTGGCCGAGTACCCGATCGTGTTCTGGAGGAACAGCGCCTGGAACGTGAGGATCGTGTACAGGGCGCCATAGATCAGCAGCGTAGACAGGTTGATGGTCGAGAATCGGCGCCGCCGGAAGAGCCCGAGCGGGACCAGCCGGTTGGGTCTTCGAGCCATGAGCACGGGAAGCGCGACGAGCGCGGCGAGCCCCACGGCCAGCGAGCCCCAGGCCAGGAGGTCCTGCCACTGCCGATCCTGTCCCCGGATCGCGCCGAACGCCAGGCCGCCGACGGCGACGACCACGACCACCGCTCCCAGCCAGTCGAATCTGCCGGTCGCATCGTCTGCCCTCGTCTCCGCCATGTGCCGCCGGGTGGCCCACAGGGCGACCAGGACCACCGGGATGTTGATCAGGAATGCGGCCCGCCAGCTCACGGTGTCCACGAGGAGCCCGCCGACGACGGGGCCGAACACGGTCGTCGCCGATGTCGCGGCAGCCCAGAGCCCGAACGCCCGGGCCCTCGCCTGGCCCTCGAACAGGGCCGTCAGGATCGCGAGCGACCCCGGGACGAGCAGGGCCCCGGCCGCGCCCTGGAGCAGCCGGAACACGACCAGCAGCTCCAGGGTGGGGGCCAGGCCACACAGGACCGAAGCGCCACCGAACCCGATCAGGCCGAGCGCAAACACCCGCCGGCGGCCGTAGTAGTCAGCCAGGGCTCCCGCGAGGATCAGCAGCGCAGCCAGGATCGCGAGATAGGCCGAGACGACATAGGTCTGGCCTTCCAGCACCGACACCAGGGTCGCCGGCAGCTCCTCGCCGATCCTGGGCAGGGCGAGGTTCACGACCAGGGCGTCGAGGAACACCATCGACGAGCCAAGGATCGCCGCCAGCATGGTCCAGCGCTGGGACGAGGTCACCGGATCACCATCTGGACGCGGAGTGTGGCAGCAGGGGCCCCACGGCGTCCACCTGCAGGGCGTGCACTATGCTGCGGTCGATGAACGGACCCGTGGCGCTCGTCGGCGCCGGTGAGTTCCTGGCCCCGATGGCAGACTTCGATCGGGGCCTGCTCCACGCGACCGGCCGGTCCCGGCCGCGAGTCGTGATCCTGCCGACGGCGGCCGCTCCGGACGGCGAACGGACGCTCCGGACCTGGGCGGACATGGGGGTCGAGCACTTCGCGGCGCTGGGTGCCGAGGTCGAGCCGGTCCTCGTCCGCACCGTGGCCGACGGGTACGACGCAGCAGCCCTCCAGGCGATCGGGGAGGCGGACCTCGTGTACCTCTCCGGCGGCCACGCGGGGCACCTGCTCAAGGTCCTGTCCCAGTCGCCCCTCGGCGGCGCGCTCGCCGATGCCCATGCCCGCGGCGCCGCGGTCGCGGGGTGCTCTGCCGGAGCGATGGCGATCGTGGGCAGGTCGATGGGGTTCCGCTCGCTGCCCAGGGTGCGGATCCCGCTGCCCGTGCCCATCCGATGGCCCGCCGGCCTGGCGCTCGTGGCGGGGGTCGCCGTGCTGCCCCACTACAACGCGTGGCCCGAGCCCCTGTCGGCGCTGGTCGCGCTCCAGGCGCCGAGGGGGATCGTCGTCCTCGGGATCGACGAGGACACCGCGGTCGTGGGCCGCAATGGTGCCTGGCAGGTCCACGGCTCCGGGCGGGTGACGGTCTGGCGCGGGCGGCATCGCGAGCGATACCGCAAGGGCGAGGCGTTCCGGATCTGACGCCGACTGGGGCGGGCGCCCCGGTCAGCCCGGCTTCACCTGGCGGAAGCAGTCCGAGCAGTAGACCGGCTTGTCCATGCGCGGCCGGAAGGGCACCTGGGCCTGGTTTCCGCACGAGGAGCAGATGGCGACGAAGTACTCCCTCTGGGCGCGATCGTCCGCGCGCTCGTAGCCGCGCGGACCGCCGGCCGCATAGGCGTCACCGCTGTCGCGGGTCGACCGCCGATAGGCCCGGCACGAGGTGCAGCGCTTGGGTTCGGACGTGAACCCCTTCTCCGCGTAGAACTCCTGGTCGGCCGCCGAATGGATGAACTCCACCCCGCAGTCGGCGCAGGTGATCGTCTGGTCGACGTAGGTCATGAGGCGCTCCTCCCGGGCTCGCGATGTGGAAGTGCTGGTGCGGGCCCGGCCCGGGAGAGACGCGCTGGCGGTCGCGGCGGGGAGTCAGCCGGGGCCACCGGGCCTGGTGGCTCGCGCTCGGAGTCCCTGGGTCGGGGCACGCTGGTGTCGTCCGAACCAGCATACCGCCGCTCGCCGGTCAGGCCGAGAACGGGGCCGGGTCCACGCGTCGTGTCGCTGACCGTGCCATCCAACCTGTCACAATGGGCCGCGAGACTCGGCGTGGCGAGACGGGAGCGATGGGGGCGCCCGGATCGCAACCGGGTCCCGGGGGTGACCGACCCCGCCTGAGCGACGCGCGGCCCTCTGCCAGGGAGCCACCGTCGGGGGCGAGGTGCGGCCGCTCGCGGGGCCCGGTCGGTGCGCCCGCCGGCGGACACATGGAGGCAGCCCACCGCATGCTCCGGCTCGTGCACACCGCGGACGTCCATCTCGGCGCGCGCCATGCCGATCTCGGCGAGGCCGCCGCCGCCCAGCGCGAGCGCCAGTTCGCCGCCTTTGTCGCCAGCGTGGATCTCGCGCTGGCGGAGAAGGTGGACCTGTTCCTCGTCGCCGGCGACCTGTTCGACTCCAACGTCCAGCCGCGCCGTTCCGTGGAGCGGGTCGCGGCAGAGCTGGGGCGCCTCGTCCGGGACCGGGTCCGGACGGTGGTCATCCCGGGCACCCACGACGTCTACGACCGCTCGTCCGTCTACCGCGCCTACGATCTCGCCGCGCTGGCCGGGGCTCCGGCGGGCGACGACCTGGTGACCGTGCTCACGCCCGAGCGACCCTGGGTGCACCTCGCCGCCCTCGACGCCGTCGTCCATGGTCCGGTCTTCGCCACCAAGCGCGCGCCGCACAGCCCGCTGCGGGATCTCGCCTCGGTGAGCACCCCGGACGCGACCTGGCGGATCGGCCTGGTCCACGGAGCCATCGCCATCCCGGGTCGCACGGATCATGACGAGGTCGTGATCACGACCGACGAGATCGCCGCCAGCGGCCTGGACTACCTTGCGCTCGGCCACTGGCACGGCGCCCAGGTTGCCAGGGCGCGCGGCGTGACCTACGCCTACGCAGGCGCCCCCGAGCCGGTGGCGCTCGACCAGGACAAGGCCGGCAAGGTCCTGCTGGTGACCCTGGACCAGCCGGCCGGCGAGAAGCAGGTGAGCGTCGAGGAGCGGGTGGTCGGGAAGACGACCTTCGAGCGGATCGAGATCGACGCGGCCACGCTCGATTCGCAGCCGGCGCTCGTCGCCCGCCTGCGGGCTGCCGCGGACCCGGACCGGGTCCTGGACGTGCGCCTGATCGGCGTCCGTCCGGACGAGCTGGACCTGGACGCCACCGAGGTCGAGGAGGCGCTCAAGCGCGACGTGCTCCGGATCCGTGTCCGGGATCACAGCCTCCCCCCGCTGACCGACGGGGCCCTGCCGCCCGCCGAGACGGTAACCGGTGCCTTCATCCGGACGGTCGAGGAGCGGATCGCGGCGCTCGAAGGTCCCGGTGGGCAACCGGACGGTCCAGTAGCCCGGGAGGCGGAGGAGCTGCGCGACGTGCTGCGCCTGGGACGCCTCCTCCTGGCCGGCCGGGAGGTGACGCTGTGAGGATCGGGAGCCTCGCCGTCCGCGACCTTCGCCGCTATCGGGACGAGACGATCGAGCTGGCACCGGGCCTGACCGTCGTCCGGGGACCCAACGAGGCCGGCAAGTCGACCCTGCAGCGGGCCATCGAGCTGGCGCTGACCCGCAAGCCGACGACGACCGCCGCGGACGTCGACGGGCTCGCTCCCTGGGGCGCAGGCTCCGAGGCGCGACCCTGGGTCGGGCTCTCGTTCACGTGGGATGACGAGGACGGCGTCGTCCACGAGGGCCGCGTCGAGAAGCACTTCCTCGGTGCCAGGGGCACGGTCCGGCTCGAGGTCGACGGCGACGTGGTCACCGACCCGGTGCGGGCCGATGAGCTGCTGGCCGAGCTCTCCGGCGTGCCCACGGAGGGCTTCTTCCGGTCAACGGCGTCCGTCCGCCACCACGAGCTGGCCGGCCTGCAGCGCGACGAATCTGCGCTTCGCGACCGCCTCCAGGCGTCGATCAGCGGTGCGGACCGGGGCACCAGCCGCGCCCGGAAGCAGCTCGATCGCGCGCTCGTGGGGCTGCGGGCGGGCGGCGCCAAGAACCCAGGCCGGCTCAAGGTGGCCGAGGACGCCCTGAGCGATGCCACGGCCCGCCTCCGCCAGGGCGAGGATGGCCTGGCGAAGCTCGAACGCGACCGCGAGACGCTGTCGCTCGCGCGCGAGCGCCGGACCGAGACCGAGAAGGCGCTCACGGAGCGCCGGGCGCTGCTCGACAAGGCTCGCCAGGCCGAGCGCCTGAACGCCGAGCGCGATGCCGCGCGGGAGCGGTACGAGCGGCTTCGGACCGCGGTCATCGTGCGGGACGAGCTGGCCGAGCTCGATTCGAGCCACCCGTCGCCGCAACCCATCGCCGTGCTCAGGCCCGCCGTGGAGCGCCTGCGCGGGCTGGAGACCAAGATCGCGACCCTCGAGGCGATGCTGGCGGGCGAGGTCCAGGTCGCCTTCGAGGCCAAGCCGGAGACCCGGTGGCGGCCGCTGTCGCGACTCGCCCTGCTCCTGGCCCTCGTCGGCATCCTGGTGGCGGCGGGCGGGGTTGCGCTCGACGCGTTCGGGATCCTCGCGCTCGGCTCGACCCTGCCGGCCGCCGGCGGCCTGGTGGCCGTCATCGGCGTCGTGTTCGGCATCGTGGGCTGGTGGCTGCGCCGCATGGACCGCGTGCAGCAGCAGCTGCGGGACGTGGAGGTCGATCGCCGCCTCCGCGGCCGGTCCGAGATCGAGAACGAGCTCAAGGCGGCCCAGGTCGATCGGACGGCCGAGCTCCAGGCGCTCGAGGTGGAGATCACCGCCGAGGCCGAGGAGCGGCTGCGGGCCGAGGAGGCGCACGTCGCCCAGATCGACGAGCGTCGAGCACGACTCACCGGGCTGGTCGGGGACGAGCCGCGGGACCGGCTGGCGGACCTGCGGGACGCGTCCGCCCTGGAGATCGAGCAGAAGACGTCGGCGCTCGACGCCCTGGGTCCCATCGCGAAGGAGCCCCGGGCTCGGGAGCGCCTCGAGGTCGAGGTCGCCGATGCGGAGCGCCAGCTGGAGCGCGCCCGCGACGAGGAGGCGGACGCCCGCGCCCGGGTCGAGCAGAACCCGGTGGACGCGGAGGAGGTGGCCGGCCTCGCCGAGCGGGTGGCCACCTGGACGGAGCAGCTGGCCGCCCTCAAGCGCCGCGAGCGCGTGTACGCCCTGACCCTGGGTGAGATCAACAGGGCCGAGCAGGCCACGATGCAGCGGGCCACGCGCTATCTCGAACGCCGGATGGTCAAGGACATCGCGCGAGTCACCGACGGCCGCTACCGCCGGGTGCGCGTCGACGACACCAACCTCGGCATCGACGTCTTCTCCCCGGAGAAGGACGACTGGGTCCCGGTGTCGGATCTCTCACAGGGAACGCTCGACGTCGTCTATCTCGCCGCCCGGCTGGGCCTGGTGCGGCTCGTGACCGGCGATCGGCGACCGCCGCTGGTCCTCGACGACCCGTTCGTGACTCTCGACGATGCCCGCGCGCCCCGGGCGCTGGCGCTGCTGCGCGAGGTCACCGCCGACTTCCAGGTGATCTACCTCACCACCTCGGACCGGTACGACGCGCTGGCGGACAAGGTCGTCGAGCTGGCCGGCCCGACCGCCGCGGACCCTCACGTCGACGCCGAGGAGGCCGCCCCTGCCTGAGCTCGGGCCGGGGATCATCGTCGTCATCCTGGGCCTGACGTCGGCGGTGACCTGGGGGACGGGGGACTTCGGCGGCGGGCTGCTGAGCCGCCGTGCACCGCTGTTCGGCGTGGTCGGCCTCACCCAGCTCACGGGGATGTTCGCGGCGCTGGCGATCGCGGCGGCCCTCGGCGAGCCCGTGCCGACGTTCCCGGATATCGCGTGGGCGATCGCGGCCGGGATCGGCGGGATCGTCGGGATCTCCTGCCTCTACCGGGGCCTCGCGGTGGGGCGCATGGGCGTCGTCGCGCCCACCACGGGCATCCTCGCGGCCACGGTGCCGGTGGTGTTCGGGTTCGTCGTGGAGGGAATCCCGGTGCCGGCGACGGTGGTGGGGATCGTCGGCGCGCTGGCTGCGGTCGTGCTGGTCACGCGGTCCCCCGCGGGAGGCAGCGATCGACCCTCCGGCCTGCAGTGGGCGATCGTCTCGGGCATCGCCATCGCCTGGTTCAACATCTGCATCGGGCAGTTCAGCGGCGACAGCGCCTTCGGGCTGGTGGTCATCATCCGGCTGCTGCAGGCGGTGGTGATGGCCCTGCTGATCGTCCTGTGGCGCCAGCCCTGGCGGCTTCCCGGGGACATCCTGGGCAAGCTGGTGGTCATCGGGCTGCTGGACATGCTCGGCAACGCGACGTTCATCCTCGCCGCGCAGATGGGCGACCTCGCCGTGGCGGTGGTGCTGTCGTCGCTCTACCCCGTGGTCACCGTGGTGCTTGCCATCGCGATCCTGCGCGAGCACCTCACCCGGAGCCACGTCGCGGGCATCGTCCTGACCGCCGCCTCGATCGTCCTGATCACGGCCGGCTCGGCCGGAGGGTGACCGCGACCGCTACGATGCCCCGGTGAGGATCTCCGCCAAGGTCGACTACGCGGTCCGGGCCCTGTGCGAGCTCGCCGCGCACCAGGCCGACGTACCGCTCAAGGCCGAGCAGATCGCGACCGGCCAGGAGATCCCCCTCTCGTTCCTCGAGAACATCCTCGTGGACCTCCGTCGGGCCGGGTTCGTCCGCTCGCTGCGCGGGCAGGTCGGCGGCTACCGGATGGCGAAGCCGGCGTCGATGATCTCGATCGCGGACGTCATCCGGGCCGTCGAGGGCCCGCTCGCGGACGTCCGCGGGCTGCGGCCGGAGCACCTGGAGTTCACGGGTTCGGCGACGGCGCTCCGCGACGTGTGGCTGGCGACGCGGGTGAGCCTGCGGCGCGTGCTCGAGCGCGTGTCCATCGCCGACGTGGTCGCGGGCCAGGTCCCGTCCGACGTCGCCCTGCTGCTCGAGGATCCGGACGCCCTCATCCCGCACTGAGCGCCCCAGGCCGACCGCCACCCAGCCCTGTTGGAGGTTACCGATGACTGGTCCAGCTGACGCCCCCGCCCATTCGATGGAGCCCGTGTGGGTGCTCGAGGCGACCTATGCACCCGACGCCGCCGAGACCCGCGTCCCGTTCCGGCCCCGGCACCTCGCCCGGATGGCCCGGCTCATGGCCGAGGGCACGGTGGTCGTCGCCGGCGCCTATGCCGACATGAGCTGCTCGATGCTCATCGTGCGTGCCGCGGATGAGGCTGCGGCCCTCGAGATCGCACGCGAGGACCTGTACATGCAGAACGGGATCTGGGTGGAGCTCCGGGCGACGCCGTTCAACCACGTCCGGCTCGAGGACGGGTAGGCGCCCCTACGTGCCCGCGGGCACCCGAACGATCGCCGCGTGATCGGCGTCCGAGGCGGTGGTGATCCGCCAGGCGCGTTCGAAGCCCTCGCGAGCCAGGCGATCGCCCGCGAGCGCCCGGCTGAGATCGGCAAGGTGTGATCGGACGGCGGCATCCGGCACGGCGAGCCGCCCCGGGCGTGCCCGGTTCCTCGCGAGCACGAGGTCCGCGGGCAGGTCGAGCACGATCGCGATCGCCGGCACGCCGGCCGCGATGGCCTCCCGGAGCAGGGCCGCCCTGGCCCGCACCGTCACGTTGGTCGCATCGACCACGGTCAGCTGTCCCGCTCGCAGTCGCTCACGCAGCGCCCGGTGGAGGGCCGCGAAGGCGGGCCCGGTTGCCCGCTGATCCGTGGGGTCACCGCTGACGAGCCCGCGGTAGGCATCCGACGAGAGGACCTCCTCGACACCGAAGTGCCGGGCCGCGAACGTCGACTTGCCGGCGCCCGCGGCGCCCATCAGCACGACCAGGCAGGGATCGGGCAGGCGGATCTCGTGGGCAGCGGTCATCTCCCGCATGATGGGGCGCAATCCGGCGCCGCGCGAGACGTCCGCGCCGGCGACTCGAGCGAACGAGGGATATGCCGACCACCGCGATCGTCTGGTTCCGTCGTGATCTGCGCGTCCACGACCACCCTGCCCTGGCAGCCGCCATCGAGGCAGCCGATGCCGTGATCCCGGTGTTCGTGCTCGATGACGGGTTGCTCGCCGGTCGCTGGCCGGCCGCCAACCGGCGGTGGTTCATGCGGGAGAGCCTGGTCGCGCTCTCGGCGGGCCTCCAGGCGAGGGGTGCCGCGCTCCGTGTCCTGCGCGGGAGCCCCGGGGACGTGTTTCCCGCCTTCGCCGAGGAGACCGGCGCCTCGGACGTCTACGTCAGCCGCGACGCATCGCCGTACGGGCGCCGGCGCGACCGCGACGTCGCCGACCGGCTCGCTGCCACCGGGATCGGGTTCCACGCCCGGCGGGGTCTCTACGTCCACGAGCCCGACGAGGTGCTGACCCGGGACGGTCGGCCGTTCACCGTCTTCGGCCCGTTCCGCCGGGCGTGGGAGGCTCGCGAGCGACGCCCCGTGCTGGCCGCGCCCGACCGGATCCCCGGAGCGCGGGGCGCCCGACCGGATGAGATCCCGGACCTGGGTCCCGCGTCCGCCGACCCGTCGCTGATCCCGGCTCCCGGGGAGCCGGCGGCCCGCGCACGCCTCGATGCGTGGCTCCGGGACGGCGTCGCCGCCTACGCCGACCGGCGCAACCGGATGGACCAGGACGGCACGTCGCGCCTGTCGCAGGACCTGCGCTGGGGCCTGCTGTCGCCGGCGGAGATCGTCGAGCGAGCCGACGGTCCGGGGGAGGGTCGCCGGGTCTTCCTGTCCGAGATCGCCTGGCGCGAGTTCTATGCCCACGTCCTGTGGCACCACCCGCACGTGCTACGGGAGCCGTTCCAGGCGGCCTTCGCGGGACTGCCGTACCGCGACGATCCCGGGGCGTTCGACGCCTGGTGCGAGGGTCGGACCGGCTATCCGGTCGTGGACGCCGCGATGCGCCAGCTGCGCGCGACCGGCTGGGTCCACAACCGGGCGCGGATGGTCGCCGCCTCGTTCCTGGCCAAGCACCTGCTGCTCGACTGGCGCCTGGGCGAGGCGGAGTTCATGTGCCACCTCACCGATGGCGATCCCGCGAGCAACAACGGCGGCTGGCAGTGGACGGCGAGCACGGGTACGGATCCGCAGCCCTACTTCCGCGTGTTCAACCCGATCCTCCAGGGCCGGCGGTTCGATCCGGACGGATCCTACGTCCGGCGCTGGGTGCCGGAGCTGGCGGGGATCGCCGGTGAGGCCATCCACGACCCGTGGTCGCTCGATCCCGATGCCCAGGCGCGGTCCGGCGTGCGGATCGGCGTGGACTACCCGGCGCCGATCGTGGACCACGCCGAGGCGAGGGCGCGGGCGCTCGAGGTCTACGGAGCGACGAAGGCGGGCGCCCGCGATGGGGCCAGGCGCCGGGAGGGCGCCTAGCGAGCCGGTGCTGCCCGGAGAGCGGCCGGCGTGCCTTCGGGCGTGGACGTGGACGTGAGGGTGGCCTCGGGCGTGGCCGTTGACTTGGGGGTGGCCTCCGGCGAGGCGGTCGGCGCGGGCGTGGGCGTCGGCGACCTCGTGGGCTTCGGCGTCGGCTTGGGCGTGGGCTTCGGCGTCGGCTTGATGCCACAGGTGCTCGACGAGGAGGGCCGCTTCGTGGGCCCGGAGCCGGCGGCGGGCATCGTCTCGAACCCCTCCGGGCGGACCCCGGTCGGCGTGAACAGCTTCGCCGCCATCGCCCGGATCCGCTTGACCTGGGGCAGCTGGATCGACCCGCGCGCATCGTAGCCGCCCCTGACGTACGGGCGGCCCATCACGATCCGGAACGTGTCCTTGCGCTCGACCTCGCTCGCGACGTCGATCCAGTCGGCGATGAACGACGGCTTGATGTTCGTGCTGACGGTCTCACCCACCCCCCGGAGGAACTTGCCCGGGTTCTCCAGCAGGCCGCCCTTGACGATCCGGTCGCGGAGGGCGGCGATCACCTCCTGCTGGCGCGCCTGGCGGGTGAAGTCGCTCTCGCCCGCGGCCTTGCGGATGCGGGCGTAGGCGAGCGCGTGCTGGCCGTCGAAGTGGTAGCGCCCGGGGGTGATGTTGAAGCCATTGATGCCGTACTCGTCGTAGCGGGGATCGCAGAAGCTGTCGGTGACGGTGACGTTGATGCCGCCGACCGAATCGACCAGGGTCACGAACCCGCCCAGGTTCACCTGTGCCCACATGTCGATCCTGATCTTGAACAGCTGCCCGAGCGCCGCCGCGAGCACCGACTGGCCGTCCCTGGCGCCCTTGAACTGCCTGGGGTTCCGGTTGGCGAACGACACCAGCCCGTTGATCTTGCCCTTGTAGACCCGGCCGTCCGGCAGGGGCACGTCCACCATGTCGCGCGGGATCGAGACCATCGACACGGTCTTGCCGACCGGGTCGAGCGAGGCGACGATCATCGTGTCAGTGAGGAAGGTCGAGCGGCCGACCCCGGCATCGACGCCGATGAGCAGCACGTTGACGCGGGGAACCTCGGGCACCTCGGAGGGCTCGAGCGAGGCGGACGGCAGCGGGGAGGCGTCCGGGTCCACCGCGAAATCGGGGTCGTTCGACGCGACCGGCACGGGACTCGAATCTGGCACCCAGGCGCCGCCCTCGTCGACCGGTGCGTAGACCTCGGCCGCGGCGTTGCGGGCATCGAGGGTCAGGCCGGCCACCATCAGCTGCGGGGCCGCGACGATGGCGATGGCGACGATCGCCGCCACGATCGTGGACGCGGACGCCCGGATCGGGGCGATCTGGCGAACCGCCGCCAGCGCTCCCAGCCGCCAGGCGAGCAGCAGCCCCTGGATCACCAGCAGGACGGCGAGCAGCTGCGGGTCGAACAGGCGGGCCGCGAGCGAGGTCATGCTGCTGACGAGGAGGAGGGCCACCCCGACGGCCACCAGGACGAACACCGGCAGGGCCAGGACCAGGGCCCACCGTCGCCGCCCGGCGACCAGGTGGCCGAGACCCGGGAACACGGCGTTGAGGATCAGCAGGCGCCCGGCCGAAGTGGCGCGCGGGGGGTGATCAGTCGGGGACATCGAGCGAAGGATCGGGCGCATCGGCGATTCCCGCAACCCGGCGCAGCCCGGCGTTCGTCAGCGGACGGTAACGGGATCTGCTCCGCTGCGTTAGGATCGCGCCATGCGATCAGGGGCCCCTCCAAGTGCCGAACCTTCTGTCCCGGCCCAGGCTGCGCGGCGCGCGGCCCGGGACGATCGCCCCTGCCCCCGGAACGGTTGACGAGGTCGAGCCGGAGATCATCGCCCACGGCGGTGTTCGCTGGCTGAACCTGGAGCGACCGCGGGAGGCGGATCGGGAGTGGCTCGAGCGTGAGTTCGGGTTCCACCCGCTCGCGATCGAGGACATCGCATCCCGCAACCAGCGCCCCAAGCTCGACGCCTACGACGACTACCTGTTCATCGTTCTCCACTTCCCGGTGTTCGACAAGTCGCAGGATCGGCTGCTCACCGCGGAGCTGGACCTGTTCGTCGGTCCGGACTACCTGATCACGCTGCCGGACCAGAACCTGCCGCCCCTCGCCGCGATGTTCGAGCGGTACCGGCAGCGCGAGCAGGTGCGCGAGGACGTGTTCTCGAACGGGCACGGGCTACCTGCTGTACAAGATCGTCGATACCTGCGTGGACGCCTCGTTCCCGATGCTGCGCCGATGGGCGACAAGCTGGACCGCCTGGAGGACGACATCTTCGAGGGCCGGTCGGCCGAGATCGTGCGCGAGCTGTCCAACGCCAAGCAGGAGATCATCAACTTCCGGCGCGTCATGCGGCCGATGCGCGCGGTGCTGCGTGACCTCGAGCGCACCAAGCAGCGCTACCTTGCCGACGAGCTGGACATCTACTTCGACGACATCACCGACGCGGCCGAGCGGATCTGGGACGTCCTGGAGAACTACAAGGAGGTCGCCGAGGCGCTCGAGGACTCCAACGAGTCCGTGCTCTCGCACCGCCTGAACGAGAGCCTCCGGGTCCTCACCGCGTTCAGCGTCGCGTTGCTGCCGCTCACGCTCATCGCGTCGATCGGGGGCATGAACGTGAGGCTCCCGGGCGACGGGTCCATCGTGGAGTTCTGGGCGATCATCGCCACCATGGTCGTGGTCCTCGCCGCGGTCCTGTTCTTCTTCCGCCGGCGCGGCTACCTCTAGGGCCCGTCGCACGCAGATCGGCCGGGCGCCACGCGCCCCAACGGTCTTGCCGCGCGACGATGCGGGCGCTGGGAGCCGCCGCTGTCACGCAGCGGGCTCCTGGGCGTGACCGGTCGAGCGCCCGACGCCCGGAAGGACCCGGCGCGCGCTCGTTCGGTCTCAGGGCGCCCGGCGGCGCGCCCGTGCGCCGCCGGCTCCGCGGTCCGCAGGGTCCGTGCCGGCCCCGGTGTCAGGCCGGGAGGTGCCGCTCCGCGGAGCCGATGTAGCTTCACGTCGGGGCGGATCAGCCGGTTGTTCGCGCGCCTGCTCGATGGCATGGGCGGTCCAGCCGGCGTGCCGGGCCAGCGCGAAGGTCGCCGGGAACAGGTCCGGCGTGAGGCCGACGCCCATGAGCACCGGCGCCGCGTAGTACTCGACGTTGGTCTTGAGCGCCCGCTCGGGGTGCTTCTCCGCCAGGACGCGCAGCGCGACGTCCTCGACCGCGATCGCGAGCTGCCAGCCACTCGGGCTTGTGCTCCATGGACTCGGCGACCTCGCGGAGGGCGGCGGCCCGCGGGTCGTAGGCCCGGTAGACGCGGTGGCCGAAGCCCATCAGCCGCGTCCCGCGGTCGATGGCCTCGCGAACCCAGGCCTCGGCATGCTCCGGCCGACCCGACCTCGTGGAGCTGCTCCACGACCTCGGACGGGGCGCCGCCGTGGAGCGGGCCCTTCATCGCGCCGATCGCGCCGGCGACCGCGGACGCGATGTCCGAGCGGGTCGAGGTGATGACCCGGGCGGTGAACGTCGAGGCGTTGAAGCCGTGCTCCGCGCCGACGATGAAGTAGGCGTCGAGCGCCCGGGCCTGCCTCGGATCCGGCCGGCTTCGTGCCGTTGAGCTGGTAGAGGAACCCGGCGCACCAGGTCGAGCGTCCGGGATCCGGCGTCGACCGGCTCCAGGCCCTGGCGGAGGCGGGCGAACGCCGCCAGCGCGGAGGGCGAGAACGCGGTCAGGGCGCGCGCCTGCTCGGGCGTCGGCGGCCACGAGGGCTTGGTCGCGGCGCCCCAGACCGAGACGGCCGTCCGGAGCGCGTCCATCGGCTTGGCGTCAGCGGGCAGCGCGCGGAGCGCCGTCAGCACGGCGTCCGGCACCGGCCGGTCGGGAGCGGTGGCCGCGGATCTCCACTCGCCGGTCCAGAGCAGGTTCGCGACGGCGGAATACGACCCGCGCTTCGACGAGCTCGCCGATCGGATAGCCGCGGTAGAGGAGGCGGCCGGCCTCGCCGTCGATGAACGAGAGGGAGGTCTCGCCGGCGATGACGCCCTCGAGGCCTGGAGAGTAGGGACGGGTGTCGGCAGTCGCCGAAGCGGGCTCAGTCATGCACGGATGGTAGCCCGCTCCGCCTCCTGGGGATGGGCCGAGGGGTCCAAGCGGGAGTGCCGAATGGCGTTCCGGCGATGCGTCCGGTGCCGCAGCGAGGGCGCGTCAGCCCCGCGTCTCGATGGTCTTGAGGACGATCCGGACGACGATGGCGCCGAGGATGGCGATGATCGTCGCGCCGATGAAGCCCTGGTCGTCGCCCAGTCCGAGCTCGCGGCTCAGCCAGCCTCCCACGACGCCGCCGATGAGCCCGACCGCGAGGGTGGGGAGGCACCCGTCCACGGAGCGGACGCCGACGAACCAGCCGGACACGCCGCCCGCGATGAGCCCGATGACGAGGTAGCCGATGATCTCCATGGCCGCCCAGTCTACCGACCCACGAAGGACTCGACCGCGTTCGCCACCACGGCTGCATGGGTGTGATGGGCGCCGTGCCTCGCCCCGTCGATCACCGCGATGCGCCCCTGCGGCAGCCGGGCATCGAGGGCCTCGGCACCACGGCGGAACCAAGCGGGTGACGCCGAGCCGACGAGCTGGAGGACGGGGACGGTCACCAGGGCGAGGGCATCCGAGCCGATGGCCGGGTCGTGGAGCGCGGCGTCTAGCTCCCGGACGATCGTCGGGACCGTGGCCAGCCGCTCGGTCCACAGCGGGCTGGCGCGGAAGGCCGCGAGCTCGCTCGCCGGGAGCCCCGCCCCGTCGGCGAGGAAGCGGGCGAGCGCCGCATCCGGGTCGCCGTGCCTCGCGTCCTCGCGGAGGCGGGCGAGCAGCTCTTCCTGGCCGTCGGTCGATGGATCGCCGTCGGGCCCGGGTGCGCCCTCGTAGGCGACGACCGCCGCGATCGACCCGGTCGCGGCGCCGGCGCCCAGCGCGAACCGGCCTCCCAGCGAGTGCCCGAGGACGGCGATCGGCCCGGCGTGGCGACCGGCGAGGGCGTCCGCGACGGCTGCGACGTCATCGACCTCCCGGGCAGCGGCGTAGTCGCCTCCGTCCAGCGAGCCACCGCGACCCCGCCGGTCCATCGCGTAGACGGGTCGGCCGAGCGCGAGGAGCGGGCCGGTCACCCGCCACGTGGTGTGGTCCGAGCCGGTGCCGTGGACGAGGAGCAGCGGTGTGGCCGGGGATGGGCCCCGGACCCGCCGGCCCGGCTCGAGCACCTCGAACACGGCGATGCGGGCGCCGTCGCTCGATGGCACGACCAGCGTCGGCTCGACCGGGAACGGCACAGGCATGCACGGCAGGGTACTCGCCGGCGGACGGCCCTACGGGGGCTCGATCCGGATCCCGAGATGGGCGGCCAGCAGCGGCGCCAGCTCCAGCAGCTGGTCCGGGGCAAACACGGCTCCCCGCAGCCCGTCGACGCCACTCACCGTTCCAAGTCGCGTTCGGCGGAGGTCCAGCCCCGTGAGCCGCGCCCCGTTGACGTCGAGGCGCTCCACCGCCCCGCCCCGGATCGCGAGGTTGCGCACCTCGGCACCGCCCAGGTCCAGCTCGCCCACCACGCAGTCCTCGATCGCCACGTCCCGGAGCCGGCTGCCGGCCAGGCCGAGGTAGTCGATCTTGCCGCCGCGGATCCGCACGTGCGTCAGGCTCGCGCCCGGTCCCGAGAGCGCCCCGATCCGGGCATCGCGCACGATCACCTCGCGCCAGGTCGAGTCCGCGAGATCCACCGTGACCCCGTGCGCACCATCGAGCAGGCACGTGGACCAGCTCGTCCGGGCCAGGCCGGCGGCGTCCATCCCGCAGCGGGTGAAGCGGCACTCGCGGAAGAACGCCCCCACGGCCGCCTGGCCGCCGAGGTCCACGTCGTCGAACGCGAGCCCTTCGTAGTCCCCGCCCGCCTCCAGCCGACCGGCGACGAACGATGCCAGCTCCGGCAGGTCGATGACCGACGGTGGCTCGGACGGCCGGCTCGGGCGTGCCGCCATGGCGTCAGGGCCGCGGGATCGCGGAGGCGGCGGCCTCGTCCAGGACCCAGGTCGCGGTCGGCAGGCGGGCCGCGCGCACGGGCAGCTCACGGACGTCATGACCGGACCAGGCCCGCCCCAGGTTCGCGGCCTTGGACGCCCCCGCGGTGACCACCAGCACGGACCGCGCCGCCGCCACCAGCCGCGGGTGCAGCGTCACCCGGTCGAGGTGGGGTTCCACGTGGGTGGGCGCGGGAACGGCTGCACAGCAACCCTCGGCGTCCCACACCGCCGATCCAGGGAACACCGAGAGGATGTGGCCGTCGGGTCCCACGCCGAGCACGATCAGGTCCAGCACCGGCGTTCCCGACCCATCAAGGGGAACGGCGGCCTCGATCGCCTCGGCGTACCGGGCCACCGCCCAGCCCGGGCCTTCGGCGGCCTCGATCGCCTCGGGGATCGGCCACGGATGCAGGTTCCGGACCGGCACGGACACCTCGCCGAGCAGCCCCTCGGTGAGCGGCCGGACGTTCGACTCGGCGTCGTCGTACGGGACCCACCGGTCATCGCCCCACCACGTGTGCACCCGGTCCCAGGGCACGTGGTCGCGGATCGGCGAAGCCGCCAGCGACCCGTAGATGCCGGGTGCCGCGGAGCCCCCGGTCGTGGCCCAGTGGGCGATCCCGCGTGCGCAGCAGCCCCGGCGAGCACGTCGCCGATGATCTCGGCGGCCGTCGCCGCGACGGCGTCGGTGGGCACGACGCGCAGGGTGGGCAGGGGAAGCACGATCCGTCCGCCGCCTCAGCCCTGGGGCCGGCTGCCGACGAGCGCGGCCGCCATCCGGATGCTGTCCACGGCCACCGGGTCGCGCGCGCCTCCCTCGAGGGCCTCGCCGAGGAGATCCACCTCGGTCCGACGGGGCGCCCTGAAGGTCCGGTCCACGGACTCGACGCCATCGAGCCAGGTGTGCACGTGGACGTTCTCGGCCTCCGCGGTGACATCGGCGCGGAGCTCCGAGCCGCGGCGATCGGCGAGGATCTCGACCCGCAGCGTCGTGCCGGGTGGCATCGGTGACGCGATCGGCCGGATGACGACCGCCACCTCGGACGAGGACGACCGGCCCGAGAGGCCAGCCGCGAGCCCGCGGTGCATCGGCGGCTTCTCGCCGGGTCGCTGCCGGACGGGTGCGGCAGCCTTGCCCTTCGCCTCCACCGGTGCGAGCGGCGACACGACGCGCAGCCCGAGCCGCGAGGCCAGCCACGCGACGTGGTACAGCGGCTTCACCACGTTGGTCGAGCCGGGCGCCCCATTCTCGGAGCCTGCGGCGTAGGTGACGGCGATGCGGCGGATGTGGGGGAGGTAGGGGAGGAAGTCGGCGAGGTCGAAGATGGTGGCGATCGCCTCCCGCCAGCGCGACTGGCGGATCAGCGCGAAGTCCCGGATCGAGAGCCGCTCGAACCGCTCGTACAGCCCCGCGAGCCCGACGAGACGGGCGAGGCCGTCGCCGGACCACGTGGACCCGTCGACGACGAGCCGGTCCGTGCCCTCGAGCAGGTCCTCGGCCGGCGCCGTGCCCAGCGGCGGCTCACCCGGCCACCAGACGGTGACCGGCAGGTCGTGGATCAGGAGCGGGGCGACGAGGGCGGACAGGTGCCGGCCGGTCTCGCCGCCGGCGGTGAGGAAGATCTGCTCTGAGCACATCTCCGGCGCGTCGGGCCGGGGCAGGACGCAGTGGGCCTGGATGCGGGCGTCGAGCCAGCCAGGACCGTCAGGGTCGGCCGACAGCACGATCAGCGTTCGCGACGGGTGGCGCCCGGTGAGCCGCGACACGATCTCGGCGGTTCGCTCGCCCAGCTCGGGCTGGCGCGCGACGACCACCAGGTTCATCACCGAGGTGCGCGCCGCGATGTGGCGGCCCGGGCGCTCGTCCTCGCCGGGCACGAGCAGGTTCGGCTGGGACCAGATCCGGCCGAGCTCGGTCTCGATCTCGTCGATCGAATGGGCGTGGCTGACCCAGCGCAGCGTGGGCTCGCCGGGCTGGGGAGGGTCCGCCAGCGCGATGCGCCCGCCGCCGGCCGGGCGGACGCCCACGGCGATGATCTCCCCGAAGGTTCGTCCGAGGCGCTCGCCGGCCACGCTCAGATCCTCCGCCAGCGTCGGCCCGTGCGGGCCAGCAGGTCCTCCGCGGCCTCCGGGCCCCAGGTGCCGGCCTCGTAGTTGGGGAAGTCTGGCGCCGGCATCTCGGCCCAGGCCGCGATGATCGGGTCCACGATGGACCACGCCTCCTCGACCTCGTCGGCTCGGGTGAACAGCGAGGCATCGCCGAGGAGGACGTCGAGGATCAGCGTCTCGTAGGCATCGGGCGAGTCCGTCTGGAACGCGGACCCGTAGGTGAAGTCCATGGTCACGTTGCGGACATCGATGCCGAGCCCGGGGACCTTGGCCCCGAAGCGGAGCATGATCCCCTCGTCCGGCTGGATCCGCATCGCGATCAGGTTGGGCTCCGGGTCCGTCCCGCTGTCCTTGAACAGCTGGTGGGGGACTCCCTTGAACTGGATCGCGATCTCGGTTGCGCGCTTGGGCAGGCGCTTGCCCATCCGGAGGTAGAACGGGACGTCGGACCAGCGCCAGTTGTCGATGGCGAACCGGGCGGCGATGTAGGTCTCGGTCTCGCTGGCCGGGTCGACGGCGTCCTCGTCGCGATAGGACTTGACGGGCTTCGCCGACACCCAGCCGGGACCGTACTGGCCGCGGACGACGTCGCGCCGGACCTGCTCCGGCGTGAGCTCCGGGATCGCCCGGATGACCTTGACCTTCTCGTCGCGCAGCGCGTCGGCCTCGAAGGTCGCCGGCGGCTCCATCGCGACCAGGCTCAGCAGCTGGAGCAGGTGGTTCTGCAGGAAGTCGCGGCTGGCCCCGGTCTCCTCGTAGAACGCCCCGCGGCTCTCGATGCCGATCGATTCGGCCACGGTGATCTGCACGTGGTCGATGTGGCGGCGGTTCCAGATCGGCTCGAAGATCCCGTTGCCGAACCGGAACACCAGCAGGTTGCGGACGGTCTCCTTGCCCAGGTAGTGGTCGATGCGGTAGACCTGCTGCTCCCGGAACACCTTGCCGACCTCGCGGTTGAGGCGGATCGCGGAGGTGGCGTCCCGTCCGAACGGCTTCTCGATCACCACCCGGCGCCAGCCGCTCTCGTGGCGCTCGTGGTCCAGGCCCACCCGCCCCAGCCCGCCGACGATCTCGGCAAACGCCGACGGCTGGGTCGCGAGGTAGAAGATCCGGTTGCCGCGCGTGCCGCGCTCGACGTCAAGCGCGTCCAGGCGCTCGGCCAGCCCCTCGTAGAGCGCGGGGTCCGCGAAGTCGCCGCGGTGGTAGACGATCCGCGACGCCAGGTCATCCCACGTCTCGCGGTCCACGGGCTGGACGCGGGAGTACTTGTCGAGGGATCCCTTGAGCTCCGCGCGGAACGCGTCGTCGGTGTACGGGCGACGGCCGATCGCGACGATGGAGAGCTCGTGCGGCAGCAGGTGCGTTCGCCACAGCTGGAACAGCGCGGGCACGACCTTGCGGTGGGCGAGGTCGCCGGTGGCCCCGAACAGGACGAAGGCGGCAGGATCCGGAACGCGCTCCAGCCGCAACCCCTCGCGGAGCGCGTTCTCCACGGGTCGTGCGGGCGGCGTCCGGTGCCGGGCGTCGGTCGCCTCCCGCAGCTCGCGCATCGTGTGCGGCGATTCCCTGCGCGCGGGGGGCTTCGAGGTGGGCGCCTTGGGCTTGCCCGTCGCCAAGGCCTTGCTTTTCGCCCCCATCTAGCGCCCCGCTTTCGCCAGCCGGCGATCCCAGATCCGCCCGATGTACGGGATCGCGGCGGGGGTCTTGCAGCCCGTCTCGCCGTGGTCGACCACCACGACACCGATCCGTCCGGACGCCGCCTCGGCCGCCTTCCGCAGCGCCTCGTTCCGGGACCCGATGGCGATCAGCGCCCCGTTCATGGAGTGCCGGGTGCGGTTCCCGGCCGAGGCGATCCCTGCCTCGATCCGTCGCAGCAGCTCGAGGAAGAAGGCATCGTCGAGCGCCTGGTCGTGGAGGGCGAGCTGCCCGTAGAGGTCCCAGCCGGCCTGGGCCGTCCAGTCACGGTCGCTGGCCGCCCAGCGGTCGGCCCGCTCGCGAACCCCGGCCACCTGCGACGCCAGGGACCCGACGAACACGTCGACCAGCACGTACACGTCGATCTCGGCCAGCCACCCGTCCAGGGTTGCCTCGGATGCCACGGCGGGATCGGCCAGCTTGCAGGCCAGGATCCGCGCGTCGTAGTTGCCGGTCGCCCACAGCGCATCGGCGAGGGGCTGGTCGCGCCCGGCGTCCTTCGCGAGCCTGTCGAGCACGGCGAAGGACACGCCGAACAGCGGATCCTGGGCGCCGTGGCGCCGGTAGATCTTCCGGTTCTGCTCGGTGCCCGCGGCGTCGAGCCGCGCGATCGCCGTCGCGAGGTCCACTGGACCTACTCCGTCTTCACCGCGTGGCCGCCGAACTCGTTGCGGAGCGCGGCGAGCACCTTGGCGCCGTAGGAGTCGTCCTGGCGCGACCGGAACCGGGTGAGCAGCGAGAGCGTGATCACCGGCGCGGGGACGTCGCGGTCGATCGCCTCCTGGACCGTCCAGCGGCCCTCCCCGGAATCCGCGACCCAGCCCTTCAGATGTTCCAGGTCCTGGCCCTGGCTCTTGAACGCGCGAACCGCCAGCTCCAGGAGCCACGAACGCACCACCGAGCCATGCATCCACATCTCCGAGATGGCGCCCAGGTCCAGCTTGTAGTCGGACGCGTGCATGATCTCGAAGCCCTCGGCGTACGCCTGCATCAGGCCGTACTCGATGCCGTTGTGGACCATCTTCACGTAGTGCCCGGCGCCGGGCCCGCCCACGTGGAGATAGCCCCCCTCGGGCGCGAGCGAGTGGAACACCGGCTCGAGTGGCTTCACCTGGGCCTCGTCGCCGCCGACCATCAACGCGTAGCCGACCTGGAGGCCCCAGATCCCGCCGCTGGTCCCCGCGTCCACGTAGCCGATGCCCTTCGCGGCGAGTGCCTCGTGGCGGCGGACGTCGTCGTGGAAGTTGGTGTTGCCGCCGTCGATGATCGTGTCGCCGGGCTCGAGGTGCTCCAGGAGGTCGTTGATCTGCGCCTCGGTCGCGTCCCCGGCCGGGACCATGATCCAGACCGCACGGGGCTTCTGGAGCTTGCCCACCAGCTCGGCGATCGAGAACGCCGGCTCGGCGCCCTCCTTCGCGATGTCCTGCGTCTTCTCCGGCGTCCGGTTGTAGGCCACGATCTCGTGACCGTCGCGAAGCAGGCGGCGAACCATGTTCGCGCCCATCCGGCCAAGGCCGATGAAGCCGATGCGCATGGGACTGATCTCCACTGGGCGGGCAGGACGGCGCCGCTGGCGTCACCCCAAGGATAGGCCTGCCGCGCGATTCGCCGTTGGCGCGCGACGGGCGCCCGAGGACGCGGCGGCGGCGCTCGGCCGTCACCGGGTCGAAGGGGCGGGCTGCGGCCGTCGACCGATGGCATCGGGCCCGTCGTCTCCCGGCTCGATCGGGTACCCGTGGTCCGCCATCAGCCGCTCCAGTCGTTCGCCGACCACGTCGCTCGCCCGACCCGGTCGACGAAGCGGATGCCCGTCGGCAGATTGCTCGCGGACGGCCGCGACGTAGCGCTCCACGACATCCGGTCGGAGATCCGGCCACAGGCGGTCGCAGATGAACCGGGCCTGCGCGCCGGGCTCCGTGATCGCCTCGCGATCCAGCGCCGCCCAGAGGCGTCGTTGCGTGACCCAACGCTGGTACGCAAGGCGCGCGGCGCGCGCGGGAGGGTCCTCGCCGAGCTCGCGCTCCCGGAGCTCGCGTTCGAAGGGTTCAGCCGGCGGCACGGCGGATCGCCTCCTCCAGCAGCCCCGACACACCAAGGCCGGCCGCATGCCGGCGCAGGTATGCCGCGTCCAGTCGGTCTCCCCGGGCGACGAGCAGCCGCTTGATGTCCCTGCCGTGCAGCCCCTCCAGGTCGCCGTCGGCGAACTCAAGCTTCGCGAGCAGCAGATCCTCGGCCGTGGAAACGCGCACGATCCCGAGCCCGGGATCATCCAGCTCCGTGGCCCGCCGGAGCGCGTCGGCCCCCCAGGGGTCCGCGGCACCTATCTCGTGGCCTTGGACGGCCACGGCGACGCCGTCGAACTCCTCCGCATCGACCTCCTGACGGAGTCGGGATGGCGCATCGTCGACCGGCACGCCAGGAAGCTCGGTGGGGCGCGGATCGTCGACATCGTCGCCGTTCAGGGTTACAAGGTGGCGTATGTTGAGGTGAAGGCTAACGGCGGCAACGACAGATTCATGCAGCGCACGGGCGACTCGCTGGTGGTCCGGCGGGCGACTGCGAAGTACGGCAAGCCGAACGTCGATGCCATTCATCACGCGAATCACCCGGGCCGAATCACCGGTGCCGGGACCTTCAGGAGCATCCGGTCCGTTGGCGTGAATAGATTCGCGGTGGGCTTCGGGCGTCTCCTCGGCCTTGGGGGCAACAGGAAGGTGAAGCCGTGACCCCAAATCCATTCGCCAGGTGGCTCTCGGCGGAGATGACCGAGCTTGGGTTCCGCCGCCACCGCTCGCAGCACCTCTGCGTGAGAGAGGCGCCCGGTGGCAACACCGGTGCGCTGCGTTTCCGCGTCCGGGCGCTTGGGGTTCCGGGCCAGGTGACAGCCTTCGTCCACCTGTGCGTCGTCTCACGGCGGCTCGCGGCGGTTTTCGGCGAACCCGCGCACCTTGATCCTGAGGATGGCGTTCAGCCATGGGTTCGATGGTCGGGGCACATCCACGAACCATTCGACGAGGAGGCAGTCTGGGGCGACCTCGATGCGAACGATGCGACCCAGCTGGCCCGGGCCGAAGCGGACCTGCGAGAGCGGATCGTGCCGGCCCTCCTCGACCACATCGCCGACGACGGCCTTCGCACCTGCTGGCGGCGATACGACCATGCGTTGCTGCCGCCGGTGATCCAGCTGACGTACCTCGCCATCCTGGAGCAGTAGCTGGCGCCACCGGCCGAGCTCGCCGAGACCATGGCGCGCCTGGAGGCGGTCCTGAGGGCGCTCCTCGCCGGCGACGAGCAGCCGGGCCTGGAGTTCGCCGCACCGGGCCTGCGCCACCTGGGGCTGATGTCGTAGCCGACCCCCTGACGACTTCGAGACAGCGCGGCTCCGCGGGGCCCGCTCGCTGCTCACGTGCCGGCGTCACCGCCCATCGACTCCGCCTCGATCGCGAGCACCTTGTCCAGCCGGCGCCGGTGGCGCGGCTCGCCTGAGAAGCGGGCGCCGAGGAACGCCAGCGCGCATTCGGCGGCGGGCTCGATGCCGATCACCCGGGCCCCCAGCGTGAGCACGTTCATATCGTCATGCTCCACGCCCTGGTGCGCACTGTACGTGTCGTGGCACAGGCCGGCCCGGACGCCGCGCATCTTGTTGGCCGCGATGGACGCACCGACACCGGATCCACAGACCAGGATCCCCCGGTCCGCCCGACCCTCCTGGAGCGCGAGTCCCAGGCGGTGGCTGAAGTCCGGGTAGTCGTCCTGCGGATCCGAGCCGTCCCCGCCGAGGTCGATCAGCTCGTGCTCACCGGGTGTGAGCCGGGCCAGCATCGCGAGCAGCTCGTCCTTGAACCTGGCCCCCGCGTGGTCGGCGGCGAACACGATGCGCATGGCGCGGAGCCTCCCTCGAGTGCTAGTGGCCGTGCGGGACGTGGAGCGTGGCCTGGCGCCCGCGCAGCCCCTCGCGGACCACCCGCCGGGCGACGTCCGCGACGCGCTCCACGGTGAAGCCGAACTCCTTGAGGATCGTCCCGGCCGGGGCGCTGGCGCCGAAGTGGTCGATGCCGATGATCGCGCCCTCGTCGCCGGCGTAGCGCTCCCAGCCCAGCGAGACACCCATCTCGATGGTGACGCGCTTGCGGACCGAGGGCGGCAGGACGCTGTCCCGGTACGCCTGGTCCTGCGCCTCGAACCGCTCCCAGCAGGGGAGGGACACGACGCGCGTCGGAATGCCGTCGGCCTCGAGGGTCCCAGCGGCGTTGAAGGCGAGCTGGAGCTCGGAGCCGGTGGCCACCAGGATGAGCTCCGGCGCCCCGCCGGCCCCCTCGCGGAGGACGTACCCGCCGCGACGAACGCCCTCGCGGGCTCGCTCGGTCGTGCCCGGCAGCGTCGGCAGCTTCTGGCGGGTCAGCGCGAGCGCGACCGGGCCGGACGTAGCCCCATCCAGCCAGGGCCGTTCCACCGCCAGCGCCCAGGCCGCGGCGGTCTCGTTGGCGTCGCCCGGGCGGACGAACCACAGGTTGGGGATCGCGCGCAGGGCCGCGTAGTGCTCGACGGGCTGGTGCGTGGGACCGTCCTCGCCGAGGCCCACGGAGTCGTGCGTCCAGACATAGATCACGTGCAGGTTCGAGAGCGCCGCGATCCGGACCGCGCCGCGCATGTAGTCGCTGAAGGTGAGGAAGGTGGCGACGTACGGGAGGAATCCGCCGTGGTAGGCGATCCCGTTGGCGATGCCGCCCATCGCGTGCTCGCGGACGCCGAACCGCAGGTTGCGCCCCGCGTGCGCAGCCTCGAAGTGGTCGTGGCCGTCGGCCTTGACGTCGGTCAGGTTGGACTCGGACAGGTCCGCGGAGCCGCCGAACAGCTCGGGCACCGGCCCGGCGAGCGCCTGGATCAGGTCCTGGCTCGCGTTGCGGGTCGCCACCTCGGTGCCGGTCTCGTAGACGTTGAGGTTCGCGTTCCAGCCGTCGGGCAGGCCGGCGCCGGTCATCCGCCGCCGGAGCTCTGCCGCGGCCTCCGGGTGGGCGTCGCGGTAGGCGTAGAACCGTGCCTCCCAGTCGGCAACGAGCGTCCCCCCGGCCGGGATGGCGGCGCGGAACACCGCGGCCGCCTCGTCAGGAACGAAGAACGTCTTGTCCGGGTCCCAGCCGTAGGCCTCCTTGGTCAGCCGGACCTCGTCCGGGCCAAGGGGGGCGCCGTGCGCCTTCTGCGAGTCCTGCTTGTTCGGGCTGCCGAAGCCGATGTGGGTCCGTACGGCGATGATCGACGGCCGGTCATCCGCCTTGGCCGCCTCGATGGCGGCGCTGATCGCGGCGACGTCGGTGCCGTCCTCGACGCGCTGGGTGTGCCAGCCGTAGGCCGCGTACCGGCCGAGGACGTCCTCGGTGAACGCCCACGCCGTGGGCCCGTCGAGCTGGATCCGGTTGTCGTCGTAGAGCGCGATCAGCTTGCCCAGCCGCAGGTGCCCGGCGAGCGAGCTCGCTTCCGCGGTGATGCCCTCCTGGAGGTCCCCGTCGGAGCAGATCACGTACGTCCGGTGATCGACGATCTCGTGGCCGTCGCGGTTGAACTCCTCGGCGAGACGGCGCTCGGCGATGGCCATGCCGACGGCGTTGACGAGCCCCTGGCCGAGCGGACCTGTGGTCGCCTCGACACCCGGCGTGAGGCCGAACTCGGGATGGCCCGGGGTGATCGAGCCCCACTGGCGGAAGGACTTGAGATCGTCCAGGCTGACCGCGTACCCGGTCAGGTGGAGCATCGAGTAGATGAGCATGCTCGCGTGGCCGGCGGACAGCACGACCCGGTCGCGGTTGGCCCACGCAGGATCGCTCGGCGCGTGGCGGAGGTGCTTCGTCCACAGGGCGAACGCCATCGGCGCCATGCCCATGGGGGCGCCCGGGTGCCCCGAGTTCGCCTGCTGGACGCCGTCGATGGCGAGGGTGCGGATGGTGTCGACGGCCAGCCGCTCGAGCTGGTCCTTGGCGAGGGTCATCGCTGCTTCTCCGGGTGCACGGAACGCCTGGCGGAACTGCCTCGCGTGGGTGCGGCGCGAGCAGCGCGGCGCGTTCGGCCGCGAGGGACCATCGTACCGCGCCGGTGCGCCGGGCCCGCCCGCAACCGCTGCCGCCGCGTTCCGACGGCATCGTATGCTCGGGTCATGCCACGCCTGCCGAAGCCGCCGCGACTGTCGCCACCGCGCCGACTCCCTACGCCGCGTCGCCGGCCGGCCGCGGTGCCGGCCGCGGTGCCGGCCGCGGCCGTGGTCGTGCTCGGTGACCTGGTCGTCGATGTCGTCCTCGCCCCGGACCGGGAGCTCGAGCGCGGGACTGACGTGACCGGTCGCGTGCAGTTCCGGCAGGGCGGCTCCGCGGCGTCGACCGCACGCTGGCTCGGACGCCTCGGAGCCCGGGCCTCCCTGATCTGCGCCATCGGGCGCGACCCTGCCGGCCGCGCGCTCGTGGCAGCGCTCGCCGCGGACCAGGTGCAGGTCCACGCGGTGCGGGTCGCCGGCGCCCGGACCGGCCGGATCGGCGTCCTGGTGGAACCGGGCGGCGGGCAGCGCTCCTTCGTCACCGAGCGCGGCGCGGCACTCCGGCTGCGACCCGAGGACGTCAAGCCCGCCTGGATCGAGGGCGCCGATGCCCTCCACCTGCCGGCCTACTCGCTCCTCGACCAGCCCCTCGGCGACGCGGGGCTCGCCGCGGTCAGGCTGGCCCACGCCGCGGGCGTGCTCGTGGCGGTCGACCTCGCCTCGTCCGGGCCGCTGCTTGCCCGCGGGCGGCAGGGGGCCCTCTCGCTGATCCTCAACGCCGCCCCTGACCTGCTGTTCGCGACCCGTGACGAGACGCGGGCGCTGGTCGGTGGCAAGCACGAGGAGCGGCTCCTCGACCTGGCGCCGATCGCCGTCGTCAAGCGCGGTCAGAAGGGAGCCACGGTGTTCGCGCGGGACGGTCGCGCCACGCTCCGCTTCGAGGTCGCCACCACGCCGGTCAAGGCGGCCGATACCACCGGTGCCGGCGACGCGTTCAACGCCGGATTCCTCGCCGGCTGGCTCGAGGCGCGCCGCCGTGGATCCCCGCTTGCCGCGGCCCTCCAACGCGGGGCGGTGCTCGGCAACCGGACGGCGCTCCGGCACCTGTCCACGCCGCCCGGCGAGCTCGTGCTCGGGAGCTGAGCCCGGCGCCCGGGCCCTACGCCCGGAGGAAGCGGTCGAACCAGTCGAGCATCCGGGTCATCCGGTCGATCCGCCGGTCGATCCGCCCGGTCGCCTGGATCCCGTGGTACTCCTCCGGGTAGACCACGTACTCGACGGTCCGTTCCAGCCACCGCAGCGCCGCGAAGAACTGCTCGTTGTCGGCGGGCGGGCAGCGCCTGTCCGCCTCGGCCTGGAGCATCAGCAGCGGCGTGTGGACACTCGCGACGTGGCGCAGCGGCGACTGGCGCCACAGCTTATCGACACCCTCGGGCGTGGTCGGGTCGCCCATGTGCGAGGCGCGACAGTACTCGGGTCCCGTGTCGCTGTGGGCCCACGCGGCGACCTGGTTCGTCACCCCGTTCTCCGACACCGCCGCCTTGAAGCGGTCCGACGTCCCGACCAGCCAGTTGACCATGAACCCGCCGTATGACAGGCCGAGCGCGCCCAGCCGATCAGGGTCGGCGAGGCCCAGCGAGATCACGTGGTCCAGCGCCGCGTGGACGTCCTCGGCGTCGGGTCCGCCCCATTCGCCCAGCTGCGGAAGGATCCACTCGGCGCCGTAGGACGCGGACCCGCGGATGTTGGGCAGCACCACGCGGTAGCCGCGCGCGCAGAGCAGGACCACCTCCAGGCTGGGTGCCGGTGACCACGCGCCAAGCGGACCACCGTGGACGTCGATCACGGTCGGCAGCGGCTCGTCGTCCGCGGCTCCGGCCGGGGACGCGATCCACGTCTCCACCGGGCCGCCGGGCCCGGGCGCCTCGACGCAGCGCATCGACGGCCAGGCAACTCCGCTCGTCCACGATGAGCCGAGCGTGGTGACCGCGCGCAGCTCACCTGCCGCCTCGTCGACCACGCACAGCTCCGGCGGCCGGTTGCCGACGCTCGCGGTGACGGTCGCGTGGCCGCCCCTGGCCGCGAGCGTGTGTGCCCAGGAGTCACCGTGCGCGAGGCGCACCGGGTCGCCGGCCGGTGCTCCGGTCGCCGGGTCCACGGGGAAGCGCCATGGGTGCGTGCGTCCGCGGTCCGTGACCAGGGTCACGACCCCGGACCCGTCAGCGGTCCAGAACGGTCCGTACCGCTGCTCCGCGTGCCAGCCCGTGAGGTCGCTGTCGGCCCAGTCGCCCACCGGCCGATCCAGGTCCGGGGCAAGGGTCACGGCCGGGGCCGACCCGTCGGCAGGCCCGACCACGACCGCGGGCGACACGTCGTCGAAGTACTCGGGGTCGTCCACGCCCACCGCGGCCAGCCAGCGGCCGTCCGGCGACCAGGCGGGAGCCCGCACGGGTCCCGCGAGCGCGAGGATCTCCCGGGGCGTCGCGTGCCCTTGCCGCGCGTGGCGGCCGCCGGAACCTCGAAGATGGAGGTTCGCGGATGGAGGTCGGCGTCGTCGCGTGGATCCGCGGTGAACGCGATCGTCCGCCCGTCCGGACGCCACGCGATGTCGGACACCCCGCTCGAGACGTCCGTGAGCCGCCGGGGCTTCGCGCCATCGGCGGCCTGGACGACGTGCAGCTGCGGCCGCCGGTCGAGGTGGCCCTCGTAGTCGTAGCGATAGTCGAGGACGGTCATCCGGCGCGCCATCGGCTCGTCGTCCTTGTGCGCCTTGCCGACGATGAACCGCTGGGGGTCGGCCTGCGCGATGAACGCGATCCGGCGACCGTCCGGCGACCAGGCGGGCTCGCCGCACGACAGCTCGCCAAGGGCCGGCGCGTGCGGCTCCCCACCGGCGAGGTCGAGGATGCGAAGGGCGGTCGGCTCCTTGTCCTTGCCGGGGATCGCGCGCGTGTACGCGACCCGCAGGCCGTCGGGCGAGATCCGGGGCCACATGTCTCGAACGCTGCCCGTGGTCAGCCGGCGGGGCTTGCCCCCACGGGTCCCGGGCACCGCGAGCGGCACGAGCCACAGGTGCGAGACGTATTGCTCTCCCTCGACCACACGCCGGCTGAGGATGGCAAACGAGCCATCGGGGGCGAGGTCGTGCTCCTCGACGACCACCTGGCGGTGAAGGAGCTCGGGGGTGGGAATCTGGCAGCGTGCGGCGGGATTGCTGGGCCATGGTGCGAGCCTAATCCGCCCGCGGCCCGACCGCATGGGCCGTCCCGCGCGGCGTACCCTGACGGCCATGATCCCGTCCGACCGCCTGTCCATCGCGCCCGAGGTCGCCGACGCGCTCCGCGACGGCATCCCCGTGGTCGCCCTCGAGTCCACGCTCATCAGCCACGGCCTGCCGTACCCGCAGAACGTCGAGGTCGCCACGGCGTCGGAGGCGGCCGTGCGAGCCTCGGGGGCCGTGCCCGCCACCGTGGCCCTCAACGGGGGTCGGCTCCTGGTGGGGCTGACGGCCGATGAGCTCGAGGCGCTGGCCACGGCGCCCAGGGGCTCCGTGCGCAAGGTCTCGCGCCCGAACCTGGGCTTCGCGATCGCGTCGGGCGAGTGGGGCGCGACGACCGTCGCGGCGACGATGATCGCCGCCGAGGCTGCCGGCATCGGGGTCTTCGCCACGGGTGGCATCGGCGGTGTCCACCGCGGGGCGATCGATGGCGACAACCCCTCCTTCGACATCTCGGCCGACCTCGATGAGCTGGCCCGGACCCGGGTCGCCGTCGTGTGCGCGGGACCCAAGTCGATCCTGGACGTGCCGCGGACCCTCGAGTACCTCGAGACCCGCGGCGTGCCGGTGCTGAGCATCGGGACCGACGAGGTGCCGGGGTTCTACTCGCGCCGCTCCGGGATCCCATCGCCCGCCCACGTTGCCCGATGTCGAGGCGGCGGCAGCGGTCGTCCGCGCCCACGAGGCCATGGGCCTCACCTCCGGTCTGGTCATCTGCAACCCCGTGCCCGACGCCGACGCGCTGCCCCTCGAGGTGGCCCGCGAGGCGATCGACCAGGCCATCCGCGAGGCCGAGGAGGCCGGCATCACGGGCGCCGCGGTGACCCCGTGGCTGCTCGCCCGGGTCGCCGAGATCACCGGCGGCGCATCCGTCAGGGCGAACATCAGCCTGATCACGAACAACGCCCGGGTGGCCGGCCAGCTCGCTGGCGCGCTCCGGGGCTGAGCCCGGACCGCTCCCGGCCGTCAGGCGGCGACAGGCTCGACGTCCGGCATGCCGGCTGCCCGCTCCGCTCGGCCGCGGGCGCGCTCCTTGCGCACCGTCCACGTGACGAGCACGATCCAGGCGACCAGCAGCCCGAGCAACGGGGCCAGCAGGGCGACGTCCTCGAGCCCGACGGAGAGCATGATCGTGCGCACGTTGGTCAGCACGATCAATCCCCCGGCTGCCACGCCCAGGACCCGCGGCGCCATGTGGCGCACGAGCCAGGCGGCGAACGGCGCTGCCACGACGCCGCCGGCGAGGAGGGCGAGCGCGATCCCGAAGTCGATGCCCTGGCTGCCCAGCGCGAGCAGGAAGCCCGCGGATCCGCCGAGCGCGACGATGAACTCCGAGGCGTCGATCGAGCCGACCACCTTGCGGGGCTCGAGCCGGCCCGTGGACAGCAGCGTCGTGGTGCCGACCGGGCCCCAGCCGCCGCCACCGATCGCGTCCATCGTCCCGGCCACGAGGCCCAGCGGGGCGAGGAGCCGGCGGGATTCGCGGCCCTTGAACACCGGGCGGCGGCCGCCGAGCACGAGGAAGCGCCACATCACGTACACGCCCAGGCCCAGGAGCAGCGCCGCAACCCACGGCTTGGCAAGGTTGCCGTCGATGTTGGACAGGAGGGTCGCGCCCGCGAAGGCACCGATGCCGCCCGGGATCGCGATGATCCGCACGGTGCGCCAGTCCACGTTGCCCAGCCGGTGGTGCGAGATCCCCGAGGCGATCGTCGTCCCGATCTCGCTGAAGTGGACCGCAGCCGACGCGGCCGCGGGCGCGATGCCGACCGTCAACAGGAGGGTCGAGGAGGTCACCCCGTAGGCCATGCCCAGGGACCCGTCAACCAGCTGGGCGACGAGGCCCACGACAGCGAGGATCAGCAGGTTGTGCACGGTGGGGATCCCTCAGCTCTGGGTTGGCCGGTGCGCCCGGGGGTGAATGCAATCGCATAATCTGGGTCTAGTCGACCGATATAGTGAGAATACCACCCTGGCGAGCACCTGTCCAGCCCCAATCTCGACGCTCGGTTGCGGCGTCCGCGGTGCTGGCCGTCACCGGTGCTCCCGGTCGGGCGCGACGATGGTCCGGTTCGCCTTGTTGCGCACCGGGGCGGTCGTTACACTCGCCGCAAGCGCGGTCGTCCGGTTGAGCATGCGTCGGGCCCGAGACCACCGGCTCTTCGATCGGGGCTCAGAGCCGCAGCGAGGGAGCAGCAGCCATGCGGATCTACGAGGGCAGCCCTCGACAGGACTTCGAGGAGGTCTTCCGTTCGATTGGAGCCTTCCTGGACACACGCGCGATGCGCGACATCCTGATCCTCGAGGTTCCCGACGGGTTCATCGTCCAGGGTCTGGCCACCGTCGGCGCAGACACATCGGCGTGGTCCGACACCGTCGGAACGATCACCAAGGAGACGCTCTCGTTCCTCGATGAGGACGTGGCCAAGTTCATGGAGGAGGCCTCGAAGCGCCGCGGCGCCGCCGACGCGGCCGGCACGGCGGCCGGTGCGCACGAGCGCGCGCTGCGGGTGATCGGCCACTGGATCGACAGCGAGCGACCCAAGGACGTGTTCCTGTTCGAGCAGGAGGGGGCGTATGTCGTCCGGCTCAACATGGGTGGCCAGCAGGTGGCCCACCACAAGCTCGCCGAGTTCACCAGCGAGGACGTGGACAGCCTGATCGCGCACGGGCCCGACCTGCGGGCGAAGCCCGAGGCGCCGGCGGGCTGAGCGATCGCCCGGGGCCTGGCTCCCGGCTGCCCGGCCCGTGACATCCCGGCCGATCCGGGGCACAATCGCCACCGAACGTCGTAGCGAAGGAGGCCCAACCGTGAAGGCACTCAAGACCGTTGCCGTCGCGCTCGGGGTCACCCTGGGCGCCCTGATCGTCATCCCGCTGATCGTGCTTGCCGGCCTCTTCGTGTGGCTCAAGCTCACCGAGGAGGACGACGAGGAGGCGCTGGAGCTCGAGCAGGAAGGCGCCTGATCGACACACCCGGCTCCCGGGACCCAGGCCCGGGGAGCCCACCTGCCACAGGCGAGACGCCCGCCGGCCCGGCGGGCGTCTCCGTGTCCACGTCCCGATCCCGCCACGAGGTGCGTGGCACCGGTCCGGAGCGCCGGGCCGCCGAGCTGCTCGTCCTGCTCGCGGTCCTGATCTGGTCGGCCAACTTCGTCGTCGTCAAGGGGGCCGTCGACGCGATCGGACCGCTCACGTTCACGGCGGCGCGCTTCGTCCGTCGCCACGATCACGCTGTTCCTGCTGGTGCGCTGGCGGCGGGGCCCCGTCCGGCCCGCCCGCCCGGAGCGCCGTGACGCTGATGGGTCTCGGCATGCTTGGGTTCGGCGGCTACCAGGTCCTGTGGACCGTCGGCCTCACGACGATCACGGCGGGGGATTCCGCCCTGATCGTCGCGGCGTCCCCGGTGCTGGTGGCGCTGCTCGCAGGAGCCGTCGGAATGGACCGCCTGACGCCGCCCAAGCTGCTGGGGGCAATGGTCGCGTTCACCGGCGTGACCGTGGTGGTGGCCGCCGGCCACGAGGTGTCGCTCGGCGCCTCGCTGGTGGGCGATCTCCTCACGCTGGGCGCGGCCGTGCTGTGGGCGATCTACACCGTGAGCGCGACGCGCATGCTGCGCAGCGTGGATCCTCTCCAGGCGACGGCGTGGGCCGTGCTCGGCGGGACGCTGCTCCTGGTCCCGTTCGGGATCGCCGAGGCGCGACGTCGCCGGCGATCGGCCATGACGCTGCCGGTCATCGTGGCGGTCATCTACTCGGGCGCGCTCGCCGCCGCTATCGCCAACGTGTTCGTGTTCAACGCGATCCGGCTGGTCGGCCCGACCCGCGTCACCGTCACCCAGCTGCTGGTACCCGCCGGCGCGGTCGTGCTCGGAGCGATCTTCCTATCGGAACCCGTGGGGGTCGCCCAGATCGCGGGTGGCGCCGTGATCGTCCTGGGGGTGTGGCTCACGCGGCGGCCGGCAGTGCTGCCGGAGCGGGTGCGCTCGAGGCTGGCCGCCCGCGGCTGACCAGCCAGGCCTTCATGCGCGGGCACGAGAACGCCGGAACCCGGACACCAGCACGCCACCGACGACGACACCCGTCACCACGAGCACCGCAATGGTCACCGCTCCGTCCGCCCCGTCCGTGGGTGACGGCGAGCCCGGCTCGGGCGGCCACGGGGCGTTGAAGAACGCGACAAGGTCCGCCATGCCGCCGACGGCGTCCGGCCCGAACTCCTCGCGAACCCCCGGTGCCAGCACGTACTTGCCTGTGGCGCCGTCCTCGGCCGAGCGGACCGCGACCCAGTAGCTGCCGTCCGCGGGCGCGGTCGTCCTGACGCCGCCCCACGCGATGAAGCCGAGGCCGCCGTGGACCTCCCGCTCGCCACCCGCCGCCTGGTGGGCCAGCGCGCCATCGACGCCGGCCGCCTCGGCCAGTTCCAACGTCGTTCCATCCCCGGCGGCCGGCAGGCCCGGTCCGAGCACGACGAAAGAGGTCGGGATGCCGCCCGCGGCGTCCGGCGCGGTCACCTCGACGACCAGCGCATCGCCCGCGCGCAGCTCCATCCGGTACCAGTCCACCTCACCGGGCGCGTCCAGGGTCGCCCCGATCGCGCGCGAGAGGGTGGGGTCCTCCAGGACGAACGCCGTCGCCGGCGACTCGTTGCCGGGCTCCACGACCATCGGCGCGTGGGCCGCGACGGGCGGCGCGGCAACGGCGAGCAGCAGCGAGGACGCAGCGATGCCGACTCGGACGTTCATACCACTGGTTCGCCGCTGCGTGCCCGGCGGATGCTGCGGGGCTCCTGCGGGCGGGACGCGGCCCGGCCAGCCGGCCCGCCGATCCTCGCGGTCAGACCCGGTGCTCCTCGGCCCACAGGCGCCCCCGTCAGGTTGGCGGCCGGCCGCTCCTCGTCCGGCGAACTCCGGAAACGAAACCGCTTGCGCCGACGCCATACCCTGCAGACCCGGCGCATCTCGCGCCCGGCCCAGGCTGAGGGACCGAGACGGTGGACCGACGGCAGCTCGTCGAGCGGGCAGGGCGAGGCGATCACGACGCCTTTGCCGCGCTCGCCACGGCGGCGTCTGCCCGGCTGGACGCGGCCGCCCGCCTCATCCTGCGGGACCCGGAGCTCGCGCGCGATGCTGTCCAGAACGCCCTGGTCCGTGCCTGGCGCGACCTGCCCGGCCTGCGCGACCCCGACCGGTTCGACGCGTGGCTGCACCGCCTGCTCGTGAACGCCTGCCTCGACGAGGCCCGCCGGCGCCGCCGACGCCCGATCGAGGTGGACATCCTCCCGATCGACGTTGCCGCGTCCGGCGACGCCACCCGCCATCTCGCCGACCGGGACCTGGTGGAACGCGCCCTCGCCCGCCTCGATCCCGAGCACCGGGCGCTCGTCGTCCTCCACTACTACCTGGGCTACTCGCTGCCGGACGCCGCCGCGTCGCTGGGGATCTCGCTGCCCGCCGCCAAGTCGCGGCTCCATCGCGCGATGACTCGCGCTCCGGCGAGTCATCGTGCCCGACCCGCCCCTCGACGCCGAGCTGGAAGGAGGCCGACCGGCATGACCGCCTTCGACCGCTTTGACCCCTTCGAGCCGCGGATCCGCGGGGCGATCGACGAGATCGCGCTCCCCCGCCGGCCCGGACTACCTCGACGACATCCTGCGGGTGACCGCGCGCACGCGCCAGCGGCCGCGCTGGAGCTTTGCCGGAAGGTGGATTCCGGTCATGGACACGATGCCGACAGCGTCGGAGGCAAGGCCCTCCATGCGGCCGGTGCTCCTCGTGGTGATGCTCGTGCTCCTCGGTCTCGTTGCGGCCACCGTGCTCATCGCCGGCGCGAGGCCCCCGCTCGAGCCCGCCGGCCCCGCTCGCAACGGCGCGGTCGTCTACGAGAAGGACGGCGCCCTGTGGGTACGCACGTCCGTCTCCGCGTCGGACGACCGGGTCCTGGTCGCGATTGGGAGCGGGCCCGGGCCCGGCCTGGCCGACCCGTACCTGGCCCCCGACGGCCGGACGATGGCCTTCGTGGACAGGCGCGCGGAGGGTGACTACCTCTACGGCACCGTGCTTGACCCCGCCGATCCCGGCGGGAGTGCCGGCGGCCGCCTGCTCCTCGACCAGGCCATCGGACCCGGCTGGGCGGGGATGTGGTGGTCCCCCGACAGCTCGTTCCTGCTCGTCTCCGGCCACTTCGATAGCGGGATCCAGCGGCTGTTCAAGGTGCCGGCCGACGGCGGCGGCGCCCGGGAGATCGTCCTTCCCGACGGGCTCGTCCCGTATGACGCCCTGCCCAGCCCGCTGGACCCGGACATGTTCCTGCTGCGGGCGCTGACGACGAGCAGCGGCTCGCAGGGGCTGTATCCCGCCCGCGTGGACGGCTCGGTCGGCGCCCGCTTCGACCTCGCCGGGGTCTCGGCGTTCGGGCCCGAGTACACGCTCTCCGGGGCGCAGTGGTCCCCGGCTGGATCGACCATCGCCTACAACGCCCTCGACCTCGATCCCGTGACCCTGGAGACCTCCTTCCGCGTCCACCTCATCGATGCCGACGGCACCAATGACCGGCTCCTCCCGGCGCCCGCGGACCCCCGTGTCCACCAGGCTTGGCCGACCTGGTCACCCGACGGCACGCAGCTCATGGTCGAGCGCTTCGTGCTTCCCTCCGATGGCGCTCGTGACGCGTCATCGTGGGTGGCCGTGGTTCCCGCCGACGGCTCGTCCCCCGGTTACGACCTGCTGCCCCGGAGCGACGGGAGCGCTGGGACGGGGACGGTCAAGCTGTGGTCCCCGGATGGGTCGAAGGCGATCCTCTACTTCGACGACCTGCAGCGGACCTGGCTCGTGGACATCGCCACGGGCGAGGGCAGCGAGGTCCAGCTGGGCGACCACTTGCCCGACTGGCAGCGGCTCGCCCCGTGAGCACGCTGGCGGATGATGTCCGTGGGAACGACGACTGGCCGGGTCGACGGTCGCCCGGCGAGTTCCGGGAAACGGATCGCTCGTCGCCGACGCCATACCTCGTGAGGCGGCAGACGGTCGCCTGCCACGCACCACGGCACCATGTCGCGGTGCTTCCGCCAGGGGCAGCGGGCTCCGCCAGCCCCGTCACAGGAGGTCATGATGCGCGTCCCTCTCCTTCGCCCGCTCGCGGCCGCCCTGGTCGCGGCGTCTCTCCTCGCACCCGGGGCCACGGCGGCCACGAAGGGTGAGATCACGCTCACGGTCGGTGCCTTCGGCGGCCCGGAGACGTTCGTCGCCAGCGACGGCTTCTTCTGCCCGTCGGGCACGGCCGTCAGCTCCAACTTCCGCTTCGCCGGCGGAGGCCGGGCCGGCACCTTCCACCTGGACAAGACGTTCACCTGCGACGACGACTCCGGGACGCTGACCATCCACCTGAACGCAGCCACGGCCAACGGATCGCCCCAGGACCAGGGTGGCTGGAAGGTCGTTGGTGGCACCGGCGCCTATGCCGGCACCAAGGGCGGCGGCAACCTCGTCGGCGACTATGTCGACGGCGGCGTGATCGACCACTACATGGGCGTGCTCACGCCCTGACCCTGCTTCCTCGCGCCTCACAGGCCGGCGGTCCTGGCTCGGGACCGCCGGCCTCGTCGACCCGGTCGCGCTCGAGGCCGACCGGTTCGATCGAGTGACCGGGCCAATCGGCGCGCCCACCCAGACCCGCCCAGCCCTGGAGGTGCCAGACCATCATGCGTGCGTCCCCCACGCGATCCCCGCGGCTGGCAGCGCTCGTCCTCATCGTTGCCGCCTGCTCCCCGACGGCACCGTCAGGGTCCGGCGTTGCGACCCCGCCGCCGGCATCACCGGCCACGCCGTCCGCGTCCACCATCGCGCCATCGCCCGCCCCCTCGCAGTCGGCGACGGACAGACCCTTGAGCGGGACCTATCCGGTCAACGGTGACAGCGTCTTCCTGGAGTGCCACGGGACCGGCACCCCGACCGTCGTGATCGAAGCCGGGCTGGGCCAGGACAGCGCCGCCTGGGACGGCGTCGTCCGCGATCTCGCGTCGACCAGTCAGGCGTGCCGTTACGATCGTGCCGGCGTCGGCCGGAGCCTTGCGGACGAACCGGACGCCGACCACTCGGTTGGCGATCGAGCGGTCGGGCTCCACGATCTGCTCGCGGTCGCGGGGATCGGGGGTCCGTACGTCCTGGTCGGGTTCTCCTACGGCGGGATGCTCATCCGCGCGTTCGCCGACCGGTACCCGGCCGAGACCGCCGGCTTGGTCTTCGTCGACAGTTCCCACGAGGAGCAGTTCGCACCCGGAGGCTGGTGGCTCGACCAGCAGCCCGAATGGGTCGACGGCCGCAGCGGCGTGGACCTTGCCCGCAGCCGGGCGGAGCTGCTGGTCGCGGCAGACCTGGGAGACCGGCCGATGATCGTCCTCACGAACGGCCGGATGACCGGCGAGATCGAGCGCCGGTGGTCGGGGCTCCAGGACGTGATTGCCGGGATGTCCTCGAACGTTGTCCACATGGTGGCGACCGAGGCCGGGCACGACATCCGCGCAGACCGACCGGACCTCGTCAGCGAGGCGATCCGGGCTGCCGTGGGGGCCGTGCGAAGCGACGAGCCGGTACCGGCCTGCGGGCCACGCTTCGAAGCGCATGGCGCCGAGTGCCTCGCCGGAACGCTGGCCGACCTGCTTGCCCGGTGGGACGATGCGAGGCGCGCGATCACGCCCGCCGCCGGCGACCTCCCGGCCGGCACGTACACGTTCACGCAGGACGGCTCCACGGTCACCCTGGCCATCGCCGGCGGCCACCTCGACGTCCGGTTGCGGCACCCCGACGGCAGTCGAGAAGGGTTCACCGCCGACTACGCGGAGGCCGGTGGCGAGGTCGTTGTCCGGTGGCCGTTCGACTGGCGAATCCCGCGGACGTCCGGCGTCAACCGGGCCAGCTGGACGGCCGACCGGGACGGCACGCTCCACTTCGTCCAGCTCGACGACGAGGTCACGGAGCTCTGGCTGGCGACCCCATGGACCCCCGCGAAGACCCGATAGCGCCGACGGGCCGAACCCCCGCCCGTCTGCAGACCGCGGGATCCTGCGGCACCATTCACCGATGTCGTCCCCGCGTCTCCTCGACCCCGATTCGCCCGAGGCGCTCGTGCGGGCTGCCGTCGCCGGCGACGTCGACGCCTTCGCCCGCATCATCCGCCTCCACCACGCGGCGATGACGCGGACCGCCCTGGTGGTCACCGGAGACCTGCCGATGGCCGCCGCGGCCGTCGCCCAGGCCTGGACGACCGCGTGGACTCGGCTCGACGGGCTCGGCGACCCCGATCACCTCGCGGCCTGGCTGGATTCGCTCGCGACGGACGAGGCGCTGTTCCTGGTGCGGCACGGTCGCACCCGTGAGCTGGGGCCGTCGGGTCCCGACCGGGCGCCGCGGGATCCCGACGTCGGGCGCATCCTCGCGGAGCTGGACCCCGAGGATCGAGCCTTGCTGGCGCAGCACCACCTGGCCGGCCTGGACCCGGAGGAGCTCGCCCGGGGGCCGTTCCGCCCGGCATCCCTCGTGCGGGGGCGCCTGGCCGGGCTCTCGGCCCGGGTCGCCGGCCCGCTGCCGCCGGGCGTCGGGCCGGATGCCGTGAGGACCAGCGCTCGAGCCCGGCTGCGCAGATACGCGGACATCCCGGTATTCCCGGTCCATGCCGATCTTGCCGCCCGGCGGGCCCGCGCAGAGGCTTCCCTGGAGCGTGGTCGCCTGGTATCGGTCGCCGTCTGTGCTCTCGTGGGGCTGCTCGTCGCCCTCGCCCCGAACCTCGCCCGGATCGTCAACCCATAGTCGCTCGCGGCCCCCATCGACACCGGATCGCAACCCCCGATCGCCTTGTCCCGGCTACCTCGATTCGATAGCATTGGAAAAACCCCCGGAGGACCGCGACCCATGGCGAAGTATGTCTTTGTGACCGGAGGGGTGACCTCCTCACTGGGCAAGGGCATCACCGCCGCCAGCGTCGGCCGACTGCTCAAGGCGCGCGGCCTCAAGGTCTCCATCCTCAAGCTCGACCCGTACATCAACGTGGACCCGGGCACGATGTCGCCCTACCAGCACGGCGAGGTGTTCGTCACCGACGACGGGGCCGAGACGGACCTCGACCTGGGCCACTACGAGCGGTTCATCGACGAGAACCTGACCCAGGGCTCCAACGTCACCACCGGCCGCATCTACTCCGCGGTCATCGCCAAGGAGCGCCGGGGGGATTACCTCGGCGGCACGGTCCAGGTCATCCCGCACATCACCAACGAGATCAAGGAGCGGATCGTCCGCGTGTCGCGCGACGGGGACCCGGACGTGGTCATCGTCGAGGTGGGCGGCACGGTCGGCGACATCGAGAGCCTGCCGTTCCTCGAGGCCATCCGCCAGATGCGCAAGGACGTGGGGCGCCACAACGTCCTGTACGTCCACGTGACGCTGCTGCCCGCCCTCGCGGCGACCGGGGAGCTCAAGACCAAGCCCACCCAGCACTCGGTCAAGGAGCTGCGCGGTATCGGCATCCAGCCCGACTGCATCGTGCTGCGGGCCGACGGCGAGGTGCCCGACGAGATCCGCGAGAAGATCGCGCTGTTCACCGACGTCGACGTCGAGGCCGTCGTGCCCGCCCCCACCGCGTCGACGATCTACGAGGTCCCGCTCCAGTTCGAGGCGTTCGGGTTCGGGCGCTGGCTGGTGCGGATGCTGGGCCTGGGCGATCCCGAGGCGGCCCCGGACCTCGAGGGCTGGCGCGCGCTCGTGCAGCGCATCAAGGCCCCCAAGCCCACCCTGGAGATCGCGCTGGTCGGCAAGTACATCGAGCTGCCCGACGCCTACCTGTCCGTCACCGAGGCCCTGCGCCACGCCTCCTGGGCGAACGGCGTGGACGCCAGGATCCGCTGGGTGGACAGCGAGGCGCTGACGTCCGAGAACGTCGCCGGGCGCCTCGCCGGGGCGGCAGGCGTCCTCGTCCCCGGCGGGTTCGGCCATCGCGGCATCGAGGGCAAGGTCCTCGCCGCCCATTGGGCACGCGAGAACCGGCTCCCGTACCTCGGCCTGTGCCTGGGACTCCAGTGCGCGGTGATCGAGTTCGCGCGCGACATCCTGGACACGACGGACGTCAACTCGACCGAGTTCGACATGTTCACCGCGCACCCCGTGATCGACTTCATGCCCGACCAGCGGGATCTCGAGGACAAGGGCGGCACGATGCGCCTGGGCCTCTACCCGGCCAAGCTGCTGGAGGGATCGAAGGCGCGCCAGGTCTACGGGACCGAGGTCATCTACGAGCGCCACCGCCACCGTTTCGAGGTCAACAACCGCTACCGGCAGACCCTGGAGCAGGCCGGGATGCTGCTCTCGGGGGTGTCGCCGGACTCGCGCCTGGTGGAGATCGTGGAGCTCCAGGACCACCCGTGGTTCGTGGCCAGCCAGTTCCACCCCGAGTTCAAGTCGCGCCCGGAGCGTCCGCACCCGCTGTTCCACGGGTTCGTGGCCACGGCCCTCGCGCTGCGCGACGGGACGGAGCTGCGGCTGACCGCGGTGGGTCCGGGACCCGCGGCCGACGCCCAGGTCCGCGTCGACGACCTGCCGACCGGGGCCGCGCCCGCTTCCTGACGCCAGCCGCGCAATGCCGCCACGGAGGGTGGAGCCCATGGACGACGTGATCGCATCGGTCGCCCCGACGATGGAGGCGAAGATCGGTGCATACCGGCGCGAGCACCGGCTGCCCGGGATCGTGGCCGGGATCGCGAGCCGCGACGGCCTGCGGTGGTGGCACGCGACGGGGTTCGCGGACCTCGAGAGCGGCCGCCGCGCCGATCAGCGCACGCTGTACCGCGTCGCCTCGATCACGAAGACCGTCACCGCGACCGCCGTGCTCCAGCTTCGCGACGAGGGGCGCTTCCGCCTGGACGACCCGGTCGTCCGGTTCCTGCCGGAGCTCGAGCAGGTGGCAGACCCCCACGGGCAGATCGAGGACGTCACTGTCCGCCGCCTGCTGATGCACACCTCAGGCCTCCAGGGCGAGCTGCCGTGGCAGGACCTGGACCGCTTCTGGCTCTACCGTCCCGAGGAGATCCCCGGGATCCTCCACCTTGGGGCTGTCCGTACCGCGCCGGAAGCCGGCCACAAGTACAGCAACTTCGCGTTCGAGCTGCTGGGCCTCCTGGTCGAACGCGTCGCGGGTCGCGGGTTCGCGGACCACGTCCGGGCCTCGATCCTCGACCCGCTGGGCATGACGGACACCACCTGGGACCCCGACCCGGACCAGGCCGCCCGCAGGGCAACGGGCTACGACGCCCGCGACCATGCGGACACGCCGAAGCGGGCACGCGACATGGACTCCGGCCTGTTCCTCGCTGACGGCGGCCTGTGGAGCACCGCGGCGGATCTCGGGGCCTGGCTGGGCCAGCAGTTGCGCGCGGATCCCTCGCTCGCGTCGGGCGACCGCGGCGAGGGCGATGTCCTCTCCGGGCGAACCCTCGCCGAGATGCATCGGCCCACGTGGATCACCGACCCGGCGTGGAAGGAAGCCCAGGGCCTGTGCTGGTACGGCACGCGCAACGGCGAGACCATCCTGGTGGGGCACTCGGGATCGCTGTGGGGGTTCCAGACCAACATCTCCTTCTCGACCGCGGGCAAGGTGGGCGCCGTGGTGCTGCTCAACGGCATCGGCAGCGCCGCGAAGCTGTCCCGCCAGCTCATCGAGGTCCTGCTGCCGGCCCTGCGGGAGGCCGAGGATCGGGCGGAGGTGGCCCCGTCAGCCCCGGTGCCGGACACATTCGCCGAGCTGCTCGGCACGTACCGCGACCCCGAGTTCGGTGAGGATGCCCGGGTCGAGTGGCGGGACGGCAAGCTGGTGCTGGTCAGCACGGATCCCGACGAGCCTCCGCGAGAGCTGCGGCCGACCGACGACCCGCTGGTGTTCCTGATCACGGGCGGCCGACCGGCCGAGGAGGCGCTGGCGTTCTCGCGCGGCCCGGACGGCAAGGTGGACCGGGCGAACGCGGCGGGCTACCCGATGATGCGCGTGGACCTGGTGCGCGACCCGACCTGGTAGGGGGTGGCGCGGGCGGACCAGCACACGACACAGACTGGCACACAGCCGTTGACGGCTCGCCCAGCGGTGATATCCTGCCCGCATCCCCACCGGCTGCGCGCGACGGCACCCCGAATTCCGCGCGAAGCAACAGCTCGTGGCGCGAATCATCGTTCCTCGCCGGTTCGTTCCGGTGCCGAACCCCACCCCGCTAGGTGTGCCCATTCCAATGCCCAACGGCCCCGACCAGCGTCCCAGCCGCAACCGCCGGCCGCGTCGTCGATCCCAGACCACCAATCGCCTGCCCGTGACCGAGCAGGACGAGGTCGCCGAGCTCGAAGCCGCGCGCGAGCGCCACGACCTGGACATCCGCGACCTGCGCGAGATGTCCGTCAAGGAGCTCCGGGACGTCGGCGTCAAGCTCGACATCGAGGATCCGACGACCAACCGCACGGACGAGCTGGTCGACCAGATCCTCCAGGCCCAGACCGAGCGAGCCGGCCTCGACTTCGCCTTCGGCATCCTCGACATCGTGGACGAGGGCTACGGCTTCATGCGCCGCCACGGCCTGCTGCCCAGCCCGGATGACGTCTACGTCAGCTCGAGCCAGGTCCGCCGCTACGGCCTGCGGGTCGGTGACCGGGTCACCGGCGCGGTCCGCGCTCCCCGCGAGGGCGAGAAGTACTGGGGCCTCATCCGCGTCGACGGCGTCAACGGCGTCGACTACGAGACGGCCCGTCGTCGGCCGATCTTCAACGACCTGACCCCGATCCACCCGATCGAGCTGATCAACCTCGAGTCGGATCCCAAGAACCTCAGCCAGCGCCTCGTCAACCTGGTCAACCCGCTGGGCAAGGGACAGCGCGCGCTGATCGTGTCGCCGCCCAAGGCGGGCAAGACGATGCTGCTCAAGAGCATCGCCAACGGGATCACGGCCAACTACCCGGACATCCTGCTCATGGTCGCCCTCATCGGCGAGCGGCCAGAGGAGGTGACGGACATGCGCCGGAGCGTCCACGGCGAGGTCATCAGCTCCACCTTCGACGAGCCCACCGAGAACCACACGCACGTCGCCGAGATGGCGCTCGAGATCGCCAAGCGCCAGGTCGAGACCGGCCGGGACGTGGTGATCCTGCTGGACTCGATCACGCGCCTCGCGCGCGCGTACAACCTGGCCCTGCCGCCGAGCGGCCGCACGCTGTCGGGCGGCATCGACCCGATCGCGCTCTACCCGCCCAAGCGCTTCTTCGGCGCCGCGCGGAAGATCGAGGAGGGCGGCTCGCTCACGATCATCGGCACCTGCCTCGTGGACACCGGCTCGCGGATGGACGACGTCATCTACGAGGAGTTCAAGGGCACCGGCAACTCGGAGCTCATCCTGGACCGGAAGCTGGCCGAGAAGCGCATCTTCCCGGCGATCGACGTCCAGCGCTCCGGCACCCGCCGCGAGGAGCTGCTCCTCGAGGAGGGCACGCTCAAGATGGTCTGGACGATGCGCCGGATGCTGTCGGCGGTCGGGACCAACGAGGGGATCGAGCTGCTGCTCAACCGGATCGCCAAGACCGAGAACAACGCGCAGTTCCTGGCGACGCTGACCAAGACCCTCGAGTAGTCGCGGCGAGCGGCGCGCTGCCGGCCCGGGCGATTCGCCCAGAATCGGGACATCTGGCCCCCGAGAACAGGCCCTGTCCCCCCGTCCCGAGGTGCGGGCGGGACGTTTGCGCGGCTCGCAACCTTTCTGGTACGGTCCGGGCGACGGCTCTCCGGATGCGATCCGCACGCGGATGACACGTCACTCGAGACCGTTTGGACACGCCCCGGGAGGACCCGGTCCGCGCTCCCCAGAGCGCACCGTCCCCGAGCCTCTGGTCCTCGCGCCAGGAGACCGTATTGCAGAAGCCGACGGACCGCGTTCGGCGCCCGACCGACAACGCGCGTCCGCGCCGCGCCTCCGCAATCGCCCGCTTCAACCAGCGGAGCGTGCGGCTGGCCCGTAGCACCCAGGCATGGTTGGGAGGCCATGCCGGCGCGAGCGTCGGCTCGATCGTTTCCTCGGCCCGTTCCGGCCTGCGTCCGTTCGCCGCCCCGGAGCGCGCGCTCCCGGTTGCTGTCGCGACGCTCGTCGCGGTGGCCTCGCTGCTCGCGGTCATGCCCGGCACGCCCGCCGGTGCCGTCGGCGGCGTCACCGGCCGCGGCGAGGCGGTCCGGATCGCCATCGGCGGTGGCTTCGACGCGACGTCGCAGACCGCCATCCCGCCGCTCCGTGCCGCCGCGGCGCTCGACGACAACCAGAGCTTCACGCCGATCGTCCTGCCCCAGGACGTCACCACCGATGCCCAGGCCGAGCTGGCCGGCGTGGAGGCCGGCAACTTCCGCGACGACGGCACCCTGGTGACGGGATACGCCCCGGACACCGAGGTGGTCGACGGGTCGGACCTCATCCGCCGCTACAAGGTGAAGTCGGGCGACACGCTGGGCGTCATCGCCCACCGGTTCGGGGTCTCGATGATGACCCTGTGGTGGGCGAACAAGCTCGACTCCAAGGACGACCTCCACGTCGGCCAGGTGCTGCGCATCCCGCCCGTTTCCGGGCTCGTGGTGACCGTCAAGGACACCGACACGCTCGACTCGCTCGCGACCAAGTACGACGTCAAGTCGGCAAGGATCGTCGAGCTCAATGGCCTCGAGGACACGACGCTCGTTGTCGGGCAGGTCCTGGTGGTCCCGGGCGCCAAGGGCGCCCCGATCCCGACGCCCAAGCCGACGCCCAAGCCGCAGGTCAAGTCGTCCGGCGGCGGCTCCTCGGGCGGCTCGCGGCCCTCGACCCAGTACACCGGCGGACAGCTCCGCTGGCCCGTGGTCGGCGGCGGCAACTACATCAGCCAGTACGCACACGCCGGGCACATGGCGCTCGACGTCGCCGCGGACTACGGCGCCACGGTCGTCGCCGCGGCGGGCGGCAGGGTCGTGTTCGCCGGCTGGAAGAACAACGGCGGCGGCTGGCAGGTCTGGATCAGTCACGGCAGCGGGATGTACAGCACGTACAACCACATGTCGGGCGTATCGGTCGGCAACGGGCAGTCCGTGGGGCGTGGCCAGCGTGTTGGCCGGATCGGTTCCAGTGGCTGGGCAACCGGCCCGCACCTGCACTTCGAGGTCTGGCTGGGTGGCATGCCGTGGAGCGGCGGCTACCAGGTCAACCCGCTGCGCTACTTCTGACGGCCAGCGCTCCCGGTCCCCTCTGATCGGCCCAACACCGGGGCCGTGCGACAATGCCGGCGATGTTCCTCGACGATGTCCGGATCTCCGTGCGCGCCGGCGCCGGCGGCGACGGCGCGTCCACGATGCGCCACGAGGCCCACGTCCCCAGGGGCGGCCCCGATGGCGGGGATGGTGGCCGTGGCGGCTCGGTGTACCTCCGGGTGGATGCCGGCCAGACCGCGCTTCACGACTTCCGTTTCAAGCACCGGTTCTCGGCGACGCCCGGCGGCCGCGGGGAGCGCCAGAAGCGGCATGGCAAGGCCGGCGTGGATCTGTACCTGGCCGTGCCGCCGGGCACGGCGGTGATCGATGTTGCCACCGACATGCTGATCGCCGACCTGGTCGCCGTGGGCCAGGAGGTCATGGTGGCCAAGGGCGGTCGAGGGGGTCTCGGCAACGTCCATTTCGCGACCGCCACCCACCAGGCGCCGCGCCACGCGCAGAAGGGCGAGCCGGGTGAGGAGCGGGAGATCCGGCTCGAGCTGCGGCTGATCGCGGACATCGGCCTCGTGGGGCTCCCCAATGCCGGCAAGTCCACGCTGCTCGCCGCACTCACCAACGCGACGCCCAAGATCGCGGCCTACCCGTTCACCACCCTCGAGCCCAACCTGGGCGTGATGGACCTCGGGATCGACGACGGCCGTCTGCCCACGATCGCCGACGTGCCGGGCCTGATCGAGGGGGCATCGAGCGGTGCCGGGCTGGGCCACGCCTTCCTGCGTCACGTCTCCCGGACCCGCGTGCTGCTCCATATGGTGGATGGCGCCGCGCGGGATCCAGCATGGGACCACGGGGTCATCCGCGAGGAGCTGGCCGCGCACGATCCGGCGCTGCTCGAGAAGCCTTTGCTGACCGTGTTCAACAAGCTCGACCTGCCCGAGGCCCGTGAGGCCTGGCCCGCCTTCGAGGCGGCGATGGGCAAGGCTCGCATCCCCGTGCTCGCGATCTCCGCCGACACCGGCGAGGGCGTCGATGCCCTCCGCGATGCCGTGGCCGACCTGCTCCCGGGCGCCGAGGGGCTCGCCGAACCGCCGGATCCCGCGGGCGTCGTGATCCACCGCATCGAGGCGGCCGGCGACGGGTTCACCATGGAGCTCGACGACGCCGGGTATGTCGTCAAAGGCCGGCGGATCGAGCGGCTCGCCCACCAGACCAACTTCGACAACGAGGAGTCGGCGGAGCGCTTCCAGCGGGATCTCGCCCGGACCGGCGTGGAGGCCGCCCTCAAGAAGGCGGGCGTCCGACCGGGTGACACCGTGCGGATCGGGACCGTCGAGCTGGAGTGGGAGCCGCTCGAGGAGCCGCGGTGAGCGAGTCCGCGGCTGACGTGGTCCTTCCCCCGGAGCCGGTCGTGCCGGGCTCGGTGGGCATCCTGGGTGGCACGTTCGACCCGGTGCACCACGGGCATCTCGTGATCGCCGAGGAGGCCCGCGAGGCGCTGGGGCTGGAGCGGGTGCTGCTGGTCCCGGCGGCGACGCCGCCGCACAAGCCGGGACGCCCGGTGACCGATGCGGTCGATCGCCTGGCCATGGCCGAGCTGGCCGTTGCCGGCAACCCGTCGTTCGAGGTCAGCCGCCTGGAGCTGGATCGGGGCGGGACCTCGTACACGGTGGACACGCTCGATGCCCTGCGGGCCGCCGGCGTGGTGGAACCGTGGTTCATCCTCTCCGCCGAGGCGCTGGCCGAGTTCGCCGCCTGGCGCGACCCCGGACGGATCCTGGACCTCGCCCGCCTTGCCGTGGTGCCCCGCGCCGGCTCCGACCCGCTGGATCCCGACTGGTTCACCGCCCGCTTCCCGGGCCGCGGCGATCGGGTCAGGTTCCTGACGGGGCCTCTCTTGCCCATCTCGGGTAGCGTGGTGCGACGACGGGCGGCCGCCGGCCGCTCGGTGCGCTACCTCGTCCCGGACGCGGTCGCCGCCTACATCGCCCAGCATTCGCTCTACACGCAGTCCAGATGGAGGACCCAGCCCTCGTGACCGACCCCGCCACCGCCAACGGGCCGCGCCCGGACGGCCTCCCGCACCGCGACGAGCCTGCCCCGCCGACCGACCGGGCCTCGCTCGACCTCGCGCGCAGGATCGTCGAGCTGGCGGAGGACAAGAAGGCCGCCGACATCGTCCTGCTCGACCTCGGCGGGCTGACCACTGTGGCCGACGCCTTCGTCATCTGCTCGGGCGGCTCCGAGCGCCAGATCAGCGCCATCGCGGACGGGATCGTGGAGGGCCTGCGCGACGAGCGGATCAAGCCCATCGGCCGCGAGGGGACGTCGGAGTCGCACTGGGTCCTGATCGATTACGGCAGCGTGATCGTCCACGTGTTCACGCCGCCCGAGCGCGACTACTACCAGCTGGAGCGCCACTGGTCCGGCGCGAAGACGGTGCTCCGGGTCCAGTAGCCTCCCGGCTCCGCGATCACCCATCAGTCGGGTACGGGGTCCCGAGGTACCGACGGGTCATGTCGGGGATCGAGCGCCGCTCCTAGATTGGGCGCAGGTCGTCGATCAGCGGGATCGGCGCCACCGGAGACGCCCCGATGTCGGGCACTCGAGACCGCTGCCCCGGCTGCAGCCATCGACTCATCATCACGCGCTTCGACACCACGTTCCGCCTGCCCGATCGGACGGAGCGGCTGTGCTTCGGCATCCCCGGTGGCCTGTGCGAGGACTGCCACCAGCTGTACATCGATCCGGAGCTGATCGAGCTCCTGGATCTCGGCGACAGCCGGTGCGTGTTCGCGATCGAGAGCGACATCGTCCTCCAGGAAGAGGCCTGGTCCTCCGCCGACTGACGCCGCCGCGCGGAGCGGCGCATTTCTAGCGGGCCCTCGCGCCGTGCGCTACCGGGCCCTCGCGCCGGCCCCCCGGGACCTGGGATCCGCGACCCGTTCCCGCACCCACAGCGTGAACGCCAGCCGCACCTGCCGGTCCGTGCTCCCCAGATCCGTGGCCCCCTTGATCATCCCGTCGAGCTCCAGGACGCCCTCCAGGGCATCGTCGAGCTCCGGGAGCGACCAGCGGCGGGCCTGCTCCACCAGCTTCTGGGCCCGGAACGGGTGGCCACCGATCGCCTTCACGATCTCCGGCGGGCGGGTGCCGGCCGCGACATGGTCGGCGGCGACCAGCAGGTCACGAAAGCGCCGGTGGAGCTGGACCACGATGACCGGGTACGGCGTCGTGTCCAGCAGCCGGTCGAGGAGCGGGCCGGCGATGTCCGCACGGCGATCCGCGACGGCGTCGAGCATGGCCCACGTGCTGTCCGGGATGACCTCGGGGACGAGCGCCCGGACATCGGCGATGGTGATCGGCGCCGCCTGGCGGTAGAGCGCCAGCTTCTCGAGCTCCGCGGCGGCCAGCGATCCCTGGCGCTGGCGGTCCACGTCGCCCTCGCCCACGAACCCGCCCACGCGCCGCGCCAGCTCGTCCGCGGCATCCCGCTCGAGCGTGATCTCGCGCTCCGTGGCCAGGTTTCGCAGCCAGCCTGCGAGCTGGCCGGCCTTGGGCGCGGCGAACGTGCGCGCCGAGCCGCCGGCCTTGAGCACGGACGCTTCGAGCGTCGCGTACATCGCGGCCCGCTTGTTGCCCGCGTCGCCCTGCTCGATGAACACCAGCGCGTTGCCCGGGGCCACGGCCCCCAGCGCCCGGGTCAGCGCCTCGCGCGCGTCCTTGGAGCGGAGCAGGGGCCCCGGGTCCGTGACCACCGCGACGCAGCCGCCGCCGAACATCGGTGCCGTGCCGACGCGCTCGGCGATCTGGGCAACGCTGGTCTCGGCACCGCTGACCCGCCAGCGGTCCGGCGCGGCGCCGGTCTCCTGCTCCAGGCGCCGCGCGATGGCGATCACGGCCTGGTCCAGCGCAAAGCCGTCGCCACCCCGGTAGTAGGCGAGGACGGGGGCGCTCACGGGCGGCGTCCCGCAGCGCGCGGCGGGACCAGCGCAGCCGGCGCACGTCCGCCGGTGCCACGCCGGCCAGCCCGCAGATCTCCCGTTCGAGGGTCGCCGCCCTCGCCTCGACCCGGGCGGCGGTCTCGTCATCCCAGCCCGGGCCACGCGGTGGGCGATCGCCCCTCGCCAGCACCGGCTCCGCCGGCCCCGACGGGTAGCGCCGGCGCCACGACTCGAACCGGGCCTCCATCGATTCGAGGCGCTGGCCGGCGCGCTTGTCCGCGTAGGCGATGATCCGCGCCTCGAGGGGGGCCCTGGCCAGCCGCTCCGTGTCCGCCTCGTCCGCGTATCGGCTCACCGGGTGGTCGCGGACCAGCGGCCCGAGCTCCGGCATCCCGTGCGTCGCCAGCCACGCGGCGGATCCCTCGCCGTGCCGGACACCGGACACCCGCCCGGCCGGGATCTTGTCCACGTCGTGGAGCAGCGCCGCCGCCTCGACCGCGCGCACGTTGCACGCCGTCCCGTTGCCGGCGATCGCCCGCGCGAGCCAGCCGGCGATGTCCGCGACGGCGCACGCGTGCTGGAGCGACCACCCGGGCGGGTCGAGCGAGAGCAGCAGGCGCGCTGTCTCGCGCCGGGTCGGGATGGTCATGTCCGGAATCGTAGCCGGTGAGGGCCGGGCGGGCGGCGATCCAGCGGGGCGTGTCGGCGGTTCGTCGCGGACCGGTGCTGCGGACCCGCAGCCCATCGGCGCGCAGCTCCACCTCGACCGTGCCGTCGAGGTCGCTACGGAGGACGCGCGCCCCGATGTCGCGCAGGCGGCCGAGGGCGGACGGGGCGGGGTGCCCGTAGTCGTTGTCCGCCCCCACGGAGATGAGCGCGAGCGCTGGTCGCAGTGCCGCCAGGAGCGCCGCGCTGGTCGCGGTGGCGCTGCCGTGGTGGGCAACCTTGAGGACGTCGATCGATGGGAGGCCCCGGGCGAGCAGCGCCGGGTCCACGTCCTCCTCGGCGTCGCCGGTCAGCAGGAAGCGTCGCCCGTTGGCCTCGCCCAGCAGGATGATCGAGGTGTCGTTGATCCCGCGCCCGGTGGAGGCCGGCTCCGCGGGCACGCCGGGGTCCGGCCACAGCGCGCTGAGCGAGATCTCGCCGAGACGCAGCCCGGCGCCGGTGGCCAGGGTCGCCCTCGGCGGACCGCGCCGGAGGGCCGCATCCCAGGCAGCCCACCCGGGTCCCGGACCGTGCATCCCCGGCTCGAGCACCCGCCCGACGCGATACCGCTCGAGGACCCGGACGAGACCCGCGACGTGATCCTCGTGGGGATGGGACAGCACGACGATGTCGAGCCGTCGGTCCCAGGGCGGCACCTGCTCGTCGAGCGCGACGAGCAGCCGGTCCGGGTCCGGTCCGCCGTCGACCAGCATCCGGGCGCCACCGCGGCTCTCGACCAGGATCGCGTCGCCCTGGCCCACGTCGAGCATCACGAGGCGCGTCGATCGTCCGGCGACATCGGCCATCGCCAGCGTGGACAGCGCAATGGCAACCGCGACCGCGCCGAGCGCGAGCCGGCCGCCGCGCGAGGCGGGGATCGGCCAGCGGGAGGTGCCCGTCGTCCGGGATCCGGGCACCGGTGCCGGTCGCCCGTGATGTCCACCCGGCCGCCGGCGCCCCTGTCGGGCGCCCCCGGCGCGCGATGCCCGCAGCCACCGGATCAAGCCGGGCGCCGCGAGGACCAGCATGGCCGTGCCGAGGCCTGCCACCGGCGCCGCCTCGGGCGGGATCGGGACCGTGGCGAACGGCACGCCGGCCCCGAGCCTCACCAGGGCGACGATGACGTGGAGCAGCAGCCAGGCCGGCAGGCCCAGCAGCGTGGCGACTCCGCCCGGGAGCCCGGCCATCGACATCGCACCGCCGGCCATCGCGATCACGCCCGCACCCATCGCCGCGGGCACCAGCGGCACCACGGCCAGGTTCACGACCGGTGCCACCAGCGACAGGCGACCGAAGGTGACCAGCACGTCCGGCAGCGTCGCTGCCTGGGCAGCCAGCGAGATCCCGAGCCCTTCCGCCAGCCACCCTGGCACCCGTCCGCCACCCAGTCCCGCGATCGCCCGGCCCAGCGGCGTCCCCCAGGCCAGGAGCCCCGCGGTGGCGGCGACGGACAGCCGGAAGCCGGCGTCGCCGATCATCGCCGGGTCGACCGCCAGCATCGCGAACGCGGCCAGGGCCAGGGCCGCCGGGGCGCGGGCCGAGCGCCCGGACTCCCGGGCGAGCAGCACCACCGCCGCCATCACCGCGGCGCGCACCACCGACGGCGATGCGCCCGCAGCCAGCACGTACGCGGTGATCGTGCCCCCGACCACCATCGCGACCACGCGTCGCGACCGTCCGCGCAGCATCGCGCCCACGAGCCCGGCCACGATCGCGATGTTCCAGCCCGAGATCGCGACCACGTGGCTCACGCCCGCCGTCGCGAAGTCGGCGGCCAGCGCCCGGTCGACGCGCTCCCGGAGGCCGACCAGGATCCCGGCGGCCAGGCCCGCCTCTGGTTCGGGGAGGGCGTTTCGCAGCGCGTCGCCGGCCGCGTCCCGGGCCGGCTGGAGTGACAGCCCGCTGGCCGGTTCAAGGATCTCGAGCGCCCGCGCATCCAGGCTGCCGGCGGCGCCCGTGCGGCGCAGGTACTCGCCGTAGCCGTCATCCTCGGGCGGTGGTCGGAGACGGCCGTCCACGGCCACCAGGTCCCCGGCGCGGACCGTCGGGAACGACGGCAGCGTCGCCGCGACCCGGACCGGCCCGGGCTCCACCTGCAGCACGAGGCGCGCGACCTGGCTCCCGTCGCGCGGTGAGCCCACCGATTCCACGACCGCCGGCCACGGTCCCGACGCGCTCGGCAGCGCCGGAACCGGCGGCGCGGCCGGGCCCACCAGCACCCGCAGCGCCAGCAGGACCGCTCCGATGCCCGCCGCCATGAGCGGGACCCCGACCCGGGCCGGACGAGCCGCCAGCCCGCCCGACAGCGCGAGCAGTCCAGCGACGAGCGCGCCCGCGATCGGCGCCCCAGCGTACGCGACCGCAGCCGATGCCGCGGCCCCGACCGCGAGCCATCCGCTCCGCGGGAGCACGGGCGTCGCCCGCGCCGCCGGGCTCACGGGCCGGCGATGACGAGCGGCCGAAGCTTCTCCATCGTGGCGGCACCCACCACCTTGCGGGCGAGCAGGTCGTCGACGCTCGTGAACGGCTGCTCCTCGCGGGCGGCGATGATCTTGGCGACCGTCACCGGGCCGACGCCGGGCAGCGTGTCCAGCGCCTCGGCCGAGGCCCGGTTGAGATCGATCGGGCCCGTGCCGCCGGCCGTCTCACCCCCCGGGGTCATCCCGTCGGCGGGCGGATCCTCCCCGCGGACCGGCACGCGGACCTTCTGGCCATCCGTGACGGGCGCCGCGAGGTTGAGCTGGCGGTCGACCAGGCCTGCGTCGACCGTCGCCGCATACCCCCCGGCCGCGGCGATCGCGTCGGCGACGCGCGAGCCCGAGGGGAGCCGGTAGACGCCGGGCCGGGCGACGGCCCCGCCGACGTCCACCACGAGGATCAGCTCGGGCGCCGGGTTCGCGGATCCCGTCGCGTCGCGGTTCGCGGCCAGGGCGCTGAACCCCGCCGCGCCGTCCACGCCGATCACCGGCTCCTCCGTGCCGGCGACGAGGACGGCGCCGACGCCCACGAGGATCGCAAGGACCGCCGCGACGATGGCAGGCCAGGGCAGGCCGCGAGCGGTCGGTTGATGGTCGGGCGGGGCCTCGGGCCCGGACGCCTCGAGGACGCGCCACGGCGCGCTGCCTGGTTCCACGGTCGGACAGCTCCCCGGCGGGATGCGGCGGCGGGCGTGGGCAAGGTGTGAGGGCGGCTGCAGTGAGCCCTGGTGGATCACCCGTGCGGGAGGGGGCACGTCCTTCCGCACGGGCGTCCGTCCGAACGCTATCCGCCGCCACGTATCGGCGACTTACGCGGGGGCCGGACCGGGCAGGCTGACGGCACTCAGGCTAGGATCGGCCTCCGACACGGAGGAGCCAGTGGTCGAGGATCCGTTCCCGCGCGAGCGCGCAGCCGCCACCCTGCGCCGCATGCCCGCGTACCTGAAGCTCGCCTGGCGCCTGGGGCGCGACCCCCTGCTCAGCCGTGCTCGGCGGGCCGCCATCGTCGCTGCCGCGGGCTACCTCGCCTCACCCATCGACCTGGTGCCGGGCGTCATCCCGGTCCTCGGCCAGCTCGACGACATCGCCGTCGCGCTCGCTACTCTCCGGTTCGCCCTCGCCGGCCTCGACGCGGAGCGCCGGCACGCCCATCTCGAGGCGGTGGGGCTCGGTGACGACGATCTCGCCCAAGACCTGCGGACGCTTGCCGCCACGAGCGCCTGGCTGGTGAGGGCCGGGGCACGCACCACCGGCCGGGTCGCGACCCGGGGCGGCAGGCTGGCCGTGCGCGGCGCGAAGGCCGCCGCGGCGGCTTCGGCCTGGACCGCCTCGGCGGCACGGCGGGTGACGTCGAAGGCGACGCCGGTGGCGCGGGATGCGGCTGCGCGGGGGATCGGAGCCGCCAAGGGGCTGGCGGCACGTCGTGGACGTCGCGAGGACGAGCGGCTGCCGATCGAACCCGACGACCACCCCGGCGCCGCGGAGCCGGAGGACGGCTAGCGGACTATCCGCCGGGCTCCTCCAAGCCGTTCCCAATCGACCCAGCGGGTCCCGTTCCACCACCGGTGCCATGTGGCCCCGTCCGTGCCGACCGCGAACACGTCGAGCCGGTCATCGCCCCAGGACGAGGCGGCCGGAGCCACGCCCAGCGCCAGCGATCCCCCGAGCGACTCCCACGGGTGCCACGACACGCCGTCCCAGTAGCGGTTCCGGAGCTCACCGTCGGGGAACACGGCGAAGACCTCCAGCTGGTCCACGCCCCACGCCGTCACCGCCGGGGGCGAGGCCATGGACCCACCCAGGTCATCGACCGGACCCCACCCGGCCCCATCGAAGGCCTCATGCCGGAGCCCGCCGTCATCGCCGGTCCAGAACAGGTCGATCCGGTCCACCCCCCAGGACACGGCAGCCAGATCTCGCATCAGCGTTCGCCTCCTTGCGGTCAACCCTACGCGGCGTGGCCCTCGAGGCGCGAGGCAGCCGTGCACGCGCCCTCGGACAGGGTGCTCGCCGCACGCCCGATCCGTCGCAGCGCCCCGGCGAACGCCCGCCGCACCGAGCCTGGGCCGGAGGGGCGCCCGGCGGGGATCATCATCGCGGCGGCGCCATCGAAGATCCGGCTGAGGGCCGCAGCCTCCGCCTCCCGCCGGCGGTCGGCGATGATGTCCTGGGCGAGCATCGAGTAGATCTGCCACATGACTGGGGTTCTCCTTCAGGGTCAGAACGAGTGGCCGTGGCCACTGCGCACAACGCCGTCACGGCTCTCCGTGGCGCCGGCCAGCGCGGCCACGGCGAGCAACACCAGCAGTGCGGTGACGATGATCAGGGCATCCATCGGGGACCTCCGTGCGTCCCGGTTCCTGTAACCGGTCAACGACATATCAACAGTTACGACAATAGCGGCTTGCGCGTAACCTGTCAAGTCGTGTAACGTGGTTACCGATCGTCATGGCCATCGACATCCCCACCAGCCCCCACACCCACGCCGCGAGCCTCGAGGCGTGTCTCGACCTCATCAACACGGTCGAGCTCACCGATGGTGCCCCCGATGACCACATCCCCACAGCCGACGATTCGATCGCGTTCATCGCGCAGCACGACCTGGCCCACGAGGCCGACGTCCGCCGCCAGCGGGAGCGCGAGGGTGACGCCTGGCTCGCCCGCGTCCAGGTCACGCGCGCCGCGCTGCGAGAGCTGTGGGATGCGCAGGTCGAGGGTCGTGCCCCGGCGTCTGACGCCCTGGTCACCGTCAATGCCGTGTTGGACCGCGGACCGCGCTTGGAGCTGCGTGGCACGCCTGGGGGCGTCGAGGTCACTCACGACCACCGGCGCGACGACCCCACCGGCGAGGCATTGGCCCGACTGGCGATGCCGCTCGTGGAGGCGATCGCGAGCGGCCGGACGGACCGTTTCCGCATCTGCGCCAACGATGGCTGCCGGTGGGTGTTCGAGGACTCCTCGCGCGCCGGGCGCCGTCGCTGGTGTGACATGAGCACGTGCGGCAATCGCGCGAAGGTGCGCCGCTTCCGGTCGCGACAGCGCGAGGACCCCGCGGACCGGTAGCCTGTGGCCATGGACACCTTTGGCATCGGGATCATCGGCACCGGCAACATCGCGGGCGGGTATGCGGGCGACATCCTGACCCACCCGCAGCTTCGGCTGGTCGCGGTGACGGACCTCGACCAGGACCGGGCGGCGGCGTTCGCGGCCGATCACGGCTGCCGCGCCCATCGCGATCTGGATGCCCTCCTGGCCGATCCCGAGGTGGACATCGTCGTCAACCTGACGGTCCACCACGCCCACTACGAGGTCACGCGACGCGCGCTGGCGGCCGGCCGGCACGTCTACAGCGAGAAGCCGCTGGCACTCGGAGCCGCGGGAGGCCCATGAGCTCGTGGCGCTCGCCGCTGCCGGAGGCCTCCGGCTCGGCTGCTCGCCCTCGACGTTCCTCGGCGAGGCGCAGCAGACGGCCGCCGCGTGGATCCGCGAAGGGCGGCTCGGGACGGTTCGCGCGATCTACGCTGACGTCAGCTGGGGCCGGATCGAGACCTGGCATCCGGCACCCGCCGCGTTCTTCGAGGTCGGGGTCATGGCCGACGTCGCGGTCTACCCGTTGACGCTCGCGACGGCGATGGTCGGGCCGGCCCGCGCGGTCCGGGCGTGGGGCTGGGACCTGCTGCCTGATCGGGCGGCCATCGACGGTTCGCCGTTCCGGATCGGCAGCCCGGATCACGTGGTGGCCGCCATCGAGCTCGAGGGCGGCGCGGTCATGCGTCTCACGGCGAGCTTCTACGTGGGTCGCCCCGCGAAGCACCAGGGTGGCCTCGAGTTCCACGGCGACCTGGCGTCGCTGGCGCTGGGCAGCTTCCAGTCGTTCGATGCGGCGGTCGAGGTCGGTCCGTACGACGGCGCCTACGCACCGGTGCCCTACGTGCGTCCGCCGTTCAAGGGAATCGCCTGGGCCCGCGGTGTGGCCGAGATGGCGTCGTCGATCAGCGAGGGCCGCCCGCATCGGGCATCGGCGGAGCGGGCCGCGCACATCGTCGACATCCTCGAGGCCGCGGCGGCGTCCATGGCGGCCGATGGCCATCGCATCGAGGTGCCGTCAACGGCGGAAGCACCCGCGCTGATGCCCTGGGCCACGCTCCCGCCCGCCGAAGACTGACGGGAGCGTCACGGGACCCGATCAGAGCTGCTCGAGCAGCGGCCTGACCTCCGTCGCGAACCGGGTCATCGACTCCTCGTCGTAGTTCGCGGGGACGCCCACGATCAGGTGCCGGTAGCCGAGCGCCACCTTGGGCGCGATCCTCTCGACGACATCCTCCACCGTGCCCACCGGCTGGTCGGTCCAGTGCTTGGCGACCCGGTTCCGCTCGAACGCCGCGTGGAACAGGCGCTCCGCCTCCGCGCGGTCGTCGCGGATGAACACCGTCCCGACGCCGGTCGAGCGCTCGATCTCGGACGGATCTCGCCCGACCGTTTCGCAGTGCCGGAGGAGGACCTCCTCCTTGCGCTTCAGGTCCTCGACCGTGCCGCCGACGTTGTTCATGTCGGCGTACTTCGCGACCAGCTTGAGCGTGACCTGCTCCCCGCTGCCGCCGATGCAGATCGGCAGGTGCGCCTGGACCGGTCGCGGCAGGTTCCGGGTGTCACGGCTCGTGTAGTGCGGACCGGCCGCGGTCGGCTCCGTGCCGTCGAGCATCCCGCGCATGATCGGCAGCGCCTCGCCCAGCCAGCGCAGCCGCTCCGGAAAGCCGGACCCGAAGTCGAGGCCGAAGTCCTGGTGCTCCTCCTCGAACCACGCCCCGCCGATGCCCAGGATCGCCCGCCCGTTGCTGATGTGGTCGAGCGTGGTCGCCATCTTGGCCGTGAGCGTCGGGGCCCGGAACGAGTTGGCGCCGACCATCAGCCCGATCCGGATCCGCTTCGTCGCCTGTGCCCAGGCCGCCAGCGTCAGCCAGCCCTCGTAGTTGGGCCCGGTCGAGTCACCGACGATGGGGTAGAGGTGGTCCCACGTCCACAGCGTGTCAAAGCCCACCTCCTCGGCACGGATGCCGGCCTGGAGCAGCGCGGGCCACTCGGAGTACTGGTTCCAGCAGAGTGCGCCGATCTTGATCTCAGTCATCGGTCCAGTGTAGGTCGGACCGGGCGTGGGGCGACCGAACGGTGAGCTGCCCGAATCGTCGCGCGACGCAACCGTTGAGGCGTCGGACGCCCGAGTGGCGCCCGACAGAGCCTCCAGCGGGCCGTCAGGCGTACTTGTCGCCGCGCACGACCCGCACGTCGTCCACCCACGCGATCACCGCGTAGTCCTCGAAGTAGTGCGCCGCGATGTGATCCAGGATGCGATCCGCCACATCGGGCGCGACGATCGTCTCGATCCGGACGCTCTGGCCCTCCCAGTCGCTCGCCCGAATGCCGCGCGATCCCTCTCCTCGAACCTCGGCGATCGTGAACCCCCGGGAGCCATGCTCCCGGAGCTCGCGCAGGAGCCGCTCCTCGAGCAGGGCCTCCGCCACGATGGTGACCTTCCGGAGCAGCACGGTGGACATGGGTCAGCCTCCATGCAGGGCGAGCGAGACCTGGTAGATGAGCGGGATGCCGATCGCCAGGTTGAACGGGAACGTGATCGCCAGCACGGCCGTGAGGTACAGGCTCGGGCTGGCCTCCGGGAGGGCGATCCGGACGGCCGCCGGGGCGGCGATGTACGAGGCGCTGGCCGCCAGCACACCCAGCACCGTCGCCCCGCCGAGGGACAGGCCGGCCGCGGTCCCGAGCGCGACCCCGACGACGCCGTGGACGACGGGCATCACGATCGCGAAGCCGACGAGGAACGGCCCGGCCACCCGGACGTCGCGGAGGCGGCGGGCAGCGACGAGCCCGAGCTCGAGCAGGAACAGCACCAGCGCGCCCTGGAACAGCCCCACGAACAGGGGCTCGACGGGCTTGAACCGCTCCGGCCCGCTCAGGAAGCCGATCGCCAGCCCGCCGACCAGCAGCAGGACCGACCGGCCGGTGAGGAGCTCGCGCAAGGCCTCGCTCCACCGGCCTCCATGGGTCGATCGCGCGAGCAGCAGGGCGACGACGATCCCCGGCACCTCCAGGAGGGCGACGAGCGCGGTCACGAATCCCTCGTAGCTGACGCCGATCCGGTCGAGGAAGGTCAGGCTGGCGACGAAGGTCACCGCGGACACCGACCCGTAGTGCGCGGCGATCGCCGCCGCATCGACGCGCTTGAACCGCCCGAGACGCCGGAGGATCGCCACGCACCAGAACGGCGTCGCGACACCGAGCGCGAGCGTCGCGATCGCCGGCAGCACGAGCGTGCCGGGGTCAGCCTCCGAGAGGGCGATGCCGCCCTTGAGGCCGATCGCGAGCAGGAGGTAGATCGACAGGCTCTGGTAGAGCGCGTCGGGGATCCGCAGGTCGCTGCGCAGCAGGGTGGCCAGCATCCCGAGGGCGAACGCGAGCACGATCGGCGTCAGCAGGTTCGCGGCAAGCAGGTCGATCGGGCCGGGCATGGCGCCCCATGCTATCGGTTCCGCGAGGGCGGAACGGGCGTGCAGCGGGGCCGGCCGGCGGAATGGGCGCGCAACGACCGAACGGTTGCGGGGTGGAACGCATCGGGCGCCGGACGCCCGCGATCCGCGGTCAGCCGGCCCTCGAGGACGAATCCGGGTCGCCACCCGCCCGAATCGTCGCACGGCGGAACCGTTGGGGCGCCGGCCGCCCCAACGGTGCGGCGCCGGGTCAGCCCTTCAGGACGATGTTGACCAGCCGGCCGCCGCCCGCGTGGATCATCCGCGCGACCTGACGATCGCCGATCGCCGCCACCACCTTGTCGCGGGCGAGGATGATCTGCTCCAGCTCCAGGTCGCTGATGCCCGTCGGCACGGTGATCTTGTCCCGCAGCTTGCCGTTGACCTGGATCGGAACCTCGCGCGTCTCCTCGATCACGGCGCTCTCGTCCACCTCCGGCCAGCGCTGGACGTGGATGGACTCCCAGGCCTCGCCGCGGGCCTCGGCCAGCCGCGACCACAGCTCCTCGGTGATGTGGGGCGCGGCGGGGGCGAGCATCAGCAGCAGCAGCCGGACCGCCTCGTCCCACTCGGGCAGCCCCGCCACGGACGTGCCGCGGTACCGGAACAGGACGTTGGACAGCTCCATGAGCTTGGCCACCATCGTGTTCCAGCGGAAGCCCTCGTAGTCCTCGGTGACATCGCGCAGGGTCTTGTGGGCCGCGGCGCGCATCCGGGACCGCGCGTCGTGCTCCTCCTCGCCCGCCGGCAGGGCACCGGCGTTCTGGTCACCGGCCTCGCGACCGTGCGGATCCAGCGCGATGGACCACACCCGGTTGAGGAACTTGGACACGCCGCTGATCCCGGTCGGGGACCACGGGCCGCCCTGGTCCCAGGGGCCCATGAACATCAGGAACAGCCGCACGGCGTCGGCGCCGTAGCGCGCCACCAGCTCGTCGGGATCCTGGACGTTGCCGCGCGACTTGGACATCCGCTCGCCGTCCGCGCCCAGGATCTGGCCCTGGTTGAACAGCCGGCTGAACGGCTCGCGCGTGTCCACCAGCCCCAGGTCACGCATCGCCTTGGTGAAGAACCGGCTGTAGAGCAGGTGCATCACCGCGTGCTCGGCACCGCCCGTGTACTGGTTGACCGGCGTCCAGTCACGGACCAGGTCGATGTCCACCGGCCCCTCGTCGTTGTGCGGCGACAGGTAGCGGAACCAGTACCAGGACGAGTCGAAGAACGTGTCCATCGTGTCCGTCTCGCGCCGCGCGGCCGCGCCGCACTGCGGGCAGTCCACCGCGAGGAACGCCTCGTCCCGGTTGAGCGGGTTGTCGCCCGAGCCCCGGTAGTCGACCGTCTCGGGCAGCAGCACCGGCAGGTCCTGCTCGGGCACCGGCACCGGGCCGCAGTCGGGGCAGTGGATGGCCGGGATCGGGGTGCCCCAGTAGCGCTGGCGGCTGACCAGCCAGTCGCGAGGCCGGTAGGTCACCGCCGACTCGCCCTTGCCCCGCTCGCCCAGCCAGGCCACGATCTCGTGCCATGCCTCGGCCGCCGGGCGACCCGTGAACCGGCCGGAGTTGACCATGACCTCGTCGATCGTGTGCTCGGTGAAGGCCGCGGTCAGCTCCTCGTCCGCGTCGGCATGCTTGGGCATCACCACCTTGACGATCGGCAGCCCGAACGCCTGGGCGAACGCGAAGTCGCGCTCGTCGTGGGCCGGGACCGCCATGATCGCCCCGGTCCCGTACGTCCCCAGCACGTAGTCCGCGATGAAGATCGGGATCCGCTCGCCGTTGACCGGGTTGATTGCGTCCGCGCCGATGGCCACGCCGGACTTCTCGCGATCCGCCGACAGCCGGTCGATCTCGGTCTTCGCGGCCGCGGCCGCCACGTAGGCGTCCACCTCGGCCTTGCGCTCGGGGGCCGTGAGCGAGGCCACCAGCTCGTGCTCGGGCGCCAGGACCATGAACGTCGCGCCGAACAGCGTGTCCGGCCGGGTCGTGAACACCCGCAGCTCCTCGCCGCCCGCGTGGTGGGCCGAGGGCGCCGTCTCGAACACGATCTCCGCCCCCGAGGAGCGCCCGATCCAGTTCGTCTGCATGATCCGGATCGGCTCCGGCCAGTCGATGCCCGTGAAGTCGAGCAGCTCGTCCGCGTAGTCGGTGATGCCCAGGTACCACTGCGGCAGCTCGCGCTTCTCCACCATCGATCCGCACCGCCAGCAGCGGCGGTCCGTGCCCTCCACCTGCTCGCGGGCGAGCGTGCCGTCGTTGGGGCACCAGTCCACCGCGGACACCGCGCGATACGCCAGGCCCTTCTTCATGAGCTGCACGAACAGCCACTGGTTCCAGCGGTAGAACTCGGGCTCGCAGGTGACCACCTCGTGGTCCCAGGCGAACGTCGCCCCCATCGAGCGCAGCTGGGACCGCATCTTGTCGAGGTTGGCCATCGTCCAGTCGCGCGGGTTGATCCGGTTCTTGATCGCCGCGTTCTCGGCCGGCAGCCCGAAGGCGTCGAAGCCGATGGGCAGGAACACGTTGTCGCCGTGCATGCGGCGGTAGCGGGCGATCGCGTCCGTGGGCGTCTTGATGTACCAGTGGCCGATGTGCAGCGCGCCCGACGGGTACGGGTACATCGTGAGCAGGTAGAAGCGCGGCCGGGCGCGGTCGTCGAGGTCCGTGTCGTACAGGCGGAGGTCGGCCCAGCGCTGCTGCCAGCGGGGCTCGATGGCGGCCGGCTGGTACCGCTCGACGCGGTCGCGCGCGGCCTGGCCGGTGCTCTCGGTGTCGCCTGTCGTCGTCACGGCCGGATCCTGCCTCCGATAGAAACGAAACCCCCCGCCGGTCCCGGCGAGGGGTCAGGTTGTCGGCGTTAGCGGGGTGTTGGTGGAGCTAAAGGGATTCGAACCCTTGACCTTCTGAATGCCATTCAGACGCTCTCCCAGCTGAGCTATAGCCCCATGCCGGAGCGGGAGTATAGCGCACGGGCGGGTGCGCGCCGCGTGCCGTGCCGCTCCCGGAAACCCGGCCACAGCGCTGCCAGAGCCGATGACCGAGAACGTCTCGAGAAGTCCATGTGCTACAATGTCGCACATGGACCGAATCGGAGTTCGCGAGCTGCGCCGCGAGGCGAGCGCCATCCTGCGCCGCGTGGCCGCAGGCGAGACCGTGGAGATCACCGACCGGGGACGTCCCGTCGCCGTGCTGCTGAAGTCCATGCCCAGCGGTCTCGCGCGGCTGGAACGCGAGGGACTCCTGCGACGCGCGGAGGCGGATCTCCTGGACCTCGTGCCCGCCCGACTCCCGCCGGGCGCCGTGGTGCCGTCGCGGCTGGTCTCGGATGGGCGATCCGATTGAGCGCGCTCTACCTCGACAGCTCGGCGTTCGTCAAGGTGGTCGTCGAGGAGGCGGAGTCCGCGGCCGTGCGGGCGCTCCTCGCGGATCGCGGCGTGCGTCGCGTGTCGTCGGCCCTGCTGCGCACCGAGGCACTGCGCGCGGTCCGCCACCTCGGGCCGGATGCGCTCGCGACGGTCCGGGAGGGCCTGCGGCGGGTCGACCTGATCGGCATTGACGACCGGATCCTCGATGCGGCCGGCACCCTGGAGCCGCAGGTGCTCCGAACGCTCGATGCCATCCACCTCGCCACCGCGCTGGCCGTCGGCGATGACCTCGAGGCGATCGTGACCTACGACGAGCGGATGGTCGCTGCGGCGAGGCTCCTGGGGCTGCCGGCGGCCACCCCGCGCTGAGCCGACCGGCTCGCAGGCTGTCGTCGATTGAGGAGGATCGATCTTGCTACCGCTGTCCTACTCTCGGTAGTATCAAGGTATGAAGGTCAGTGTCAGCCTGCCGGGCGAGGACGTCCGGTTCCTCGACGAGTACGCTCGGGAGCAAGGGCTTGAGTCTCGCTCCGCCGCGCTCCATCGAGCGGTGCGGCTGCTCCGCACGGCTGAATTGGGGGTGACCTATGAAGCGGCGTGGGAGGAATGGGCTGCCGAGGGCGACGACGCCCTCTGGGACCCGACGGCCGGCGACGGGCTCAAGTCGTGATCCGGCGCGGCGATATCCACGCGGTCGACCTCGATCCCGCCCGTGGCTCCGAGGGTGACAAGCGACGACCCGCGGTGATCGTCAGCAACGACGCCGCCAACGCGACGGCCGCGCGACTGGGCCGCGGCGTCATCACCGTGGTGCCAGTGACGTCGAACACGCAACGCATCTACCCGTTCCAGGTACTGCTGCCCGCCGCAGAGACGGGCCTCGATCGCGACTCCAAGGCGCAGGCCGAGCAGGTCCGATCGATCGCCGTGGAACGGGTGGGTCAGCGGCTGGGAGTCGTCCCCCACGCGATCATGCTCGACATCGACGAAGCACTGCGCCTGCACTTGGCCCTGTAGTTCGACCGCGAGCCGTCGCGGACTGGCGCGGGACCCTCGAAACCCGGCCGGGCCGTGCTGCCTCAGAGGGGTGGGTCGCCATGGCTCCAAAGGGCCCTTGCGGACCCTCGCATCGCCGGGGATTTCTGTTGCGCACACGCGGCCTGTCCCAGGACGTCTGGCGCAGCCCGCACCCGAGACCGGAGATCATGAACCGCTCGCTGGCGCACCTGCTCGGGCGTGACCGCGCCAAGCGCGATGCCCTGGTGTCCTTGCACGTGGTTGCCGAGCCGGCCCGCTGCGTCGAGTGCGGGATCTGCAGCTACAACTGCCCGCTGGGCATCGATGTCCGGAGCCATGCCCGTCAAGGGATCCCGGTCGCCGACCACCACTGCCTGACCTGCGGCGAATGTGTCGTCCGGTGCCCCCGGGGCACGCTCCAATTCGAGACGTTGGACGTGTTCGCTCGTGGTGCCGAGGACGGGGCGCGATGACGAACCGGTACGTGATCGTGGGCAACGGCGCGACCGGAGCGGCCGCCGCATGGACCGTGCGCGCCCGCGACCCCGGCGCCGAGATCACGATCGTGGGTGACGAGAAGGTCCCCTTCTACTCGCGTCCTGGGCTGGCCTACATGCTCCTGGGCGTGATCCCCGACAGGCAGGTGTTCTCGCGGCCGGACCGGCTCTACGTGGATGCGCGGATCAAGCGCGTGGTCGGCAAAGCAGCCGCCATCGAGCCGCGGCCGCACCGGCTGCTCACTGCCGACGGGTCGGCACTTCGCTTTGACCGGCTGCTGCTTGCGGTCGGCGCGACCGCGACCCTGCCGGACATTCCCGGCATCGACCTCGAGGGCGTGGTGACGCTCGACGACTACGAGGGCACCCGCGAGATCATCAGGCTCGCCACTCGGGCCAGGCGGGCGGTCGTCGTGGGCGGCGGGATCACGGCCCTTGAGCTCGCCGAGGGCCTCCTGGCCCGCGGCGTGGAGACGCACTACCTGATGCGCGGCGACCGGTATTGGGCGAACGTGCTCGATTCGTCGGAGTCCGCGCTCGTCGAGGCCCATCTGGCTGCGGACGGGATGCACCTTCACAAGGGAACCGAGCTCGCCGCGGTGCTCGGCCGGAAGGGAAGGGTCGCCGGCGTGCGGACGAAGGACGGACGGGAGATCAAGTGCGACATGCTCGGTGTCGCCATCGGCGTGGCCCCCCGCACGGATCTGGCGCGCGCCGTCGGCCTGCCGATCGGGCGCGGCATCCACGCGTCAGAGGCGTTCGAGACGGACCTGCCCGACATCTTCGCTGCCGGCGATTGTGCCGAGGTGCTGGACCCGGTCACCGGCAGGCGCTCCCTTGACGCCCTGTGGTCCGTCGCGAACGAGCAGGGCCGGGTGGCCGGCGACAACCTGGCCGGCCACCGGACGGTGTACCAGCGGCCCGCGGCCTTCAACGTCACCCGGATCGGCGGCATCACCACCACGGTGATCGGGTCGATCGGCACCGGCGCCAAGGATCAGGACCTGGTCTCGCTGTCGCGCGGCGACACCTTCGTCTGGCGCGAGCAGCTCCGCGATTTCGTCACCGTCACAACCGAGGGCGCCAACCGCCTCCGCCTCGTCGTCGGGCCCGACCGGATCGCCGGTGCCGTGGTGATGGGCGACCAGGCCCTGTCCCACCCACTCCAGCAGCTCGTGCGGGGCCGGGTCGACATCTCCGCCGTCCGCGACCACCTGCTCGACAGCTCGCGCGACCTCCGCTCCGTCCTGGCGTCGTTGACCGAGGGGAGCGTTCCCCGTGTCGCGTAGCGCGGAGCTGGTCGCAGCCCTGCTCACGGTCATCCTGGTTTCCGCGCTGTACACGGGCAGCGCCGCCCACCTGGGTGTGCCGCCCGCCTCCGGCCTGCTGGGCCACGGGCTGGGCGTGATCGGCTTCGTGCTGATGCTGCTGACCGAGATCGGCTACTCGACTCGAAAACGGTCCACCGGACGGGTTCGGGGAACCATGCGCTCATGGCTGCGATTCCACATCTACACGGGGATCGTCGGGCCATATCTCGTGCTGCTGCACACCGCCTGGCACTTCAACGGCCTTGCCGGCCTGCTGATGCTGATGGTTGCCATGGTCGTCGTGTCGGGGTTCATCGGCCGCTACATCTACACGGCGGTGCCGCGGACCGCCGACGGCGCGATCATCGAGGCGGCCGAGCTGAGCCAGCTGGTCGAGGCGGCACGCCTCGAGGCTGCCGCGGCGCACGCGGCCGGCGCGACCCGCGACCCGACGGCCGTGTCCCGCGAGGCGGCGGCGGAGCGACGCCTGCGGGAGCTGCAGCGGCAGATGTCGTCGCTGCGCTGGGCGAGGCGGGCCCTGGCGACCTGGCACACGCTCCACATCCCGCTTGGGGTGGCGATGTTCGTGACCGCGTTCGCGCATGTCGCGGGCGCCCTGTACTTCGCGACCCTGTCGCCGTGATGCGATCCCGATGAAGCGACGGCCCTACGGCTGCGTGACCGGGATCGCCCTCCTGTTCGGGCTGCTGACCGTGCTGCTCATCGGCGTCGCGGCGCTCGCGACCGGAAACGGCATCTTCTCCCCGGGCTCCCTCAACTCCGAGAAGGGCGAGGTGCTCGGTGGGGTCACCTCGCACGCGGACCTCGGCGCCGCATGCGACGCCTGCCATGCGCAGGCGTGGTCGCCAGACCGGATGGCGGACCGCTGCCTCGTCTGCCACCAGTCGATCCGGATCGAGCTCGACGGCGGCACCGGCCTGCACGGCCTCTTCGCATCCGCGGATGGATGTCGGGGTTGCCACACTGAGCACCTCGGCGCCACGGCCGGGCTCACGATCGCGAACCCGGTCGGCTTCCCGCACGAGCGAACCGGCTTCGCGCTCGATGCCCATCCGGTCGCCCAGCGCCTGGACGGTTTCGATTGCGCCGCCTGCCACCCGGCGTCGCTGACCGTGTTCGCGACGGGCACCTGCCTCGCCTGCCACGAGCAGCGCGATGCCGGCTACATGACCGAGCACGTGGACACGTTCGGCGCCGAGTGCCGCAGCTGCCACGATGGTGTCGACACGTACGGCGCGGACTTCGGCCACGCTGCGTGGGTGCTCGAGGGAACGCATGCGACGGCGTCCTGCGCCGCGTGTCATGCCGGCGCCACGACCATCGAGGCCCTTGCGGCGACCCCGACCACGTGCGTCGCCTGTCACGCAGCCCAGGACATCCACGAGGGGCGCCTGGGGTCCGACTGCGCGTCGTGCCACACCGCCGCGACATGGCAGGGGGCGCAGGACGACTTCGACCACGGCCTGGCGGAGTTCGCGCTCGCGGGCAAGCACACCGGCGTCGCGTGCCTGGCCTGTCACCTCGACCGGAGGTGGACGGGGATCGGGACCACCTGCGAGGCCTGCCACGCTGCTGACGACCCTCACGATGGCCAGTTCGTCCAACCCTGCGCGTCCTGTCACACCTCGGCCGCCTGGACGCCCACGACCTTCGACCACTCGGCCACGCGGTTCAAACTGGTCTTCGCCCACGCCAAGCCGGCGTGTGCCGAGTGCCACGCGAAGGGCCAGTTCGCGAACACGCCCACCACCTGCATCGGGTGCCATCGGGCGGACGACCGGCACCAGGGCAACCTCGGCACGCGCTGCGAGGCATGCCACAAGGCGACGACCTGGGGCACCACCACCTTCACCCACGACCAGGCCCGCTTCCGGCTCACCGGCGCCCACGCCTCGGCGCTGTGCGTGAGATGCCACGCGACCCTGACCGAGTACCGCGGCACGCCGACGACCTGCTACGCCTGCCACAAGGCGGACGACGAGCACAAGGGCAAGTTCGGCACCGACTGCGGCGCCTGCCACGGCACCAGGAGCTGGAGCGGCGCCACCGTCGACCACAGCCGGACGGCCTTCCCGCTCACCGGCGTCCACCGGTCGGTGAGCTGCGGGTCGTGCCACAAGAACAACGTGTTCTCGGGCACCCCGACAGCCTGCAGCGCCTGCCACAAGAAGCCGAGCACCCACCAGCCCGACGCATTCTCCAGCTGCAAGCAGTGCCACTCGACCGCGGCCTGGAAGCCTGCGACCTTCAATGCCGCCCACAGCTTCCCGATGACCCACCGGAACGCGGGCGGCATCTGCACCCGATGTCACGTCGGCTCGTGGGCCGTGTACACGTGCTCCAGGTGCCACTCCGACGCCAAGATGAATGAGCACCACAAGGAGGTGCCCAACTTCTCGCTGACGACCTGCGTGAAGTGCCACCCCAAGGGCCGCGGCGACTGACGCGCGAGCCCCTGCCCGGTGTCCGCGAGGGTCCGGAACCGGTCGGTGTTGCGCCCCGAAGGATCAGTCGCGGCCTCGGGCAGCCGCGCCAGGCATCAGCTGGGTCGAGGTGCCGAGCCCGGTGACTCGAGGTCCGTGACCAGCGACGCAGCCAGCCCGTCGAGGAGCAGGTCCAGCCCATAGTCGAACTCGATCCCGAAGTCGTAGCCCGGCTGAAGGACGTGCTCGGCCGTGAACCGCGCGAGGTGCGGATACGCATCTGAGGGGAGCGCCGCCAGCATCGCCTCTGCCAGGCCGGCCACCTCCGCCCCCGTCTCGAACGGGAGCGTGGCCTCCTGGAGGACAAACCCGTAGACGAACGCGTCGAGGATCGCGATCCCGTGGGCGACCCCGGGTGCGGCGAACCCGGCCGCCGTACAGGGTGCCGAGCACCGCGTCGTGCTGGCGGAGCGTCATCGGGCCGGGGTTGACCCGCGACTCGAGCAGGGCGACCGCCCACGGATGCCGGCGCAGCACCGCGCGGGCGGATGCGTACCGCGCCCGCAGCTCGGTGCGCCAGTCGCCACCGGCGGCGGGGAGCTCGAACTCGGCGAACACCGCGTCCACGATCCCGTCGAGGATGGCCTCCTTGCCCGGGACGTGGTGGTAGACGGACATCGGCTTGACGCCCAGCTCCGTCGCCAGGGACCGGATGGTGAGCGCGGCGAGCCCGTCACGATCAGCGACCGTGATCGCGCCCGCCAGCACCCGATCGCGCGTGAGCGGGGTTCGTGCGATTCCGCTCGTCCCTGCCATCGATCCTCCTCGTCCGTGTTGCCCGCCAGGGGTTGACACCTGCCGGGAGGGATTGTACCGTACTTAGTACGTCGTACTTAGTACGGTTCGTGCAGGGCGGAACCGGGGCGGCAGGCTTGGAACAGGGAGTGATCGAGATGACGACGACCGAGGCGGTGATCGGAAGCAGGGTTGGCGAGACGGCCGGGACGATGCGGGCGATGACCAGCGACCGGTACGGGTCCGCTGACGTCCTGCGGCTGGGGACCGTCGACGTACCGGCGGTGCGCGAGGGTGAGGTGCTGGTGCGCGTGCACGCGGCGGGCGTGGACCGTGGCACCTGGCATCTGCTGACCGGCCGCCCGTACATCATGCGGCTGATGGGCTTTGGGCTTCGGCGGCCGGCCACGCGCGTCCCGGGACTCGACATGGCGGGCACGGTGGTGGGTGTCGGACGCGGCGTGACCGGGTTCGCTCCCGGCGACGAGGTGTTCGGCATCGGCGGCGGGTCGTTCGCGGAGTACGCCGTCGCCAAGGAGACCAAGCTCGCCCACAAGCCGGCCTCGATCGGGTTCGAGCAGGCGGCCGTGATGCCGGTCTCGGGCATGACCGCCCTGCAGGGTCTGCGCGACGCGGGCAACCTCCAGCCGGGCCAGCGGGTGCTGATCCTCGGCGCCTCGGGTGGCGTCGGCAGCTACGCGGTCCAGGTCGCCAAGGCGATGGGGGCCGAGGTGACGGGCGTCGCGAGCACGGCGAAGCTCGACCTCGTCCGGGAGCTGGGGGCGGACCACGTGATCGACTACACGCGCCAGGATCCGACCGACGGCTCGGTCCGCTACGACCTGATCCTCGACACGGGTGGGCGAACGCCGCTGCGACGGCTTCGCCGGGCCCTCACCGAGCACGGCACGCTGGTCATCGTCGGTGGCGAGGGTGGCGGCCGACTGGCCGGCGGCTTCGACCGCCAGATCCGCGCGATGCTCTGGTCCCCGTTCGTTTCCCAGCGGATGACGGCCCTGGTGTCCGGCGAGCGGGGGACGGACCTCGAGCACCTGGCGGGGCTCGTCGAGGCGGGCTCGGTCCGGCCGAGCATCGACCGTGCCTACCCGCTGGCCGGGGTCCCGGAGGCCATCCGCCGGCTGGAGGCGGGCGAGGTGCGCGGCAAGGTGGCGATCACGATCTGACGGTCGCCGGGCGCGACCGCCCGGTACGATCGCGGGCGATGCGCTTCGATCTCCTCGTCCGCGGCGGCCTTCTCATCGACGGATCGGGCCAGCCCGGTCGCCCTGCCGACGTCGGCATCGCGGGCGACCGGGTTGCGGCCGTCGGAGACCTGTCCGCAGTGTCCGACAGCGAGGTCGCGGCGGTCATCGATGCCTCCGGCCTGGTGGTCGCGCCCGGCTTCATCGATCCCCACGGCCACTCCGATGCGTCGGTGCTGATCGACGGAGCGCTCGCCAGCCACCTTCGGCAGGGGTACACGACTCAGCTCTCGGGCAACTGCGGCTACACGCTCGCGCCGCTGACGCCGGCGGCGCGGGCTCTGATGCAGCCGGATCTCGATGCCGCCGGGCTCGAGGCGCCCTGGACCACGTTCGCGCAGTACCTCGACGCGGTCGACGCGCAGCCGCTCGGCGTCAACGTCGCCTTCCTCGTCGGCCACGGGACCATCCGGAGCGCGGTCCTGGGCCCGGACGACCGAGCGCCCGAACGACGCCGAGCTGGCGGCGATGGTCGCGCACGCCGAGGAGGCGCTCGACGCGGGGGCCGTGGGGGTCTCGACCGGGCTGATCTACGCCCCGGGAATGCACGCCCGACCGACGGAGATCGCCGCCCTGGTCGCACCTGCCGCCAGGCGCGGCCGGTTGTACGCGACCCACATGCGGAACGAGTCGGCCGAGGTGGCGACCGCGATCGACGAGGCGATCGACACCGCCCGGGCCGCCGGCCGGATCGCCGGCCGGGATGCGCGCCTCCAGGTGTCCCATCTCAAGGCCGCCGCGGTCTCGGTGCACGGACAGGCGGCCGCGCTCGTCGCCGCGCTCGATGCGGCTCGCGCCGCGGGTCTCGACGCCGCGGCCGACCAGTACCCGTACACGGCGGCCCACACGACGCTGGCCACGGTCCTGCCCCCCGATGTCCTCGCCCTCGATCTCGACGAGACGGTCGCGGTGCTGCGCGATCCCGCCGGCCGCCGCCGGATCCGCGACCTCCAGCGGCACGGGATCAGCGGCTGGGAGAACGTCGCCAAGGACCCGGGCTGGGCGAGCCTCGTGATCGGCTACGCTGCCTCGCGGCCATCGTGGAGCGGCCGCTCGCTCTCGGAGATCGCGGACTCGGAGGGCGGGGACCCGGCCGACCTCGCGATGGACGTGCTCGCCGACGAGCGCCTGGCGGTCGACTGCATCGTCCACTGCATGGAGCGAGGCCGATGTCGAGACGATTCTGCAGGTGCCCTGGATCGCGGTCTGCACCGACGCCGAGGCCGTGCGGCCCGGCCACCCGGTCCTGGATCGCGGCGTGACCCACCCGCGCGCGTACGGCACCACGGCGCGGGTGCTCGGACGGTACGTGCGGGAGCGGGGTGTGCTCAGTCTCGAGACGGCGGTCGCGAAGCTCACCTCGGTTCCCGCCGAGCGGATGGGGCTCAGCGATCGGGGCGTGATCCGCGAGGGGCTGGCCGCGGACCTGGTCGTGTTCGATTCGGCCACGGTGCTCGACCGCGCGACGTTCGTTGAGCCGGCCCGCTACCCGGTCGGGATTCCGCACGTCGTGGTCAACGGGCGGCTCGCCGTTCGCGACGGCGAGGAGACCGGCGAGCGGCCCGGTCGGCTCCTGCGGGCGGCCTCATGAGCCCGGCCACGACCATGACCGTCGACCCCGTGACCGAGGCGCCGGCCGTCGCGCGCCTCCCAGGCGGCGATCTCGCCTACACGCTGCGACGCAGCCCGCGGGCGACGCGCCTGCGGGTCACGATCCACCCGGAGCGCGGGGTCGTGGTGACGGTTCCGGCGAGCCGCCGTCGTGGCTGGGCGCGCCCGGACGCGATCGTGACCTCGTTCCTCGCCGACCGCGAGCCCTGGGTCCGCCGGCATCTCGCCCGCCAGGATGCGACCCGCGCGCGACTCGAAGGCCGCGACTCGCTCGACAACGGGCGCCTGGTCTCGTTCCGGGGCCTGCCCCACCGCGTGCGGGTCGTCCCGGCGCCTGCGGGCCGGCGGTCCACTGCCGTCTCACGGGTCGGTGGCGACGACGGCGACGAGCTGCTCGTCGAACGGGTGGCCCGAGACCGGCGAGCGACGGCCGCTGATTCTCGAGCGCTGGTTCCGCGAGCGGGCGCGCGCCGAGCTCCAGCGCGCCGTGGATCGTCACGCCGCCGCCCTCGGCGTGACGCCGCGGAGCCTCACGATCCGCGACACGACCTCGCGCTGGGGGAGCTGCAGTCGCAAGGGTTCGCTGTCCTTCAGCTGGCGCCTGGTGCTCGCCCCGCCCGAAGCGCTCGAGACGGTCGCCGCCCACGAGCTGTGTCACCTGCAGGTGTTCGGGCACTCGGAGCGGTTCTGGGCGCTCCTTGCGACCCGGGTCCCGGACCATTCGACCTGGCGTCGGTGGCTTCGCAAGCACGCGCAGGAGCTCCATTCGGCGCTCAGCTGACTCGACAGGGAACCAAATCGCATCGCTCGCGCGTCATATGCGCGCCCAACCGATTCGCCGTTGATCCACGCCTCGAGGTTCCCTTGGCCACGCGCTCCGCTCCTGTCATCACCGCCGTCTCCCTGATCGGTCTGCTCGCCGCTGCATGCGGCGGCACTCCCGCGACGCCGTCCCCCATCCCGTCCGTTGCGCCGGAGCCGACCGTGGGAGCGCCCAGTCCAGCCCCGACTGTCCGGCCCTCGCCCGTTCCGTCGCCAGGCGAGACCCCGATCGTGGGTGGCGTCGACGGTTCACAGGACGGACCGCGGCTCTCGATCGTCGCCGTGGACGACGACACCATCGTGGCAACCATCAGCGACCCGTCCGCCAAGGCATGGCGGATCAGCGTCGCCGGCACCGGTGCGCTGGGTGGCGACCGCTGGGACATCGTCGTCGAGACCGGCGACGTCAGCCCGGTCATCAGCGTGAAGCAGGTCCAGGACGGGCGGATCACGGACGTCATGGACCTGACCGGGTTCCTCGACCCGACGGCTGCGGCCGGCGGCTGCCATGCCACCCTCCCGGTCTGCCTCGACTCGACCGGGTTCGACATCCCGGAAGGCAAGCACCGGTTCTCCGTCCGCCTCGACCTCCCCGAGGGCCAGGTGCCGCTGGTGATCCGCGGCGCCAGCGCGGCCTGGGACGGCGAGCCGTTCATCCTGGGTCCGTGGCACGAGACCGAGGCATTCCCCTGGGGCGAGGGCTGATCGCACCACCGGTCCCTCGCAGACACGACGACGCCCGCCTCGACCGAGGCGGGCGTTTCGATTCCGAGGTTGCTGGTGGGCCGGGGCAGAATCGAACTGCCACAGCCGTAGGCGAGGGTTTTACAGTGCCCGATCTGACGTCCGCCAGCGTCCGCCCAGTCCGATCTCCCGCACGAACCGCCCGTTTCTCCCGGCCTGGTGTCCGCCGGCGTCCGCCCCTATTGCTACCGGCGATGCTGCCCAAGATGCGCTGCCTGGGCGGCCGCCCCGGGACTACCGACAGGCGGTGCCCTTCCAGTCCCAGAGGCAGAGGAGGGGTCCCGTCAGCGAGTGGAACGGGGCGTCGGGCGTCGTCGCGGACACCCAGAACAGCCACAGGGCGGCGACCACGCCAACCACTAGCCCGGCCCGGATGAGGCCCGGCGTCGCGCGGGCCAGCCTGCCGCCCGCGAAAGGGCGGGTCTCGTCGGCATGGAGCCGCTCGATGCGGCGGCAGTGGGCACACCTTGGCGCATGCTGGTCCGGCAGCAGCTGCGCCCGCTGCTCCGCCTGCTCGCGCTCCTCTCGCTGGCGTCGCTCCGCCCTCTCTCGCTCAGCTTCCGCCCGCTCCTTCTCCCGCTGCTCGGCGGTCAGGCCGTCGTCGAACTCGTCGCAGTCGTCAACGTTGCACATTCCGTAGACCCGGCCCTGGCGGCTCGTGACGATCACGACATCCTCGGCGCCGTGCTCCGAGCACGCCCACCCGGGCGGGCGCGGGCCCACAGGGTTCCCTGGCTGGAGCTCGACCGAGGCCCCGCAGGTGAGGCAGATGCCGGACTCGCCACGCCGCGCCACGGCGCCTCGCCCGCCGGAATGAGCGGCAACAGTCTCCTCGTCAACGGCTCCGGTCACATCATGAACGACGCCCGTCGGCTGATCCTCCGTGGTGAAGTCGCAGCGCGGATACGCCGAGCACCCCCAGAAGACGAGGCCGGTTCGGCGGGCGCGGCGCGCGACCAAGTGCCCGTCGCCCCTCTTCGGGCATGTGACCTCGAACGCGAGCTGCTCTGGCGGCGGCGCGATCCAGAGCGGCGCAAGCGAGTCTCGCAGCCACTGGATCTCGCGCCTGTCGCCATCGGGCGAGACCGGTCGCCAATCGAGCCCCCTGGAGATCTCGAAGACGAGCCTGTGGGCGACGTCGACGACCGCCGAGGGCGCGCCCCATGTGGAGGCGACCCCGATGTCCTCCCCGGAGACCCGGACCACGTGCAGGCCGGTGCTCCCCACGTCCGTTGGCGGCGGCGGGTTTGCCTTCGACAGGGCCCGGACGGCCCTGCGGATTGTCTCTCCGACCTCGTACTCCGACACGCCCGTATCGGCAGCGATCTCGCTGGCCGACGGGCACGTGCCGTCGTCGCGTTGGCGGTGTAGTTCGAAGACCCGGCGGTCCGATTCCGGGAGCGCCGCCAGCGCCGCAGCCTCCCGATCTTCCGGACTCGGGCCGGCGGGCGGTGCGGTCGCCATCAGGAAGGCGACCGCGAGGGCGAGCGTCTCGAAGTCGCCCGCGTGCAGGGGTGCCCACACCCCGTCTCCGTGAGCCGAGCCATCGCGAGCGAGCGTCACCGCCTCCGGCGGCAACATCCCTTGGGTCCAGACGGTGAGCTCGTTGAACGAGGCCGCGTCGGTAGCTACGTCATCGCGGCCGCCCCAAGGCGTGCCCCACGGACGCTCGCCCCAAGCGGTGATGGGCGAGCGCGAGCGCTCGTCATCGATCCGGGCTGGTCTGCTCACAGGTGCATTGTGACCGTCGTACCCAGGGTCTGGGGGTCGCTGTCGCCGCGGTTCTTGGCGATCAGCCCCTCAGGCGAGGCCGTTCCTCGGTGCTGAGATATCGCGCCCTAGTGGGCCTCGATCATCGCGGCGCGCTTGGCCGCGTGCTCCTCCGGTACTGTGCAGACGGCAGCGATCCAGTAGAAGACGAGCTCAGGTGGCAGGCTCGAGCTCCCGGCGAAGGGCCCCGAGATCGACAATCCGGATCGCGCCGCGCGCCGGGCCGAAGCCGGTCGGGATCGGCATGTCGGTGACCAAGAGGCCCTCGAACTGCCACCCGCGGAGGTCGACGTCGAAGTCCCGCGCGACGGCGTCCCGGTTGACTCGGAGCCAGCGCACGCGCCGCTGGTGGCGTTCGAGATGGCCGCCGGGAGCAGTGAACTCCTTGGCCTCGGAGGCCAGCTCCCATGGGGTCCGCGCCGCGGCCGTCGACTTGCACTCGATCGCGAGGACCCGTCGGTAGGCGGCGTCGAGGGCGAGTACGTCGATGTCGCCGAGGTCGGGTCCGGGCGCCCCGATCCTCTGGCCGTCGGCCTTGCGCACGCCCGTGCGTGCCGTCATGCCGGCTGTCCGGCATGCGCCGGAAACGTCGTCCACAAGGGCTCGGGCTCGCTCGGCTGCGATCGCGCCCATCAGCGTCCTGAGGCTCCTCGTGCGCGCCCGCAGGCGTCCGCTGCCGACGAGGGTGAGGAGGTGGCGCCCAGCGTGGACGATGTGGCGGGTCCCGTAGACGATCCGGGGATCTCCGGGCCCGGCCGACGCGACGAAGGGGCGGCGGAGGTACGAGTAGGCGCGGTTGAACCGCCACGGGCGGACGTCCTCCGGCCGGAACCCCTCGGGAGCCTCCTGGATCCGTGACCGGGGGGTCAGCGTGAGGTCGGACAGGATTCGGTCAGCGAGCTCGCGGACCATCCCCTTCCTCTCCTTGATCTGGTCGAGGAGCGCCGCCCTCCCGATCGCCGCCACGGACACGCCCAGATCGTCGGCGGCGATGAGCGCCCCGTTCAGCAGGATGAGGACCTCGGACAGTGCGTAGCCGAACTCGTCGCGCCAGGCCGCGTCGAGCCCGAGGCTCCGGGCGTCGAGCTCGACCTCGTGGCCGGGCGTCGCGTGCCACCACTCGTCGTAGACGCGGGCCGCCTCGCCGCGCTGCCAGCGCTCGCTGGCGGCGGCGTACGACGCGGCGACATGGGGCATGTCGATCCCGAGGCGGCCGGCGCGGTCGAAGCCCGCGTGCACGGGCCCGTCGCCGAGCCAAGCACGGTCGCTCGCGAGGCCTAGCTCGGTGACCAGGGCCGCGAGGGCCGTCAGCTCCTCGGCCGCCGTTTCAGGGAAGAGCGAGACGCCGCCTGGGGGTGTGGCCGCAACGCACTCGACCACGTACCGTGCCGCGATCGCGGACCGCGGGATCCGCTGCAGGTCACGGCGCAGGCGCAGGACCTCGTCATCCCCCTCCCCGAAGACCAGCGGGGCGCCCACCAGCCGGCTGTGGGCGAGGGCCTCCTCGCGGTGGGCCGACTCCACGAGCTCGACTGCGCGCAGGATGGCGGCATCGCGGTCGAAGCCGGCGAGGGCAGACGCCATGCGCTCGACCAGGTGCGCCACCGCGGCGTTGATGAGCGCCCCGGCGCCCGGGCCGCGGACGTGCGGCGCGAGGGCGGCATCCGTGAGCTCGTCCTCCCAACGGCCGACCTCGGCCTCGGAGACGGGACGCCATGGCGAGACGTCCGGCGGCCCGAGCAGGTCGGCGAGGTCTCCCGCCGGCATGCCGAGGAGCCGCCTCCGCCCGACTGGCAGCGCCTCCTCGACGGCGTCTGCGGCAGGGCGCGGGTCCCCAGCCAGAACGTAGAGGGACCGCAGTACCGCCTCGACGAGAAAGCGGTCCGCCTCGTTGTCCGCCTGTCCGGCGACCTCCGTGAAGGCCGGCTCGAGCGCGATGTGGACGGCGCCGTCCTCGCCGGTGCCGCCGCTGAGCACCGGGGGGCTGCCGTTCTCGTCGAGCGGGGAGCCGGTCGAGCTCCGGTTGTCGGACACGAGTACGGCAACGGAGCCCTCTCGGGCCGGCAGGGCGCCGGGCAGGTCGGCCGCGACCAGCGCGAAGGCGGTGGCGAGCGAGTCGACGACGTCCGCGAGGACGCCGCCCGGGTCACCTCCCTCGGGGCGGAACCAGACCTCGAGCCCTCCAGACCTGACGACGCGGGCGGACGGGTCGTACCCGGGGGGCGGGACTAGGACCGGCAACCGGGCGGTGCGGTAGCGCCTCGTGACGGCGGCGACCCCCTGGGAGCCCGGTGGGTGTACCGCCTCCGCGCCCGTCTCGCGTGCGACGAGCCTTCGCAGCGGCTCGGCCGTCCCGGGCTCGACCACCAGCACGAGCGGGAGGCCGGGCGGGGCGTGGGGGTGGCGCTCGCCGAGCTGCAGGTAGAGCGCGAACTCGTCGAGCGTGCTGAAGCGCACGACCTTCCCGGGGTCGCGGGCGGCGGCCCCGGACCGCGCGAAGCGCAGCAGGGCGAGGGGCGTCGCGTCGGCCCAGCGCGAGAGCACGTCGAGGTCGCCCGCTGCCATCCCGAGCGCGAATGGCCCGTCGTGGCCCCCGCGATGGCGGTAGTAGGGTTCCGCGAGCGGCTGCCCGACGGCGAGGGCCACGTCGTGGCGACCAGCCGACCCGATGGCCCCGGACACCGCCTCGTCGATCTCCCGGACGCGGTCGTCGCCGTCTGGTGGCGGGGCGAGGGGGTCGTCGAGCAGCGTGACGAGGACACGGTGGTCGTCGCCCAGCTCGAAGGCCTCGACCAACCTTCGCCGGCCCAGCCGCCGCACTGACCTCGCGCCCAGGCGCGCCATCGACTCGCGCGTCGCGTCGGCGAGCGCCCTCCCGTAGCGCTGCCGGAGGTCGTCGGCGGCACCGCGCCCGAGGAACTCCAACGCGATCAGATCGTTGACGTCCGCGAGGAGGAGCTCGGGCGCCTCGATGAGCCACCCTGCGGCCGCCTCCGCCACGACCCGGCGCGGTCCGGAGGCGAGCCAGCCGATCGCGTCGCCACCACCTCCGATGGCGAGGAGGTCCTGTCCGGTCCAGGTCAGCGCGGCCTCGAGCTTCGTTCGGTCCTCCCGTCGGGGGAGGAGGATCCGACCCGTGCGCGCGGGTGCGAGGTACGGCGCGAGCCCGGCCCGGTCGCTCGTCGCCCCGGCGATCGCGAGGGCTGCCGCGACGCGCTCTCGCAGGAGCTCCCAGCGGCGCCCCCGCAGGCGCCTGCGGTCCAGGAACAGCGCCGCGAGCAGCAGGCGGTTGGCGAAGACCGCGTCCTGCACCGGCCCGGGGAGCACGACCGCGGCGCCGAGCGGGCCGACGAGTTGGTCGGTGAACGGGTGCGGCGGGCGGTCCTCCTGCGCCTGCGCCCCGGGACACGCGGCTGCCACCGCGCGTGCGAGCCAACCCCGGCGTCCGTAAAGGGGCTCGACGGCCTCGGGGCTCGCCCGCAGCGCGTCGAGCCGCTCCGTCGCGCTCGCGTTCGCCGGGAGGAGCCTCGCGGCGGCGAGGAGGGGACGGTAGGGGTGGAGCTTGCCCATGGTCCGCCTAGCCTATCGGCCGCGCGACGGGCGCGGCGTGAGTCCGGTTCGGGATGCCGCCGCGACGCTCCATGCCCATCGAGCGGCGGTGGGAGGGGGATCGTCACTCGACTGCCGGGCCGCAATCGGCCCATGTTCAGTTGGTTTCTATGATGTGACCGTAGCCGGGCGGCTCCTGGCGATGCGGCCCTGGGTCCGTGTCGATGCTTGACGAATGAGGACAAGGGGGGCTTCACCCAAGTAGATATCGTGTCCTACAACCCGGGTCACGACGGCGCAGTCGCGCATCTAGGGGATGGCCGCCTGGTTTCGTCGATCGAGTCAGAGAAGGACTCGAACTACCGGTACTCGCCCCTCTCGAGCCGAGATGTAATGGACGCTCTTGGCCGGCTTGAGCAGGTGCCTGACGTGGTGTGCGCCGGGGGCTGGTGGCCCCGAGAGGCACGGCCCACCGGACCGACGAGCCACGTCGGATACCGCGGGATCGACGCAGCCCAGGCCTCGGTCAGTGAACGTCGATTTCTGGGCAGGACGGTCCGGTTCTTCTCCTCCTCACACGAGAGGTCGCACCTGCTCTGCGGATTCGGCATGTCGCCATTCCCGCAAGGATCGCCCTCCTACGCGCTGGTCTGGGAGGGAGCGATCGGCGCGTTCTATGAGATCGATCAGGGCATGAATATCACGCTGATCGGAGACGTGATGAACCAGCCGGGAAACCGGTATGCCTCGATCTACGGGCTGGCGGATCCGACCTTTCCCAAGAACGCGCCATTCTCGCGCTTCTCTGACGCCGGGAAGTTGATGGCGCTCGCCTCGTTCTCGCGGAGGGAAGTCGCAACGGAGGAGGAGGAGGCGTTGATGGACTTCATCCTCTCATCTCGCGACGTCCGGCTCGACCTCTATGCCCATCTCGAATCATCGGTTCACTTCAACGTAGGCGTGGAGGATGAGGAGTTCCGCAACTTCGCTGGCATCTACAGCGACAGGATCTTCAACACCTTCTACCGGTTCGCGGAGGCCAACCTGCGCAAGAGCCTCCCGCTGGTCATCGCCGGCGGCTGTGGCCTCAACTGCGACTGGAACACGAAATGGGTAGAGACGGGCCACTTCTCCGAGGTCTTCGTCCCACCCGTCGCCAACGATTCCGGCTCGGCGATCGGGACGGCGATCGATGCCCAGCTCCACTTCACCGGGAATGCCAAGATCGAATGGGGCGTCTACGCCGGTCTGCCCTTCGTCGCGGATCCGGGCGTAGTTCCCGGTCGCTACGACATCTTCGACGTGAGCCACCAGGAGGTGGCCGGCATGCTTAGCGCCGGCCTCATCCTGGGCTGGGTCAGCGGCCGGTACGAGATCGGCCCGCGAGCGCTTGGCAACAGGTCGATCCTTGCGGCGCCGTTCGATGACGCGACGAGGATCCGACTGAACGCGATCAAGCAGCGCGAGCAGTTCCGGCCAATCGCGCCCGCCTGCCTCGAAGAGGATGCGGCGCAGTGGTTCGGCTGCCACCGCGAAAGCCCATTCATGCTGTACACGTACCGGGCCCGCACCGGCGCCCTGCCTGCGGTGACGCACGTGAACGGCACGGCTCGGCTCCAAACGGTCAGCGCAGGGGCGAACCCTGGGCTGCACGACCTGCTCGTGGCATTCAAGGCCCGCACCGGCTACGGAGTCCTGTGCAATACCTCGTTGAACTTCAGTGGCAAGGGCTGCATCAACAACCTAACGGACCTCGACGCCTACGCCTCGGAACGGGAGCTTGACGGGTTTATCGTCGAGGGCCGCGCTTACCTCCGCAGAGGCTCTGAGCGCTACGCGACCTACCGGAAGGACCAACCCGTATGACCTCGACGCCGGTGGGCCCGGGGCACGGGGCGGCGCGCCGCGAGTGGTCCTCGACCGCGGAGTCTGCAGGCTCGATGGGGTCCGGGCGGGCGATGACCTCGTATGTGCCGGGATTCGAGGAGGACGATCGCCTGCGATCGGACTTCATTCGACACCTGACCCTCCTGCAGCTCGAGCGCAGTCACGTCCTGACGAAAGGTGCGCCCTCCACGCACATGGATGCGATCCCGAGAACCCTCATTCGGTACTGGCACGACCCTTTCGGGGTACCGGCAGACGTTCGCAGGTGTCTCGACAGCTGGGAGCCTCTTCGTGGCGAGGGGTTCTCCATGCGCATGTTCGACGACGCCTCCGCCCGCGCCTATGTCGCCGAGCGGTACGGCCCGCGTGAAGTGGCGGCGTTCGAACGGTGCAGGCATCCAGCCATGCGCAGTGACTACCTCCGCATGTGCTTCGTGCTGGCCGATGGCGGACTGTACGTCGACGCCGACGACGTGCTGGTGAGCGACGGATGGAACGAGGTCTTCCGCGACGGGGCGCTGAAGGTGCAGCCGCTTTGCTACGACGTCCGTGCCGGCGGCATGGTGGCGGCGGCGGAGCTTCGGCGAGCGGACTTGCCGACGGAGGGCCGGATCTTCTACGTGAACAACAACCCGATCGCCGCCCCGGCCGGGCACCCTGTCCTGCGGCGGGCGCTGGCTCGCGCGACGGAGACGCTCCTGGGGGACGATCCGGCACCCGAGATCCAGTCGACCACCGGACCCGGGAACCTCACGGCGTCACTGGCTGCGCATGCACACGAGGCACTGGCCAGAGGCGTCGGGCCGGACGTCGAGCTGCTACTCGACTGGGAGTCGGCGGCCGAAACGTGCTGGGACCTCGCCTACCGCGTCGACGACCGCAACTGGCGCAACATGAGCCCCCACTGACGGCGGGGGCAGGAACGATCATGAATCTGCCCGAGGTCGTGAGTCCCGCTCGGTCGCTCTCGTTCCGGACATGGCGCGCGCTGACCGTGCTCGTGCCGGGCGGGCGCGTCCGCGCCTTCGGCCGAGGGGCCAACCGGATCGGGTCGATCCTGGTCGTGAACCTCGATCGACAGCCTGAACGGTGGCGTCGCGTGAGCAAGGAGCTGGGCCGGTTCCGGACGTCCGACGGCGCTCGGCTGACGTCGATCACGCGACGGCTCACGGCGGTCGATGCGCGAGACGCCCGATCGGTCGCGGCGACCGCCGACGTGGATCCGATGTACAGGATCGGCGACCAGCTCTACGTGCAGCCGGACGCCCGGCTCGCGGCGTCGTTCGCGGCAGACGAGCCCGTTCGGATGACCCGCCAGGAGGTGGCGGTCGCGCGGTCGCACGTCGAGGCATGGAAGACCATCGCGGTTGGAGCCGACGAGTTCGTCCTCGTCCTCGAGGACGATGCGTGGTTCAAACCCGGCGCCCGGAGCGCCATTGACAACGGCTGGCGCGCGGCGCTCGACCGGTTTACCGGCAGAGACGGCCCCAGGCTCCTGTACCTGTCATACGTGGATGCCGGGGGAACGGCACTCCGAGCCGACGCGCGCGAGCACCTGTTCAGGCCCGGTCGCGGTCTGTGGCATCTGTCGGGGTACGTTCTCTCTCGTGGTGGTGCCGCTTCGCTTCTTCGGGCGATGCCGGTCGTCGGCCCAGTCGACCTCTGGATGAACTACCGATTCGAGGAACTCGGGGCACTGGCGCTGACCTCTCCGGCGATCGCGCAGAGGCGCGATGCGGTGTCCGACAACGCATATTCGGTCTTGCCGTATCTGGCCCGAGCTGGGGTTGTTGACGGAAAGCACGGAGCCAGCCCGCCTACCGCCGCCGGCCCTCGCCACCTCTTGGCGTGGACCGGCGGTGCGGAGCGAGAGGGCCTCGCCATGGCACTTTCGATGCTCGGCCTGCGCGTCCGTGCCTTCGACGGCAACGAGCAGCCACTGGACGGCCCGAGATTGTCGGAGGCATGGAGGACGTTCGACGCCCTTGTGGACCCTCCGCTCGCGCCGGGGGCGCTCTCTGCAACGATCGCGAATGAGCGGACGTTGGTCCTTCTTGACGCGAGCGCCCGTGTGCCTGAGGGACTGGAGTTGGGCCAGCTGCCCGCCACTCGGTCCGCCATCCTGAGGCCCGGCGATACAGACGACAGCGCCTGGGATGCCATCTGCAGTCTCCTCGACATCGCCAAGCCTGCTGAAGCATTTCCGGCAGGTGCGCCATGCGCGTTCCGCGTGTTTCGGGATGGACGCGCCCCGCTTCGAGATCGTCCGGGGCAACAAGCCCGACACGGCGGGCCGATGGACGACTCGCCATGGGTCCTGCCGTCGTCGTGTCGGTGGCGGCCCACGCGAGGGGAGAGGCGAACGGCGCCATCCGTGGTTCGAACCATTGCCGAAGCCCCACTCACCGAGGCCTCGGCCTCGTTCCCTGGCATCAGCGAGACCTTCCCAGGCAACTTGGCATCGTTCGCCCCGGAGAACCTCGAGTACGGCGACGCAGGCGTCCGGGTCGTCGTCGACGCCGCAGTAGCGGGGCTACGCCCCTACCGATCGGGAGCACTGGCGTCCGTGCGCGCGTTCACGCACGGACGTTTCCAGGCTGAGATCCGGGCCGCGCCTGGGCCAGGATTGGTGACAGGATTCTTCCTGCACCGCGGCTCGCCGCGGCAGGAGATCGACATCGAGTTCGCGGGCTCCGACCCGCGGCAAATGCTAGCCAATGTCTTCTTCAATCCGGGGGATGATGGAGCTGCTATGGCGTTCGGCTACCGTGGCTCTCCCTACTGGATCGATCTTGGCTTCGACGCCACCGAGGACTTCCACGAGTACGCAATCGACTGGCGCGCCGACCACTTGACCTGGATCGTCGACGGCAGAATCGTCCACGAGAGAGCGAGCTGGGATCCGACGCCGATCCCACATCTCCGCATGCGGGTCCATGCCAACCTGTGGGCGCCTCGCTCTCAGGAACTCGCGGGCCGGATCGACGTGCGCGCGCTACCCGCTTCAGCGGGCTTCAGGAACCTGGTGGTGGCCGACTGATAACCGATCTTGAGCATGGTTTGCGACCTAGATATGGAACTGGCGGACGTCGGTGGTCCTGGCATTTGAGGACTACCTGAGGTTCCTGCGTCCGCATCGGAACAGGCGACCGCCCGCCGCCGAGCGCGAGGGCAATGCCGTGCTCGCCCCGGCGTTCGACGGCCTCCGAGGTTTCAGTCTCCTAGCACGAACGGGCCGCCTGTCCTGGTCCCAGCCTCGCTGGCCGCTCGCTACTGATGCTTGATGCGAGCGGCTCGGGCGTCGGTGGTTGCTTGAGCGCGGACAGGACGAACGAGCGGAACGGCCCGACGCATTCCTTCACCGAGTGGGGTGGCGATCGCACTCGCCGGATGGCGGTACGCCACCGCCAGATCATCGTGAGCTAGTCTTGCGCACGCGTCCGGCACCAGGGGGTGAACCAATGGCTGAAGAAGGGGATCGCACGGAACTCGGGTCGGTGGAGGGCAGGGCCCCCGGCGACGCAATCAGCCGATTCTCGATGGCGCGGCCGGCAACCTGGCCTTGACGCCTCTCGTTGACCTCCTCCGCTGCGCCTACGAGGAGAACAGGTGGACCTCCCGCGAGCTCACGAGCGTCTTGGAGCAGGTCGCCGCGGGTGAGGAGGCGAAGCGATGAAACTTCGCTCGGTTTCGGTGGAGGGCTTTCGGGGAGCCAAATCCAAACTCGTGATGTAGGTGCCTCTGAGTGGCATGTGCATCCTGGCGGAGAACGTTCATTGTCAAGTGATGCCGGTGCGGATCGGAAACCCCGATTCGATCACGCCGCGACTCGGTCGTACTCGTGGATGAGCCCGCCGAGCAGGTCCCACCGGCGGACATCACGCGGGTCGACGGGGACCAGTTCTCCCGGCCGCGTCGAAGCCGAGGCTTGCGGCTGGGCAACCGCAATGACCGGCGAGTTCAAGGTGGAAGTGCGTAAGGACTGGTCGGGGCGAGAGGATGGCAATCTCCAACAACCAGTGGCAGGCCCCGGAGGTCAAGGAGGCCAAGCAGGCCGAGTTCCTGATCCACGGCCGATTCCCATGGGCCCTCGTCGAGGAGGTCGGTGTCTACGATCTCGCCGTCCGGGCGAAGGTTGCGAGCGTTATTGCGCGAGCGGCCCACCGTCCTCCCATTGAGGTTCGGCGTGACTGGTACTACTAGGAGGGCTGGCCGGTGATCGAGCTCAGCCGCGGCGACATCGTTCGTGCCGATACGGAGGCACTCGTCAACACGGTGAACTGCGTCGGGTTCATGGGTCGCGGAATCGCGCTGCAGTTCAAGCGGGCATTCCCGTCGAACTTCCAGGAATACGAACGCGCCTGTCGGCGAACGGAGGTCCAGCCCGGGCGGATGTTCATCCACGAGACCGGCTTCCTGACCGGACCCCGGTTCATCTTCAACTTCCCGACCAAGCGACACTGGAAGGGAAGGAGTCGGCTCGAGGACATCGATTCCGGATTGCGGGCGTTGGTCGAAGATGTTCGCAGGCTCGGGATCAGATCGATTGCAGTGCCCGCATTGGGATGTGGTCTCGGAGGACTCGACTGGCGTGTCGTACGACCACGGATCGAACAGGCTTTCGAGTCTGTGCCGGATGTGAGGGTGGTGCTGTTCGAGCCGGCGGGTGCACCAGCATCCGTCGCGTCCCGCGCAAGGTGCGCCGGCCATGACGCCCGGACGCGCGACGCTGGTCGGTTTGATCGGACGGTATCTCGGAGGGTTGATGGACCCTTCTGTATCGCTCCTCGAAGTCCACAAGCTCATGTACTTCCTCCAGGAGGCAGGCGAACCGCTTCGGCTCCGATACACCAAGGCGCCCTACGGACCGTATGCCGACAATCTCCGCCAAGTTCTGGCGCGTGTAGAGGGGCACTTGATCACCGGGTACGCGGATGGCGGCGATGCCCCTGGCAGGCAACTCGAGCTGGCGCCCGGCGCCCTTGTCGACGCGGCACGGTTCCTCGAGGATCACCCAGCCACGCAACAGCGGTTCCAGCGCGTCGCCGACCTGGTCGCGGGCTTCGAATCCCCCTTCGGCCTGGAGCTCCTCGCGTCGGTCCACTGGGTTGCGACACGGGAGAACGGTTCATCAGCGGAGGTGGCGCGCGAGGCCCTCTATCGATGGAACGCGCGCAAGCGGACCTTCTCCGCCAAGCAGATCGGCGTCGCGTGGCAGGCGCTGGAGGATCATGGGTGGCTGTGAAGCAGGCCAGCCAGGTGCCGGAAGGCCGAATCGCTCGATGTCGAGTTGCGCTTGCCCTGAGCGACCCCTCCTCCGGTGAACGCGCTTGTCTGGCGCGTCGATCCTGCCCTGCCGTGTTCGCGACGATGCCCCAACGTTATGAGATCGTCGGCCAGGTTGACACAGGGGTCGCTGCGCCGCGCGAGGTGGCGGTGATCGGTCGGGTTCAGGCTCCTGGGCTCAATGTCGATCGCCCTCGCGCGCTGGACGCTGCCGGTCGCGCGTAGCGGGCAGAACGCTCGACGCGAGCGACCGCTCCCACCTGGTTGATCCGCATGCGCAGCAGCCGCTCAGAGACTCCGAGCGACGAAGCCGCCAGGTCTCGTGCGATGCCCGTGCGCACGATCCTTAAGCACATCTCCTCGGTGACGAGGAGACAGCCCGCGAGGAAGCTGGCCTCGTCTTCCAGTTCGCTGCTGTGGTTGCGAAGCCCGCGCGGATCGAACGGAGGAGACGCAGGGTGGAAGAGGAGCGCGTGGGCGATCTCGTGGGCGATGCTGTTCGACTGGCGGCCTGGGGTGTGCTTGTCATTGACGACGATCATTCGCGCTGGGTTGTCTAGGACGGTCATCGCCGAGAAGCTCGCGGCCTCCTTCCCCAGGAGAACCCGGATCGAGGGCGCAGCGGCCAGGAAGGACGACAGGGGCTCCACGGGGATGTCCAACTGCTCAGCGAGACGCGCCGGGTCGAGCGGGTCGAAGGGCGTCAAACCGAGCTCCGAGCGCACGCTCATGGCCGTATCCCGGGCTTCCGTCTTGAACCCCCGGCGCACCCTCAGCCTCCGTTGGACCGAAGCCGGTCGTATGTCGCCTTGACCAGCTCGTCGATGGCCGTTGCTGCCTCGACCGACAGGTTGGGGTCCGCGCGCAGGTAGGCGGTGATCTGCGCGAGTGGCTCGGGGGTCTGACGCGCTCCAGCCAAGTCGGTGCTGCGGATGTAGTCGTCAGCATCCAGCCGACCCCAGGCGCACAGGGCTGCCAGGGTATCGACGTCAGGGCGCTTGCCTTGCGCCATCCGGGTTAGGGTCGACGGGCTGATGCCGGCGCCTTGTGCGACCTGCTTCCAGTTGACCTTGCGTGCCTGTCGTGCCGCGTCGAGCGCCGCAAAGAAGGCGGCTGCGTCGAATGTGGCTCGCTCCGGGCTCACGTTCACCTCGATTTCGACTCTTGCAACTGACCACACCATGTGAAATACTCGGGCCAGTTCGAGAAGTGCAAGCAGAGACTACACCTCGAATGCAAGGAGAGCGACCGTGGCAACGACAACTGCACCTGGGCACACGGCCCTGGTCACGATCACCGTCAATAACCGCGAGGTCCAGGTGCCGCGAGATACGACCGGCGGGGCCATCAAGGCGGCTGCGGGCGTCCCGGCCGACTTCGAGCTGTTCAAGATCCAGGGGAGCCGCCAGATCAAGGTCGAGGATGCCGAGGAGGTCCGGGTGCGGCCTGGCCAGCGCTTTGTCGCCTCGCCCACGCTCGACCCCTCCTGATGACCCCCGGGCAGGAGGCGGGCATCGCCGACCTGACCGCGACCTTTGGCCCCGCCAGGGTCACCCTGGAGGAGCTCGGTGATGGGCGCCTGTGGGTCACGCTCGTTGGCGCCGACATCGGCGCGGCTTGGAACGTGCCATCGACGCCAATCTCGACAGTGCTCGAGGTGAGCTACCCGACGCCGACGCCCTACCCGTTCTACGCAAGGGACGGACTCACCCGAGTTGACGGCACGACCGTCTCGGGTCTGACCTCTAGTGTGGAGGTCCTCGGTCGACGGCTGGCACAGTTATCGCTCAAGAAGGACGATCAGGTCGCCTGCGGCGGGCTCGGGGCGCACTTCATGGCGGTGGTGGCGTGGCTCCGGAGGCGGTGAGCTGGTCCGTCTCGGTCGGCGGGCGGGAGTGGGCACGAGCGCGCAGCGCCCTGTTTCCGGCGGACGGGTCTGAGGGAGCCGTCTTCCTGGCGTGTGGCGAGGCGCACGTCGGCTCGAGGCGGCGGCTCCTCACCCGATACGTCTTGCCGGTCCGCAGCCACGACTGGGGTCCGTCCGACCGTGGGGCCGAGGGCCAGATCGCGGCGCGCGCTGTTGCGACGGCCGCCCGCCGGATCGCCGACGACGGTCTCGCGTTGGTGTGGGCCCACTCCCATCCGCGCGCGACGAACGGTGTTCGGTTCAGCCAGCCGGATCAGGCAACGATCGCGCGGGCCTATCCGACGCTGCTCGAGATCACCAACTCGCGGCCCGTCGGCGCGCTGGTCGTCGGTCAGAACAGCGCGGCCGGTCAGATTTGGACCCGCGAGGGGATCCATGAGCTCGAACAGCTCCGGATAGTAGGTCCTGCACTTCAAGACCTCCGAGCGGCACCGCTGCCCGACGAGCCGGTCGAGGGTCGGCATGCACGCCAGGCACTCCTGCTCGGCGAAGCGGGCCAGGCGCGCCTCCGGCGCCTCAGCATCGGGGTCTTGGGCGGCGGCGGTGGCGGCTCCCTGATCACCCAGCAACTGGCTCATCTCGGTGTCGGACGAATCGTCGTGGTTGACTTCGATCGCGTTGAAGGATCCAACCTGTCGAGGATCGTCGGCAGCGAGGCGGCCGACGAGGCTGGTCGCCCGCGGAAGATCGATGTCCTCAAGCGGCTCGTTCGCCGGATCGATCCGTCGATCGACTTCGTCGGGATCGACGGCGACATCACCTACGCCGCGACCTTGCGGCAGCTGACGGACCTCGATTTCGCGTTCCTTGCGACCGACCGGTTCCTACCGCGACTCGCGTTCAACGTCTTGGTGCAGCAGTACCTCGTGCCCGGGATCCAGGTGGGCGCAAAGGTCACCAGGCGTCAGGGCGGCACCATCGAACTCATGCACGTGGCCGAACGTCCTGTGCTGCCCGGCCAGTCGTGCCTGGAGTGCGGTGGGCTGATCGACCCAAACGGACTCCGTGACGAGTTGGCGACCCAGGAGGAGCGACGCGCCCAGGGCTACATCGATGGTCCGCGGGAGGAGGGTCTCGAGGATCCGTCGGTGATCACCTTCAACAGTGTTGCCGGGTCGCTTGCGATGACCGACTTCCTCCTCATGACGACTGGACTCCATGTGCCCGGCGTTGATCGTGATGCCCGCGTCTACTTGCCTGAGACGCGGGCGCTGCACTCCCGGGCACTGCGATCGCGGCGAGGCTGCCAGCGGTGTGACGGTCGTCGCCCCGCCAGCGCGTTCGCGATGGGCGATGGCGTCGGCCTTCCTCTTCGGCCGGGCGCACGTGAGATTAGGCCATGAGTACGCGCCGGCGGAGGACGGTGCCGCTCATTGGCAGGGCCTCCGGATCGCCACCCGCGCAGCCCGCTCCGGAAGCTGGCCGCCCGCTGCTCCTGATCGTAACGAGCTGGGCGCTGGTTGGGCTCGGGCTGGGGGTGACACCCGATCCTGTCCTCGGACTCGATGCTACCGCCTCACGGCCCCTGTCGTCGTTCGTGGCGGCCGCTGCCGGCGGCGCGATGCTGTGGGCGCTTGCGTCGCTTGCCGCGGCTGGCCTCGGTCGAAAGCAAGACGCTCTCGATCGGGGCTCGATCCTGTTACTTCTGTCTGCCGGCATCCTGCTGGTGGGATGGACCTGTGCGGATCTTGCGAAGCGTGCAGGCGGGGGCGTGGTAGCGCAGGTCGCCTTGATCGTCACTCTGGTGACCTCGTTGCCGATCGCGACACACGGCGACTCGCTCGACCAGCTTGGAACCCTCGTCGGATGGGCCCGCAGCTGGCGTCGGAGCGCCTCGAGCCGACACGTTCGTCCCGTTCACCAGGATGGAAGTCGCCAGCGTCGGTAGTGCTCGATACCTCCGGTGGCTCCGAACGCGGAACCGCAACCAAGCACGGAGCGAGCGTCGGCCACACCCGCGAGCCTCGACTTCTGGCCACAGGTCCATGCGGCGTGACGGGCATGGAGGTCAGGATCTTGAGCACGTTGGCGTCGAGCAGCCCGTCGAGTGGCCATGGCGCGGTGGCCGCGGGTCGCAACTGTCGTCGACAGCGCTTCGCCCTGCGGGGGTCGCGCAATGTGCTGACCACAGAGCTCGGCAGTGGGCCCTCGCCAACTCAACGGTCGCAGGAAGCGTACACAATCCATATTGACTCACGTCCACACCCGGCGCAGGATCCCCGTATGCAGAACGTGATTGGCATCCGGACTCTTCGACGGGGCGTCAACGAGGCGCTCCTGCGCGTGGCGCGCGGTGAGACCATCGTCCTCGTGCGGCACGGACATCCGGTCGCCATCCTCCGGCCGCTCGCCGAGGGCGAGACGCACCGGCGGATCTCGGTAACCACCTTCCGGCGGAACCTGCGCCGCGCGGTCGTCGTGTCGCACCGGCGCCCGATCATGCTGACCTGGTACGGCGACGGGGCCGCGGTGCTCGCGCCCGTCCCGCCCGACCTTGAGCTCGAGTACGAAGAGGACGACCTCCTGTGACAGCCGGCGGATTGATCGGGGCCCTGGGGATGCGCGAGGTCCGCGCGAACATGCGCGCGGTCGTGGCCCGGGTCGAGGCGGGCGAGGCGCTCGTTGTCCTGCGCGACGGGCAGCCGACCGCCGTGATGCTCGCCTTCGCCGAGGCTCAGCGCTGGCAGCAGATCGAGCGCGGCCTGTCCGCCCTCCATGGCCTCGAGCTGTACCCCGAGCTCGCCCGCGACACGGCCGAGCTCGCGAGGCTCGTGCGGCGTGAGACCCGCCCGCAGGCGACCTCGATCCGCCGCCTGGCCGAGCAGTCGCGCGACATCCTGGCGCCGCTGCGGACGATGGGGATCACAGACGCGCGTGCGGGCTTCGCGGGGCTGCTCGACGAGATCGCAGCCGGCCGGACGATGACGATCGTCGCGTCGGGACGGTTCGCGGCGACGCTCGTGGCACCCCGTGAGTTCGACCGGCTGCGCGCGCTCGATCGCACCGTCGGCTGGTTCCGCGTGGCCGGCTTGGACCTCGCCGCCACCGACGACCAGGCGATCAGCACCTTCGTCCGCGAGTTCGCGACGCGGTCGGCGGTGTCCGACAACGCGGCGGCCGGGTAGGGGAGGGCCGACGATGCGGTGGTCCCGAAGCGCGTTGCGCAGCCGGCGGGGGCTGACGATGCTCGCGGTCATCGCGCTCCTGTGGCTGGTCGGCGCCTCACCGAGCCTGGCCGCCGGCAACGTCCCGGCCGGCGCTCGGGACGCGCTCGCCCCGGTGACCAGGATGATCGGGACGCTCGTCGCCATCGCCATCGGGCTCGGGATCGCGGTGTGTGGGGCGGTGATCGTGTGGGGCGGGATCGAGAAGACGCTCGCGGGGGCGAACCAGGACGCAGAGCACCGCGCGGCGCGGCGGATCCAGAACGGCATCCACGGCCTCGTGTGGATGATCCTGGCGAGCGTGATCGTGTCCACGATCACGGCGATCGCGGTCGCCTACGGGCTCATCGACACGCCCTTCTAGGACCTCAGGACCGATGCCGACGACCGGGGGCCTGGTTCCCTGTGCCCCGCAATCGACCAAACCGGGCGCCAGAGCCGCCTGGCGGGTGCCGCGCTCCGCGCTGGCGATGCTCGTCCTCGTCGCGGCCGGAGTGGGCCTCGCGGGCATCGGGGCGCTCACGCCGCCGCCCCCGCCATCGCCTCCGCCGGCGGGCACAGCGCTCGCCGACACCCCCCGGACAGCCGAGCTCGTCGGGACCATCCCGCTCGCCGTGGACCCGGTGCGCGACCTCACGGTCTGGTTCTCCGACCGCATCCGCGACGCCAACCGGTCCGCGCTCGACAACCTGCGGGGCCAGCTCCTCACGCCGATCGACCCCCTCCACGACACGGTCACCCGGACCCTCTACGGCCCCATGGTGCTGATCACGCTCCCGCTGCTCACCTTCGGCGGCCTGATCCTGGGCTACCTGATCATGCTCAGCCGCACCAGCGGCGAGTCGGCCTACGCGGCGCGCGCCGTCACGCCGCGCTTCGTCGTGGCCGCCTGCCTCTCGATCCTGGGCATCTTCCTGGTCTCGGTGTTCAGCGAGTTCACCGCGGCGCTCGATGCGGCGATGGTCGGCGTGGCGCTGCCACCCGATGCGGTGGGCGCCGCGAGCGGCTGGCCCTCGACGGGCGGGGTGTTCGCGGTGCTGCAGCAGGGCGGCTTCGACCCCACGGCGCCCCAGGGTCCTGGCAACTGGAACAGCGGGGCGTGGCTGTCGTCGGGCCTGCTCGCGGGGATCCTCGTCACCGCGCTGGCCATGGGCAACTGGCTGCTGGGCGGGATCGAGCGCCTGCTCGTCCTCGTGGGGCCGCTGTGTCTCGCGGCCTACGCGATCCCGGCCACCGAGCGGGTGACGACGATCTGGACGAAGGTCCTGCTGGTCGTGCTGGCGGTCCGGTTCGCGTGGGCGGTCACGTTCGTGCTGTTCAGCCTCCAGGCCCAGCCCTACCTCGGCGGCGGGGCCCCGGCAACGGTCGAGGACACCAACATCCTGCTCGGGCTCGCGACGGGCGCCGCGGCCCTGATGCTCGGCCTGCCGCTGGTCATGATCCCGATCGGCCTCGCCGGCCCGCAGATCGTCAACGTGCGCGGCGCGGCCCGGGCCGTCGCGGGACTCCGGTACCCCTAGCCGTGGGCACGCCCGTGGAGGTCCCCGAGAACGCGGTCCGCGAGGAGCCGCTCGCGTTCGGGCTGACGGCGCCCCAGCTGCTCACAGGTGGGATCGCGGTGGCGGTCGGTGCGTTGATCGGGGCGCTGCCGCTCTGGCTGCCCCTGCAGATCGTCCTGACCCTCGTCCTCGCCGGTCCCGTCCTGCTGGCCGCGATCCTGCCGATCCGCGGCGAGCCCGCGTACCGCTGGCTGCTCCGGTGGGTCCGGTACCGGCGCAGTCCCCGCACCTGGTTCGTGAGCGCGGACGAAGCGCCACGTAAGTGGGACGTAAGTGACGTGGTGCAGGATGCGCTGGCCGCGGATGGTGAGGACGGACACCCGGATACGGCGATCGACCGACTTGGCGATCTGCCCGACCGGGCGAACGATCCGCGGGAGCGTGCTCCAGGTTCCCGGGAGCTGCCAACGATGACAGAAGAGGTCACCCGTCTCCGGATCGTCGACCCTGCCGATGACCAGGGAGCGGGCCAGGACGCCGCGGATCCGGCCGGCGAGTCGCAGGACCGCCCGGCCGCCATCCCGCATGTGCTGCCCACGATGCGGGTCGTCGCGGTCGGCGGGTTCGCGGGTGGGACGGGCCGGACCACGATCGCTGCCGAGATCGCGACGCTGGTCGCCTCGCGGGCAAGGATCCGCTCGCTCGAGGGGACCGCGTCGGCCGTGCGCGTGCTCGTCCTCGATGCCGCGCGGGTCTCGAGCGCGGTCGGACTACGGCTGGGCCTCGCGCCCGACGCCCTCGCGAGCGCACGGAGCCACCGGATCTGGCGCGATCCGGGCGCCGTCGCCGATCTGGCGGTCGCGACGCGCTGGGGTGCGGACGTGCTGACCCTGCCTCCGCACCCGCAGCTCGCGGAGCGCGACGCATCCGGAGGCGACGAGGGCCTGGGCGCGTTTGGGGCCGACACCGCGGGCGATCTCCTCGAGGGCGCGCAGCGCGCCGGATACCACCTGCTCGTCGCCGACCTCGGGAGCCTGCTCGAGGACGGCCACCGCGAGCTCATCGACCAGGCCGACCTCGTGATCGGCGCCGTGCGGCCCACCCTCGAGTCCCTCCCCGACGTGTTCCGGCTCGCGACGGTGCTGCGCGCCCAGGGCATGGGCCGCAAGCTCGCGCTCGTCGGGACCGCCGTCGACGACGAGTCGGAGATCCGCCGCCTCGCGCGCGAGGCCGACGTGCCGGTGCTCGGGGCCATCCGATCGGATCCGGCGTTCACCGCGGCCGCGGACCGCGGCGAGCCGGCCTGGTCGATCGCCCCCGGCCTGCTGGGGGATCTCATCCCGGTCGCCCGGGCGGCGTGGCCGCTGCTCCCCGAAGGCGCCCCGGGCGTCGCGCGCCGCCGGTCGGTGCTGGCCGCGGTGCGATCCACGATCCCGGTGCCCGGAGGTGGTCGATGACGGCCCCGGTTCACGAGACGATCGCCCACGTCCCGATCCCGTCGGCGACGCTCGGCAGCGTCCGTCGCTCGCTCGTCGCCCGCCTGTCGCCCGAGGACCTCAACCCCTTCGGACGCACGCCCGAGCAGGAGGTGCGGCTGCGGCGCACGATCGGCGACATCCTGGCCGACCCGGATCTCGACCTCCCGCCGGCGACTCCCGCGCTCGTGGCGGCAGTCGAGGCGGCCGTGTGCGGGCTCGGCCCGCTGCAGCCCCTCGTGGACGACCCTCTCGTGGGCGACATCCTCGTCAACGGCCCGCACGACATCTTCGTCGAGCGTTCGGGACGCCTCGAGCCGGCAGGGGTGTCGCTCGGGTCCGCGCGCGAGGTCATCGAGATCTCCGAGCGCATCGCGGCGCTCGCGGGTCGCGAGCTCTCGGTCGCGCACCCCGTGGTCGACGCCCGGATGCCCGACGGCTCGCGCGTGAACGCCGTGATCCCGCCGGTCGGCGGGCCGTACCTCTCGATCCGCAAGTTCAACCGGCTGCGGCTCGACCTCGCACCCGGTGGCCGGCATGGCCGGAGCTGGATCACCGAGGGCGGGCTCGATGCGGCGATGGCCGACGTGCTCACGCGCCTCGTGCGGGCGCGCGCGAACATCCTGGTGGCGGGCGAGACGGGTGCCGGCAAGACGACCTTCCTGCGCACGGTCACGGACCTGTTCGACGAGACGGAGCGGATCGGCGTCGTCGAGGACACGGCCGAGCTCGCGCTCGAGAACCCGGACCGCTTCAACCTCGAGACGCTCCACCCGCACGACCTCGCGGCGGGCGAGGCAGACACGCGTCTGCTCGACGTGGGCGACCTCGTGGCGAACGCGCTGCGTATGCGGCCCGACCGCCTCATCGTGGGCGAGATCCGGCTGCCCAAGGAGGCGTTCTACACGCTCCAGGCGCTCCACACCGGGCATGACGGATCGGCCACGACGATCCACGCGAGCAGTGCCGAGGACGCGCTCTTCCGGCTCGAGCTGCTTGCCCGCCAGAGCATGCGTGACCTCACGGTGGCGGACCTGCGCACCTACATCGCGCGCGTGTTCGATCTCGTCGTCGTGCTGCGGCGGCTGCGCTCGGGCCGGCGGGTCGTGCGCCAGCTGACGGCGGTCGACGGGCTGACGGCCGATGGCGGGTACCGGTTGACCGACGTGTTCCGCGCCGAGGCGGTCGCGGGGTCCGACGAGATCCGGTTCACCGCGGACTCTGGATGGACGCCGTCGGCGCGGCTGCTCGCGCGCCTGGAGCTCGAGGGGGAGCGATGGAGCTGATCGGCGCCCTCGCCGCGGGGGTCGCGGTAACTGCGCTGCTGCTCGCGCTGGCGCCCGCGCGGGCGCAGCCGAGGCTCGACCTGCGCGACCGGGTCCGGGCGTGGTCGCTCGCGCGCACCGGGCGGGCGCGCAGCTCGCTGGCCCGGGCGCGCCTCGACGTCTCGCCGCGGACCTACCTCGCGCTCGAGATGGCCTCGCCATTGCTGCTCGGCTGGCTCGGTCTCCTGCTCTCCGTTCCGATGGCCGTCATCGGCCTGGTCACCGGTGCCTTCGTCCCGCGCTGGTACGTCCGGTACCTCGTCGCGTCGGAGGCCCGCGCCGCCGCCGATGACGCGCCGCGGGTGCTGCGGGCGATGGTCAACCGCGCGGCATCGGGCGGCACGTACCCCGACCTCTACGCCGCGGCCGCAGAGGCGGCCCGCCACCGCTGGGTGAAGGCCGACTTCGAGGAGATCCTCTCTCGCTACTACGCCGCCGAGGCGCCGGCCGATGCCCTCGTCGAGGTGCGGCGGCGCCAGGCGGGCCGGAACCTCGCGCTCGTCTACGACGCGCTGATCACGCTCGCGCGCACCCACCAGCCGGTGTCGGCGGCTGCCCAGGTCCTGGGCTCGCTCGGCGAGGCCGCCCGCGCCAACGCCTCGATCGCCAAGGCAGCCATCGCCGAGAGCAAGGGCCTCCGGCTGCAGGCGACGATCCTCGCGATCGTCATCCCGGCGATGTTCGTCTACCTCGCGCTCGTTAACGGCGCGCTGATCGCCCCGGTCCTCTCGACACCGCTCGGGCGCTACCTGCTCCTGCCGGCCGCGGCGCTGCTCGAGATCACGGGGATCGCGCTGTCGTGGCGGATCACGAGGCTGGAGGCGTAAGCGATGGAGCTCGTCGGGACCATCGCCACCGCGGTCGCCGTGTTCGCGCTGTGCGTCGCGGTGCTCGGGTCGGCGCTCCTGGTGCCGCGGCGCCTCGACGCCATCCGGGCCGTCGCGATCCCGCGCCATCGCTACGAACGCCTGGTGTCCGCGGAGGTGCCGCTCTGGGAGAGGCTCGTCGCGCCAGTCGCGGTGCGGCTCGCGGTCCGGGCCCCCGCGTTCGCCTCGCAGGTGCGCGAGCGCGACCTCATCCGCGCCGGGTTCGATCCCGCGCTCATCACGCCGGCCGAGGTGTACGCGGCCAAGCTCGTCCTGGCGGCCGCGATCCTGGCCACCGGGTTCGCCCTCGCCCCGCTGGCCGGCGCCGCGCCCCTGGTCGCCCTCCCGCTCGCGTTCGCGGGCTACCTGTTCCCGACCGAGTACCTCGCGGCCCGCGGCAAGGCCCGCACCGCACAGCTCGCCCGCGAGCTGCCCGACTTCCTCGCGCTCGTGCGGCCTCTCGCCGCCAAGCACGGCCTCGAGCACGCGGTCGCGGACGTGGCCGACGCGCTCCACGACGCGTCTGGCGGCACGAACCTGCTCGCGCGCCAGATCCGGAGCGCCGTCGCCGCCTACGGCACCGGCACCGACCTGTTCGGGGCGCTGCGCGACATCGCGGCCGCGGCCGAGCTCGAGGAGCTTGACGAGCTCGCCGCCGCGCTCTCGCAGTCGCGGCGGCTGGGCAAGGGGATCAGCGAGACCCTCGCCGAGCACGAGCGCTCCCTCCGCGACGCCGAGCGCAACCGTCTCGCGGGTTCCGCCTCCACCGTCCAGCCCAAGCTCGCGGCGATCCTCGCCGGCATCTACCTGCCAGAGTTCGTGCTGCTGGTCGTCGCGCCGCTGTTCATCTCGTCACTCGGTCGCATCTAGTCCCAGCAGGAGGTGAGCAATGCAGATCGGAAGCTCCATCAGCCGGGCGCTCGCCCGCGCCTGGGCCGTCATCCGCGCCGACGAGCGCGGGGTGACGACCCTCGAGTACGTCATCGCCGCGGCGATCGTGCTCGTCGTCCTCTCGGCCGCGATCCTCGCCTGGAACAATGGCCTCGCCGCGAAGATCGACGATCTCGTCCGCACGCTGGCCGGCACGTGAGACGGCCCGCGCGGGTGGTGGGCGTGCGCGGACGGCGACGCGGCGAGGCCGGGACCGCGGTCGTCGAAGCCGTGCTCGTCGTGCCCCTCGTGCTCGTCCCGGTGCTGGTCGGGGTCGTGATCCTGGGCGATCTCGCCCACACCCGGATCGTGCTTGACGCCGCCGCGGCCGCCGGGGCCCGCCAGGCGGCGGTGATCGGCGCCGACGGCCCGTCAGTCCGCAGCCGCATCACCACTGAACTCGCCAACGGCGGTCTTGATCCCCTGACGATCCGCGTCAGCGTCACGCCCGCATCGGCCGCCTGGGGCGAGCAGCTCCGGGTCCGGCTGACCGTGACGGAGCACGCCGACATCCCGTTCCTGGGCTCGTGGACCCTGCCGCTCGCGGCCGAGTTCGTGACCCGCAGCGAGGTGACCCACTGATGGCGGCGGCTCGACGCGGCGAGCGCGGCCAGGTCGCGGTGTACGCGGTCCTGCTGTTCCCGCTGCTGCTCCTGGTGCTGGCGCTCGTGCTCGCGGTCGGGAGCATCGAGATGCTGCGGTCGCGTCTCCACGCCCAGGTCGACATGGCCGCCCTGACCGCGACCCAGGCGATCGATCTCGAGCGGCTCGCCGCCGGCGGAGCCCCCGCCCTCGTCCCGGCCCGGGCCGACGCCCTCGCCCGCGAGTACCTTGCTCGCAACGTCGCGGTCCTGGGGGATCAGCTGCTCGCCGGTCCCGACGCCATCGCCGGCTCCGCGGACGTCGCCGTTCTGAACCGGCCGGGCATCGATCCGATCACCGGCATCGCGAACACGGCCCCGACCGTGAGCATCCGCATCCGTGTCCCGGTGGAGGTCCCCATCCTGGTCCTCGCGGGACTGCACACGCGGGTCGATCTCGAGGTCACGGGATCTGCCGCGGCAAGGAGCTGAGCATGCCGAACCCAAGCCGCTCCACCCCGCTCCTCGTCGCCGCCTCGGCGGTCCTCGCGGTGCTGGTGGTGGGCGCGATCCTGCTCGTGGGCGGCTGCGGCGCGGATGGCACGCCATCGGCCGGCTCGCCGTCGACGACGCCGACGACCATGCCCCCGGCGGCATCCGCGAGCCCGACCGGGCCGACCGCGACGCCCGGGGACGCCGTCCGGGCCTTCTTCGCTGCCTACGCCGCTGCCCGCACGAGTGGCGACCCGGTCGGGCTCCGGGACCTCGTCACGAGCGAGGACGCGCCGGCGTTCATGACGGTCAAGGGGTTCCTCGACGGCCAGACCGCGGCCGGCAAGGCATCGGTGGTGACCGAGCAGCGGCTGGACAACATCGTGACCGAGATCGACGGCACCACGGCCACGGTCACCTTCGACCTCACCGAGGCCGGCTACGACATCGGCCTGGCCGACGCCTCGCCGCTGGAGTCGCCCCAGGTCCTGCCGGCCCGTCGCGTGACGGTGACCCTGGGGCGCGTTGGCGACCGGTGGCTCGTCGACGCCTTCGAGTCGTCGCAGTGAGACGCGCGATCCTCGCCGTGGCGCTCGCCGGCACCGCGGTCGTGATGGCGCCGGCGCCGGTTGCGGCCTTCGATTCGGGGGTCGCTGTCACCGTCAACACCTGGAACGCGGCCGGTGGTCGAGCCTACGTGGGCGTCAAGGCCGACGGCCGGTGGGCCAGCCCCGGCACGAGGCGGTGCATCGCCTACTACTCGACCTGGGACCACCGCGCCACGATCTGGACCGACCCGGTGCGCGACCAGTGGGCCGCCACCGTGTACACCTGCACCGGCAGCGCCGTGAACCCCCTGAGCCCGACCATGGTGATCACCAGCCGGGTGACGCCCGGGATCGGCATCCGGCGCGCCGCCTCGGGGGTCCTGTCCCTCGATCTCGGGGTGGCGGTCGACCCGCAGACGGCGCCGGCCGGGTCGGAGCGGACCGTGACCGCCGCGCTGTCGGGCAACTGGCTCGGCGCGGTGGGCGACCACATCAGCGCCTCGATCGTGCCGGGATCCGTGTCGATCCAGCGCTGGACGGTCGCCTTTGGCGACGGGGCCGTGCGGACGCTCGCGCCGTCGGTCTCGGCCCCCACCCGGCTCGAGACCACCCACGCGTACGGCGCCGGCGAGTTCACCGTCACCGTCACCGCGCGCGTCACGGGCCGCGCGTACGCCGCCTTCTTCGCCCCCGACGGCACGCCGTACGAGACCACCGTGGCGTGGACGGTCGACATCACCAACGCGGCCGCCGGCGTGTCGGGGCTGCCGGTGGAGTATGTGGCGCCCGTCGTCACGCCGGCCGGCAGCCCCTCGGGCACGCTGCCCGACGGCACGACCGCCGCAGCCGACGCGACCGGGCACACCGAGGTGTGGTGGCCACGCGGCCTGCCCTGCGACCTGTTCGTGCGCGCCATCGTGGAGCGCGAGGGGTTCATGCGCTCGGGCGGTGTCGTCATCGGCGGCGGCACGACCCGCCTCATCTCGTACCGCTACCGGCGCGGCACCAACGACGCCACCGATGCCACCCGGGCCGGCACCTACGCGGCGGCGCTCCCGATCCGGATCCAGTGGAACCGCCCGCTCCCCGGTGCGCGGACCTACCCCGTCGAGCTCACCCTGACGGTCGAGACGACCTATGACGACGGGACCGTGCGGCAGACGCAGGTGTCGGGCGTGGTGGCCGTCACCGTCATCTACTCCGCCGCGGCCCAGTAGGGAGGGAAGCCTGAGATGCGTGTCCGCCGGACCGTCTACCTCGTCGTCTTCGTCGTCGCGAGCCTGGTCGCCGCGGGCGCCTACTGGCTTGCGCAGCCCCGCACCCAGGTCCTGCGGGCCACCGTCGACGTCCCCGTCTTCACGCAGCTCACGCCCGACATGATCGAGGTCGTCCGCGTCAGTCCGGTGGGCGTGCCGCCCAATGCCGCGCGCTCGCCCGACGCCGTGGTCGGGATGTACGCGGCGCTCCCGATCCTCGCCGGGCAGGACGTGGACTCGCGGGCGCTCGAGGCAATCCCGGGATCGCAGGCGTTCGGCTTCGGGGCGCCGATCGGCCCCGGCAAGGTCGCCTTCGCGCTGCCGGTCACCGCGGAGCAGGCGGTCGGCGGGGCCCTGCGGCCAGGCGCCCTGGTGGACGTGATTGCGGTTCCCGCCCGGACAACGGCTGCAGGTGACGGGGCCGCCGCGGAGCCGGTTGTTCTCGGGCAGGGGCTGGTCGTCCTCGCCCTGCGGTCGACCGACGGGCAGGACATGGCCACGGGCGGCCCCAATGCCGGCGCGAGCACGATCCCACCGAAGCTGGGCTCGGTCGTCGTCGCGATCCCCGCCGCACGCCTGGCCGAGTTCGCGTCGGCGGTGGAGGCCATGACCGTGTTCATCGGGCTCGTTCCGTCGCCAACCACGGAGTGAGCTGCTGGTCCGGTCTGCGCGAGGCAAGCCGCCGCGATTCCAGTGGCCCCGGGGCCGGTCATGCGGACGCGTTGGGCATGAGTTGACCAACGCAATATTGATACTTGACACCGTCCCGCCAGGCCCCTAGCGTGCGCGGCATCGCGGTACCTGCCGCGATCAGGGAGGGGGCCGCCGACCGTCCACCGGCGACCCATGGTTCTGGGAAGCGAGGGAACCATGGCCGGGTCGCCGGGTGCGCGCGCGCCGATCGGCGCTACCTTCCAGGAGCGATTGCGCCCGGGACGCCGATGGCTGGCCGCGATCGCGCCGCTGTTGCTGCTGTTGGTCCTCGTGACCTGGCGAGCCGGTTCGCCTGGGCGTCCGGTGGCCTTCTCGCTCTCCGGCGCGGCCGAGAACCTCGCGCCCACCGCGCTCCTGGGCACCGCGGCCGACCAGATGGAGGCCCGCACGGCCAAGGGCGGTGCCGGCTACACGTTCACGATCGTCCAGCGGACCTCGATCGATGCCCGCCCGGGCGGGCCGCTGGTGGAGATCCCTGACCCAGCTGACCGCCACGCAACCCTGGGCAAGACCGACCACTACGAGCTCGCGACCTACCTCGAGCGGGGGGCAGCGGCGCCGGGTGGGTTCTGGCTCGAGATCCGCGATGGCCCGTCAGCGGGCGAAGCGCCCGACTTCGAGAAGGCCCGCTATGAGCTCGGCGCCATCGTCCTCGGCGGCACGACGTACCGCAACGACGGCGACGGCTGGTACCCGACCGATGCCCCGCCCGGCATCGGGCTCGACCCGCGCACCGCGTCGCTCCTGCCGGCGATGCTGCGCGGCGCCACCAACGCCAAGACCGCCGATGCCTCGATCCCCCTCGTCGCCGGCACGTCGGTCGCCCTCCAGGCGGATGGCAGGGTGGCCGACATGCCCGGCATCATCGCCGTTGACGCGGAGTCGTTCACCGAGCTCGTCAAGCCCCTCGAGCTGCTGTTCGACGACCAGGGTCGGCTGGTGTCGATCCACGCCGTCGCCCGCAACACCCGGCTCGACGGCTACGACATGATCGTGGACACGACCATTGCGTTCAGCTACCCGCTGCTGGGCCCGGACATCCCCAAACCCGACCCGATCATCGATCCCGAGTCGATTGCGAAGGGCGAGGGCTGATCCGATGACGCAGCACACCACGCTCCTGCGCCTGCGGGCGCTGCTTGCCGCCGTGATCCTGTCGGGCTCCTTGTTCGTGGTCGACGCGGCACCCACGTCCCTGCCGATCCCGCGCCCCGAGGCCCTGACGCCTGCCCAGGCCCTTGCTCTCGGCTGCGCGGACGAGCCGAGCTTCCAGGGCCGGCTCACGGGATCCAAGACCTCGACCACCGCGATCACCCGCACGACGACCGGCAACGTCTACGGCTACATCAGCAAGGTCGTCGACGACTGGAGCTGCACCAACGCCTTCCGCTATGACGGCCTCGCCTGGGTGCGCACCAACGGCAACGGCTACTGGGACTGGGGGAACCTCATCAACTCGACCTCGGTCGCCTGCAACTGGGCCATCGGCTCGACGGACTACCTCAAGGGCAACAGCACCACCGACTGCCCCGACACCGACGCCGAGTACGCCCTGCCGATCTACCTCGGCGCGAACAGCTCCGATGACCTGCTCGAGCTCGTGGCCAACAACGACAGCAACCACGACGACCCGGGCGACTTCCTGTTCGTCCACTCCGACTGCACCACCTACTACGGGGGCGAGTCGCTCAAGTACAACCAGGACTGGACGTCGGGCAATGCCAACAACCGGCCCGGCAACAACTGCGACCCGCGAGTGCTCGACGGCACCAACACCACCCAGTCGATCGTGATCGACGGCACACCGCCGGCTTTCTCCTTCAGCACGCCTGCCGGCACCGCCGGGACGATCGTCGGGACCACGACGGCCTCCTACCAGCTCACGTTCGCCGCGACCGACAACGTCGCGGGCTTCGGCTCGACCCACCCCTGGACCCTCCAGCGCCAGGTCGCCGCCAACACGGGCGGCGGCACCTGCGACCCGACGTTCAGCGACGACTCGGGCACCGGCAGCTGGATCACCGGCACCGCCAACGCGAGCGGGCAGACGAGCACCCAGACCCTGACTGCGGGCTACTGCTACCGCTGGGTGCTCTCGGGCACCGACATGAACGGCAACCCGGTGGGCTCGACCGCCACCAAGACCTCGGCGACCGTGATCGTCGACACCGCCGACCCGTACGCCTACTTCCTCGCCCCGCAGACGGCGATCGGGTCCCCCGCCACCATCACCCGCAACACCACCAGCTACACCATCAGCTGGACCGAGGTCGAGGGCCAGAGCGGGATCAAGACCCGCAGCCTCCAGCGCTGGCGGGTCGCCTCGGCGTCGCCGACCTGTGGTGGCACCTTCCTCACCGATGGCTCGGCTGTCACGACCGTGTCCGAGGTGACCCAGACGCTCACCGGCGGCTACTGCTACCGCTGGGTCCAGACCCTCACCGACAACGCCAACCGGACCAGTGCGACCATGTCCGGGACGATCTTCGTCGACACGACCTATCCGATGGCGACGTTCAGTGTGCCCGTCGAGCGCCAGGTCACAAGCCAGGCCACCTCGACGGTGACCGTCACCTGGACCGAGACCGCCGGCAGCGGGTCGGTGACCGGCCGCTCGCTGCAGCGCCAGAAGGCGACCGGCACGATCGGCGCCCCCGGCGGCTTGACCTGGGCCAACGATGGCTCGGCCGACACCGGCGCCAGCCCGCGCTCGTCAGGCAGTCTCCCCGACGGCATCTACCGCTGGCAGCAGACCCTCACCAACTCCAACGCCAAGAGCGGCAAGTCGTACTCGGGCTGGGTGGTGATCGACACGGCCGCGCCCACGGGATCGATCAGCTCCCCGGAGGCGAACCGGCCGCTGGCGGGCACCGTCACGATCACCGGCACCGCCACCGACGGGGCGACCTTCAAGAACTACACGCTCGAATACGGCGCGGGCGCCTCGCCGTCATCCTGGACAGCGATCGGCACCTACACGACGCCGGTGACCAGCACCGGCCCGCTCGCGACCTGGGCCGCGGCCGGCCTCTCGGGCGTGTACACGCTGCGCCTCACCGTCCGCGAGAACGCCTCGACCGAAACCTCGGTCGCAACCCGCACCATCGTCCTCGAGAACGCCATGCGCGGCGACGAGTCGTTCTACACCCGCGTCCCGTACGACACGGGCGGGGGCTGGAGCCTCGACATCGGCGTGGCCAACGGCGAGGCACGCCTCTCGCGTGAGCTCACGAGCATCCCCTCCTACGGCCCCGCGCAGGCGCTCGCCCTCAGCTACAGCTCGGCCGAGCCCGGCACGGCCGGGCGGTTCGGCGTGGGCTGGAGCTCCAACCTCACCCAGTACCTCACCTTCGAAGCCGGCGCCATCACGACCTGGCACCGCGCCGACGGCGGCCGGGTGCCGTTCGGCAACGTCGCGGGCACCTGGACCCCGCCCGCCGGCCACTTCGAGACGATGAGCGTCTCGGGCTCCGAGGTCACGATCACGACCCGCGACCAGACGGCCTACGTGTTCGAGAGCGCGAGCGCGGGCCGCCTCAAGCGCATCGTCAACCGCTTCGGCAAGGCGCTCACCATCGGCTGGTCTGCCTCGGGCGCCACCGTCACCGACGCCTCCGGCCGCGGCCCCGCCTCGGGCCAGACCTACAACCTGCTCTACGACAGCACCAATACCCGCGTGACCGGCTTCATCGACTACGCCGGGCGCAGCTGGACCTTCGGCTACACGGGCACCGGCGCCGGCTCCGACCTCACCTGCGTCACCGATCCGGCGTCCAAGGTGACCCGTCTGGGCTACACGAGCCACGCCCTGACCAGCATCGTCCGCGGTGGCGCCGGCTGCGCGTCCGGTGGCGCGAGCACCTGGACCATCGCGTACACGGGCGGCAAGGCCGTGAGCGTCAAGAGCCCCGAGGTGTCGAACCCTGACCAGTTCACCTATGCTGCCGGGACGGCGACCTGGCGCCAGGTCGTCGACGACACGACGCCCGCCTACGCCGACACCACCTACACGCTCGACGCCTGGGGCCGAGCCACTGACACCACCCAGCCGGGCGAACCGGACGCCGGTCCCGCGGCCACCCACCTCAGCTTCGACCCCCAGGGCAGCGTCACGGGCGAGATCACGCCCACCGAGGGCGGCGACGCCGAGGTCAGCTACGAGTACGACAGCCGCGGCAACGTCACCCGCGAGGAGCGCGTGCTCGAGCGCGGCGTCGGCAGCGACCCGGACGTGACCGTCGTCACCACCTACACCTACAACGCCACCAACGACGTCCTGACTCGCACCGACGCCGACAACGACGCCGCCACCCGGACCGTCACCCGCTTCACGTACGACGCATCCGGGCACCTGACCAGCGAGAACCGCAACTGCACGACCACCGGCACCACGATCCCGGCCGAAGGCGCGGGCGGCTCCTGCACCGGGGCCGGCACCCAGAACGCCTCGACCAACGTGATCACCAGCTATGCCTGGACCGCCAACGACCAGCTCGAGTCCGAGCAGGACCCGCGGGGTTTCGTGACCAAGCACGTCTACGACACGTACGGCAACGAGACCGCGGTCATCGCCAACTGCACCAGCAGCGGAACCACGCCGCCCAGCCCGTTCAGCTCCTGCACCACCACCAACGGCTCCAACGGCGGCACCCACGATGCCCAGACCAACGTGGTCACCACCACCGCCTACGATGCGGGCACGACCGCGGGCAAGGCGGGACTCGCGACCTCGACCACCGACGCCCTGGGGCGGACCACCGCCTACACGTACGATGCGCTCGGGCGCCAGCTGACCGAGGTGCTCCCGGGCGACAGCTCGATCCCGGCACTCACCCGCACCACCACGTTCGACGAGTACGGCAACGCGCTCACGGAGGCCGAGTCCTGGACGCCCTCTGGCGGCTCGCTCGTGACCCGGACCACGACCCACACCTACGATCTCGAGCAGCGAGAGACCGAGGTTCTCGACCCGACCAGGCAGACCCAGACCGTCACTGCCTACGACCCGGCGGACAACGCGGTCAGCACGACCGTGACCAACGCCGGCGGCACGGCGACCGCGACGACCACCACGCGCACCTACTACCTGACGGGCTATCTCGCCCGGGAGGTGCTCGTGGGTGCCCAGCCGGTCGCCGTCGAGGCCACGTATCTGCCGCGCGGCGCCATCAAGACCGTGGCCTCGGTCGATCGCACCACCAGCATGGCGTACTTCCTCGACGGGGCGGTCAAGACCAGGGCGACCTCCGGGTCCGGCGGCGTCGTCTCGACCGAGGCCACGACCTATGATTCCCTTGGCCGCGAGCTCACGACCGACGACGCCGACGCCGACACCACGCCCGACGCGATCAACACCTACGACCGCCTCGGGCGCCTGCTGACCACGACGACCGCGCAGCGGACCACGACCTACACGTACGACCGCTCCGGCAACCAGCTCACGGTCACCGATCCCGAAGGCATCGTCACCACCACGACGTACGACCCGCTGGGCCGGGCCACGGTCACCATCGCCAACGACGTCGCGAGCCCGTCAGGCTCGCAGGACGACATCACCACCACGAGCTACCACGACGCCGCGGGCAACATGGTCGCGACCACCGATGCCCGCGGGATCACCACCCGCTCGGTCCTCAATGTCCGCGACCAGGTCAGCCGCACGATCGCGAACTGCACCGATGCCGGCACCACGCCGACGTCGGCGCCCGCCACCTGCACCGGTGCCGGCACCCACAACAACGCCACCAACGTCATCACCGACACGACCTACGACGGCCAGGGCAACTCCGTCAAGACCGTGTCCGCGGTCGGGCTGTCGGGCTACACGGCCACGACCGAGACCGCCTATGACGCTGCGGGGCGGGTCCAGGCGTCCAGGGACGCCATGGGCACGATCACCCGCAGCCGCTACAACGACCTCGGCCAGCTCACCGACACCTACGTCAACTGCACCACGAGCGGCACCACGATCCCCTCCGACTGGGCGAACTGCACCGGGCAGGGGACGACCAGCCGGACGAACGGCACATACAACCTGCGCACGACCTACACCTACGACGCGTGGGGCAACCAGGCCAGCGTCACCGGCCCTAACGGGCGCGAGACGCGCTCGGTCTACGACGATGACAACCGCCTTGCCGCGACCATCGACAACTACGTCAACGGCGTCGCGGAGACGGCCGACGGCGTGACCGACGACGTGATCACCGAGTACGCGTACGACGACCTCGGCCGCCAGGTCGCCGTGACCCGCCCGAACGCGGCGGGGACCGCGTCGGTCGTCACGCGCACGATCTTCAACCCTGACGGCACGATCGCCCAGACGATCGAGGCCTGCGTCGACAGCCCCGTCGGCGCGCCCGAGGACTGCACGGGTACCGCCACGCCTGACGCCCAGACGAACCTCGTCACCACCAACACCTACGACACTCGCGGCCAGCTGGTCCAGGTCACGGCGCCCGACCCATCGGCGTCCAGCGGCGGTGCCGCGGCTACGGTCAAGACCCAGTACGCGTATGACGATGCGGGGCGCTTGTGCCGGGTGGTCGAGAACGCCACCGGGTCAACCAACCTCGCGACGCTCACCCACCCCTGCACCGACGCCACCCAGACCGCGGCCACGGCCACGGCCAACGTGTCGACCCGCTACACCTACGACGGCGCCGGCAACCTCGCGTCCATGATCGATGCCGCCGGCCACACCACCACGTACAGCTATGACGCCGTCGGCCATCCGACCGGGCGCACCGACGCCCTGGGCGCCTCGCTCGTCTGGACGTACGACGACATCGGCAACCAGATCTACCAGCGCAACCGGACCGACCCGGTGCTGACCAACAGCGTCGTCTGGACCCACGACCCGTTCGGGCGGATCCTGACCCGCACCGCCGACAGCGCCACCACCACCTACACCTACGATCTCAACGGCAACAAGCTCACCGCATCAGCCTCGGGCATGACCATCACTGCCACCTACGACCGGCTCAACCGGGTCCTCACGGTCGACGACGAGGACGCGGGCACGACCGCGGACACGACCTACACCTACTCGCTCACGAGCCCCACCTGGACCGATCCCACCGGCTCCTATGCGGCCACGGTGGACAAGTTCGACCGGGCGACGGCCCTCACCGATCCGGCGAGCACGTCGGCCTGGGCGTGGACCTACGGCACCGCTGGCCAGGTGCTCGCGGGCACGCAGGGCAACGCCAACACCCTGGCCCAGACGTTCGACGCCGCGGGCCACCTGCTGACCCGGACCACCAAGACCGGCTCCACCAGCCGCGCCGCCTACACCTACGCCTACAACCGCGCGGGCCAGATCCTGAGTGAGGCCAGCACGATCACCGGCGATCCCGCCAACGGCACCGTCGCCTACGCCTACGACCCCCTGGGCCAGCTCACCGGCTCGACCCTGGCGGGCACCACCACCGCCTACGGCTGGGACGCGACCACCAACCGCACCTCGGTCCAGGTCGGAGGGGGCACCGCGGCCACCACCGCCTACGACGCCGCCAACCGCCCGACCTCGGGCGCCTACCCCACCGCCGCCTACGCCAGCGACGCCGACGGCCGCCTCACGGCCCGTCCGGGCCAGACGATGACCTGGGACCATCTTGGCCGGCTCACCGCGGTCAAGGATGCCGCGGGCACCACCACCCTCGCCGCCACCGCCTATGACCCGCTCGACCGGCTGCGCACCGTCGACTATGGCGGGAGCAACCGGATCCGGTTCCGCTATACCGGGCTGACCACCTCCGCCGCCCAGTGGCTCGACGATGTCGCGGGCACCGTGACCCGGAGCATCGGCAACGGCTGGACCGGCGAGCGCCTCCTGGACTGGACCGGCACCAGCTCCAACCGCCGCTACTACGGCACCAACGCCCACCACGACGTGACCTGGCTCGCCGATGCCACGGGAGCCGTGAGCGCGTCCCTCCGCTACGACCCCTGGGGCACCCCCAGATCGACCCCGTCTCAGGGCTACACCCCGTTCCGCTTCCAGGGCTCCTGGCACGACGCCACGACTGAGCTCTCCTGGGTCGTCACCCGCTGGTATGCCCAGAGCCTCGGGCGGTTCGTGTCCGAGGACACCCTGCTCGGCGAGCCTCGGGAGCCGGACAGCCGCCACCTCTACGCCTATGCGGCAGGCGAGCCGGTGGGGGCGTGGGACCCGGATGGGATGGCTGCCGCCCTTCGTACGTGTGGAAACCAGGGGTGCGAGGCGAAGCCCGACGGCGCAGGACGCCTGCGCCAATTCCGCGGATTCTGGGAGCGCTTCCCTGGTTGGACCTATTCAATCGGCTGCTACATTCCGCTCTGGGACTGCAAGAAGATCAAGATGCCCGGGGCGGGATACGGTGATGCGATGGTGAAGTTCATGAAGTGGATCGTCGACAGTCGCCGCATCGACCGATCTCGATGGTGGAGCCGCGCCAACGGAGCGATGGTTCAGGCGGCGCTTGATGCTTGGTGGCACATCGACAACCAGACGCATCGCCCACGCATGAACGCAGCAACGTCCAAGTTCTTTCGGTATGCACGAGGACCTCGCTTGAATGGGCCAAGTGGCCTCGCCTACTACGGTGACACGTGGAGGGCGGCGTGGGACGCGCATCAGGCGGGCCTGTGGCGAGGCGTTGCCTGGGCCGCTGAGGTCCTCGACCCCGAACCGAAGGCAGAGCAGGTCGTGATCTGGAAGGTACTTGTGAATGTGGAGTCCTACTATCGGCTCCATTTCGCTCTAGATGGCCTGATTGACTGGGGGAAGTCGATCGCGGGTTACCCCAGTCAGTACCCAGCCACAAGGCGCCAGGCTTGCGACATGTGGTGGGCAGGGGCAATCGTTGCGACCAAGCCGAAAGTGATCAAGGAACTGTGCGACTAGCACTCGTTGCCGCGGCCGCCGTGGTGCTTGCCGCCGGATGTCAAACGTTGTGGTCGATACCAGCCCCGTCCCAAGTTGAAGGTGCCCCTGAATGCGAGGCTTGGCGACCTGAATCCGCATCCGACATCGCCTGGCTCCCGGACTCCAGTGCAGTTGTTGTCCTCAGCATGACCAGTGGCGGATCCGGGGACGCGCTGCGGCTCGTGGACGCCGAAACGCTCTCCTCGGCCGCAGTCACCACGAACACAAACGTCGATCCGCTCACCGGTGTGGCAGTCGATCGCCTGGGACGAATCTACTGGTCGACCGCCGACACCTACGACGTGCATGTCACGATCGAAGACGATGCTCGGCTCCACGCTCGCGCACCGACAGGTGGGCTACTGCACCTTGACGTCATGGGTGACGAGCTGGTCGGATACCACTCAGATCAGACCGGAGAGGGAGCCGTGGTGGCGCTGCGGGGCGATTCCTGGGAGCCGCTCTTCGCACCCCCCGTCGGCCGGGTCGTGACGGACATGGCGGGATCACTTGGGGGACACTTGGTCATCGAAACCGGTCCCATCGGTGGTGGTCCGGCCGAGTTCCTGGTCAGGTGGGGCTCGGAGGAGTACGTCATCACGCCGCCTGAGCGGCTGGCAGGAGGGCCAGTATTCCTCGGCGCCGAGCGAGCGATCCTGTACGAGGATCACGACTCGGGCGGCGTCGTCCGGTACGACCTCGCGAATGGGACAAGCTCGACGGTGCTGCGAACGGAGGCATTCGCCATCAGGGCGGATCACACGGGCCGACGGCTGGCTTGGGCGGAGGCAGCTTCGATCTTCGGCGATTCCCGAGTGTGCATCACGAGTCTGCCCTGAATTGTCACTGGATCTGCGGATGCCTCTCGGTCCTTAGGTGGCACCTGCGTGAAGGCGTCCCCGATGGGGCCGATAGCTGGGGCTGCGTATGCAACACCATGCTCGCGGGCTCCGGTGGCATCATCGGAGTCCTGCTGGGTGTGCCTGCAGTAGGGGCGGCCATGCTGGACGCGTTCACGTGGCATGCCCAAGGCCCCGATTGTCACGCTGATCGGCTTGAAAATGCCTTCATCGTGGGTGTTGACACTGCTCTCAATCGCCGAAGCGAAGTCCCCGGGCTCGTTGTTGCGGGCTGGCGACGTGGACTGTTGGATCGAGCGGCTCGTCCTCGTCACCATCCTGGTGCTTTGGCAGCGCGTGAGTGGAGACGAACTCACGTGGCAGGTTGTCGGCGTCGTCGAGCTGTTCGCGGAGGCCGGTTGCGCTGGCGATCGCGGTCTTCATGATCCTGAAGGCGAGGTGGGCATGATCATGCCCAGCCGTCCGTGCTCGGCGGCGAGATCCTCGTGGCAGTGCCCATCGGGCGGCGCACGGGATCCGGGTCGGCGCGTTCGAGGCGTGGATCGGGGAGCGGATGGCGGAACTGGAAGTCGTGGTCCACGACAACCCGTTCGGCGTGCCCGAGGCGCCTGAGTCGCCGTCACCCGTGGCGAGGGCACCCGCGGCGATTCCCACCGTCGAGCCCATGCCGACCCCGCCGCAGATCATGCTGCCGGGGACGAGCGTGCCCTGACCCTGGGGTTTCGGGCCGGGTCACCCCCAGCAGCCCTGCGTGTGGTGAGCGCTCGGTGTCGGGTGTCGACGCCGATGGCGCGGGTCCGCCCGCTGGACACAAAGCCGCACACATCGTCGTTGAGATCTGCCGTCGCGTCCCCGATCGTCAGGGGATGGACAGTCGAAGGATCCTCAGCCGACAGGACGGGCGCAAGGTTCGTCAGAACTCGCTGCGACTCGCCGCAGTCCGGGCGTGGCATGAGGAGGGATGGCCCCGGAGGGGCACTGCCCTCGGGGTCGAGGTCGCCCCCCTGAGCCTCGAGCTCATGGGAGACGTCGAGCGGGAGGTCGCGCTCGCCGCGTTGGCCAACCTCTGCGACGGCATCGGGCGGCCGTTCCAGATCCTGTCGGTCCCGGCCGAACGGGATCCTGCCGAGCACCTGGCCGCGGTGGCGGAACACGCCGAGGGCCGGCGCGTCGAGAAGGCGCTGGCCGCCTACGGCGCCCTGTACCGCGAGCTCGCCACGGCGCAGCGGCGACTCCGGCGGACCTACCTGCTGCTCGACGCGCCGAGCGAGCCGGAACGGCGACGCGCGATCGACGCGCTTCTGCGCTCGGCCGAGGATCACGGCGTCGGGGTCCGCGAAGCGCAGGCCCGAGGAGCTCGACGTCGCTGTGGGACACGATCGCCCGGGTGGGCGAGTCCTACCGCATCGAGTCCGGGATGATCTCGGGCGAGACCGTCGCGAGCGCGCTCATCCCGATCCCGGCGCTGGCCGGCGCAGGTGGAGCCCGGCTGGCTCTCGGCGCTGCTGGCGACGGACGGCGTCGGTGCGGTCTCGATGCGGGTGCGGCCCCTGGGTCGGGCCGAGGCGATGGCGTTCATGACGACCCGCCTGCGCCAGGTTCGCGCCGCCGACCGGCTGGCCACGGAGCGGGGCGAGCTCGCGGATGTCGAGCGGGAGCGGGTCGGGGCCACCGCCACCGCTGCCCGGCGGGCGGTCCACGCGGGCGAGGGACGGATCTACCTCGTCGACACGGTGCTCATGGTGGAGGCGGCGGACCGTGCGGCCCTCCACGAGCGGATCGAGGCGATCCGGCTGGAGGGGCGGGCGTTGGGTCTCGAGCTCGATGTCCCGACGTTCCGCCTCTACGACGCGTGGCGCTCGGTCCTGCCCGGGTCGGCACCGCGGCCCCTGGCCGAGCGCAACCTCGACTCAGCGTCGCTCGCGGCCTGCCTGCTCCATGCCGCCTCGGACCTCTATGAGCCCCGGGGGCACCTCGTGGGCCGGATCCGCTCGTCGGGTGCGCCGATCGTGCTCGACCGGTTCGCGCACGCCAGCCACAACGCGATCGTCCTGGGCCAGACGGGCACCGGCAAGACGATGCTCACCGGTGCCGAGATGAGCCGCTGCCTGATCCGGGGGATCCGGGTGCTCGCGGTGGATCCGCTGGGCGACTACCGGCGCCTCGCCGCGGAGTTCGGCGGGACGTACCTCGACCTCGGGACGCCGGGGGTCGCGATCAACCCGTTCGGCTTCACGGGGGCCGTCACCGACGGGGCGCTGACCGCCAAGATCGCGGGCCTCACGAGGCTCGCGGCGGCGATGGCCGGCGGTCTCGTGCGCGAGGAGCGGCCGGCACTCGACCATGCCCTCCGCGGGGCGTACGCCGACGCCGGGATCGGGCCGGACCCCGCGACGCTCGATCGGACCCCGCCGACGCTGGCCGACCTCGTCCGACAGCTCGCTGCCACGGCCGATGGCGCCCCGCTCGCTCGCCGGCTCGAGCGCTGGGCGTCGGGGTCGCTCGCGCACCTGTTCGTCGAGCGGCACCGCGCTCCCGCTCGACCGGCGGCTCGTCGTCATCGGCCTCGCCGAGCTCGCCGACCCCGAGGTGCGCGCGGTCGCCCAGCTCGCGGCGCTGGGGCTGCTGTGGGATGCCGTCAGGCGTGACCTCGCGCCCAAGCTCATCGTCATCGACGAGGCCTGGAAGGTGATGCGCCAGCCCGCGGGTGCCGAGTTCATCGAGGAGCTGGCGCGCTCGGCCCGCCACTACCACGCGGGGCTCCAGCTCGCGACCCAGGACATCGTCGAGTTCCTGCGCTCGGAGTTCGGCGAGTCGATCGTCAAGCAGTGCGACCTGCGGGTCCTGCTCGGCCAGACCCCCGAGGGCGCCGACGCGCTCACTCGCTACTTCGATCTCACGCCTGCCGAGCGCCGCTCGCTCGTCCATGCGCGCCCGGGCGAGGGGCTGCTGTTCGTGGGACGCAGCCACACGCGTTCGAGGCCGTGGTCAGCAGGCGCGAGTACGCCATGCTCACGACGCGGCCATCCGATCTGCTCGCCGCGGCAGGGGAGCGCGCGTCGCGGTGAGGGCCGCGACGGGTCTCGGCTGCGGGTGCCTCGCGCTGGTCCTCGCGCTTGTCGTCGCCCTGGCCGTCGGAGCAGGCGGCGCCGTGGCGGGCGTCTCGGTCGTCGCGACCGCGGCCGGCGCCACCGGGTCCGCTGACATCGCCGACATCCCGCCCGCCTACCTCGCCCTCTACCGCGACGCGGCTGCCCGCTTCGGGCTTGACTGGGAGGTCCTGGCGGCGGTCGGGCGGGTCGAGACGAACCACGGGCGCAACCGCAATGGCTGTGCGCCGAACGCGGCAGGCGCCCAGGGCCCGATGCAGTTCCTGCCCGCGACCTTCGCCCATGCCGCGAAGCTCGCCGGCATCGCGGCCCCCGACATCTGCGACCCGGTCGATGCCATCCCCGCGGCCGCGGCGTACCTGCACTCCAACGGCGCCCCAAAGCGCTGGGACCACGCCCTGTACCGCTACAACCCGGCCGACTGGTACCCGCCGCTCGTCATGGGCTGGGCCGTCCGCTACGGGTACGGCGCGTCGGTGGTGTGGCCGACCGAGGGGCGGATCAGCCAGCGCTTCGGCCCGACGAAGTTCACCGGCGAGCCGCCGCTCTGCTACGAGGGGACGTGCTACGCGCACTTCCACGACGGGCTCGATATCGCGGCGCCGGTCGGCACGCCGGTGGTCGCGATGGCGGCGGGTCGGGTGATCCTCGCGGGACGCGTGGCGGACGGGGCGGTCGTGGTCATGATCGACCACGGCGAGCGCATCGAGACCCTGTACGGGCACCTCGAGCCAGCGCTCGTGGTCCGCGTCGGCGATCGGGTCGCGGCCGGGCAGCTGCTCGGGACGGTGGGGCTCACTGGACATACGACCGGCCCGCACCTGCACCTCGAGCTGTGGCACGGGGCGAAGCCCATCGACCCACTCACCGTGCTGCCGGCCCGCCGGTGACACTCCCCGTGGCCACCCTGGTCGCGGTCGTCGTGGTGGGCTTTGCGTGCCTCGCCGCAGTGCGGGTCGTGCCCTGGCTCCGCGAGCGCGGGTACGACGAGGTCGCGGCGCGCGAACGGGTGCGGCTGGTCATCGCCCTGCCGGCGCGGGACGACCCCACAGGGTCGGTGCCCGCGGAGCTGATCCGGGCCCTGCACCCGCGCCAGCGCCGGGGGGTGGACCGCTGGCGCGTGGGCTGGCCGGCGTTCGAGCTCCGCGTCGTCTGGCGCGACGCTGCGCTCGCCTGGGAGATCGAGACGGGCGAGCAGGGGGCCGCGATCGCGACCTCGGCGCTCCGCGCGCTGTACCCGGGCGTGGCGATCGAGCGCTCGATGACGCGGGATCCGGAACCCGCGGCGGTCGCTGTCGGGCGCCTCACGGGCCCCGTGGGGTGGCCGCTGCGCGAGGTGGACACGGCCGAGGCGCGGCCGGTCCGGGCGCTGGCGGCAGCCCTCGACCAGGCGTCCCGTGGCGCCGAGGTTCGCCTGCGGTGCCGGGCGCGACCCGTTCCGCCCACCCGGTGGCAGCGCGACGCGGGCGGTGGCGGGGACGGGTCGTCGTCGATCGTGGGGTTCCTCGTGCGCACCATCGCCGACGCCATCCTGCTGCGCCCGACCTCGGATCCCGCGCCTCCTCGCCCGGCCCGCCTCACATCAGCGGAGCGCGACGCCGAGGCACGCCGCCGGAAGGCGGTCGTCGGCTTCGATGTCGCCTGCTCGCTCGAGGTGGCCGGTGTCGGCGTCGACGCGGCCGAGGCGCTGCTGTGGCGGTTGATCGGCTTCACGGGCTCGCTCGACGACGGCGTCCAGGCGATCGAGTGGCGCATCCACCGGGGCGCTGCCGGCGGTCCGCGGTCGGCACGGCTCGCCGACTGGGAGCTCGCACAGCTGTGGTCGCTCCCCGACGCTTCCTTCGACGGTGCCGGCTTCACCCGCGCGCGCCCGCTCGGGGCGCCGCCGCCGGACATGCCGACATCGGCCGCTCTCGTCCTCGGCACCAGCCGCGGGCGCGACCTCGCGATCCCGGCCGACGCCCTCGCCCGGCACCTCGCGGTCTTCGGCTCGACGGGCTCGGGCAAGAGCACGCTGCTGCTCAACCTCGTCGGCGCCCTCGCCGGTTCACCGATCGGGGTCACCGTGATCGACCCCCACGGCGATCTCACGGGCGACATCCTCGCCCGCCTGCCCGCGACCGCTGCCGATCGTGTCCACGTCCTGCGCCTGGCCGACCGCGACCATCCGCGCGGCTTCAACTTCCTCGAGCGCCGCACCCCCGACGAGGCGCAGCTCGTGACGAGCGAGTTCGTGGAGCTGTTCGAGGACCTCTGGCCACGGTTCTGCGGCCCCAAGATGCAGCACTACCTCCGCCACGCCCTCCTCACCCTGCTTGCGGCCCCGGAACCCGGGACGATCATCGAGCTCACCCGCATCCTGACCGACGACAAGTTCCGCCAGCCGCTGGTGGATGACCTCACCGACCCGCTGGTCGCCGCCTTCTGGCGCACCGAGTGGCCGGGACCCAAGGAGCGCGAGCGCGACAGCTCGATCAAGGCGGTCCTCAACAAGCTCGGCGCGTTCGTGACCTATGCCTCGATCCGCAACGTCGTGGGGCAGGGGGTCTCGACGATCCGGCCCCGGGCGCTCATGGACCGCGGCGAGATCCTGCTTGTCGACCTCTCCGGGGTCGGCGGCGACAACGCCAACCTGTTCGGCGCGATGCTGATCAGCCGCTACCTGATCGACGCCACCGGGCGCCATGGCACGCCGCGCGACCAGCGCCGCCAGCACGTGCTCGTGGTCGACGAGGCGCAGCGGTTCGACACGCGGGCCATGGGCAAGATCGCGGTCGAGGGCCGCAAGTTCGGCCTCGCGCTCGCCATCGCCTCCCAGTCCCTTGGCGGTCTCGGCGAGCGCCTGCGCGAGACCGTGCTCACCAACGCCGCCTGCCTCGCGCTGCTATCACCTGGCGCGGACGACGCCCGTGGTCTCGCGCGGCTGGTGGCGCCGGTGCCTGTCGAGGAGCTTGCGGGGATGCGCCGGTTCGAGGTCCTGCTGCGCATGCCGGGTCCCGACGGCCGCCCCGGTGTCTACGGCGGCACCGTGAACCCACCCGGGCCCGCCGACGACGCCCGTGCCGCCGCCGTCATCGCCCGAAGCGACGCCCGCGACGCCCGCCCGCTCGATGATGTCGCGGCCGAGGTCGCCCGGCGATCTGGCCCCATCCCAAAGCCCACGGAGTCGGCCCAGGGCGGGCCCGAGGGGGCGGCCACCAGCGACCCGTCACGACGCGCGCACCACGCGTGACCCGCCCGCTGATCTGGTGCGCCAGGTGGGGCGCCAGTTGGGGCGCCGAGACGCCCCTCCGGGCGCCCGGATTCCGTGCGCGGGACGAGGGGTCGCAGCGGCGGGACCTCCCATGAGCCAGCACCGCGGACAGCCGATCGCCGGCTCACGCACGCTCGGGATCGACCTCGACGCCCTCACGATCGCGGACAAGGCCGCCCTCCGCCTCCTCGTCCGCGCCGATGCCGCTACCGCCTCGCAGCTGGCCCGCCTGATCTACCGCCGGGAGCGGACTGCCCAGGACCGGCTCCTCGCGCTCTGGCGCTCTGGCGCGCTCGAACGATCCACCGACCCCCGCTCGGGCCGAGGCACCGCCGCCTACGCGTACCGCACGAGCCAGGCGACCCGCACCCGCCTCGGCATCCGCGAACCGCGCGCCAGCAGCCTGTACCTGCGCCACACCCTCGACATCGTCGAAGCCGTCTGCGCCATCGCAGTGCCCGATGATGCCGACGACCCTCGCCCGGTCCAGGCGTGGCTCACCGAGCGGATGAGCGCGGACCTGCCGGGTCCCGGCATCCGACCCGACAGCGTCGTCGCCCTGCAGGTGGGTGCATGCTCCGCTGTCCTGTGCCTCGAGATGGACGAGGGGACCCAGCACGCCCCGGTCATCCGAGCCCGCCTTGCCGCCTATGGTCGATGGCTGCCCGCGCGAGCCGGCTGGCACCTGCTGTTTGTCGTCCAGAGCGAGCAACGCAGCCGCTGGCTGCGCCGCCTGGCGTCCTGGCATGGCCCGGCGTCGCTCGGGTCGCGAGCGTGGGTCGCGCGCCTCGTCGACCTCGGCTCCGAGGGACTCGACGCGCTGGCGGTGCCCATCGTCGGCGGGGGATCAGCCGTGCCGCTCCGTGGCCTCGCCCGGGATCCTGCCCCCCGTGAGTCGGCTACGCCTGTCGGGTCGGCGGCGTGGACCGAGCTCCTAGGCGCGGGCGGTGGCGAGGACCTGGCTCAGTCGCTGCGATGAACCCGCTCGGGAGGGCAAGGCCGCCGTGAGTTCGATCACCCGTTCGAAATCGACGTCTGCCGAATGAAAGGCAGCGATGAGTCCGGGATCCCAAGTTATCGCATGGCCTCCCATGCGATAGATCAGTCGCCGATCGCTTCCACAACCCTTGGCGCCCAGAAGCGGCGCGCATAGGCCGCGTCGCCGAACGGCTCGACGATCCCAGCCTCCACCAGCTTGTCGACATTCGCCTTCGCAGCCGGATAGGTGACTCCAAGAATCCGAGCGGCGCTGGGAACCGTGAACACGGGCGACACGAAGAGATGGTCAACGAGGCGAACCAGCAGCGCCGAGGACCGGGCCTGGGTGACCGCCTCGCGCCAGGTGCTCTGAAGGTCCTGGAGGCGCTTGGTTCTCGTGGTCGCGTCCCGGGATTGCTCGGCGATTCCGCGCAGGAAGAACAGGATCCACTCCCGCCAGCGCCCGTCCCGGCTGACCCCGAGCAGCAGGTCGTAGTACGTGGCCCGCTCCCGCTCGAAGAAGGCGCTCAGGTACAGGAGCGGCAGCGGCAAGAGGTTCCAGCTCACCAGGAGGAGCGTGACGAGTAGGCGACCGATGCGGCCGTTGCCGTCGATGAACGGATGGATCATCTCGAACTGCGAGTGGATATAGGCGAGACGGATCAGGGGCGGGTAGGCCTCGTCACTCCCGTGCAGGTACTTCTCGAATGCCGACAGTGCCTCCTCCATGTCATCGATGGGCGGCGGCACGTAGCTGGCGTCATTGAGGAGGCAACCCGGGGCCCCGATCCAGTTCTGGGAGTGACGAAACTCCCCGGGAGCCTTCTCCTGGCCCCGGACTCGCGTCATCAGGCGCTCGTGCAGTTCCTTGATGAGGCGTCCGCTGACTGGCAGATCCGCGATCCGACGGAGCCCGTACCCGAGGGCGTCGATGTAGTTGATGACCTCCTGCACGTCCTCGGGGATCGGCCTGCGCGCGGACGGGCCCGCTTCAGCCTCGAACTCGTAGACCTCGGTGATGGTCGCCTGCGTGCCCTCGATCCGGCTCGAGAGCAGCGCCTCCTTCCGAATGAACGGGCTGATCAGTAGATCCGGGTTGGGCAGTGTCCTGCCGAGACCGCTGAGCTCCCCGAGCGCCCTGTCAGCCTCCGACAAGGCTCGGATCAGATCCGCGTCGAACGACAGCGCTGGCGGCAGCGGGTGCGGGACGAAGGCTTCGTAGGCCAGGTCGCCGAGGCCGACCCGGACCGTCCGTCCGGCCTCGTTCTCGCGCAGGGTGGGGTGAGTGGAGAGCATCGGTCGTCTCAAACGCCAGAGTTATAGGAAACACGGCGCAGCCTATAAGTCTGGGCCGGCAATGTCAAGGTATCTACGACAAGCCAACTCGGGCAGGGCCAGTGACGTACGCACCGATGTACACGACTCGCTTGAACCGCTCCGTCGGCACCCGCATCGTGGCCGTGGGCGACTGAGGCACTGGTCGACAGACCCAAAGCGCATCAGCCGCCCGCCACGTTCGATGGTCGAACGGGCAGCGAGCTCCCCGGTACGAGCTCCCGCGGCTGATGCCGTGACCAGGCCAGCACCGGCGTCGGGATCCTCTCGGATCTCCGGCGACTGAAGCACCTTACCAACCCCCATACGCTGCCAATCGCGCGCTCCTCGATGCGTGCGATCGCGCAAGGCGCGCCGCCACCCACACGTGGGCGAAGGCTCGGCCAGGGACCACCTGCCGTCGCGAGGGCTGCTCCTCGACGGTCCGGATCTCCTGGTCGTGCCTGCCCGCCATCGGGTAGCGCGCGACCAGGGATCCCGGTCTGTCACGGACGCACGTCCGCTGCGCGGCTGGTCGTCCTCAGCCCAGGTCTTCACCACGCACCAGTGGCGGATGCACATCCGCGCCGGAACGGAGGTGATGCCCTCAGACGGGGTCAACGACCAAGCCGGCGGCCCGCGCGCCCGCCGGCGCTCGACGTCCTCGTCGAGTCACCCGCGCTGGACCGGGCCGATCGATGCGATCGCACCCCCCGAGTGCAGCGTGCCGCGCCTGCACTCGTCTGCCCGGGTCCACTCCGACGTGCGGCTTTGCGTTTCACAGGAGCACATTCCGATGCAGACGATCCAGCCCACCGACACGACCAAGGTCATCTACGGCGTCAACGAGCTCGACCTCGAGCTCGCGGGCAAGGCCGTGAGCGAGATCTGGAAGCACCTCGAGCAGGTCTTCAACATCCCGCGCGACGCGGCCGTGACGGCCAACGGCACCCGGGTCGACGACACGTACGTCGTCCGGGAAGGCGACGAGCTCGAGTTCACCAAGGCAGCCGGGGTGAAGGGCCGCACGGCCTGACGCCCCGCCGGAGATCACGCCCGGGATCCGCACCCTTAGGGCCGGTGGCGCCGCACGGCGCGTCGGCCCGGCGGCTCCCGGGCGCTCCACGCCCGCCTGACCTTCGAGGAGATCGCCAATGCAGTCGCGCACGTTCCTTCGCATCGAGGGCGACCTCGTGAGCCTCGTGACCGAGGTGACCGACCGGGAGGTGACCCTTCCCGACCTGCTCACCGAGCTCGCGAGCTCCGAGCTTTCCCTGACCCCGCGCCTGCCCATGGGCTGCCGCCTGTGGCTGCGCGCGGGGTCCACCAACCGGAGCGTCTTCGTGGTGGAGCAGCCACCGGGGCGACGCACCATCGAGTACCTCTCGGGACACCGCGAGGGATCCGAGCCTGTGACCTACCGGCTCGCGCTTCCCTACGTGGTGTTCGTGGTCTCGACCTATCTCGACCAGGTCGAGTCGGTCGCCACCTACTTCCGTCATGCGCCGATCGGCTCGCTCGACGATGAACTGCTCTGCTCGACCCTGCCCAACACCAGCGACGACGGGATCGTCTGCCTGGGGACGGTGAGGGTCACAGGTTCCAGCATCGGCGAGCGGATCGATTCCCTCATCGGCGCGTTCTGGTCCAGCCGCTTCAATGCCGACCTCCGGCGTCATCCCCTGCCGTTCGCGGGCGGGTTCCGCGCCTGGGTGGCGCTGTCGCGGCGGGATCCGCTCGCGGCTCTGTCCATCGCATACGACCCCTACTGGCGCACCCTGCGCCAGGTGGTCGCCCAGATGGCCGGGATCACCACGACCGACCTGCCCCTGACCCCGCCCGAGGCGGGGGACGCCACGGACGGCGAGGTCCGGACGCCGGAACCGGTCGACGAGGATGGAGGCGACGCCGATGCGCTCGCTTCCTGACCACGTCCGGTCGGTGCCTGGTGTCCGGCCGATCTCCATCGCCCGCGCGGCGAGCCCCTACCTCGGTCTCACCGCCGACGGCATGGGCTCGCGGCGCGTGGAGGACGCCGCGCTCGCGATCCTGGTCGCGGTCTATGCGGAACGTGGCCCGGTGCGGGAGCGGCTCACAGCGGAGCGGCTCACGTTCGACCGGGTCATGTACGCGGTCAACCGCTGCCCGGTCGGGCGGGGAGGGGAGTGATGTTCCCGATCCTCCAGGCCGGGTCTGATCTCGAGGGTGCGGCACTGCCCGCCTTCGTCGTCGCTCGCGACGGGCTCTATCTCCGGAAGCACTCGCTTCTCGGGGTGAGCCAGACGAAGGTCGGACGCATCGCCCACCTGCCGGCGGGCTCGGAGTTCGTCGACTACGCGCTGCCAGCCGTCCCTGCGGACGTCATGGCACGGGTCGTCGGCTTCTTCCGGGCAACCTACCGGCTCCACCGGACCGAGGCCGCGGTCCTCCTGGTCTGGCGTGACGGGGTGTTCGACCTCGTGGTGCCGCCCCAGAAGGCCACGTCGGTCTCGGTCGCGTTCGATGTCGGGGACGGCGACGTGCCTCTCGGATGGCGCGTCGTCGGATCGATGCACAGCCACGGCGCCTTCGGTGCCTACGCAAGCACGACCGACGAGGACGACGAGGCGGAGCTCGACGGGCTCCACGTCGTCGTCGGCGATCTCGACCGGCGCCGTATCGGCTATGCCGCAGCCGTCGTCGTGGACGGGGTCCGCTTCGCCCTGAAGCCGAGTCAGCTGTTCGAGCGACCTCGACGCTTCGTCGAGCCGCCCGCGGACTGGCTGGCCAGGGTCAAGGTGGCCCCCGCGCCACGGCGGCCCAAGGGCACGCCCTCGCACCCTGCGTGGCTCGCCCGCGGGTTCCGACCCGCGGACGAGATCACGAGGCCAAGCCGGACCGAGCTCGACGCCGCCATCGATCGGGCGAGCCGGATCGCCGCCTCGCTCGGGTATCGCCTGAGCCACTGGCTCGTGCCGACGGTGACGCCGGCCGCGGGCGAGGAGGCCGACGATGCCTGAACGGGTGGTGCTCATTGGCTGCGGCGGCATCGGCAGCCAGCTCGCGGGTCCGCTCACGCGGTACCTCGCGAGCCGGCCCGTGCCACAGCCGGTCCTCGTCCTGGTGGACGGCGACCGGTTCGAAGCCTCCAACCTCACCCGCCAGGCCTGCGCCGCCGGCGACATGGGCACCAACAAGGCCGAGGCCTTGGCCCGGGTCGCTGGTTCCGTGGGACTCGGCGTCCAGGTCGTGGCGGATCACGTCACATCCGACAACGTCGGCCATCTCGTCCGCGAGGGGGACATCATCCTCCTCGCGGTCGACAACCACGCCGCTCGGGCCCTGCTCGACCGGCACGTCGCGACCCTCCGGGACGCGACGCTCATCAGCGGCGGCAACGACGAGACGGACGGCAACGTCCAGGTCGTCCGCCGCCGCAATGGCTGGAGCGTGGACGGCCACCTCGTCGAGATCCACCCGGAGATCGGCGAGGCGGCCGATCGCGAGGCGTCAGCGGAGCCCGGCTGCCAAGTGATGGCGGTCGAGCGCCCGCAGCTCCTCGTGGCCAACGTCGCGGTCGCAAGCGCGATGCTCAATGCCCTCTGGCAGGTCGTGGAGCACGGCAGCGTCCCCTACAGCGAGGTCTACCTCGACGTGGCCCAGTGTGCGGCTCGCCCGCGGCGCTGGTTCAGGTTGCGGGAAGGCGAGCAGTAGGGAGGGGGTTGACAGCGATGGCCCGGCGCGACTGCGCCGGGCCATCGACCTGTCTGCGTGTTGCGGGGATGGGGTGTGATCTCGAAGGCCGTCATCACCCGCCGGCCCGGGTGGGCTGGGTCGCCGCTGGGTCGCTGCGGGGCGCGATCAGGGCCACGGCGGCCCGCCGGTGCTGGCGAGCGCCGTCGCGACGCCAATCGCAGCCGTTGCCATAGCCGCCAGCAGCGCCGGAGCGAAGAGGCGTAGACGCAGGCGGGCGTTCCTAGACATATCGCATGCCCTCCATGGGCTCCACTCGACGGGAGCAATGAGGCCACGCTAGAGTGCCGGGATGCGCTTGTCAAGTATTTATCAACTCCAGCCGGAGGTCGGTGGCCCGGGCGCCACCACCTTGGGATCTCGCATTCGTGAGCTGCGCGTGAGGGCCGGGCTCACCCAGGCGGAGCTTGGTTCGCCGCTGTCGCGCTCGTTCATCTCGGCCGTCGAGCATGGGCGTGCCATTCCGTCTCTGCCAGCCTTGCTGTTGCTGTCAGCGCGCCTGGGCGTGGCTCCCGGACAGCTCCTCGAGCACCTGGAGTGGACTTGGCGAGACACCTATACTGCAGTCCATGACGCTGACCACCAGACGCCGCCGCGTGGCGGTCGATGACACCCAGCTGGCGCGCTCGATCGGGACACGTCTTCGCAAGGCGCGACTCCGGGCGGGCCTGACGCAGCAGCAATTGGCCGGTGATCGGTACTCGAAGGCCTACGTGAGTGCCCTCGAGAATGGCTCATCCAAGCCCTCGATGGCGGCGCTCAACTACCTCGCCACCCGCCTGGACATATCGGCAACGACGCTCCTGGCCGGTGAGGCAGACCCATGGACCAGGCTCGAGGGAGACATCCTGCTCGCGAGCGGTCGCTGGCAGGAGGCCCTCGACATCTACGATCGCCACCTTGCCGAAGCCTCGGCTGGCGGCGGGCGCGCGGAGCTGCTGCGGGGACGGGCCGAGGCCCTCGCGCGGCTCGACCGCGGTCCGGAAGCCGCCGCGGCAGGCTCCGAGGCCGCGGAGATCTTCGATCGCCTGGGGCGCGAAGCCGACGCGGCGCTGGCGCGCTACTGGGTCGCCTGTGGCGAGTACCTGCAGGGGAACGCAGGCGAGGCGCGCCGACTGAGCGAGGCGATTCTCGCGAAGGTGCGCGCCGGCCTGCGGGTCGAACCCGACTTCCACCTCCGCGTGGTGATCGCCCTGGCTGCGGTCGAGACAAATGACGGCGAGTACGACCACGCGCTCGCGTACCTCGCCGAGATCCGCGGACTCGCTGACACGCTCGACGACCGGCGCCGGGCAACCTACTTCTTTGACCTTGCCCACAGCTATCGCGAGACCGGAGACTACGAGGCTGCGGTGCGGGCTGGTCACGCGAGCCTGACCCTGTTCTCGGCCATGCACGCCGACGCGGAGATGGCCGCCCTCGAGAACGACATGGCCCTCGCCTTCCTCAAGCTCGGGAACCTGTCCCGGGCAAGCGAGTTCGTGGCCAGCGCGCGAACGCGGTTCGAAGGGCTCGGGAACGCCCGGTGGCTGGCCCACGTCGTCGACACGGAGGCCCAGATCGCGCTGGCCGGATCGGCCCTTGACCTGGCGGCGACCCTCGCCGAGCAGGCGATCGGGGGCGCCGAGCTGACCGGCAACCAGAAGGCCCTCATGGCTGGGCATGTAACCCGGGCGCAGATCCGGTGGCGAGGTGGGGACATCGAGGGGGCTGACGCTGACTTTGCCAAGGCCGCAGATATGGCACGCGTCTCCGGCTCCCGCGGGCGGATCCGCGAGGTGCTCGGTTCCTGGTCCGAGATGCTGGCCGAGAGCGGCGACCTTCGTCGCGCCTATGAGCTGACCCGCGAGGCGTTGTCGGCCTGAGGACCGTTCACGAGCGGTGACCGCGGGCGACCTGGTGTGGTGGGAGCCTCTACCGGCCACGCCGGTCTATATATACTGGTGTTTCGTGACCATATCTACGCGTCTCCGCTCTCCGGACTCGTGATGCCCCAGGAGCCGCTCGAGGCCAGGCGACGAAATGACCGGTGTGAACCCGAGATCCGCCAGTGGCGGCCATCGCCGCGGCCGCTCCCCCCGAGCAGGCCCCGCCGTCCCGCGCAGCGTCGGCGACGGCGCTCGCCTCACCCCGTTCGAGCTCGATCACGTGGAGTCGGTGGCACGGATCGGCTCATACGCCCTGGACATCGGATCCGGGCGCTGGGCGAGCTCGCGGGGGCTCGACGCGATCTTCGGCATCGGCGCCCGGTTCCCGCGCACGGTCGATGGCTGGGCGTCGCTCATCCATCCCGAGGATCGGGACGCGATGGTCCGCTACTTCACGGACGAGGTTGTCGGCGCCGGGCGGCCGTTCGACCGACCCTATCGGATCCTGCGGGCAGACACGGGTGAGGCACGCTGGGTCCACGGGCGGGGCGCGCTCGAACTCGATCGCACGGGCCGCCCGGTGCAGATGTTCGGCACGATCGCGGACATCACCGACCAGCGAGCCACCGAGCAGGCGCTGGTATCCTCAGAGCTGCGCTACGCGGCCATCTTCGAGGGCACCGCGGAGGCGATCCTGATCGCCGAGCTCGCAACCCGCCGGTACCGGTTCGTGAACACCGCGGCCTGCGCCCTGTTCGGCTATCCGCGCGACGAGTTCCTGGGCCTTGCGGTCGGGGACATCCATCCGGCGGCCGAGCTGCCGGGCATCCTCGCGGGCTTCGGATCGACGGTTGACGGCGCGATCACGGTGGCCCGATCGGTGCCATGCGTGCGCAAGGACGGGTCGCGCTTCCTGGCCGACATCCGGGGCTCACGGGCGAGCGTCGACGGGGTCGCATGCAACATCGCGTTCGTCACCGATGTCACCGAGGTCCGCCGTCTCGAGGCCCGTGATCGCAAGCTCGCCCAGGCCCTCGAGCAGGCCGGCGAAGCGATCCTGATCGCCGGCCCGACGGGCGAGCTCGAGTACGCCAACCCGGCATTCGAGCGCCTGAGCGGCCTCGGCGCTGACGCGATCGTTGGCCACCACCCGGAGATCCTCGCCAGCCCCACGTCACGGGCGACGTTGGCGGCGCTGTGGCAGACGGTGTCGGCCGGCGCCTCCTGGCGAGGCGACCTCATCCATCGCCGGCCCGACGGCGAGGACCGGGTGGCGGAGGTCACCGTCGCGCCGGTCCACGAGCCAGACGGCGCGATCGCCGCCTACATCGCGGTCGAGCGCGACGTGACCGACGAGCGGGCCCTCCAGGCGGAGCGCGAGCGGCTCGCCGCCGCCGTCGCGCAGACGTCGGACTCGGTGATCATCGCCGATCTCGCGGGCGCCATCGAGTACGTCAACCCAGCCTTCGAGCGGGTGTCGGGGTACTCGCACGATGAGGTCATCGGCCAGAATCCCCGGATCCTCAAGAGCGGCCAACAGTCGGCTGCTCTGTACCGGGCCCTGTGGCGGGCGCTGACGCACGGCAAGAGCTGGACTGGGCCCTTGATCAACCGGCGCAAGGACGGCACGCTGTACGAGGAAGAGGCGACGATCTCGCCCATCCATGGCCCCGACGGCTCGGTGTCGGGCTACGTCGCGGTGAAGCGCGACGTCAACGCCGTGCGCGCCGCCGAGTCGACCCTCGCGGCCGAGCTTCGCGAGCGGGCCCAGGTGGCGGCCGCCCTCGCCCGCCTCAAGCCCGGGGCGACCGCCGAGGCGACGGCAGCGGCCATGTGCGACGAGCTGCTGACGCTGCCGGGCATCGATGCCGCCGCGATCATCGACTTCGCGACGCCCGCCCGCGCGGTGGTGCTCGCGGTCGGCGGACCCGATGGCCCGCCATTTCGGCCGGGCATGACGCTGCCCGCCGCCCTGGCCCGCGATCTCCACGCGCGGGCCATTGGGGGTGCGTGGGCGGAGCCGTGGCAGGCGCGGCAGGCGGACTGGCCTGCTGCTGCCGATGTCCTGGCGGACGCGGGTCTACGGGCCGTCGCCTGTGCCCCCATCCGCAACGGTGACCAACTCCTCGGTCTCGTCGTCGCCGGGACCGGTGACGAGGCCTATGCACGCCGCATGATCGACCACGGCGCGGTCGTGAGCGAGTTTGCCGCGACGGCGCGCGCCCTGCTCGGCCACCAGCTCGAATGGTCCCACCGCTCGGCGTTCATCCGGACCCGGGTCGAGCGCCTGCTCGCCGATCGGGGATTCCGCCCGGTCTTCCAGCCGGTCCTCGCGCTGCCGACGGCCAAGCCCGTGGGCTATGAGGCCCTGACCCGGTTCACCGACGGCACGGCGCCCGATCTCATGATCGCCGAGGCGCACCTGGTGGGCCTGGGCAGCGAGCTCGAGCTCGCCACCCTCGCGGCAGCGGTGACCGCCGCCGAGACGATGCCCGGCGACGTCTGGCTCAGCCTCAACGTGTCGCCAGCCGTGATCCTCGACACGGTCGTGCTCGCCGAGCTGCTCGCCCGCCGGTCGGGACCAACCGTGCTCGAGGTCACCGAGCACGCCGAGATCGACAACTACGAAGCGGTGCGCGAGGCCGTCGCCCAGCTCGGGCCATCGATCAGTCTTGCCGTGGACGATGCCGGGGCGGGCTTCGCGAGCCTTCGCCACGTGGTCGAGCTCCGACCCCAGTTCCTCAAGCTCGACATCAGCCTTGTCCGGGGCGTGGACGGCGACCTGACGCGGCAGGCCATGGTGGCCGGGCTCACGCAGTTCGCAACGCGTGTCAAGTGCACGGTCATCGCCGAGGGCATCGAGCGGCCGGCCGAGCTCGCGATGCTCGCCGAGCTCGGCGTCCCCCTCGGGCAGGGCTACCTCCTGGGGCGCCCGGTGCCCGACGCGGCCTGGGAACGGCAACGGGTGGGCCGAGCTCGGCGGCCAGCCTCGACGGCATCACGCGATCGCCCGGCCAGTCGGGCGGCGCGGGTGGCCGGCGGCGGCTGAGGGCGTGCAGGCCCCGGGGTGCTCCGGCAGGGCGGGGCGGCGATCCGGGATCGTCCCGGTGCCACACGGCTCGGCGAGGCGTCGCGCCCCTGCGACGGAACGCCGACGGCTTCTTGGGGCATCGACAACCTGCAGCCCGAGGGGACGCTGATCGGGACGATCAGCTCGGAGGGCTACAAGCTACCGGACGGGCGCCTCGTCTCCGACCGGATGACACTCTCCGGGGTCTAGTCGTTCCTCGGTATCAGCTACGCCTGAAGGGCCAGCGCTTCGTAGGCTAGCGTCCGTACGCGCGCTTCTTGCGCCCAAGCCCCTCAGGGTCGGAGTCAATCTCTTCGCCGTGATACCCGGCGGCCGCAAACGGGTCGCGCGCAGTCGTCGCGGCACCCGCTCTCCGCCTGCCCTGGCCAGCATCGGTCACGAGCGAGGTGGCTGCTCGCCGATCCCGGCTGGACAAGCACTTCGGCCGAAATCCTGACCCGGCGGACCGACGGGGGTGGGCGGCGGCGGGGGGGAAGCGGTGGATCCCTCGGTGGTTGATTGTCGCCATCCATCACTCAGGTCGCTCCCGATAGCGGGACCGGATGCCGGGATCTTGACGGCAACGGGCGCACTTCGGAGCGCATAATCCACATCGGATGACAGGAGCCACGGGCAGGGACGACGCGGAAATGCTGCAAGCGGTCGAGCCTTCGTGGCCGCTCTACCCGGCGGTCGTCGCCCACGTCTACTCGAGCGCCGATGCGTACACCTCGAGTCGCACCCGCAGGCTGAGACGCTTTCGCCCGGTCCCCTCCCTCGGCTCAATAGCCGTGACTGAAGGACGAGCACCGCGTTGGCTGTTACGCGCCACCCAGCGCTTGCACGCGCTCGACATCCTCCGGGGTGGCAGCTTCGCAGGCTGGCTCCAGGGAGCGCCAGACCCGCAATTCCGCCTGCGTCGCGGGCGGCTCAACCGCCCTTGGTACACAACGCTCGTCTTGGAAGTACCGCCCCTCCGACCGGACGTACTGGAGCTGGACAGGGCGATGGAACACGAGGCGGTGCTGGCCGAGGCGGCGATAGTGCTCGCGGCCAGTTTCTCCGCGAATGTGATTGCCAAGCTCGAGTTACGCGGGTTGTTCTTGCAGCGTGGCGACGGCGAGTGGGTGAAAGCTCCCCAGTTCGAGCTCTTCGCTCCGACGGTCGGCGTCAGCCACTCCGACGCTGTGTTGTGCGCGAACATGCTCGCCGCCCAGGCTGCATTCGACTCCTGGCGTGCGCCGGCGCCTGGAGCGCCGCGCATCGACTGGGCGTTGAAGGCACTGCTCACCGAGGAGCCATGGAGCCAGTTCGTGTGGAACATGTTCTCGATCGAGCAGCTCGTGCGTGAGCACCACGGCTCGCAGCGGCGACCAGACCAGCTGGCGCGCGCCGAAGCGGAGGCATACGTTCGGGCTGTGGCCCCGAACTCGTCGATGCACTGGTCTAGACCGACCATCACGATGCGGTTCGCTGCCGTCGCCGCGCATCTGTCTCCCGCCTCCGGCGCAGCCGACACCGCGACCTTCTACACCCTCAAGCGATGGAGGGACAGTATGCTGCACGGCACCCAGTCCGAGGCGCCGGGCGGTGCGATGCGGCAGGCTGCCCGCGACTTGGCTCTCCGGTACAACAGGCTCGTGACACTGTTCGCGAGCCTCTCGCCGACAGGTCCACCTGCGTCCCCGGATGAGCGCTCGGCAGGTGACGATCAGTAGGCTCCTGACCAGGCGGCGCTCGGCGCTCGAGCGGTCGATCTCGGCACGGCCCGATCTGCCCAGCCCAGGGTGACGCGGTTCACACGATGACCACATCGTGTCGATGCCCAGAGGGTGGACGGGCGCAAGATGAGCGGCATGGACTCGCTCGTTGGCCTAGTGAACGAACTTGTGGCGGCGGCGCCATTGACCTTGGTCAACCCTTACGCGTGCTTCGAGCCGGAACTCGACCGACCCGGCGGCGCCGCGATCCGGGCCGCGACCCTGCTCGCGTACCTGGAGGCGCGAGCACACCCTGCGCTCCTCCTGGTGGGCGAAGCGGCGGGCTACCAAGGCTGTCGCTTCTCGGGGATTGCCTTCACCTCCGAACGATCCTTGCCCGGGTCTCAGTGGACGTCGATGAAGCCAGAGGGCTGGAGGGAGCCGTCAGCGACCATCGTTCATGGCGTCCTTGAAGAGCTTGGATTGGAGGACGGAACGATCCTCTGGAACGTGGTGCCCTTCCACCCCGCCGGACAGGTGCCGCTCTCCAACAGAACACCCAGGGCAGCCGAGCGGCGCGAGGGGACAGAGTGGCTGCGCCGAATCCTCGCCATCACGCAGCCGGGCGTGGTCGCCGCCATCGGTCGCGTTGCCCAAGCAGCACTCCCACCTGGGACCCCTATCTCCGCCACCCGGCGCGCGGTGGCGCAGGCAGGTTCCAAGGATGGCCTCATGGCGCTGGCCCGTGATCGCGGTCTTGTCTGAATCCCCTCCAAGTACTGGTGTGCGGACCGTCACAAGGTTGCGCCTATCTGGAACGATCGCAAGACTGCCGGCCGCCTGAGATCATGTCTCCCTTCGTCGCGACGAGACGGACGTCGTCGGAACACAAGGGGAGTCCCCGTGACGAAGTGGCGTACGACCATGTACGGCTTGCTCGGGGCCGTGGCGGCGGCCGGGATCATGTCGGGATCGAGAATGAACGGCGAATGCTGAGTCAGCCACATGGCGAGAGCGAGCGCGATTCCGAGGGCCACAGTGAATGCGGCGAGCACCGGAGCCGTGACAGGCACGTCGAACGCCAGGGCCGATCCTCCGAACGCAAGGCCAAAGGCAACGTGCTTGCTCCGGCGCCGCCCGTCCACCAGCACCCGCGGACGAGTGGCCAGGCGATGACGAGACCGGGTAGCCCTGAACCATGGCAACGCTGGACCACCGGCGGGACCTAGGGCATCCTTCTCGACCGTGCCGTCACCCAAAGAGCAGCGGCGGGGCCCGCGCTCCACCCCGCAGGCTGCCCACGCTCGACCCAGGGCTGCGATGCTTGCCCTCGCGGGGAGCACCGTGATCGCGGCCGTGCTGCTGCTCGCGTACCTCGCGACGGGGCCCCTTGGCGACGCCTGGCACCCGGTGGTGACGGTCAACGGCGTGACCATCAACCGCGGCGAGCTTCGAGCGCGGATCCTGATCGACGGCGCACTCGCCGATGCGCGTCGGACGGTCCTGCGTGACGCACTGAGTGCTGGACGCCTCGATAGCGAGGACTTCGAGCGGATCGCAGCCAGGCTCGAGAGCAACGCCGGGGACCCGCTGCGATCGGCGATCGACGGTCTGGTGCGCGACCAGCTGCTCCGCACTGCGGCCCGCGACGAGGGAACCTCGCCCGCGGTCGACGTCGACGCAGAGCTGCGGGCCGCAGCGGCACAGGATCTCGGTCTCCATCTTCGAGCCGTCACGATTGCCCTGCCGCAGGCAGATGCTCCTCCGGGTCCGAACCCCTGGCCGGCACCCCCGCCGGCGAGCGCCGACCGCACGATCATGCTGGCGGCACGTCAGGCTGCGCTCGAGCGGGCGGCCGAGGCGCAGGCGGCGGGAGCTACGCCCGAGGAGATCGCGACCGCCCTGACGGCGGCCGGGTGGCGCGCGACCGCGATGGATCGATGGATCCCCATGGACGGTCCGGTTGACGGACTCCCCAATGCACTCGTCGCCGAGGCCCGGGCGGCCGCCCAGGGAGGATTGCCCGCCGTCCTCGACCCGGTGCTTGATCCGGTCTCGGCCACTGACGCGATCGGCAAGGTCATCGAGGCAGGCGACGCTGCGTCCGTGGCCCCCAACACCGACGGGCTCGACCGCGGCGCCCTCGAGCAGTGGGCGCAGGCACGCGCCGACGAGCGTGCGCTCCGCGACCGGCTCGCGAACTCGTGGCGGACGGAACCGCAACCGATAGTGCGAGTCCGCGAGCTCGTGATCGGCGGCGCAGGGCTCGACGGCGTCGACGGTGAGTACCGCTCGTTCGCCCATCTCGTCGTTGGCCAGCTGCCGGCGTCGATCAAGGACGGGGATGCCGACCGCGTGGTCGCAGACCGCCTCGCGTCGGAGCTGCGCCTGCTTGCTCCGGATGCCCGGCTGGCGCGGTTCGCGGAGCTCGTGGATGCCGCGAACCTCGAACCCGCCGTCGACCCGCTCGCCCGCTCCGGCGAGCTCGGCTTCTACACCCGCGATCAGCTGCTCCCGGACATTGCAGGCCCGGCCTTCGCACCAGGGTCGTCGAACGGCGACCTGATTGGCCCCGTCGTGACGAGCGCCGGACCCGAGCTGTTCCTCGTGCGGGGCCAGTTCAGCGGGATCCTTGACGAGCGGTCGAGCGCGGTGCTCATCGAGGCTCGCACCAACCCTGACCTGCTGGCGCTGGCACGTCGGGTGGCCCCGGTCGGGGAATGGCTGCGAGCCGACGGATCCCTCTGGCGCGCGCTCGCGGAGACGACCGCCACCATTCCGCTCCGATCGGCCTACGGGGACACCCCCGTTGACGGGTTGTCGGACCCGATCGTCTTGGGTGGCCAGCTCATCACCGTGCGCGCCGAGGAGCGATCAACCGCGCTCGTTCCACCCGACGTGCTCGACCGGCTCCTCGTTCGCGGCGCTGACGCCTGGATCGCGTCGCTGCAGGAGGCCGCCCGCATCGAGCGCGATCCCGAGCCCCTGCCCGGGGTGCTGGTCGAGAGCCCGACACCCACGGCGATGCCGCCCGGCGGCAGCAATCCGATCCCCACCCCGAACCTGCCGTCCCTGCCCGCAGCCCAGTAGTCGCCCCGCCCCGAGACCCGCGTGCAGAATCAAGCAATACGCGACTCGCTAGTCAACTATGATCCGAGCGCGTCCGTCAAGCCAGCAGCGTCACGGGGGTGACAGGATGTCCGCGAAGGTCGCCCGGCCGCTGCCTCGGACAGGCCGTCGAGGAGGGACCGGGATGGGTGGCGTTGGCCGTACCGTGGGGCGCCGGCCGCGCCAGTTCATACTGATGGGGCTCCTGGCGAGCTTGCTGTCATCGACGTTGCCGGGCACGGCGTTCGCGGCTGGCCCGAAGCCGAGTTCCCCGCCGACCGAAGGCGTTGAGCTGGATCCCGGGTCCGGCGCGGTGGTGTCGGAGGCGGTAGCGGCCCCGATCGTGCTCCCGGCCGGCGGGGCTGCCGCCGGCGGTGCCGGCCAGGGCCTCGCGAACGGTCGCGAGGCGACCCCGGTTCGACCCAAGGAAGCCCGCTACAGGGCGCCCGCGGTTCGCACGGAGCTCGTCGAGAAGCGGACGGCGAAATCGCGGACCTTCGCCAACTCGGATGGCACGTTCGACTTCGAGAGTTCGGCTGGCCGTCTCAACTACCGGGATGGCAACGGGGACTGGCAGCCGGTCGATCTCTCCCTGGTCGACGACAGCGACCCTGTGTTCGGTCTCCGGGTGAAGGCCAACGAGCACGCGGTGAAGTTCGGTACGACCAGCGGCGATGCCGGCCTCGCGACGATCACCGACGGCGAGACGACCGTGACCCTGCGCGCTCAGGGGTACGGCAACGGGGCCCGGCGGGCCAACGCCAACGCGGTCGAGTTCCCGGGCGCCGACCACGGCCCGACGATCAACCTCGTCCCGTCGGATACCGGTTTCGAGTTCAGCGCGACATGGGCCGACGCACTGGGGCCCTCGACGGTCGTGCTCGTGCTCGACCCGGCGGGGAGAACGGCGCGCGTCGATGGGCATCGGATCGTCCTCGAAGGCCCCGACTCGGCCGGGGCAGCGATGATCACGTACGCGGTCATCGACACCCCGACGCTGCTCGAGGGGGGCGACAAGGGCACGCCCGCCGACCCGGCGCGGCTTGCCGTTGACCTCACCGCCCGTGGCGACGGCACCTATCTGGTTCGCTACACGGTCGATCCCGACTGGTTCCACGACGCCGCCCGCAGCTTCCCGATCGTCCTCGACCCCAGCGTCTGCATCGGCAAGGGCGCGACGGGGTGTGACGACAACGACACGACCGGCACCAGCCTCGACTACTGGATGGCGAGTGGCGCCGATCCGGCCAACAACTGGAACGTGTTCCGCGTTGGCTATGACTCCCGCACTGACGACGGCGCGGTCTTCAACAAGATGCGTGGGCTCACCTACTTCGAGACCGTCGGGCTTCCCGATGGAGCGGTGATCTTCGATACCGACCTCAAACTGCACATCAGCTCGCGCTACGGCGGTCCAGCCGGCGAAGAGGTCCGGGTCTACCGGATCAACAAGCGCTGGAACACCGCCAAGCTATGGGACGACTGGGGCACTGGCGGCAACGGCTACACCGGCGCGTACGTGTCCACCACCGTGCCTTCGTCCTCGTCGGGCGTCGACAACATGCACTGGGACCCCGACGCCATCGTGCAGAGCTGGTACTCGCAGCGGTCAGACGGGTGGAACCAGAACCTGGGTCTTGCTCTCCGGTTCGCGAACGAGGGATCGGCGTACGGCGAGGTCGAGTTCGACCGCTCCACCGATTCGAACGCCTCCTACCGTCCGATGCTCAAGATCAGCTACGAGCTGCCGCAGACCAAGATCACGCTGGCGACCTCGCTCGGCGCGAAGTACGCCCCGTCATCGTTTGCAGCTGGTGTCGCCACGAGTCTCCCGATCGTGGTCAGGAACAACGGGTCCGGGTTCACGTGGAAGAGCATCGCCACCGACGCAAACGCCCACTACAGCGTGGGCTATCGCTTCTTCGATCAGGAGGGCGACGATGTCGCCAGCGGCACCGCCGAGCTCGAGAATGACCTTGCCGACAACACGAGCGCGGACGTCCAGCTGCCGATCACGCCGCCCTCGGCGGCGGGCGCCTACACGCTGCGGCTCGATGTCGTCCGCTATCACTGGGGAACGATCGGCTGGAGCTCCGACTACGCCTACCCCTCGACCTACTATGCCCGCGCCAAGTGGACCCCTGATGCCGACGACACCCGGTGGGCGGGACGCTCGCCGATCGGCCGGTCGGAGTACCAGGTCACCGTGTACGGAGCGGGTGCCGCCGCCGGGGCGATGCGCTCGGTGGACACGGGCAGCGGCGGCTCGCTGGATCTCAACCTCTGGACCCGCCAACTCAGGTACCAGGGGCCCGACGGGTTGGGCTTCGACGACCTCCTGCCCGTCCATGTGGACTACCAGTACAACTCGGGCGCTGTCTCAGACTGCGACGGCGTGCTCGGCGCCTGCGGCTGGACCACCAATCTCGACGAGCGACTGGTCCAGGAGACCGATCCCGGCACCTTCACCTATGTCGACCCGGGCGGCGAGCGAACGCCGCTGAGCACCAACGCCGACGGGCAGCTGCTCGGGGGCGCGATGCCGATCGCGCGGCCGCGGGTCACGGTCTGGGACGAGTCGGGCACGCCGTCGTCGGGTGCCGCTGCGATGACCGCCGTGGCGGCGCCGGGCACGGCCTTCTCGGGGCAGTACGCCCTGGGCGGTTCGTCGGGAACCAACCTCGTGGCCACGCCGACGGGGTTCAAGGCGATCGACCTCAACCAGTACCCGGTCGTCAAGTTCGCGATGCACACGACGTCCGCGGCCTCGTCGGGGCTGTGCTTGGAGATCCACAACGCGACCGACAGCGAGAAGAGCGACCGCTGGTACTGCTACACGACCGGGTCGGCCTGGAACACGGGCTATGACGAGACGGACCTCGGACAGGACATCAGCGGCTCCAACGACTGGGGCTACTACTCCGACAACCTGTGGGGCAAGGTCTCGAGCGACGCCGATTTCGGTGCCGACACCGACGACTACACCGTCATCGCGATCCGGATCCAGAGCGCCGGCTCGGGCAGCGGGACGACGTATCTCGACGCAGTGCGGTTCGAGCGCAACACCAGCACCGCGATCAGCAACGCGAATCCGACTTGGTCCACGGGTGGTGCGGGAACGACGACGTCCACCGACACCCCGGACGGCTCGACCGCGTCCGTCCTCGTCCCGTCGGCCAAGCTCACGAGCTCGCCCGACTGCGCGAGCGGCAACAGCTGCTTCACGGCGCGCGACCTGACCTCGTTCGCGTACGTCGCCTGGTACTGGAAGAAGGTCGGCGGCGGGTCGGCCGCGGTGACCTTCCACCTCAAGAACCTGCGCACCAACGCCGTGGCGGACCTCACCTACTACGCCGGGCCGTCCGCGCCGCCAGGTGTCGCCAACTGCCCGGGCACCGGCACCACCTGGCCCTGCGCGATCCAAGTCGCCGACACGGCCCCGGGGGGCTGGGTGTTCGTGGAGCGCAACGTCTTGGAGGATGCGCGCACCATTGCCAACTGGTACGAGCACTCCGCGAAGAAGACCACGACGCCCGATACTGCGGTGGTCCTGCCGTCGCAGCGCAAGGCCTACGCGCACCTGGTGGCCGTCCGGACACCCGGCGGACCCGACGACGTGGAGATGACCGGGTTCCAGGTGTCGGGGGTCGATGGCACGTTCCTGCTGATCGACGCCCTGATGCTCCGGACGGTGCCCGAGACCGGTGGCTCATCCGCCGGGCACCCGAGCACGATCGGCGATGCCACCTTCACCTACGACTTCGTGGCCACCTACGCCGACGGGACGCTGCACTACTTCAACCAGTACGGCCTGCTGACGCGGGTGGCCGACCGGAGCGGCAACCACCTCGACCTCGTCTACGCGGTCACGCCGACCACGGCGGGAGCGGCCGCGTACGCGCTCAGCAAGCTCTACGCGCCCTCCGATGGCACCCGTGACTCGAGCTCCACCTACCAGCGCCGGATCGAGGTCAGCCGAGCTGGCGGCGTCGTCACCTTCACCGAGGTGCTCGGCACGACGGGTACGCCCGTCACGGGTCGCACGCTCGCGTTCACCGTCGATGGCAACGGCGACGTGACCAAGATCAAGCCGGCCCGGGCGCCGTCGTGCGCTGCGAGTGGCACGTCGGGATGCGACCAGTTCAACTACGACGGGACGACGCACCGGCTCACGATCATCGCCGACCCGCGCTGGGACCAGCAGACGAGCGGGGGCAATGACTACCGCTATGGGATCACCTGGAGCGGTGGCGACGCGATGGCGATCACCGACCGCAGCCAGTCGCCCGACACCGCGCTGCTCGCGGTCGTCGACTATGCGGTGGGCGGCACGATGGCCCCGGCTGCCAACCGGATCCTGTACCAGACCGCGGCGATGGCCCGGCTCGGCACCGCGGCCTATGTCGACCTGACCTCCGACGGCAAGGTGCTCACCGAGTCGATCCCGCTCGCGTGCGGCGGCAGCCCGGCCGCCTGCACCACAAATCCGCCGCCGACCGCCAACCTCGACGACCGACTGCTGACCCGCAACGAGTTTGACGGCGCGGCCCGGATCAGCACCTCGACGACCTACCGGTGCCCGGGCGTCGTGACCGACGGCTGCCCGGAGGGGACTGCGGAGCGCGTCGTCGAGCGCCGGATGACCAAGGCAGCAGCGCTCGTCGAGAGCTTCTCCGACCCGCTGACCGCGGGCGAGCTCGCATGGAGCCAGACGGCGGACCAGTACGTCGCCTCGCTCCGCGACAGCGGGGGCACCGATCCCGACCTGTACCGCACGACCTACGTCTACGACGAGTTCGGCCGCCCGACCAACACCATCGAGCCCGTCTACCAGGCGCAACCCGACTATGCGTCTGCCATCACGAGCACGATCCAGTACTGGTGGGACCTGCGCGGCTACTACCGGCTCGAAGAGACGTCGGACACGCAGCTGATCGACGTGTCCGGCTCGGGTCACAACGGCACCTATGCGGGCTCGCCGACCCTCGGTGCCGCCGGCAGCGGCGCTCTCATCAACGAGACCCACAGCAGCAACCGCGCACCCACGTTCAACGGCACGAGCCAGTACGCCGCGGTTCCGGCAGCGACGTTCGGCGCGGTCACGGGCAGCGTCACGGTCGAGGCGTGGGTCAACTCCACGTCCACGGCGGCGACCCAGGCGATCGTCGGGACCCGCAACAATCCGAGCTACACGTTCGACCTCAAGCTCTGCAACGATGGCAACTGCAACGACGAGCAGAGCATCCGGATCGACGTCGGCAACGGGTCAGGCTGGCTTGCCAATCTGAACTTCCCGTTCAAATGGTCGGCCAACCGGTGGTACTTCATCGCCGCGGTGGTCGACGACGCGGCCGACACCGTGGCTGTGTATGTGGACGGCTCGCTGCTCGGGCAGGGTGCCATGAGCGCGGGCACGGCAACCTTCACGACATCGACAAGCTCGGTCTACATCGGCCAGCGGGGTGGCGGTGCCGAGTACTTCTCGGGCCGGATCGACGAGGTCGCGATCTGGAGCGATACCGTCACCCCCTCGATGGTCGCGAACCACTTCCTCGCCGGCCGCTCGGTCGCCCTGCGCGTGAGCCATCAGGCCTATGACGCCGCCTGGCGTCCGACCCAGGCCGACGACCAGCTCCTCGCCTCCCCGGGCTTCGAATCGGGGTTCGCGGACTGGGACTTCCCGCCGACCTCGAGCGGGCAGGTGATCACGAGCCCGGAAGCTGACATCCACACGGGGTATGCCGCCTACTCGACGGGCTTGACGGGCTGGGCGCAGCAGGACATCCAGCTCGTGCCCGGGCAGACCTTCCGGTTCCAGCTGTGGACCAAGCGCAGCTCGAGCGCCATCAAGGGCTGCATGACCGTCTACTACTGGGACACCACGGCCAACGCATGGGCGTATCTCGCCAACGAGTATGTCAATCCGACCCCCGGCGTCTGGCAGTCGTACGCCAAGGACCTGACCCTGCCCCTCACGACCGACGGCCGCGTGCGGGTCGCCGTGTGGAAGAACGACGGCTCGGGGGGCGACACCGTCTACTTCGACGACGTCGCCGCCTACACGACCTGGTCTACCCGCACCTGGAACGACGACGGGACCCCCGACGAGATCTGGGAGCCCGTCGTCATCGGGCCGAACCAGACAGCCGTCGACGACAAGCGGGCGACCAAGCTCGCCTACGCCGCCGACAGCGCACACCCGGCCATCTTCCCGACGACGATCACGCAGAACCACGACAACGGCACCTTCGATCCCGCGGCGCCCGACCAGGACGTCTCGACCACGACGACGTACGACGCCTGGGGCCACGCGCTCGTCGTCACCGACCAGGACGGCGTCGCCACAACCACCGTCTACAGAGACGCGCCCAGCGAGTTCGGCTACGCGACCGACGTCGCGAGCAGCAACTCCGGCCTGCCGGGCGAGACGACGACGTACACCTACGACCAGGTTGGCAACGAGCGGACCGTCACCACGCCGAACAGCGAAACGACGAACCGCGACTACGATCTCGCGGGCCATGTGGTCTCGCTCACGGCGCCCGCGCCCATCAGCACGGTGACCAAGCACGTCTTCGACGGCTACGGCTTCGAGACCAGCACCATCGCGAACTACGTCAACGGCACCCCCGGTGGCGACACGGGTCTCGATGATGTCGTCACCTCGTTCGAGTACGACGCGTTCGGGAACCAGGACCGTGTCACCCAGAACACCGCGTACACGGCCCCGGCCGTCCAGGCCCACACCGAGACCGCATTCGACCTCCTGGGCAACCCGACGAAGACGACCGTGTACGGTACCTACTCAGGCTCCGGCTTCTCCGGCGACCGCACCACGCGCCAGTACATGGAGGTCGTCTCCGGGGCGGCACGCCCGACACCGTCCGGTGTCCGGGGACCCGAGAACGACTCGGGGGGAGGACCCCTCGTGCCCGCGACCGGAGAGGGCGTCGCCTGTCCCGACGGGTCGGGCGACCGCTGCAACTCGGTGAGCGGGCTCGATCTCGACGGTCAGGTCATCGCGACCACGGACGTGTATGGCATCACCACGCGGGTGTTGCGGGACCTCGCCGGGCGCCCCGTATTCACGATCGCCAACTACGTCGACGGCACCTACGCGGACAGCGACCCCGACATCGACGTGATGTCGGTGACCCAGTACGACCTGGCGGGGCGCGTGGCGACGGCCGTCGCCCCCAAGGCGAAGGCCAGCGACAGCCACGGCGTCAAGACCCTCACCAGCTACGACGCGCTCGGACGCCCGGTTCGCCTGACCAGGGTGGCGTCCGACGATACCGCGGGCGCCCAGACGCGCACCCAGTACACCGGTGGCGGCCGAGTCGACCGCGTCTCGCTGCCGGGAACCGCCGCCGGCGACAGCGGGTACACGTGGACCAAGACCGTCTACGACCGGGCCGGCCGGGCGATCAAGACGCTCGCCCACTACGACATCAGCGGCAACGCCGGGCTCCATCTCGACTCGTTCGAGACGCCCGAGACCGACATCACGATCGCAAACGACGGGACGGCTGAGGCCTGGGCCGGCGGCGCCGGGACGTTCATCGCGGGCGGGACCATCAGCCGCCAGGCGAGCGCCACGAGCGCCATGGCGGGCGCCGGGCGGCTGGCGGTGACCACGGTCGCGAGCCAGGACTCGGGCACCGAGTGGAGCCTCGATGGCACGTTCGTGCAGGGGCACCTGTACAAGGCCCGCGTCTGGGTCAACGCCGCGTCGGGCACCACCGTCACCGCCAAGCTCGGGGTGGCCGCCGATGCGACCACGGGCACGCTGCCGACGACGGTCGGCAACGGCACCTGGAAGGCGCTCGACGTCACCTGGACGCCGACCGGCAACCGCACCGGCGCGCGCCTCGCGCTGTACCGCGCGGCGACGTCGGGCAGCGTGACCTTCTACCTCGACGATGCCGTGGTCTGGGACTCGACCGCCGGCTTCACCGACGTCAACATCCCCACCGAGACCGCCTACGACCTCGACGGCCGCGTCGTCGCCTCGGTCGTCGCCCCGGGAACCGTCGGAACGGACGAGCCGATGGTGACCCGCACGGCGTACGACGCCCTCGGGCGCCCGACCAGCGTGATCGTCAACGAGATCGCGGGTGGCGGCACGTCGGCCACCGACGTCAACCTCGCCACCCTCACCGCCTACGACGCCCTCGGGCGCAACGACACCACCACCGATCCGACCGGCACCGTCACCCGCTTCGGGTACGACCGGCTCGGGCGGGTCACCACGACCTGGCTCAACTACGTCGACGGCACCGGCACCTCGGCGACCAGCGACGACGACGTCGCCTCGACCTACGCCTACAACGCCGCGGGCGAGCTCACGGGGTACTGCCCGGCCGCCCAGGAGTTCACCGGCACCTGTGACCCGGCCGTCGCAGCGAACCTCCAGGCCTGGCACTACGCCTACGACGATGCCGGGCACCTCACCGTCCAGACCCCACCCGACAACACGACCGCGCTCGATCTCGCCGACACGATCTGGACCTACGACGCCGGCGGCCGCCTCACCGAGTCCTGCGAGCTGACTGGCACCGCCACCGGCTGCGCTGACTCGAGCGGCGTCGTGCGCACCATCCTGCCCAAGTACGACGACCTGGGCAGGGCGACCCGGACGGACATCCGATCCGGCAGCGCATCGGGCGCCCTCGCCCTGCGCACCGACGTCGCCTTCTGGGGCGACGGCCAGGTCAGGGAGACCAAGGCCTACCAGGGCAGCACGCCCACGCTCCTCGACACCATCACCCAGACCTACGACGCGTTCGGGCGGCCCGACCAGACCAAGCGCGGCACCACGGTCCTGTCCGACAACGAGTACAACGCCGACGACACCCTCGCCTCCCGCGCCGACGGTGACGGGGGCGATGTCGGCACCAGCCACTTCGACTATGACTGGGCTCAGCGCCTCACCGAGGTCACGGTGCCATCCGGCTTCGCCGCCTCGACCACGGCCACCTTCGGCTGGCGCCTCGACGGCCTGATCGCCTCGCGCACCTGGGCCTCGGGCAGCAGCAGCGCCGCCTTCACCTACGACCGGGCCAAGCGCCCGACCGGGATCACCAAGGGCTCGATCACTCAGAGCCAGACCTACGACCGCGACGGCAACGTCACCAGCGAGGCCCGCAGCTTCCCGGGCGTCTCGGGCGACCCGGGGTCGGGCACCCAGACCTTCACCTATGACGCGCTCAACCGGGTGACCGCGAGCTCCGGCCTCAGCACGGCCGCCAACCGCGCCTACACCTACGACCGCGACGGCAACCGCCTGACCAAGCAAGAAGGCGGGGTCACCACCTTCACCGCGGAATACGACCGCACCGACGAGCTGATCAGGGTCAACAACGGTGCCGGCTGGCAGAACTTCAGCTACGACGCGAGCGGCAACATGACCGGCGACGCCCAGACCGCGACCGGCGTCACCACGTACACGTACGACCTCGCCAACAAGCTCACCGGCATCGACGCGGCGGGCACGGCCAATGACGCGGTCTTCACGTTCGACGCCTTCGGGCGCTTCCGGACCCGGGTCCTGGCCACAGCCTCGGGCACCGACACCTACAGCTATGCCGGGACGGGCGAGACCGTGGTCCGGATCGCCAACACGATCTCGGGCACCACCGTCGACACCGACTCCATCGTGTCCCCCGCAGGGGACCGCCTGGGGGTCAAGGCAGGGGGCATCGTCAACTGGCTGCTGCCCGACCTCCACGGCGACATCGCAGGCTCGCTCACGCAGGACGAGACCACCCTCGCCAACGCGATCCGCTACGACCCCTATGGCCAGACCCTGGCCACCGGATCCGCCGGCGGCACCGCGGTGGGCGAGGACGCCTGGACCTACCAGGGCCGGCTCGACATCGCACCCGAGGGTCTCGACACCCCCCTGTACGACATGAGCGCCCGCTTCTACGCCCCGGGGATCGGTGCCTTCACGCAGCTCGACACCTATGCCGGCACCGCGCAGCACCCGCTCTCGATGAACCGGTTCCTGTATGCCGCGGCGAACCCCTGGACCCTGGTCGATCCCACGGGGCACTGCGCGATGGCAGCCGGAACCCTGGGAACTGACTTCTGGGGCCAGGTTGCGGCGTGCGCCATCGCCGCCGGCACGGTCCTCAGCGAGATGGCCGCGGGCGCAGCGACGGTGGCAAGTCGGGCGTTCCCGCCGGTCGCCGCCGCAACGACTGGCGTCTGGGCCGTCAGCGAATGGTCCAAGCTGGATGTCGGGCGTCCGGCCAAGCCGGCGCCCGGGCCGGCACCTGAGTGGCGGAAGTTCGGAGAGGATCCTGGACAGATCGAAGTCACGAAGACGAACGACCGCAACACCAACCCCTGGGGCGAGGACCCGCATAATCGCGGCAGTCGAGGTGGAGGGCCTGGGTGGATGAAGGTCGTTGGGCTCCTGGCGGCCGGCTCCATGGTGGGCGTCTCTGTCATTTCCGGTCGGCCGGCCGATGATCAGGAGCCAGTGCCTCAGCTTCCGAAGGCGAGCCCAGCACTTGGACCCAGCCCGCCACCGGTTGCGCGCCCAATCCCGACGCCCACGCCACCCCCGACTGTCGGAACCCTACCGGCACCGAGCCGCACGCCGACAGCGACGCCCGCGCCCACCGTCAGGACCACACCGGGACCGAACCGCACGTTCTGGCGGTGGCTCCGGCCCAGCTTCAGGTCATGGTTCCGATGGGGCGCTGGCATGCGAAGCCAGGCATCTCCTGGATTCGTGCCGTACGTACGGCGTCAGGCCATCCTGTGACCTCTCTTGCGACTGATCTGGGAGGCCGTCCATGGGCATCCTGACCTGGGCCAGCCTCCTCGTCCTGGCTGCATGCCTCGGTTGGAGGTTCGCGCCGCGCCGCCCAGCTGTGGGGATCGCTGGCGGGCTGCTGTTGGGGGCAATCACTCTCCTGGGGGCGGCACAGGCGGGCGCCGTGCTTGCCGTGGCCGTCACCGGCCCTCACGGCGTGTCGATCACGGTCGGCAGCCTGCTCGTGGCGCTTGCGCTCCTGGGGCCGCCGGCACCACACGGCCAGGCAGCCCGTGACGGGCTCCGCCGCTGGGATCCGTGGACGGGTTCCGGCGCGCAGCATGCTCTAGCGGGCGTCGGCCTCGCAATGCTCGCGGCAGGCTCGACGGGCTTCCTCGCTGACGGACCGGGATCGATGGCGCCGGCCGCATGGGTGGTCTCAACGATCATGATCGCCTCGCTGGCAGTGGTTGGCGCCTATGAGATCGCCCGTGCGATCCGGTTGGCGACCAGCGGCCGCGCGACGCGCAGGCGTGCCGGCCTGGTGACCGCGATCCTCGGTTCGGCGGCTGGTCGGGGCACGCCGGTCGACCCGGCTGCGATCCGCACCCTGTTGGGAGAGATCGCCGAGTTCGTGATTGGCTACCCGGCGGACACGATCGCCGCTGGACCTGGGACGCTTGTGGTCCCACCAGGGTGGGTGGCACTCGATGCCCAGCGCCCCGAGATCAGGGCACTCGTGAGCCGCGACCTACTGCGGCCTCCCCTCTCGTCGAGCTGGCGTGTCGTGCTGCACGCGCTCGGCCCGGGTGGGGTCTCCGGCCCGGGGCAGATCCTGATCGCAACCGGCGACCAGCACACCGCCGAGCGCGAGCGTGACGCCATCGCATCGCTGGCCAACCTGGATCTCGACCCCTCCTGGACCATTCTGCGGGGCACGGTTGCGGGCGGTCCGCTCCCCATGGACCGCTTCGTGATGGTGTGCCCCGACCACCCCGTGGATGACGTCATCTACGAGCGCGTCATCCGGGGCGTGTGGGTCGGGGTCGGGCCGCGCGGCGCGGTCGTGATCTCAGCGATGATCCCAGCGTGGACGGAGCCCGACATCGCGATGCTCCAGGCGCTGTTCGGGGACAAACGCGACCGACCCGAGGGCCCCGGCTGACCGCGTCTGGCGGACGAGCGCGCCGTAGCCGGTCCCTCGGGCGTGACCGCCTACATGTAGTTCCCGGGTTTAGTGAGACGCGAGGGTGAGCTCGGCCTAGCGTCCCGGGATGGATGTGCTCCAGCCCGAACACCGCAAGGATCCTCGCCGACGACTGCTTCGGCACACCTACCAGGAGGGACCAGGCTTCCTGTTCCTGGCGACCCGGGCCGGTCGACCGCCGACGGGATCAGCCAGGTCGGAGCTCGACCGTGTCCGCCATCGCGCCCGGTGCGTGCGGATTGCCCGCGACGAGGGAGTTGCCGCCGCGCTGTCCGTGGGTGCGAGCCGGGCAAGCCTGCACCGATGGCGAGTGCGGTATGCACAGGGCGGTCTCGAGCGGCTCAACAAGGAGATCAAGCGCCGGACGGGGGTCGTCGGGATCTTCCCCAACCGGGCGTCCGTCATCCGTCTCGTCGGCATGATCCTCGCCGAGCAGGACGACGAGTGGCAGGACGGCCGGTGCTACTTCCGGCCAGAGACGATGACGGCGATCGACACCGTCGCGATCGAGGAGGTGGGCCAGCCGCTCCTGCTCGCAAGCTGAACAAACGCCGACGCGAGGGACGAGGCGCTGTTACACACACGCTGGGACTTGACCCAGGCTGTCATTGTCGTCCGCCTCCTTACCTACTGGAACAGCAAGCGGCTCGCCGCGGAGTTCACCCGACGGGAGATCTACCCGCTCGACCACCATGCTGTCGACCGGCTGCTGGGGAGTCTTGGCACCGCCCGTCCCTCGCAGAGGCGCGAGCGCGGTCCCGCCTACGAGCGCGGCCGGCCCAACGAGCTCTGGCACATCGACATCAGGGGTCCGTTCTTCCTGCGCCGCTCCGCGCACGACTACGAGAAGACCTGGATCGTCGGGCTGGTCGAACGACCATAGCCGGTTCCTGATCGGCCTGCGGATCCTCCCGCGTCCACAGGTCGGCCCCATCCTCGCCTGGCTCGACGACTGCCTGGAGCTGTGCGGCACGCCACTCGAGCTGATGAGCGACAACGGGAGCCCGTTCGTCACCTGGATGCCCGGCGTCCTCACGCTGTTCGGCAAGACGCTCGAGGAGCTGCGGGTCCGGCACCTGCGGACCCAGGTCAACTCGCCCTGGACGAACGGCATGGATCGAGCGCTTCTGGGGGATCTTGCAGTCGGAGGTGCTCGACCGGGAGGTGTTCCGGACGCTCGACGCAGCTGACGACGGGCTTACCCGCTTCGCCGTGTACTACAACTACGACCGGCTCCACGGGGAACTTGACTGGCACACCCCGGCCGAGCGGTTCGACGGCACCCCGTTCACCGCACGCGGATTCGAGCGTGTTCCAGCGCTCAACCACCTTCAGGGCTGGCTTGCCGAGTTGATGCCCGCGTGAGGTTTGTCTCACTAACCCCGGGAACTACACCTACACGTACGACTTCGCCAACGAAGCTCACCAGCATCGATGCTGCGGGCACGGCCAACGACGCAGGACAGCAGAACTTCAGCTACGACGCCAGCGGCAACATGACCGGCGACGCCCAGACCGCGACCGGCGTCACCACGTACACGTACGACCTCGCCAACAAGCTCACCGGCATCGACGCCGCGGGCACGGCCAATGACGCGGTCTTCACGTTCGACGCCTTCGGGCGCTTCCGGACCCGGGTCCTGGCCACAGCCTCGGGCACCGACACCTACAGCTATGCCGGGACGGGCGAGACCGTGGTCCGGATCGCCAACACGATCTCGGGCACCACCGTCGACACCGACTCCATCGTGTCCCCCGCAGGGGACCGCCTGGGGGTCAAGGCAGGGGGCATCGTCAACTGGCTGCTGCCCGACCTCCACGGCGACATCGCAGGCTCGCTCACGCAGGACGAGACCACCCTCGCCAACGCGATCCGCTATGACCCCTACGGCGAGACCCTGGCCACCGGATCCGCCGGCGGCACCGCGGTGGGCGAGGACGCCTGGACCTACCAGGGCCGGCTCGACATCGCACCCGAGGGTCTCGACACCCCCCTGTACGACATGAGCGCCCGCTTCTACGCCCCGGGGATCGGTGCCTTCACCCAGCTCGACACCTATGCCGGCACCGCGCAGCACCCGCTCTCGATGAACCGGTTCCTGTATGCCGCGGCCAACCCGGCCACGCTCACCGACCCGACCGGGCACGCCGGCTGCAAGAGCAACGGAGCCAAATGCGTCGCGGGCGACAAGGTCATCGTAGTCAAGAAGGATGGAAGCGTCCAGCAGGTCGGCTCCACAAGCGGTGGTGGCGGTGGCACGGACTACGACGAGGTCTTTGGCACCCCAGCCGCGGACGCAACCGGTCCAGCGACCGCATCACTGTCTGCTCTCAACGCGATGACAACCAATCAGCTGCGCTTCTACATCGACGGCTGGCGGAAGAGTAGAGGCCGCGACCCGAGCTTCGGCGACACCGACTATTTGTACGCGGTCTGCCTGTATGGCGGCCTTGATGCGGCAACGTGTGCCAGCTACGCGCTTCCGAAGAACTGGGGGGATCTTGACGGCCCGTTGGGCACCCTCGTCGTTGCGCCGCTGACCGCCGTCGCCGTCGGCTCGACAGCCGCCGTCGCGAAGCCCTTCGCCGACTGGATCGCATCGCACCCTCAAGTGGCCCAAGCTGCGACCAAGGCCGAGGACTACCTAGTTAGTCCCCACGCCTATCTGCGCATGGGAGAACGCGGGGTGACGCCGGAGGCGATCATCAAGGCGATCGAGACCGGCACCAAGTTCGTGTACTACCATGCGAGGCAGTTCAAGGTTGGCTTCTGGGACCCAGAGACCGGCGTAATGGTGGGTACAGTCGGGGATGTCATCACCACCCTGATGGTGGACGTGAAGCCACAGTACATCGAGAATCTGAAGGCATTGCCGTGGCCCTGATGCCGGAACGAGCCAAGGATGCATGTTGAGTTCGATCCCGCAAGTGACATGGCCTACATTCGACTCGGGCAAGGGGTACCTGGGGTGGTTGTCTTCACGGAGCCCCTGGTGATCGAGTTGCCAGGTGGGTACGTGCGGCTTCTGAATCTGGACTTCACTCGGGACGGGCGACTGATCGGCGTAGAGGTCGAGTCCGCCCGAGCGACTTTGCCCGAAGATGCCTTGGCGGGATCGACGCCAACGCCCGGAGAGACGCGGCGCCTTGGCAAGATCGACCCCGGGCCCTAGGTCGAACTTCCAGCGCTTTGCGGGCACATTCGAGCATGCAACTGCAGCGGGCCATGTGAAAGTCCCCACTAACGGCCACCAGGAAGTCCCCACCCCTCGCCCGATCTGACCCCGGGTGAAGCCCCGGGGCGTCATCGTGACGGTGTCAAGCCAGCCACGAGACGCCCCGGGGGACGCACGACCACCTTCGGTCTGGACCTGGTCGCCGCCAACGCGAGCATCCTCGGCGACGGCACCCGACTATACTTCCCGGGCGCACCCGCGGCCGGCTACCGGGAGGGCGGTACCTGGTACACGGCGCTCCCATCGCTCACCGACCTCACGGGGTAGGCGGTCGAGTACGTGTCTCATGGCGGCACGCCCTCGACGCCGGTCCACCACGACCCGTACGGCGGCGCCGGGCCCGGATCCCTCCGGCATCGGCTTTGCCGGCGAGTGGAAGGATTCCTGCCGGACTCGTCCACAATGTGCCCGGTGATGCTGGGCTGCCCGGACTGGCGGACTGACCCGCGGGTCGAGCCCCGAGGTACGAGGCTGCGAGCTAGTCTGGGGCGCCGGCCACTTGAGAGTTGCTCGGGGGCTAGCTGTGGTCCCCACACACGTTGTTGACAGCACGAGAGCCCTCGTGCTCGGTTTGGGGTTGTCGAAGCACCAACCGAACAGAGGGCTCTCGTGGGACATCCTAGATCGAAGTTGACGGTCTTCGGCCGGCAGCTCCTCGTCGACCGCGTCGTGCATCAGGGCTGGCCGGCGGCCCACGTCGCTGAGCAGCTCGGCATCAGCCGGGCGATCGCGTACAAGTGGGTCAGGCGGTTCAGGGCCGAGGGCGAGGCAGGCCTGGTCGACCGGAGCTCCCGGCCGCGCCGGTCGCCACGCCGGCTTGCCGCGGAGGTGGAGGCGGCGGTCCTCGTCGCGCGTTCCGAGTGGCGCTACGGACCCGACCGCCTCGGACCGCTCCTGGGGATGGCGCCCTCGACCGTGCACCGGGTCCTGGTCCGCAATCGGTGCAGCCGGATGCGCGACGCCGACCGGGTGACCCTCGCGCCCGTCCGCTACGAGGCGTGCCACCCGGGCGCCCTCGTCCATCAGGACCACAAGAAGCTGGGGCGCATCCCCGACGGCGGCGGCTGGCGGGCGCTGGGCCGCGAGCGTGCGCCGCACCACGGCCACAGCCGCGTGGGCTTCGACCACCTCGAGGTCGTGATCGACGATGCCAGCCGGTATGCCGTCGTCGTGCCCGACGCCCTGAACCGGGTCACCGGCAGCTCGGGGCTCTCGACCGCCGCCAACCGCGCCTACACGTACGACCGTGACGGCAACCGCCTGACCAAGCAAGAGGGCGGGGTCACCACCTTCACCGCGGAATACGATCGCACCGACGAGTTGATCAATGAGCCTATGACGCGCTCAACCGGGTGACCGCGAGCTCCGGCCTCAGCACGGCCGCCAACCGCGCCTACACCTACGACCGCGACGGCAACCGCCTGACCAAGCAAGAAGGCGGGGTCACCACCTTCACCGCGGAATACGACCGCACCGACGAGCTGATCAGGGTCAACAACGGTGCCGGCTGGCAGAACTTCAGCTACGACGCGAGCGGCAACATGACCGGCGACGCCCAGACCGCGACCGGCGTCACCACGTACACGTACGACCTCGCCAACAAGCTCACCGGCATCGACGCGGCGGGCACGGCCAATGACGCGGTCTTCACGTTCGACGCCTTCGGGCGCTTCCGGACCCGGGTCCTGGCCACAGCCTCGGGCACCGACACCTACAGCTATGCCGGGACGGGCGAGACCGTGGTCCGGATCGCCAACACGATCTCGGGCACCACCGTCGACACCGACTCCATCGTGTCCCCCGCAGGGGACCGCCTGGGGGTCAAGGCAGGGGGCATCGTCAACTGGCTGCTGCCCGACCTCCACGGCGACATCGCAGGCTCGCTCACGCAGGACGAGACCACCCTCGCCAACGCGATCCGCTACGACCCCTATGGCCAGACCCTGGCCACGGGCACCGCCGGCGGCACCCGGGTCGGGGACAAGGCCTGGACCTACCAGGGCCGGCTCGACATCGCCCCCGAGGGCCTGGGCACCGTGCCTGGGCAGGCTGTCGGGGCTGCTGTGACGTCGGCGCTTCGTGGACTCGGGGAATGTGTTCAGGGCTGCTCTTGGGGAGGGGGTCCAGAGAATCCCTGATCGGCCTCGGTGTGCCGCACGTCCACAAGAGGAAGCCCAAGTCGCGGATCCTGGCCAGGACACCGTGCCGAGTGGCCTGGTCGGCGACGCGTCCACGGAGCAGCATCCCGTCGCCCGGGATCTCGGTCGGCGCGAAGCCTTCGAAGGCCCGCGCCGAGCGGCCACCCAACCGCCTCCCGAGCATAATCTCGTAATGCGTGCCCCCCGGGGACTGGGACGTGCCCATGGCTCACCTCGATTGCCGTTTAGGCTGAGTAAGCCCCACCTCAGATAGGGACGTCGCCTACCTGCGCGGTGATGCTGGCCACTCCTCCCGCCGACCGGAACAGGATGCACACGCGGCGGAGAGGATCCGGCGCTGCCCGGCCTCCGCCCGGCCTCACAGGGCGCCGAGGGCCCGGCCGAGACCTTGGCCGGACCACCGGCGACGCAGTGCGAGAATGCCCGGGTGACCCTCAACCTCGACACCTCATGGCCGCTCCGCTCACTGCCCAGGATCGAGGAGCTCGTGCGCGCGGTCCGTGACGCGCCGACATCGACCCAGGAGCAGCACTTCGTTGAGTGGAAACGCGAGGGCGACGCGGCCGACAAGAAGTGGCGCGGCGAACTCGCGATGCAAGTGCTCGGCATGGCGAACCGTGACCCGGACGCGGCGGCGGCATGGTTCGGGGGATGCGCCTACGTGCTCCTGGGCGTCTCGCCGAGCTCTCTCAGCGGCACTCCCGTCCATGACTCCGCAAAGATCGAGGCCTGGCTCGCGCCCTACGTCGGCCGGACTCCGGAAGGGCCGGAGTGGATCAGTACCTACGTCGAGGTCGAGGGCAAGCACGTCCTCGTGCTGACCATCGAGCCGCCGAAGTGGGGCGATCCGATCTGGACCTGCCACAAGGAGCTCTTGGCTGACCCGAGGACACCGGGCGACGGCCCGAAGGTGGCGCTGCGCGAGGGCGCCATCTATGTCCGACACAAGGCCAGCACGGAGGAGCACACGGCCGCCGACTTGGCGATGCTCCAGCGCCGCCTCCTCGGGAGCCGCCGGCGGATCGGCGGGATCTCGGTCCTGCTCAAGCCGGACAGCCGGGCGGTTCCGGTCGACGCCAATCCCGAGACGGTGGCGGCCTGGGCCGGGCGAGAGCGGAAAGCCCTCGAACCCCCGCCTCCGCCGAAGTCCAAGGCCGAGCCACGGAACATCGATATCGACAAGCTGCGCGCCACAGGTTCGCTGCGCTCGACCGCCGAGATGCTCGCTGGCATCAGCGACCTAGCCAACGCCTCCCTCAAGGCCGCCGCTCTCGGGTACGAGCCGGACAAGCGAACCCGCGAGGACTACGACAAGGAGGTTGAGGCCTACATCGGCAAGGCAACGAAGGTGATGCCGGTCTTCGTGCTGCGCCGGATGTTTGACCGCGAGATGGGCCGGGTGAACTTCCTTGTCCGCAACGACACCGACGACCCGATCCACAAGCTCCAGGTCCAGGTCCACATTCCAGCGGACGCGGTGAAGGCATTCGACTACGGCGACCTGCCGGACGTGGACCTCCCGAAGCGGCCCGTGATGCTCGGCATGGGCGGCCGCAACCGCTTCGCCGGCATCGACGCCGGCGTGCTCTCGGCTCTACGCGTCCCTGACTACGGCTACCTGAGCCGGAACGTTGTGCCTTCGGTCGGCCGGGGCGTGCGGATCGACAACTCCGGCAGCATCACCCTCACCTTCGACCCGGTCGACCTGCTCCCGCGCGAGACCGTCGACCTCGCGGAGGTCCAGCTCTTCACGAGTGTCGACCACGCCGGCGCGGCTCTCGCCGCCGAGTGGACGGCGCGCTCCCTGGAGGCAAGCGGTGTCCTGCCCGGGACCGTCGAGATCCCGGTGGACGCCCAGGCGCCGACCATCAAGGAGTTGATCGCTGAGCCCGAAGAGCCAGCCGGCGAGGACGAGGACGCCTGACCTCCGCGAGTAGCTCGCTCTCGCCTTCAGGCGCCCTGGGTCACCAACTGCGCCACCCAGTGTGTGAAACCTCGCGGTTATGAAGTCGCCGGACCCGGCGACCGCGTGCCGGGACAAACGGCACCTTGACCTCCGTCGTGGTCGCGCCGACGATGGGATCTGGTAGTCGGTCCAGTGCCCGACAGTCGTGGAACTCGATGGACGCACTCGAATCCCTCATCACGGCGTTTCCGATCCCGACTCTCATCGTGATCGCCGTTGTCGTCTTCCTGGGCAGCCGGATGCGTGCTGACGGCATCGGGAAGAGCGCCCAGCATGTCGCAATCGCCGTCGCCTGCTACGTGTTCGCCTTCGTGGTCCTGTCCTGGGCGGACGACAGCGCGACGACGCTGTGGCTGCTGGTCGCCGTTCTTGTGGTCGTGGCGGGCGCGGCGCTGTTCCGTATCGGTCAGTCACGCACCCGCAGGCGTGGTGCGGCAAGCCCGTCCAAGGACACGTTCCCGCCGGCGTAGAGCGGCCGCTGCGACTGCCCCGTGCCCTCAATCAGAACGCCAGATCGAGTTCGTCCTATTCCAGCGGGATGATGGCCGCGGCCCTGATCTTCTTGGGCTGGATCTTCTTGCAGTCCGGGCAGGCCGGCGACCCGAGCGGGACCTTCACCCGTGCCCGTGGCGACATGCGGTAGGTCTTGTGCCGAGGATCCGCACATGACCAGAAGACGGTCTTCGCGTAGGTCGCCTTGATCGTCAGCGGCGTGCGCGGCAGGTTCGCCTGGACGTCCCACTCGGGCTCGAGGTCCGGCCGCACGCCGGTGACGCTCTCGGCAGCGGTGGTCCTGGCGGTCGAGCACCGCTCGCAGCGCGTCCGTCGTTTCGTCCGCTGGCCGACCTCAGCCTTCCACTCGTGCTGGCAGCGGTGGCATACCCAGTCGGCCTCGTAGTCGCTCCCAGCCGTGATCACCGCAATGTCCCGCGCGTTCTTCTCGAAGTCCCAGTCGCGCGTGATCTCGGGATAGTCGGTGAGCATCGTGCCCGCGACATCGACCGAGAGGGTCCGCTGCCCGGGCTTCGTCGTCCAGGTCAACGGCGGGAAGCCCATCCGCCGGCGCTCGATGTTGTCCTCGGCGATCCGGGCGAGCACTGAGCGGGCCTTCGCGTCGGCCATGTAGGAGGCGGTCGCCTGCTGCGCCCGATCGCGCGCCGCGAGCAGCAGCCGCGAGAGTGACCGGAGTCGCGCCGGGTCGTCCTCGCCCGCCTCCCAGTCCGGCTTGACGAAGGCGGGACCTTTCTCGGCGAGGTGGCGCTTGATGATCGCCGCATACTCCGCCTGGCCCGCCTGCCCAGCCTCGGACGCACGCATGAGGTTGAGGATCGTCTGCAACCGGGGCGCGTTGCGGAACCGGAAGCGACGGCGGCGGTGCAGCTTGCGATCGACGAAGTTGAGCAGGCCCTCGGCAGGGCTGTTGCTCCGCGGATGGTGCTCGAACTCGGGAACCCGCAGCGCGATCTGGCCGCGTGCTCGCTCCGAGTTGGCCGACATCCACTCGATGATGTTCTCGCAGTCGTGCTCGTCCGCGAACGTGATGAGAGCCTCCCAGTCCTCAACCGAGAGGAACGCGCGGTCGAGGAGCGGCTTGATCTCGTCGTTCTCGGCGGGCCAGCCGTCCTTCGCGGCCCAGGCGTCGAGCGCCTTGCCGAGGTGGAACTCGCAGGCGACGAACTTGGCATGCGGCCAGCGCAGCATGACGGCCTGCTTGATCGCCTTCGCGCCGTCGGCGACGACCCACTCGACGTCGCCGGGCAGCCCCTCGAGGAAGTCCGACCACGACTCCTTCGTCTCGTCCGCCGAGAGGTGGAGGCCCCAGGCGCGCAGCGGGCGGTCGGGGTCGTCGCCGCCGACTGCCGCGAGCACCGCGCCGGCCCGCTTGTGGGTGTCCCAGCGTTCCCCGCGCTCGGCTGCGTCGTAGGGATAGAGGTTGAGCGGCTTCGAGTCAAGGACGAGGATCCGGGGCCAGCGGACCGGCGAGAGTTCCCGGTGCACGAGGTCCCCGAACAGGTCGATGTAGCGTCCGGCGAGGCCGAACTCCCGGCTCGCGTAGCGGAAGCCGTGCTCGTCGGTGTCGTATCGCTGGGCGTCGTAGCGGACCGTCTGCGCGGCCTTGCGGCCCGAGTCGCCGGCTCCGGTCAGGACAAGCACCTTCGCCATCTCGTTCGCGCTCGTCTCGAAGTGCACGGGCGTCAGCGGTCCCTGGGCGAGGCCCGGAACGACGTCGCACGTCGCGCACGACTCCCCTTGGGGGTGTGCGTCATGCGCCGGGCGGCGAGGACCGGAGAACGTGTGCCGGACCTCCCCGGGGTCGTCGGGGAGGCAGAGGAACCGGGGCCGACGGAACGGTCGCGATTTCCAGCGCGGGTTGCCGTGGATGCGGATGACGCCGCGATGCTGTTGTGGGCAGACGGTCGGTCGGTTCGGGATGTCGAGGCGGGGCCGCCCGCCGATGCGACGCGCCGGCGCTGGAACCGCCGTCAGGGTGGGCGGGAGCGGGAGCGCGACGGCCATCAGGTCGCCACCGTGCCATGCCCGCGTGCCACCTTCGATGGCACGGAAGGACCACCCGAGCCTTCATAACCTGAAGGTTTCACACAGTGGGTGGCGCAGTTGCCTGGGTCAGATCCCTTGACACGGCGCGGAAGGCGTCGACGAGGCGTCGAACGTACACGAATACGTACGCATTCTCCATTGCAGATGGCCGGATGGAGTGTTAGCGTGCTCCTTGGGGGACACACCCGACAGAAGCGGCCAGCGGGCCCGTCGGCCGCAATGCGGTAGCCGCCCGTGCATCGGCCGTGCTTGGAGCGCGAGCGTCAGCCGGGCGCGGACTTCCTCACTGCTGGCCACTCGTCACCCTGGTGCAACACGAGGGCCGGGGGGTTGCCAGCAGCGCTGCCCGCCCGCACCAGATCAGCGGAAGACGCCGAGGAGGATCGATGACTGGCTCGGCCCTCGCCCGACAACCGAATCCGCTACCGAACCCCTTTCGGCCGGGGAATGGCGTCCCACCCCCCTACCTGGCTGGGCGCGACGACGTCCTCACCGAGGCCGAGGACTGGCTGCTCGAGGATCCGCCGCTGCACGCCAACTGGGCGCTGACCGGCCTGCGCGGCACGGGCAAGACGGTATTGCTGGGCGAGATCGCGGTGCGTGCCGAACGCGCCGGGTGGATCACCCTGGAGCGCGAACTGGGCGATCGCCATCGCGACGACGCGCGCTTGGCCGAGGCGATCGTCGACGACTGCGCGGCCCTCTGGGCGCGGATCGACGCGCTGACCGGCATCGGCCAGGCGATCGGACGCGGAGCACGGTTCCTGCGGCCACGCCGAGTCACGATGGGCGAGGTGAGCGTCGAACCTTCGTACGAAGTCGACGAGCCCGCCCCGAGCGACGCGCTGATCGCGGCCTTCTCCGCACTGACCAGGGCACTCGAGGAGAGCGACCGACGTGGGGCGCTGCTGCTCCTGGACGAGGCGCATCTGCTCACCGACGACCGCCAGCGCGAACGCTATCCGCTCTCGTCGCTGCTCGCGGCACTCGGCCGAGTGCAACGCCAGGGTCCTCGGGTGCGAGTCATCCTGTGCGGGTTGCCGACCCTGAGCCTCAACCTCAAGCGCGCCCGCACCTATTCGGAGCGCATGTTCCGCCACGCGGTCGTGGGGAACCTGCCGCTCGATGACGCCGGCGACGCGCTGGCGATCCCGCTCGCCGGCAGCGGACGCAGCTTCTCACGGGGACTAGTCGACCACATCGTTGAGGCGACGGCGGGCTACCCGTACTTCCTGCAGTTTGCCGGCGCCTTCGCCTGCAGTCGCGTCGGCCTCCCCCACATCGGGCGGCCCGAGTTCGAGCGTGTCGAGGGGGCCATGATCCACGAGCTGGACCTGGCGTTCTTCGAAGACCGCTTCGAGGGCGTCGCGCCGACCGAACAGGTGCTCCTGCTGGCGATGGGTCGTGCCGGCGGGCGGGCGACACTCGCGGCGATCGCACGTGAGGCGGGCGAGGGAGTTAATGCCGCCGTCGGCCTCCGCCGGCTGATCGACAAGGGGCTCGTCTACCGCCCGAGCCGTGCGACGTACGACTTCGCGCTTCCGCTGTTCGCGGGCTACCTGCAACGGCGGGTGAAAGTAACAGGCTTATCGTGACGACGATAAGAATGGGCGGGCCCGAGCGGCGGCGGCTACGCAAGGCCGAGCCCGTGATGCTCGAGGCGCGCGTCGCGCGGATCCGAGAGGGCCAGCCGCTTGAACGCCGCGGCCGAGCCGACCGCGCTCACCGTCCGGCCTCCGTCGACACCACCCAGCCAACCCTCTCGCGACGGGACGCCCGCACCGCGAGCGGGCGTCCCATCACCAGCGGTCGGCGTATTCGCGGCCGTCGAGGACGCCCGTGGGGTGACCAGTTGCCGGAACGGATCAGCGCCCGAGTACAGCTTGGGATCGAACCCTGCGATCGACTCGAGGCTGCGTTCGCCGAACTTGCGGCGGCGATCCGTGAGGAGCTCCGCGCCGCCACGGTGCCCGCTGACCGGCCGGCGCCCGTTATGTCCGTCGAGGAGGCCGCCGACCTCATAGGCTGCGGAAGGACCCGCCTCTACGAGGAGATCTCGCGAGGGCGGCTGCAGACGTTGAAGATCGGACGACGGAGGCTGGTCCCAGCGACCGCCCTCCGGGACTATGTCGAGCGCGCGAGGAACGAGGAGCCGCGCGCCCAGGCCTAGCTGACCGTTCCCTTGCCGGTGGTGAGCGCCCGATCCATGGCGTCGGCCGCGTCTCGGCGGAGCTCCGGCACAACGCCCGCGTAGTAGCCCGCGGTTATCGCGATTCCGGAGTGGCCCAACAAGTCGGAGATGACGGCCAGCGGCGTGCCTTCCGCGAGGAGCAGCGTGGCGGCAGTGTGTCGCAGGTCGTGGAGTCGAACTCGCGGCCCGCCAGCTGCGGCGCATGCGCGACCGAACGCCGCGGAGACGCGGTCGGGCCGCCACGGACGACCCACCGCGTCTGTGAACACCAGCCCATCCCGGTCTTGCCACGCGGCGCCGGCCGCCGCCCTGTTGGCAGCTTGTCGGGCCTCCTGGGTGGCAAGGGCTTCGCGAGCGCGAGCAGGGAGGGGGATCGTGCGGCGCGACCGCGCCGACTTCGGCTCAGCGAGCTTCCAGGACCCACGGGTCGCGAGGGCGAGCGACCGTCGCACGGTGAGCGTCCCGTCGCGGACGTCGCGCCACGACAGGCCGAGGAGCTCGCCAAGCCGGAGCCCCGTCGTTGCGGCCAGCGCGTAGAGCGGTCCCAATTCGTCACCCGCAGTCGCTTCGAGCAGCCGCAGCAGGTCGGGCGCCTCGAGGAACGTGATCTCCCGATGTGGCACGTACGGAGCCCGGGCATCGGCGGCCGCGTTCCTCGTCACTAGGCCCTCGCGGACCGCATCGGCGAGCGCGATCCGCAGGGTCGCCCGGATGTGCCTGGCGGTCAGCGGCGCGATGGGCTTCGGGCGAGGCGCACCTCGGCGGCGCTCTTCGGCGGTGACGGGCCGCCCCTTCTCGAGCCATTCGGCGAGCGCGTGCTCGACGTCGGACGGCATGAGGCGTGCGAGCGCCAGGCGGCCAAGGGTCGGCACCAGGTAGGTCTTGACGTGCGACGCGCGCCCGACCCAGGTGGCCGGTCGCACGCGGATCCTGTCCCGCTCGATCCACGAGGTCAGGTACTCGCCCACAGTCGTCGCGGGACCAGCAGGCGCCATGGCACCCAGCCGGAGCTCCGCGCGAAGCTTGTCCACCTTGTCCCGAGCGGCCGACGAGGTTTGCGCCGACACCACTCGGCGATGATGCGCTCCATCGGGATCGGTCCAGGTCACTGCGCCACGCCAGCGCTTTCCGTCCGCGTCGGGGTAGACGCTGCCCTCTCCGGGCGAGCGCCGGCGAGCTTTTCGAGGCTCAGCCGTCGGCGACGTTTCCGTTCGCGGCGGACGCGGGCTCGACGGCCTTCTGTTAGGAGCGGGTCCGGTCGTCTTGTGCATGAGCGTACGCCCTGTTGCTACCGGGTTGCTACCGAGCCATTGTACGCCGGACATGACAATGAGGCCCCACAGGGCCCCATTCGTGCTCTGGAGATGCTGGTGGGCCGGGGCAGAATCGAACTGCCACAGCCGTAGGCGAGGGTTTTACAGACCCTTGGGCTCACCACCTGCCCAACCGACCCACGATGGTGGAGATGAGGGGACTCGAACCCCTGGCCTCCGCGATGCGAACGCGGCGCTCTCCCAGCTGAGCTACATCCCCACGGGAGCCGCACCCGACGATTCGGGTCGACCGGCCGGGAAGTGTAGCACGCGACGACCGGCCTTCCCGGCGTCCCGATCGGTAGACTCGCGCGATGCCCACCGGTCTGATCCTCGGCCTGCTCGCCTCGTTCGGCTGGGGGGCGCTCGACATCGCGGTCGCCCTCTCGACGCGCACCGTGGGGACGCTGCGGGTGCTCGTGGGCTCGCAGCTGGTCAGCCTGGCCATCCTGGTCATCATCGGCCTGCTGCAGCCCGCACTGCTCGGGCCATCTCCGATCGAGGGCATGCTCGCCGGCCTCCCGTTGGGCCTGCTCGCCGCCGTCGCCTACCTCTCGTACTTCACCGCGCTCCACCTTGGTCCGCTGAGCATCGTGAGCCCGGTGGTCGTCGCATACGGCGGGGTGACGGTCGCGGCGGCGGTCGTCCTGCGCGGCGAGGTCCTCAGCGCACCGCAGGTCGCCGGCGTGCTGCTGGTCACGGCGGGTGTCGCGCTCGCGGGCCTCGTGATCGAGTCGGGTGACGGGCGCCGCATGCGGCTCGCGAGCCTGGGCGTCGCGGCGGCGGTGGTCGCGCTGATCGGCTTCGCGATCCTCACCCTCCTGCTCGCGGACCCGATCCGGGCGCACGGGTGGCTGCCGGTCATCACCGGGTCGCGGGTGGGCAACAACATCGGGGCGCTGACGCTGCTCGTGCTGGCCCTGGCGACCCGGTCGCGCCGGCTGGCGCCGATGCTGTCGCCGTCGCTGCCCTGGACCCGCCTGGTGGTCGTGTTCGTGGTGCTCGGCGGGGCGTTCGATGTGGCGGCGTTCGTGGCGTATGCGATCGGTCTCGAGATCGCGCCGGTCTGGCTGATCGGGTTGTCGAGCTCGCTCGGGCCCGTGCTGCCGGTGGTCTACGCCATCGGCTGGCTGGGCGAGCGGCCGCGCCCGACCCAGTGGGCGGGACTGGCGCTGATCGTGGGCGGCATGGTGGCGCTGGCGCTCTCGGGGTAGGGCAGCGGGGTCCGGCGTCGCATCGCACCCCGACACCCCGACTCCCCGCCACCCCGCACCCCGACCACCCCGACTCCCCGCCACCCCGCACCCCGACCACCCCGACTCCCCGCCACCCCGCACCCCGACCACCCCGACTCCCCGCCACCCCGACCACCCCGACTCCCCGCCACCCCGCACCCCGACCACCCCGACTCCCCGCCACCCCGACCACCCCGACTCCCCGCCACCCCGACTCCCCGACCACCCCGACTCCCCGACCACCCCGACTCGGCTCGGAGTCAGCTCGGCCGTTCTCCTGCAGGGCTCACGCCGAATCCGGTCGATCTGCTGCTCCAGCTCCGTGCCAGCCCAACCATCTTGACTCCGTGCCGAGTTCGGTCCGGGACCCGTGCCGGGTCGCTGAAGGCCTGTTTCGGCTCTTGACTAGTAGAACATCCGTTCTATTATTGGACGTCCGATGGCTCGCACATCCGACGTCTCCGAGGCACTCGCCACGCTCCAGGCACGCTGGGGCGCGGCCGCTCCGCGCCGGGGTCTGGCCGCGATGCCCCGGGGCGAAGACCCGGGCCCGGCGACCGAGGGCGCCCTCGCCCTCGCTCCGATGGTGGCGCCGGACACCCGCCCGGATCTCCGCCCGGAGCCAGGCACTCCGCTCGCACCCAGCCCCCTCGCACCCACGCCGCTCGCGCCCGTCGTCCCGCGCCGACCAGGTCTCCCCGCCCCGGACGCGGATGGGCGCGTGGTGCCCACCGGGTTCGCGGCGCTGGATGCCATCCTCGGGCCCGGCGGCCTGCCCCGGGATGCCACCGTCGCGCTCCGCGGCGCCCTCTCGTCGGGCTCAACGACGGTCGCGCTGCGGGTGGCCGCGGAGGCGCAGGCCGGCGGGGCGATCGTCGCCTGGCTGGATCTCGCCCGCGCCTTCGACCCGGTGGAGGCCGTCGCCCGCGGCGTCCGTCCCGAGTGGCTCGTGGTCCTGTCGCCGGCAGACCTCGAGGAGGCGCTGGCCCTGGCCGGCGCGCTGCTCGCGGCGCGGACGGTGGACCTGCTGGTGATGGACCTGCCGGAGGGCCGGGACCCCGCGATCGCCGGCAGGCGGGTGGGGGACCGGCTGGGACGGCTCGCGGCGCTGGCGCGCCGCGCGGGGACGCTGGTCGTGATCCTGGAGCCGGCCGGCCTCGGCCGGACGCTGGCGACCGCGGTCGAGGCGGCGAGCGGCCTGCGCCTGGAGCTCCGGCGATCCGGCTGGATCCGCCTGGGCCGGGACGTGGTGGGCCAGCGGAGCGCCGTGGAGGTGGCCCGCAACCGCTACGGGCCGCCGGGTCGCCGCGCCACGCTGGAGATCCTGTACGCGGAGGGCGGGCCAAGGGACGCCTGCCTCGCCCGTCCGGACCTGCTTGCCGGGCTGGCCACCCGCGCCGCGCCGCCGAGCCTGGTGGCCCCGGCCGCGCCGCCGGGCCTGCCTCGCTGCCCCACCGGGCACGCCACGTCCCGCGGCGGCATCCCCGCCACGGGGCGCGTCACCGCCACCCACGCCCCATATCGACCCGAAAGGCCCCCCGCTATCGGCCGATCCCCATGCGCCTGCTGCACCTGCTCTGGCCCCACCTGCCCCTGCGCCTGGCACGGGCGAGGACGGAGGTCTCGTCACCCGACGGCACCTCCGGCTCGTGGCCGCCCGGCCCGATCGTCCTCGGCGGACAGCCCTGGACGGACGGGACCGTGGTGGACGCGGATCCCCTCGCGCGTGCGCTCGGCGTGCGACGGGGGATCCCGCTCGGGAGCGCCCACCGGCTCGCACCCGAGGCGACCTTCCTCGACCTCGCGCCTGACGAGGACCGGGACGCCGTCGAGGCCGCCTGCGAGCGGCTCGCGGTGTTCAGCCCCGGCATCGCCGCGACGAGCGACGTCACCGACCCGGCCTTCGGGCGGATCGCGGTCCACGTGGACGGCCTGGTCCGCCTGTGGGGGATCGAGGAGACGCTCGTCGCCCGGATGACGGCGGCGCTTGCCCCGGTCCTGCCCGGGCCGCCACGCGCGGGGATCGCGGGCACGGCGTTCGCCGCCTCGGTCGCGGCGGCGCACGCGGAGGAGGGCGGTCCGCCGGTCCTGGTCCCGCCCGGCGACGACGAGCGGTTCCTCGCGCCCTACCCGGCCACGCTTGCTCACGCGGGACCCCGATGTCCGGGCGCGACTGGCCCGGTTCGGGCTGCGGACGATCGGGTCGGTGGCCGGGCTCCCTCGCTCCGCGCTGGTGGCCAGGTTCGGCGAGGAGGGGGCGCTGCTGCACGCCCGGGCGCACGGCGAGGAGACCGAGCGGTTCAAGCCGCGCAGCGCTCCAGAGCGGATGGCCCTCGGCCTCTCGCTGGAGCCCCCGGCGGAGGGCCTCGAGGCGGTGCGCTTCGTCCTCCGCCGCCTCGCCGGCGCCCTCGCGGACCAGCTGGCGGCGCGCGGCCGGGCCGCAGGGCTCGCGAGGCTCACCGTCACCCACGACCTCGCATTCGCCCGGCGCGGGACGCCACCGGAGCTCCGGATCGAGCAGCGCTTCCCGGAACCCACCGCGGACGCCGAGGCCATCGAGCGCCTGCTCCTCGCCCGCCTCGAGACCGCCCCGCCACCCGCGGCCGTCGCCCGCCTGGAGCTGGAGCTGGGGCTGGTGGAGCCGGCGCGGGGCCAGCAGCTGCCGCTGTTCACGCCCCAGGCGGCCCGGGATGCCCGCCTCGCCTGGCAGCTCGCCCGCCTCGCCATCGCGTTCGGCGCGGACCGGGTGCGCCGGGTCGAGCTGGCCGACCCGGAGGCGCCGCTCGCCGAGGCCCGCTGGCGCTGGCTGCCGGTGGCCGGGGCCGCGGTGACGGACGGGGATCGCGGGGCGCGGCCATGACCCGCCTGCTGCGCGAGCACCCGCTGATCGACGCGGAGCTGGACGAGGCAGGGCGCCTCGTGGCGATCCGCTGGAACGGCCGCCGGGAGCCCATCGAGGTCTGCAACCGGTGGCGCGTGGAGGAGGCCTGGTGGCGCGAGCCGATCGCGCGCGACTACTTCAAGGTCGTGGGGACGTCATGGCTGGCGCTCGTGTACCTGGACCGGACTGCCGGAACGTGGCACCTGGAGCGGCTCTACGACTGAGCCCTGCGCAGGCGCTGGACCGCAGGGCTGGCGGCGACCGGTCGGTGGGTGGGTGGCGTCAGCGGACGGCCGGCGACCCGAGCAGGGCTGTGATCACGAACAGCACGAGGAACAGCCCCACGACAAGGGCAAGCACTCCAAGGTCGCGCGGTCGTGTCGTCTGCACCGTTGCCCGCTATCTCCCATCGCGCACCGGATCCGGCCGGTCGCCAACGGGTAGACGACGTGCACCCCCCGGTTGTTGCACCTAGGCCGGCAGCGCGCTCAGGACGATCAGCACGATGAGCGCAGCAAGGACCAGGGCCAGCAGCCCGGCGCCCAGGACCTCGCGCCGCGTCGGTTCCATCGGTGTGCGCCTCTCCTCGCTGTGGGTCAGCCTTCGCCGCCGGCGCAGCCGGCACCGTAGAGCACGATGATCATCGTCGATTCGCCGGCGGGACGGAAGGTGGTCTGCACGCGGCACTCGGGGAGGTCCGACGCGAGGTCCAGGACCCTCGACCCGTCCTCGAGCACGGAGCCCAGGTCAACCGTCGACCAGCCCAGCTCCGTGAACGCGGACACGTACCACGGGGCCACCTCGTCAACGCCGGCGTCGGTGATCCAGGCGCCGCTCACCGCCTCGTCGACGCCGTCGGCGATCCTCGCGCCCGGGACGACGGGGAAGCCGTCCGGGACGCGGTCGACGATCGTGCCCCAGGCGGTGACCGTCGTCGCGGGCCGGTCCGGGATCTCGGGCGACCCGGTGGCGCCGCCGGGGACCGGGGTGAGCTCGACCGATGGTGCGGCCGGGGTCGAGACCGCGGGGCCTGCCGTGGCGCGGTCGCGGCCGGAAGGTGCCGCCTCGGTGCTCGAGGGCCCGGGGCTCCCGCACGCCGCCAAGGGATGCGATGAGCAGCCCAGCGACCAGCAGGGCCAGGAGCGCGGCAGACCGTGAGCGGCTGAGGGTCGTGGCATCGGCTCCATCCTACCTGCGGGACGAAGAAGGACCCTCGCCGCCCCAGCGACGAGGGTCCGAGGGAGCACCGGGCTGCCCAGGTCCGGTGGCTACCCGACCGCCTCCACCATCGCGGGGAGGAGGCCAAGGATCACGATCGAGGCCAGCACGATCGCCGCCGCACGGAGGAGGACCTCGAGGGCGAGCGGATGGCTCGTGGGATGACGCAGATCGGTAATCACGGACATGAGACGTACGAGGCCCGCGTTTGGTTGCACCTCGACGGGAGCGGTCCCCGGCGAAGACCCCGGGACCGGGCATTCGCCCTACAATCGGCGGCGTTCCTGCCTTGCCGCCCCGAGGTCTCCGCGTGTCCGGATCCGCCCATGTCTGTCGTCCTGCCCGGCCGGTTCCGCGCCGTGGTGTTCGACATGGACGGGCTGCTGCTCGACACCGAGCCGCACTGGCACGACGCGGAGCGCGAGCTCCTGGCCCGACACGGCGAGACGTTCTCCCAGGCCGACATGATCGCGTCGCACGGTCGCGCCCTCCCGGACACCGCCGTCGCCTACGCCCATCGCCTCGGTCTCCCGGCCGAGGCGATCGAGATGGAGATCGCCGAGATCATGCTGGGCCACTACGCGGCCGGAGCCCCCCTGCACGCGGGGGCGAGGGAGCTCGTCGAGGCCCTCGACGGGCGGGTCGCGATGGCGGTCGCCTCGAACACGGCCGCCGAGCTGGTCCGGCGCGCGCTCGACGCGGTGGGGCTCGGGGTTCTCGGGGTGGTGACATCGGGCACGGATCTCGGGCGGCCCAAGCCCGCCCCGGACGTCTACCTGGCCGCGTGCGCGGCGCTCGGCGTGGAGCCGGGCGACGCGGTGGCCTTCGAGGATTTGCCGATGGGGGTCCGGGCGGCGGTCGACGCCGGGATGTTCGTGGTGGGGGTGCCGGAGCGCGGGGACGCCGACCTTGCGGCTGCCGGCGCGCACGTGATCCTGCGCTCGCTTGCGGGAGGTCTCGATCGAGGCCTGAGGGCCGCACCGGCGCGGCGCAGAGTCGGCGGGAGCCGGCGCCGGAGCGGAGCCGGCGCTGAACCGGAGCGGAAGCCGGCGCCGGACCGCCCGCAGGTCCAACCGTCGGCCCGGGCCGACATTCGGAGCGCTGGGCGGCGCGATCATTCGGTCACATTCCCGCTCCGGCAACGTTCGAAGCGCCTGGCGGATCGTTTGTCGGCGGCAGCGGACCGTTGGTTCGCCCGCCGGCCCGCGTGCCCGCGCCGGCATGCGGCCCGCGCGGGGCTGCGATGCGGATCGCGCTGGACTGAACCGAACAGGTGTTCTATTCTTCCGTCCCGCCCCCGGAGACGCCACCGTGGCCCTTGCGCCCTACGCCGAGCTCCACTGCCACAGCCACTTCTCGTTCCTCGACGGTGCCTCCGCCCCGGACGACCTCGTTGCGCGGGCGGTGGAGCTGGGGCTGACGGGCCTCGCGATCACGGACCACCAGGGGCTGTACGGCGCGGTCCGGTTCTCCGCCGCCGCCGAGGCCGCCGGGCTGCACCCGGTCATCGGGATCGAGATCGAGCTGCTCGATGCGGCCGCACCGGACCCGGGCGGGATCGTGGTCCCGGCACGCCGCGCGTGGAAGCCCGGGCGGCGACCGCCGGTCGTCGCGGAGCCGCCGCGCATCGTCGAGGGGCGTGCCGGTGCGCCCGCGCCCGGAGCGGGCCCGGCTGCCCGGGCACCGGGCGATCCGCAAGGAGGACCACCGCGGGATCGGGGAGGCGCAGCGCGGACCGCACCTGGTCCTGCTGGCGCGCGACGCCACCGGCTGGCGGAGCCTGTGCCGGATGGTCTCGCGGGCGAACCTCGCGGGCACGAAGGCGGTCCCGGCGTTCACCCAGGCGCTGCTCGCGGAGCACGCGGAGGGGCTCGTCGCGCTGTCAGGGTGCCGGCACGGCGAGCTGGCGCGGCGGCTGCTGGCGGGCGACCGGGAGGGGGCGCGGGCGGTGGCCGAGCGGTACGCGGCGCTGTTCGGGAGTCCACGCGGGTTCCTCCTCGAGCTGCAGCACCATCTCCTGCCCGACGACGACTGGCTCGCGTCCGAGACCGCGCGGCTCGCCTCGGAGCTGGGGCTGCCGGTCGTGGTCACCAACGACGTCCACTACGCGCACCCCGAGGGCCGTGAGCTCCAGGACGTCGTGACGGCGATCCGGCACGGCCGGTCGCTCGCCGAGCTCGGCGACCTGCGCCGGCCGGACGGCGAGTCGTCCCTCAAGGGCGCGGCGGAGCTGCTGGCCCTGCCGCCCGGGGAGCCGGCACCGTCGCCGCCGACCCGGTGCTCGCACGGGCCTGGCGCGAGGGCATCGCCACCACCGCCGAGGTCGCGGCCGCGTGTCGCGTCGAGCTCGCCTTCGAGCGCTACCGGTTCCCGGGCTTCCCCATCCCGCGTGGCCAGACGCCGTTCAGCCACCTCTCGGAGCTGTGCTGGGAGGGCGCGCGGCGCCGGTATCACCCGCTCACGCCCGCCGTCGTGCGACAGCTCGCCCACGAGCTCGACGTCATCGAGAAGACCGGGCTCGCCGAGTTCTTCCTCATCTGCTGGGACCTGATGCGGTTCGCCAAGTCGCGCGGGATCCCGGCGCAGGGACGGGGGAGCGCGGCGGATTCGATCGTCGCCTACGTCCTGGGCATCACCCGCGTGGACCCGATCCGTCACGAGCTGCTGTTCGAGCGGTTCATCAACGAGGGCCGGACCGCGTACCCGGACGTGGACATCGACTTCAGCTCCGAGCGGCGGGAGGAGGTGATCCAGTACGTCTACCAGCGGTACGGGGCCGAGCACACGGGGATGGTCTGCAACCTCGTCACGTACCGGGCGCGGTCGGCGGTGCGCGAGGTGGGCTACGCGCTGGGGTTCCCGCGCCCGCTCGTGGACCGGGTGGCCAAGGCGCTCGAGACGTACGACTCGGTGATGGTCCGGCGGGACCTGGAGGCGGAGGGCGGGTTCGCGCAGTTCTTCGCGCGACCGGACGAGGTGCCGGACGACGCGGCCGGTGGACGCGCCGGCCACGGACGCGGTGCGCGGGTCCCGGCGGCTGGTGGCGGAGATGTCGATGGCGGGCGCGGCGGCCATGACCGGCGAGCGCGGGCTCACGGACTCGATGGGGCAGCTCAACCACGAGCGCGGTGGGCGGCTCGGGGCAATGCCCGGCACCGTGCCCGCATCGCCCGTTTCCGCCTCTCCCACACCCCCAGCTACGACCATGGATCGTCCAATCCACGTCGGGTCGCCAATTGGGGAGCAGGTACGAGCCGGGATCGTGCAACAGCCCGAATCGGGCGTGTTCGAGACGCCCGCGCTGGATACGACGAGCGTGGGTCGTCGGTGGCGGGAGCGAGGCGGTGGGCGGGCAGCCACGGGCACATGGGCGGGCGCGCCAGGATCCGCGCCCGCGATCCGGTCAGGCGGGCTCGGCGACGACGAAGGCGGCCCGGGCGACTCGCCGGCCAGCGTGGCCTGGCTGCGGTCAGGCCACGGGACGGGCTATGGAACGGAGCGCTGGGCGCCGTACCGCGAGGTGCAGCGCCGGCTTGATCCCGAGAGCGGCGTCCTCCAGCCCCCGGACCGGCGCATGGACCAGTCGAGCGTGGACGAGTCGAGCGTAGACGAGTCGAGCGTCGCCCGCCTCGAGCCCGCGCCCGCGATCGACCGCGACCGCCACCGGGGCTCCGTCGCGCCCCTCTCGGACTGGGAGCGCTGGCTGGAGCTGTGCGCCCGCATCGACGGCTTCCCCCGCCACCTGTCGATCCATTCCGGCGGCATGCTCGTGACTGCCGCGCCGCTGATCGACATCGCGCCGCTCGAGCGGGCCACGATGAAGGACCGTGTCGTCGTCCAGTACGACAAGCGCGACGTCGAGACGATGAAGCTGATCAAGCTCGACCTGTTGGGCCTGGGGATGCTGGCGGCCATCGACGAGACCGTCCAGCTGATCGAGCACGACTGCGCCGTCTGCCTCGATCTCGACCGGATCCCGGAGGAGATCCCCGAGGTGTTCGAGATGCTCCAGGCCGCCGACACGGTGGGCGTGTTCCAGGTCGAGAGCGCGCGCCCAGATGCAGACGCTGCCCAAGTCGCGCCCGCAGAGCCTCGACGACCTGGTGGTGGAGGTCGCGATCATCCGCCCGGGCCCCATCCAGGGCAACGCCGTCCACCCCTACCTGCGGCGCAAGCAGGGCCTGGAGCCGGTCACCTACCTCCACCCGAGCCTCGAGCCGATCCTCCACGACACGCTGGGCGTGATCCTGTACCAGGAGCAGGTGATGCGGATCGCGATCGACGTCGCGGGCTTCACGCCGGCGGGCTCGGACGCGTTCCGGCGGGCGATGGGCACCTATCGCAGCGAGCGCGAGATGGAGAAGCTCCACGCGGAGTTCGTGGAGGGCTGCGAGCGAGTCCAGCACATGCCCCGCGACGATGCCGAGGAGCTGTTCCGCCGCTGCGCCGCGTTCGCCTCGTTCGGCTTTGCCAAGAGCCATGCCGCGGCGTTCGCCCGGACCGCCTACGAGTCGAGCTTCCTCAAGCTGTTCTACCCGGCCCAGTTCGTGACCGGCCTCATCAACGCCCAGCCGATGGGCTTCTACCCGGTGGAGGTGCTGGTCAACGACGCCAAGCGCCACGGCGTCGCGGTGCTCCCGGTGGACGTCAACCGCAGCAGCTACCGGACGACGACCGAGTGGGTCGGCCGCCCCGGCTGGGCGTTGGCCGGGTTCGCCGGGGACGACGGCTCGCACGATGCCGACGAGGGCGAGCCGCTGCCCGAGGGGACCGGGATCGACCGGCGGCCCGCGCCCGTGCGCTCGCCGGCGTGCGTCATCCCCGGTGCCGTCTCGCGCGAGCGGTGGGCGGCGGAGTCGATGACGGGCTGGGGGATCCGGCTGGGGCTGCACCTGGTCAAGGGAATCGGCGAGGAGCAGCAGCCGCGCCTGGACGCGGAGCTGCCCCGGGGCCCGTACGCGAGCCTGGCGGACGTCGTGGAGCGAACCGGCCTCGCCGAGGAGGTGGTGGAGCGGCTGATCCGGGCCGGGGCGCTCGATTCGCTCGGCCGGCCGCGCCGCGAGCTGCTGTGGCAGCTGCGCGAGGTGGCGGGAGCCTCGAAGGGTCGGGTCGACGGCAGGTCGCGTGGTGCGAAGGGGATCATCCGGGCCGCCGGACGGCCGCTGGACCTGCGGCTGCCCGCGACGGAAGCACCGTCGCTGCCGCCGATCACGGAGCCGGAGCGCCTCGGCGACGCCTATGCCGTGATCGGGCTGGACGCCCGGCTCCAGGCGGTGGCGCTGTTCCGGGGGGCCCTCGAGCGGCTGGGTGCCGTGTCGAACGCGGCCCTGGCGGGGATGCGGGCGGGTCCCGTGCGGATCGGCGGCCTGGTGGTCACGCGCCAGCACCCGATGACAGCGCGTGGGACGGTGTTCCTCGCGCTCGAGGACGAGACCGGCATGGTCAACGTGACCCTCTGGCCGGACACGTGGCAGCGGCTGCGGTCGGTCGTCCGCCGGCACGCCCTGCTGCTGGTGGAAGGGGACCTCCAGCGGGAAGGCGAGGTCGTCAACGTCATCGCCCGCGAGGTCCGGCCGCTGGTGGAGGTCACGTCGACGGCCGACGGACCCGACACGCTCGCGGGGGTCCGGCAGATGGGCCAGGCGGGGATGCGGCGGCTCTAGGTGCGGGCGATCCATGAAGGCGGCGCAGGGCGGGGCCCCACCTGCCGCGGCGCGTCGGCGTCGTCCCGACCGGCAGACATGCGACGTCCGTCAGTCCCCGATCGAGCCCAGCATCCGGAGGTCCCAGGACGCCGGATCGAGGAGCGAGCGCGATTCGAGCACCCACGTGTCGGGTGGGCGGCCTGCAGGAGAACCGACCAGCACGCACGGCCCGCCGCGCGCCGCCAGCAACGGATCGGCGGGCTCGAAGCCGAGCTCACCCAGCAGCACCCGGTCGCTCGGAGCCAGCGTCGCGGACCAGGCGAAGAGATCCGGTACGTGACCCTCGAGCGCGGCGACCAGCAGCCGGCGGCGGATCGTGGCGTCCCGGCCCTCGAGATCGACGATGCTCACCCGAGGCGAGGGGACGGTGCCGGCAACGCGCGTTCCCAGCACCAGGTACCCGTCGAGACGCTCGCCTCCCGAGAACAGGAACCGGTACTCGCGGAGCGGGTTCGCGAAGCGCCAGCCGAGGTACTCCTCGCTGCGCACGTGGCGCAGGCGTCCGTCGTGCCCGAGCGCCGAGACCAGCTCGGCCATCGCCGCCGGCCTCGGCTCGCGCGCGATGGTCAGGTCGCCGTCGAGCCGGGCTTCGTCGAGACGGCTGAAGGGCCGGCGTTCGGCAGCGGAGAACAGCAGCGACGACCGGAAGAGCAGCCGCGAGCGGGAAAGGAGCGGAGACCTCGCCCAGGTCCTGAGGCGCTGGCTCCGGGCCAGCCGCTCGCGCAACCGCGATCGACGGGCGGCGCTGGGCTCACGCCTCACGATCGGGTCGTACTTGCCCGCGCTCCGGAATCCCAGCGTGAGCGAGCCCAGAAGGGTGAGCGTGCTGGCGCTCAGACTGAACATGTAGTCTGAACCGGAGCCGGCGAGGTCAGCGAGCGCAGCCCGCATGATCTGGGTGACCAGGCCGCCGTTGCGGTGGTCCGGGTGGATCGCCAGATCGTCGGCCAGCGGGACGGCGACCACGAGCGCCGGGGAGCCGACCTCCCAGCGCGACTCGTGGAAGCCGCGCATCCCGACCACGGCGCCGTCACGCAGCGCCAGGAAGATCCGCGGCTCGGTTGCCCAGGGGCACTGGACGTACTTCCAGTCCAGGTACCGGAGGTTCAGGGCTGGATCGGGGCTCCACAGCAGGGTCTGAAGCTCTGCGACCGCTGCCCGATGCTCCGGGCGGAACCGGACGATCTCGTATGGCGCGCTCGTCGGTGTCATCGGGCACGGGCATCGATGAAGCGGACGATGTCGCTCACGGTCGCCCAGTCGTGCGTGAGGTCGAGCGCCGTGGGATCGACCGGCTCCCCGAGGTGCTCCTCGGCCCACAGGATCAGGTTGAACAAGTGCCTGCGAGTCCAGGCGACCCGTCTCGAACAGTGGCGTCGCGTCCGCGGCGTCGCCGGAGAGCTCGATGCCCTGCTGGGCGAGGAACTCCAACAGGTCATCGCGCAGAGACACCGGACGCGTCAACGGTCTCTGCCCTCGCCGCCGTGCCGCGAGCCCCGAGCCTGGGGCAGCTCGGCGCACTGGAGCGCAACGGTCTCGCGATTGACCTTGCCGCGCGACGTGCGCGGGATCTCGTCAATCACGTACCAGCGCTGCGGGAGCTGGTGGCGGGCGAGGTGCGCGGCGCACCACTCCCGCAGCCGGGGCAGCGAGTCGCCTCCGGCGGGGTCGAGGACGACGGCGACGCCAACATCCTCCCCAAGGAGCGCGTCCGGGTAGGCGAAGCTGCAGACGTCGCGCGTCCACTCGAAGCGCTCGACCACCGAATCGATGTCCGCGGGATAGATCTTCATCCCGCCCTTGTTGATCTCCTCGCGCTCACGACCGCGCAGGTAGAGTCGCCCGCGCTCGTCGAGCAGGCCGATGTCCCCGGTCAGGAACCACCCCTGGCTCACGACCTGCTCGGTCAGGTCATCGCGGTCCAGGTAGCCCCGCATCAGCGCGGGGGTGTTGACCCAGATGTAGCCGGCCTCGCCGGGCCCGCACGGCTCGGCGAAGCCGGGGGGCGGGGCGGTCTCCCGGCTCCGGAGCACGCGGACCACGCCTCCCCACGCTTCCCCGACCAGCCCATCCTCGGGTTCGAAGTCACCGACGGTCGTGCCCGCGAGCCAGCTCCCCGTCTCCGTGATCCCGTAGGCGTTGAAGACCTCTCGCGTCCCCGTCCATTCCTGGATCGAACGCCAGAGGTTCGCGGAAAGCGGTGCCGATCCGCAGAAGACGCGCTCGAGCGTCCCCGACTCGGGAGGCCGTGCCGTCTTGAGGGCCAGCCTCCACACCGGCGGCACCGAGGAGAGGAATGTGATCTCGTGGCGATCCACGATGCTGCCGAGCTGTGCCAGCAGGTCCGCGCGAAACGGCGGAAGCACGTAGAGGTCCTGGCCGAAGAGCCAGGGAAACAGGCTGTTGCAGATCAGGCCGTGTCCGAAGTGCGTGGGGAGCAGGCACAAGGTGCGGCGGAAGGCCTCGATGCCCACGCTCTGACGCAGGCTCACCCAGCGGGCGCGCAGCGAGCGATGGGTGTGGACCACGCCCTTGGGCTGGCCGGTCGTGCCCGACGTGAACAGGATCAGGGCATCGTCGTCGAGGGCGAACCGGCCGGGAGCGACAGGGGATTCGTCGGCACCATCCTCCAGCAGCGCGATCTCGACGCCCTGCCCGGCGAGCACCGCGGCCAGCGCGGCATCGGGTTCACGGTCCAGCAGGATGATCCGGGGCGTCGCCGAGCGGGCGAGGTTCTCGATCTCGAAGGTGGTTAGCCGGCTGTCGACCGGGACCGCGCACGCACCGAGATTCCAGATGGCAAGCAGATCGACGAAGAACTCCGGGCGATTCCCGTAGAGCAGGAAGACACGGTCTCCCGGCTGTAGCCCGAGCCGCCTGAAGCGCGCCATCCTCCGCCCGCACCGCGCGAGCACCTCGGCAGGCGGCCAGACTCGGCCACCCAGCGGATCGATGAGACACCCCAGCCGCAGGTCGGCGAACAACCCAGATCCCTCCCGTGCGCAACGTGGCCCGGCGGCCCATGGCGCGATCCCCGGGACGGGGATTCCAACTCCAACCAGGCTGCCCGGGCCCGATGCCAGGTCGGGTGCGTCTGCCGTTCGTCACCCGGGCCAGCCTGAAGTCTAGACCGGGCATCGATCGTCCGAGTCACGGACGAACGACCCGGCCGGTCGCGAACCCGTCGACGCTGGCAGCAGCGGCCCCGGAGGCTGGATCGGGTGCGGCGGCGGCTCTGGGCGCCGGGCGCACGGTGACCCTGGGGTCACCGCGGGAGGAGGAGGGAGGGGCGACAGCGGCGGGAGGAGGAGGGAGGGCCGCTGTCGCCCGACATCGGCTCGCCACGGAAGCGGCGACCCCGGTCAGGCCCGAGCTTCCGTTGCGGGGCCGCCGACTCCGGGGCGAGACGTGTCTACCCACTGTTCGGGGCACGGCGGCGGACGGATTGGGTCGCGGCTGAGGGCCGCGACGAGATCAGCGGCGGACGGGCCGCATGTCGCCGCGACCCGGCGCCTGGCGCTGGCGCTGCGCGGCGCGGTTCGGGTTGGACAGGTCCAGGAACCGCCGGTACCAGGCGGCGGCCGACGCGAACAGCGCGGCGCCAAGCGGCGACCAGGCGGCATGACCGATGATCACCGCGTCGGCCGGACCGTTGCCGCTCAGCAGGCGGCCCGCCGGCAGCTGCAGGATCACGATCGCGACGATCGTGACCACGATCCCGTAGACCAGCCCGCCGAGCCAGCTGCCCCGCTTGGCCGCGAACCCGATCAGGAACGCGCCGATGGCCGGCGGCGGCTGCATGGCCATCGTGGCCACGAAGTACGGGATGCTGTTGCCGCCGACGAGCTCCTCGAGCTCGCTGACAGGGGCCGTGGTCGACACGGCTGCCATCGCATCGTTGTAGGCGAGGACGAACCAGCCGGCGGCGACGGCGGTGACCGCCAGCGCGGCCAGGAAGCCCCAGTTGGTGAGGATCTGCGGCAGCACGCGCAGGTCGCCGCGGATATCGAGCGGGCGCATGGCCCCCCGGAACGCGGCGGTGATGCTCGGCCGCGGGAGCGGGGCAGCCGGCGCCGCCGACTTCGAGCCCGACCTCTCCGAGGACGCCGAGGTCGGTTCGGTCGTCGACTCGAAGTCGTCCAGCCCGGTCAGCTGGGCGCGATGGCGGCGGCGGGCCTCGGTGCGATCGGTGCGCTTGGCGCGGGCCACGAGCTCCTCCTGTCGGACACGGACCGCGGAATCCGATTCGGGCGCGGGATGAGCATGGTACCGGCTCCCCGCCGGACGGGAGTTGAGTCGGGCATAAGTGGGCCTGCGTAGGGTACGGACCCACCAGCCCGCCGTCGATGTCCCGCCCGGAGGTCCTCGATGGCTCGTGCCCGGCTCGCGGTCCATGCCGCGCTCATGGTTTGCCTGCTGATCGCAACGGCCGGCTGGCTGCCGCCCAGCCCCTCCTTCGAGGCTGAGCCAGCTGCCGTCGTCGGGTGGCCGCCGTCCTCCGGGCTGGTGGTCGCCGAGGTCGTGACGGGCGGCGCCTCGGCATCGGATGAGCTCGTCGAGCTCGCGAACGCCGGCACGTCGCCGGTCGACCTCGCCGGGCTCGAGGTCGCGTACGTCACGAGCTCCGGGGCGACGGTCACGCGCAAGGCGTCGTGGTCCACCTCGGTGATCGTGCCGGCGGGGCACCACGTGCTCCTTGCGAATGCGCTCGGTGTCCACGCGAGCGTCGCGGACGCGACGTACAGCGGCGGCCTGGCCGCGACCGGCGGGGCGATCGTGCTGCGGCCGATCGGGGGCACGCCGCTCGACGCCGTCGGCTGGGGCGACGCCGTGAACGCGTTCGTCGAGGGCATCGCCGCTCCGGCCCCGCCCGCCGGTCAGTCGATCGAGCGGGTCATGGACACGAACGAGAACGCCGTGGATTTCGTCCTCAACCCGGCGCCGGTCGCCCAGGGCCTGGCCTGGAACCCCACGCCCACGCCGACACCGACGCCCACGCCGACACCGACGCCCACGCCGACGCCCGAGCCGACGCCCACGCCGACGCCCACGCCCTCACCCTCGCTCGCGCCCGAGCCGACGCCCACGCCCACGACTTCGCCCGCGCCGACCCTGGAACCGACGCCGGAGCCGACGGCGGAGCCGACGGCGGATCCCACGGCCGCCCCGGCGGCGGTGCTGCCGATCGCCGATGCCCGCCTCCTCGCGGACGGGTCCCGCGCCTCGATCGAGGGCGTCGTGACCCTCGCCATCGGGGCGATCGACGGCGCCCGCGGCGGCTTCCTGCAGGACGAGACAGGCGGGATCGGCGTGTACCTCGAGTCCGTGCCTCCGACGCCCCTCACCGCAGGGACGACGATCCGGGTTGCTGGCACCCTCGACAGCCGCTACGCCCAGCGCGTCCTGAGGATCGCGCTCGCGGATGTTGTGGTCGTCGGTTCGGGCGATCTTCCTCCAGCGCTCACAACCGTCACCGGTGAGGCGGGCGAGCCGAACGAGGGGCTCCGCCTCCAGGTGACGGGCACGGTGACCGAGGCCCCCGCGGCGTTTGCGGACGGCCTCGGCCTGCTCGTCGACGACGGCACCGGGCCGGTGCGCGTCATCGTGGGTCCCGAGGCCCTTGCCGGGCAGGACCCGCGAACGGGCGCCGTGGTGACGGCGATCGGGCCGCTCGGGCAGCGCGACAGCAGCGGCACCGGCTCCTCGGGATACCGGCAGTACTCGACCCTCCCGGGCGAGCTGGTCGTCGCTGCCGCCCCCACGCCGACCCCGACCCTGGACCCGTCGCCGTCCCCCGGTCCCACCCCGACCCTGGCGCCGACAGCCAGCCCGGTCCCATCTCCGACCCCGTCGCCGCTCCCCAGCCCCACGCACATGCCGACGGCGTCGCCCGTCCCGACCCCGACCCCGTCGCCGTCCCCGACCCCGTCGCCGTCCCCCACGGCTGCGCCGCTGTCGGTCGGCGCCGTCCGGCTGCTCGACGTCGGACGCACGGCGACGGTCCGAGGCATCGTGATCGCCGAAGCTGGCCGGCTCGGAACACCGCCCCTGCTTGCTATCGCGGACATCACCGGCGGCCTGCCCGTGAAGCTCGCGGACGGGATGCCCATCCCCTCCCGCGGCACGCTCGTCGAGGTGCGGGGCACCCTCGCCGATCCCTACGGCCAGATCGAGCTGCGACTCGCCCGCGACGGGCTGGTGGTCATCGGCACCTCGACGCCTCCGGCGCCACTCAGCATCGGCACCGGGGACCCGGGCGAGTCGCTCGAGGGTCGCCTCGTGACCGTGCGCGGGACGATCACGACCGGCGTCACGAAGGCCACCAGCGGTGACATCACGTTCACGATCCAGGGTTCGGACGGGGCGGCGCTCAAGATCATGGCCGATGCGTCGGCTGCGATCGACACGTCCGTCGTGCAGAAGGGCGCCGCCGTGTCGCTCACCGGGATCATCGGCCAGCGCGCTTCCCGGAAGGGTGCCCTGGACGGGTATCGCCTCTGGCTCCGTGACCGCGCAGACGTCCTGGTCACCGCCGCCCCCACGCCGGCGCCCACCCCAGCGGCTTCGCCGGACCCTGGCGCATCACCATCGGCCGGATCGGCGCCGCTGCTCTCCATCGCGAAGGCTCGCCTGCGGCAGGGCGAGCGGGTCAGCATCGAAGGGATCATCACCATCGAGCGCGACCTGCTCGACGCATCCGGCCGGCGGACGATCGCCGAGGACGGCACGGCCGCCGTGGAGCTCTACCTGGCATCGGCGGACGCGGCGATCAGCACCGGTGTCCGTGTCCGCATCACGGGCACGATGGGGACGGCCTGGGGCGCCCCCCGCCTTCGCGTGGACGCGATCCGGGTCGTCGGTCGCGGGACGATCACCGCGCTCAGGCTCAAGGGCGAGCCCGGAGCCTCGATCGAGTGGCGGCTGGTCGAGGTCCGGGGAACCCTGGCCGAGGTCCACCGTTCCGGTGACCGCTGGACCGCCGACCTCGTCGACGGCGTCCGGCGCATCGCGCTGTCGGGTCTCGCCGGGAGCGGCATTCCCGTCGACCGGCTCATCGAGGGCCGGATCGCGACGGTGACCGGCATCGTGAAACGGGCGTACCCGACAGCCACCGACCAGCGGTTCTCCGTCGTGCCGCGCTCGACACGCGACGTCGTGGTCGCCGGAGCGATCGGTGGCTCGACGCCCGGCACCGGGACGCCGCCCGGCTCCGCCACGGGGGCCAACCCGGTGCCGGACGGCTCGGGCACCCCGCAGATCGTCGCCGACACCTCCGTCGCCGACATCCCCCTCTCCGACCTCGCGGCCAACGTCGGGCGGGTGGTCCGGGTCGGGGGCCTGGTCACGGGGGCCGAGGCGGGGGCCGTGCGGCTCGAGGACGGCACCGGGACGGGCACCATCGTCCTCGAGGGTGCAGCCTCCGATCTCGCCACCCTCATCCGGCCGGGGGACACGCTCAACGCGACGGGTACGCCCGACGATCGTGACGAGATCGTCCTCGTCGTCTCCAACCCGGCCGACGTGGTGCTGCTCGCGGACCCGGGCGGCTCCGGCACGGACGCGGCAGGCGATTCGCTCGATCTGCCAGCGCCGCCTGGATGGTCCCGCGCCGAGCCTCGGGGTGGTGGCCGACGCTGCCACCGCGCTCACCCGGGGCATTGCTGGCGGACCACCCGGTTCCGCGCTGCTGGCCGTCGCCACGCTGCTGCTGACCGGGCTGCTCGCGGCCTGCATGGCGGCCTACCGGATCACCCGATCCCGGCGCGCCACCAGGGCGAGAATCCAGGCCCGCCTCGACGCCTTCGGGGTGCTCGCAGACCCACGAACCTGACCGAGCTCGACGACGGCCGCGACATCCACGCTTGACGCTCGTGGAATCGCGCCCCTATTCTCGGGCGAACCTCGCGCCGTCTGAGCGTGAGTGAACAGGGGAGCGAGCATTTGCCGAACGCGGAGACACGCGTCGCGGTTCCTTCCGGCGAACGGCAGTACCACATCGGGCTTGGCCCGGGTGAGCTTGCCGACTACATCCTCCTCCCCGGCGACCAGGATCGTGTCGAGCGAGTCGCGTCGCGCTTCGACTCCGTCGAGCGCACCCATCGTCACCGCGAGTTCGCGAGCGCGACCGGCCTCTACAAGGGCCTGCGGGTCTCGTGCGTGTCCACCGGCATCGGGACGGACAACGTCGAGATCGTGATCAGCGAGATCCTGGCCCTCGTCGAGCGTCCCACCTTCATCCGCATCGGCTCCTGCGGCGCCCTCCAGCCCGGCATGGAGCTCGGCGACCTCGTGATCTCGACGGGCTCCGTCCGACTCGAGACGACGACGAACTGGTTCGTGCACGAGGGATACCCGGCACTCGCCCACCACGAGGCGGTCCTCGCCCTGGTGGAGGCGGCGGAAGGGCTCGGGCTGCGCTATCACACGGGGATCACGGCCACGGCGCCCGGTTTCTACGGTGCGCAGGGTCGCCCGATCGCACAGCTTCCCATCCGCTACCCTGACTTCGCGGATGAGATGACCCGCCAGGGGATTCTCAACTTCGAGATGGAGGCCTCGGCGGTGCTCGTGCTTGCCGGGCTTGGTGGTTGCCGTGCCGGTGTCGTGTGCGCCGTCTACGCCAATCGCCGCACCGGGGAGTTCGTCGAAGGCGACATCAAGGACAGGGCGGAAGCCGCAGCGATGGACACGGGGCTCGAGAGCCTTCTCGTCCTCGCAGAGCTCGACCGCCAGACAGCAACGGCCGGAGCGACGCGATGGCGCCCGTCGCTCTGGGCTCCGACATGAGCGCCATGACCAAGCGGATGCGCGGATGCGAGAGGCGTGCTCTCGTGACGCGGCTCTCGTGAGGAGGAGCGACCCCATGGCCACGGCCTACTGCGTCAAGGACAAGCAGAAGGTGGAAGTCCAGAACCCCCAGCAGATCACGATGAAGAACGGCAAGCCGGCCCTCCAGGGCACCTGCCCGATCTGCGGCGGCAAGGTGTTCAAGATCGGCGGCTGACCGCCAGCATCGTTCGCGATGACCGTGAGCCCCCTCCGGCCCAGCCGGTGGGGGCTCAATGGTGTTCCGGCAGGGTCTCACTGGCCCGCCCGCACCGGGCCGCCCGTCGGCTGAGGCCGATTCGAGGTTTGCTAGGATTCCTGCCGAACGCTTGAACCGCTACCGCCGAGGTCACGCCCTGTCCGCCCTTCCGGTCATCGCCCCCGATCTCGGTCCTAGGTCCGGTCGAGCGGGGACAACCTGCCACAGCCTTCGGTCATTCGCCGGACCCACCCGCGCCGGTGGGTCTCCGATCCTCGGGGTTGCCGCCAATGTCGCCCGACCGGCGCCATCGGCCGCGCTCCCGACGACCCGGCTATTTCCAGTCCTGCACCCTCAACCCTGCAAGGAGGTCACCCGATGACCGTTCGTGTCGGCATCAACGGCTTCGGCCGCATCGGCCGCCAGTCCCTCAAGGCGCTCATCGAGCGCACCCCGGATGTGGAGGTCGTCGCCGTCAACGACCTCGTCGACGTCAAGACGAACGCCCTGCTGTTCAAGCACGACTCGACCTACGGCGCCTACCCGGGCGAGGTCACCCACACCGACGACGCCATCGTCATCGATGGCAAGGCGATCAAGGTGCTCCAGGTCAAGGACCCGGCGACGCTGCCGTGGGGCGACCTGGGCGTGGACCTCGTCATCGAGTCCACCGGCCTGTTCACCGACGCCGAGAAGGCCGCGGCCCACCTCAAGGCCGGTGCGAAGAAGGTCATCATCTCGGCTCCCGCCAAGAAGGAGGACATCACGATCGTCCTCGGCGTGAACGAGGACAGGTACGACCCGGCCAACCACCACATCATCAGCAACGCGTCCTGCACCACCAACTGCCTGGCGCCCGCGGCCAAGGTGGTCCACGACAGGTGGGTCATCAAGCGCGGCCTGATGAACACGATCCACAGCTACACCAACGACCAGCGCATCCTCGATGTCGCACACAAGGATCCTCGCCGCGCCCGCGCCGCTGCCCTCAACATCATCCCGACCACCACTGGGGCCGCGAAGGCGCTTGCGCTCGTGATCCCCGATCTCAAGGGCAAGTTCGACGGGTTCAGCCTCCGCGTCCCGACCCCGACCGTGTCGGTCGTGGACTTCACCGCGGAGCTCGAGAAGGACGTCACGCTCGAGGAGCTCAACCAGGCCTTCCGTGATGCGGCCGCGGGACCCCTCAAGGGCATCCTCGGCGCCAGCGACGAGCCGCTCGTCTCCTCCGACTTCCGCGGTGACGAGCGCTCCTCGATCGTAGACCTGCCGTCGAACATGGTCCTGGGCGGCAACTTCATCAAGGTCATCGCCTGGTACGACAACGAGTGGGGCTACAGCTGCCGCGTGGCCGACCTCGTGAAGTTCGTCGCCGGGAAGATGTGATCCGGAGCCCTGGGCGGCTCCCGGAAGGAACGTGAACATGGACAAGCTCACCGTCCGTGACCTGGACGCTGCCGGCAAGCGCGTGTTCGTGCGCGTGGACTTCAACGTCCCGCTGCAGGACGGCAAGGTCACCGACGACTCCCGCATCCGCGCGGCGCTGCCCACCATCCGTCTCCTCCAGCAGCAGGGTGCTCGCGTCATCCTCGCCAGCCATCTCGGCCGGCCCGACGGCAAGGTCACCGACAGCCTCCGGCTTCGCGCGGTGGGGGAGCGCCTGGGCCAGCTGCTGGGAAAGACCGTGCCGGTCACCGGGGATGCCCTCGGGGCGGGCACTCAGGACGCCATCGGGCGCCTTCGCAACGGCGAGGTGCTGCTGCTCGAGAACCTCCGCTTCCACGCGGAGGAGGAGAAGAACGACCCGGCGTTCGCCGAGGCCCTCGCGGCGTACTGCGACGTCTACGTGAACGACGCCTTCGGGACGGCGCACCGGGCGCACGCCTCGACCGTGGGCATCGCGAAGCTTCGCCCCGCCTACGCGGGCCTCCTGATGGAGAAGGAGATCGCGAACCTCGGCATGCTCGTGAACAATCCCGAGCACCCGTTCGCGGCGATCATCGGCGGGGCCAAGGTCAGCGACAAGATCAAGGTCCTCAAGAACCTCCTCGCCAAGGTGGACATCATGGTCATCGGGGGTGGGATGGCCAACACCTTCCTGCTCGCCCAGGGCAAGGCGGTGGGCAAGAGCCTCGCCGAGCCGGACCGGCTCGATGACGCCCGCGCGATCCTCGCCGCCGCCGAGGAGGCTGGGGTCAGGATCGTGCTCCCGGTCGACGTGATCGTGGCCAAGGAAGTCACCCGTGGGACAGAGCACAAGGCACTGTCCGCGGACAAGGTTCCGGCCAGCTGGCACATCGTGGACGTCGGCAAGCAGAGCCTCACCGACATTGAGGAGGCCCTGGCCGACGTGAAGACGGTGCTCTGGAACGGACCCCTGGGCGTGTTCGAGATCCCGTCCTTCGCGCACGGGACCAAGGCCATCGCCCGGTTCCTCGCGGACCGCGCCGCACACGGCACCAAGGTCGTCATCGGCGGGGGCGACTCCGTGGCGGCGATCACCCAGCAGGGCCTGGCCGACAAGATGACCCATATCTCCACCGGTGGCGGCGCAAGCCTCGAGTTCCTCGAGGGCCGCGAGCTGCCGGGCGTGACGGTCCTGCTGGACCGGGAAGGTGCCAAGTGAGCGATACCACCATCGGCTGGGTCGACGCCCGGGAGATCCTCGATTCGCGCGGCAACCCGACCATCGAGGTCGACGTCGTCACGGAGGACGGCAGCCTCGGACGCGCGGCGGTCCCGTCCGGCGCCTCCACCGGCGCCCACGAGGCGGTCGAGCTGCGCGACGGCGACAAGGCCCGCTACGGCGGCAAGGGTGTCCTGACCGCGGTCGCCAACGTCACCGAGCGCATCGGGCCGTCCATCCTGGGCTTCGACGCCGCCGACCAGGCGGGCATCGACGACGTCCTGATCGAGCTCGACGGCACGCCCAACAAGGCGGAGCTGGGCGCGAACGCCATCCTCGGCGTCTCGCTCGCCTGCGCGCATGCGGCGGCCTCGTCCCACGAGATGCCGCTCTACCGCTGGCTGGGCGGCGTCGGGGCGCGGATCCTGCCGGTCCCGATGTTCAACATCCTCAACGGCGGCAAGCACGCCCAGGACTCCACGGACTTCCAGGAGTTCATGGTCATGCCGGTCGGCCTGCCCACCTTCGGCGAGGCGCTGCGCGCCGGGGCCGAGGTGTTCGCCGCCCTGCGGACGATCCTCCACGACGAGGGTCACGCGACCGGCCAGGGCGACGAGGGTGGCTTCGCGCCGTCCCTGCCCACCAACCAGGCGGCCATCGAGGTCGTCCTGCGGGCGATCGAGAAGGCCGGCTACCGGCCCGGCGACGAGATCGCGATCGCGCTGGACCCGGCCATCACCGAGCTGGTCGAGCCGGGGTCGGGCGTGGACGGCAAGCCGACCCGCTACGTCCTCGCCCGCGAGGGTCGGACACTCGATTCCGGGGAGGTCGTGGACCTGTGGGCCGACTGGGTCGCCCGCTACCCGATCGTGTCGCTCGAGGATGGCCTCGCCGAGGACGACTGGGCCGGCTGGACGATGCTGGTCGAGCGGATCGGGGCGAAGGTGCAGCTGGTCGGTGACGACCTGCTGGTGACCAACGTCTCGCGGATCCAGCGCGCGATCACCGAGAAGGCCGCCAACTCCGTCCTCATCAAGCTCAACCAGATCGGGACGCTGACCGAGACGATCGACGCGATCGAGCTCGCCCGGCGGGCCGGCTGGTCCGCGGTGGTCAGCCACCGCTCGGGCGAGACCGAGGACACCACGATCAGCGACCTGGTGGTCGCGATGGGCACCGGCCAGATCAAGACGGGTGCGCCGTCGCGATCGGAGCGGGTCGCCAAGTACAACCGGCTGCTCCGGATCGCCGACGAGCTCGGCGACGAAGCCCGGTACCTCGGTCGCGCGGCGCTCTCGGGCGCGGCCGGCCGCGGGGTGCTCTAGCCCTGGCCCCGCAGCGTCCCGTCGCGCGGCGCGTTCCCGCCGGGGGCGCGCCGTGACGCGGTTCATCGACCGGGGCGCCATCACGGCCGCCTGGGTCGGCGTCGGCATGGCCGTCACGATCGGGGTCTCGTTCCTGCTCGTGATCCCGATCGAGTTCCTCGTCATCCCGACCGCGCTGTTCGGCGGGATGATGATCGGCTACTACGCGAACGCACGATCCGACCGGCGCGGCGGGCCGTGGGGTCGGGTCATCCTCAATGGCCTGTTCGCCGGGCTCGTGATGGGGCTGACCCTCGCGGTCCTCTACCTGGGCGTCAAGGGCCTGTTCTTCACCGCCGACAACGGGTTCCGGGACGCCAGCTCCGGGGGGCCGCTGGCCTGCCAGTCCGGAGCCGACTGCGTCTACCAGCGGTACCTGGACATCGGGCGAGGCCCGCAGTTCGAGGCAGCCGGGATCACGGATGTGGACTCGTTCACCAGCTTCTACTGGGGTGAGCAGGCGAGCAGCGCCGGGTCGTTCCTGGTGCTGGCGGTGGCGGGGTCGCTCGTGGGCGGGCTGATGTACGGGGCGGCCAACCGGCGGCGGCCCGACGACGCGAGATCACCCGGCCGGTAGCTGGCTCCGTCGCCCGCCAGCCGTCGGGCGAGTCAACGGTGCGGCCCGGTTTGATCCCGCTCGCGTGACGAGCGGGATTCGGGGGTCATCCGGCGGCCGACGCCGGGGTTGCGCCGCCCAGCGAGTCGATCCTGACGGGAGCGCACGGTTCACCCGCCCAGCGAGTGGGCGGGTGCGGGCGCGAGTGGGCGGGTGCGGGCGCGAGTGGGCGGGTGCGGGCGCGAGCGGCACCCCAGCCGGGAATCGAAAACGCCCCGGCCGTGGGTCGGGGCGTTCTGGCTGATCGCCGGCGAGCGGCGGACGCTACTCGGTCTTCTTGGCCTTCGGGGCAGCCTTGGCGGCCGTTGCCTTGGCCGCGGTCGTCTTCGGGGCGGCCTTGGCCTTCGGCGCAGCCTTTGCGGCAGCGGTCTTGGGAGCGGCCTTCGCAGCGGTGCTCTTGGTCGTCGCCTTCGGCGCGGCCTTGGCTGCGGTCCTGGTCGTCGCCTTGGCCGCACTCGCCCTGGTCTTCGCGGCCGGAGCGGCCTCGACGGCCGGGGCCGCCGCGGGAGTGGCCTCGGAGCGCGTGGTCTTGGAGAGCGCGGCGCGGGCCTTGCCGGCGGCGGTCTGGGCGCCCTTGGCCTTGACGGCCTTGCCGGCCGCGATCCGGGCCTTGGCAGCCTTCAGGGCGGCAGCCTTGCCGGTGGACTTCGCGACGTGGGCGGCGCTCACGACGGTCGTGCCACCCATCGCGGCATTGACCTTCTTCGCGAGCCGGCTCTTGCGACGCGCGGCGGCGTTCGGGTGGATGGCGCCTGACTTCGCGGCGCGGTCGAGGGCCGAGACGGCCTCGCTCAGCGTGGCGGCGACATCGACGCCCTCGGGCTGGGCGGTGGCGACCGAGACGGCCTTGGCAACGAGGGTCTTCGCCGCGGACCGCCGGGGCTGCAGGATCGCGTGCCGGCGCTCAGCCTGGCGGACGCGCTTCAGCCCGGACGGGTTGCGAGCGCCCTGCCATTTCCGGGGCGTTCTAGCCAAGGTGGCTGATCTCCGTTCCGTGTGTGTGCGGGTGATTCACGACGCGCGCGGGCGTAGCCTGCCCGAGGCGCGACGGCGAATGGTAGCAGAGCCGTTCACGAATCGGCCAGTGGGCACATCGTGGGGCGACGGGGTCAACCCGCCGCCCACCCGCCGTCCCCCTGCGGGTCCGCGTCCATGCGGGTCCGCGTCCCTGGCCGCGCCTCCCAGGCGCGACAACCCAGCTTCGTTCCGTTGGGACCCGCCTCCAAGGCGCGAAGCAGGACCGGATCCAGCCCAAGACATGCGGGATCGAGGCTGTGGCGCGCCTCCCAGGCGTGTTCCTTCGCGCACGAACGGGGTTTCCGCGCCTGCGAGGCGAGAACGATGCTCGCGCGAGCGATGCTCGGAAGGCTTGGCAAGCATCGCCTCGAGGGCGCCGCGAGGCCGACTCGGCGCCCACCCGCGCTGACCAACCCGTGCGGACCCGGGCTGCCGATCGGTCGGGCTGCGACGCTCGAGGCGCTAGCCCTCCGGCCGCGTCCGACGGGCGCGGTATCGCCGGATCAGCGCTGCAGTGGAGCCGTCGTGAGCGGCCGACAGCTCCTCGACGGGGCTCGTCAGCTCACCCGCGATCCGGGTCGCGAGCACCTTGCCCAGCTCCACGCCCCACTGGTCGAACGTCCCGACGCCCCAGATCACCCCCTGGATGAACACCTTGTGCTCGTAGAGCGCGACGAGTGACCCAAGCACCCGCGGCGTGAGCCGATCCGCGAGGATCACGGAGGTGGGCCGGTTGCCCTCGAACACCCGGGCCTCGATCTGGTGCGCCGGCACGCCGTCGGCCACGACCTCCTCGCGCGTCTTGCCGAAGGCCATCGCCTCGGCCTGCGCGAACAGGTTCGCCATCAGCAGGTCCTGGTGGTCGCCGATCTCGGTGGTCGGGTTGACGAACCCGATCAGGTCCGCCGGCACGATCCGGGTGCCCTGGTGGAGGAGCTGGTAGTACGCGTGCTGCCCGTTGGTGCCGGCCGTGCCCCACACGATGGGCCCCGTGTCGTAGGTCACGCGGGTGCCGTCGAGCCGGACGGACTTGCCGTTGGACTCCATGTCCAGCTGCTGGAGGTAGGCCGGGAACCGGTTGAGCTCCTGCGAGTAGGGCAGCACGGCGTGGGTCTCGAACCCGAACGCGTTGCCGTACCAGATTCCCAGCAGCGCCATCAGCACCGGCAGGTTGCGCTCGAGGGGGGTATCGAGGAAGTGCTCGTCCATCGCCCGGAACCCGGCGAGCATCTCGCGGAAGTCGTCGGGTCCGATGGCCAGCATCAGCGACAGGCCGATCGCGCTGTCCATCGAGTACCGGCCGCCAACCCAGTCCCAGAACCCGAACATGTTGACGGTGTCGATGCCGAACTCGGCCACCTTGGCGGCGTTGGTGGACACGGCCACGAAATGGCTCGCGACCGCGGCGTCGTCGCGGAGCGCCGAGAGCAGCCAGTCGCGCGCCGTCCGGGCGTTGGTCAGCGTCTCGAGGGTGGTGAACGTCTTGGACGCCACCACGAACAGCGTCTCGGCCGGATCGAGGTCCAGGGTCGCGTCGCGGATATCGGTGCCATCGACGTTGGACACGAACCGGAAGCGCATGGAGCGCTCGGAGTAGTGGCGCAGGGCCTCGGCGGCCATCGCCGGGCCGAGATCCGACCCGCCGATGCCGATGTTGACGACGTTGCGGATGGGCTTGCCGGTGAACCCCTTCCACTCCCCGAGGCGCACCCTGAGCGCGAAGGCCGCCATCCGGTCCAGGACCTCGTGGACGTCGGCGACGACCTCCTGGCCGTCGACCTCGAGCCGCTCGCCGGCGGGCGCACGGAGCGCGGTGTGGAGAACGGCGCGGTCCTCCGTCCGGTTGACGTGGACGCCGCCGAACATGTCCGACCGCCGGTCCTCGACGCGCGCGGCCTTGGCCACGTCGAGCAGCAGGGCCATGGTCTGGTCCGTGATCCGGTGCTTGCTGTAGTCGAGGAACAGGCCCGCGCCCTCGGCGGTCAGCCGGTCTGCCCGGCCGGGATCGCCCTCGAACAGGTCCCGCAGGTGCCGGTCGCGCAGCGTCTCGTGGTGGGCCATGACGGCCTGCCACTCGGGCAGGCGGTCGAGGGGGGCGGCAAGGGTCGGGTCGTCGGCGGTCATGCCCGCATCGTAGTCCAGGCGTCGGTCAGGACGGTCGCGGGTCCGGCCGCGCGCCCCGGCGGAGCGCCTCCGCCGAGCGCAGGACGCGGTCGCGCATGGCGGCGCGGCGCTCCGGCGAACGCACGGCGGCCAGCCCGTCGAGCCACTCGGCGGTTCCCTCGATGATCGTGGCGATGGCGGCCGCGTCGTCGGGCGAGACCAGCGGGCGTCCCGGGACCTCGACGTAGACGGGGGAGGTGTGCGAGGCCATGCTGCTGATGAACGCCGACTGGAGGTCGTGCGGGCTGCGCGAGCGGGCCGCGATCCACGCCCCCCCGTCCACCGCCACGGGCTCCGCGAGCGCGAGCCCGGTCACCCCGGCCGGCGCCTCCACGACCGCGACGACCCGGCCGTTGACCACGAGGTCCAGGGCGCTGATCACGGGCTGCGCCGCGCGAACGGAGGCACGCACCTCGAGCCGCCCGCCACCGGCGGGCAGGGAGATGACCTCGCCCGGCTCTGCCCCCTCGACCTCGAGCGAGATCAGCGGGCCGGAGGTCGCGAACGTGCGTCCCGCCCGCACCGCCGCCGCCCAGGCGTCGGGGGTCGGATCCGCGCCGGGAGCAGCTCGCGCGTAGGTGCGCACGGCGCCCACGGGCACCTCGGAGGTCATCTTGTCGGTCCCGCCCAGGATCGGCAGCCGGTGGCCGGTGTTGAGGAAGCGGTACCACTCCAGGATGGGCGGTGAGTCCAGCCCGGGCGCGAACGTCTGCATCTCCACGCCGTCGATCAGCCCCTCCACGATGGCCGACGCGATCTCCGCGTAGGGCAGCGGGAAGTGCGCGCCGATGGTCAGCCCGCCCGCGCCGCGGCAGCGCTCGGCCCATTCGGCGAGCAGGCTGGTGACCGCGCCTCCCAGCCCGCCCTCCGGCCCTCCTCCGGATGCCGGGGGCAGGACGGCGCGGCGCGCCCCGAGCAGCGCGAGGTGGCCAAGGACGTTCTCGCGGTTCTCCGTCCCCAGCACGACGTGGTGGGCGCCCCCCGGAGCCGCCATCGAACCCCACGCCAGGTCGGTGATGTTGGTGAACGCGTCGGCCCACTGGGTGGCGAGCAGATGGACGACGTTGACACCCTCCGCGGCCGCCTGGAGGAGTGCCGTCGACGGGGCCAGGAAATGGACGTGGGAGTCCGAGGCGACCCAGCCCTCCGAGGCCGGATCAAGCGCCCGCTCCAGGGACAGCTCGAGCGGGCGCCCGCCGCCATCGGGGGCGACCTCCACGCGACGGCGGAGGGGCACGCAGTCGAAGCCGCGGACCACCTCCACGTCCACGGGGCCGGGTGGGAGGTCGATGTCGAAGGTGCCCGGGACATAGGCGTAGACGTCGCCGGCGAGCGCAAGATCGGCGCCGGTGTCCTCGTAGAGCCCCGGATTGACGGCGTCCCGGTGGGCGACCGGCGGCAGGTAGCGGCCATCGGCCGCCACGAACCGGACGCGGGCCGGCGTCTCCGCGCCGTCGACCGTGACCCGGACCTGGGTGCGGATGGTCCTCGGCGCCAGGGGACGGATGGTCACCCCGCCGATCGTCGCTCCCTCGCCCACGTCGCGAGCTCGAAACACGGCGCCGCCGAAGCGCATCCGGGCATCCGGGCTGACCGTGACGTCGACGATCCGGGTGCCGTCGTCCTCGACCGCGGGGTGAGCAGGTCCCCAGCCGATCGGCCGCCCGGGCTCGGGCGACCCGACCGCGCCCCCGGTGGCCCGTACCGGGCGGCGGCTCCGGATCGCCACGCCCAGGTCCACGTCCGGCAGGCGGTCCGGCGCGCCGGTGACCAGGAGCTCCACGCGTGGCGCAGGCGCGAGCGGGTTGGCCGTTCCAGCGAACAGCGTCATCCCCGCGACGACGACGGCCCGGCCGGGTGACGGACCGGCAAGGGGTCGGAGCTGGAGGCACACCACGTCGCCCACGCCGGCGAGCGGGATGGCGTGGAGCCAGACGGTGAGGTCGTCGTCGGGTGTCGGCAGGACGTCCGTCACGCCCGTCTGGCTCGCTCCCCACCCGCCGGGCAGCGTGGTCAGCGGGCCTGCATGGCCCGCCGGAGCGTAGCGGCCCGGCTCCAGCCGGGGGTGAGGCCCGAGGAAGTCGAGCGGCTCGTTGCCGCGGTGACCGGTGGCGGCGAACGGGAGATAGCCCCAGCCGGTGATCCCGTCTCCCACCTCGAACCGGCGCCGGATCGTCACCTCGCGCTCACCCTCGCGTCCGATGATCCGGTACGCCGCGAGCTCCTCTCCGATCCCGTCAACCCACCCGACCGGCGATCCAGCCGGCCGCTCGCCGGCGGCGTCGCGGCGGCTGTCGCAGAAGTGCGCCACGACCAGCCAGGTGGCTCCGGTTAAGGACGGCAGGTCCACGTCGTTGCTGCCGTCGACCACCAGCCAGCGCGGTGATCCGCGCTCCCCCAGGCTGAGCGGGAGCCCGCGCCACACCACCGGTCCGGCTGGCAGGCGGCGAACGCCACGCTCGTACAGGGGATGGAGACGCGCGGCCAGCGCATCGTCGTCAGCGTTCCACCAGCGGCCCAGGTCGACGGGCTGCGCGAGGTCGGTTGCCTGGCCGCCAACGATGTCCACGAGCCGTTTCTCCCCTATTGACGCTGTCGGCAATCGAATGGTACGGTCCCGCGATCAGCGAGCGCAAGCGCTTGCGCGCATCGAGGAGCGAGCGATGCCCGGACCCGGGATCGAGCTGGTCGGCGCCGAGGAGATGGCCGAGGTCCTGGAGGTCATGCAGAGTGGCTTCCTGAGCCGCTACGGCCCCGCGGACAACCCCGCGTTCCTGGCCAAGACCCACCGGCTCGAGGTGGAGATGGCGGAGTACCTGGGCACCAAGCACGCCCTCGCGCTGTCGGGTGGTGGGTCCGCCGCGCTGCTGATCGCGATGCTCGCGCTGGGGATCGGGCCCGGCGACGAGGTCATCGTGCCGGGCTTCACCTACGTCGCCTCGATCTCGTCGATCGTGTACGCGGGTGCGACCCCCGTGCTCGCCGAGATCGACGACACGTTCACCCTCGACCCGGCCGATGTCGAGGCCAGGATCACCCCGCGCACGAGGGCCATCATCGTCGTCCACATGCTCGGTGGCATCGGCCAGCTCGACGAGCTCGTCGCCATCGCCGAGCGGCACGGCATCGCGCTCATCGAGGACTGCGCGCAGGCCTTCGGCGGGACGTACCAGGGCCAGCGCGTGGGCGGCATCGGCACCATCGGCACGTTCAGCTTCAACGAGTACAAGACGATCACCTGTGGCGACGGCGGCATGATCGCCACGAACGACACCGAGCTCTACGAGCGGGCGTTCGCGATGCACGACCAGGGCCACGCGCCGTACCGCCTCGAGGCGAAGTACGCGCCCCGACCGTTCCTCGGTCTCAACTTCCGGACGACCGAGCTGTCGTCCGCGGTCCTGCTGGCCCAGCTCCCCAAGTCGGACCTCATCGTGGCGCACCTGCGCGCGAACAAGGCGATCGTCAAGGACGCCCTCGCCGACATCTCGGGGATCGCCTTCCGCCAGCTGGTGGATCGGGAGGGCGATATCGCGACCCACCTCGTGGTGACCCTGCCGTCGGCCGACATCGCCCGGGACGTGGCCGTGACCCTGGGGTCCTGCCAGCTGTCCGAGTCGGGCTGGCACACCTACAGCCACATGAACCACCTGCTGGACCAGCGCACGGCGTCCAACAAGGGCTGCCCGTTCCACTGCGGGCACACCGACCACGCCCGGCCCAGCTACCGGCCCGGGATGCTGCCGCACACGGACGACCTGCTGGAGCGCTCGCTCAGCATCGGGATCGGGGTGCGCGACGCCAACCTCGCGCCGTACGGGCTGAGGATGCGGAGCAGCACGGAGGAGGCCACGGAGCTGGCGACCCACGTTCGGGAGGTGATCCAGCGGCACCTGGCCGCGGCCGACGACGACCCTGGCGGGGCCTCCGGGGTGCCCCGTTGACCGACCCGGTGCCCGCCATCGAGCTGCTCGACGCCACCAAGCGCTACGGGGACGCGATCGCGCTCGATCACGTGTCGCTCGAGATCGGACAGGGGGAGTTCTTCTGCCTGCTGGGGCCGTCCGGCTGCGGCAAGACGACCACCCTCAACCTGATCGGCGGGTTCATCCCCCTCACCTCGGGCGAGCTGCGGATCGAGGGCGTGCCGGTGGGCGATCTGCCACCGCACAAGCGGAACGTCAACACGGTGTTCCAGAGCTATGCCCTGTTCCCGCACATGACGGTCGACCAGAACGTGGCGTTCGGGCTGCGCATGGAGGGCCTGCCCGCGGCCGAGGTCGCCACCCGGATCGACCAGTACCTCGAGCTGGTCGGCCTGGCCGGGCTCGGCGCCCGCCTGCCTGCCCAGCTGTCCGGCGGCCAGCAGCAGCGCGTGGCCCTGGCTCGGGCGCTGGCCAAGCGCCCCGCCGTGCTCCTGCTCGACGAGCCATTGGGAGCGCTCGACCTCAAGCTCCGCAAGCAGATGCAGGAGGAGCTGGCGCGCATCCATCGCCAGGTCGGCACCACCTTCGTGTTCGTCACCCACGACCAGGAGGAGGCGCTGTCGATGGCGACCCGGGTCGCCATCATGGCCGAGGGCCGGGTCGCCCAGGTCGGCACGCCGCGCGAGGTCTACGAGCGGCCGGTCAACCGGTTCGTCGCGGACTTCGTGGGCGAGACCAACTTCCTCGACGGCAGCGTGCGGGCATCGGACGGCCACCCGGTCTTCGAGCCCGCCGGCAGCGGACAGGCCGTGGCGGCGCCCGGTGGAGCGCCAGCCGGCCCGGCCACGCTCATGATCCGCCCCGAGTTCCTGCGCGTCGACGCCGTGGGGGCGGCGCCGCCCGACGCCGGCCTGGTGGGGCACGTGGTGAACGTCGCGTTCCTGGGCGCGTACTCGCGCGTCTCGATCGCGACGACGGCCGGGGAGCTGGTCGCCGTGCACTCGCACGATGGCGGCCCGGACCCCGAGGTGGCAATTGGTGAGGAGGTGTGCGTGTGGTGGCCGCCGGATCGTGCGGCCGTCCTCAGTCCGTGAGTTGACGACAAGGGTTCCTGGAGGAGGAGGAGGTTGACATGGCAGAAGCGAACGGGATCACCCGGCGGCAGTTCCTCGCGGCGGCCGGTGCGGCCGGTGCGGTGGTCGGGCTGGGAGGGGTGCTCGCCGCGTGCGGAGGCGGCGGGGCAGCGACCGCGGCGCCGAGCACCGGCGGTGGCGGCGGTGCCACCGGCACGTTCAACTGGATGACCTGGAGCGATCACTGGTACCAGGAGCAGCTGGACGCCATCACCGCGGCCATCAGCATCACGCCCAAGACCACCGACCTGTCCGACAACGCGGACGGGTTCTCGAAGCTCAAGGAGGGCGGCTCGTCGCTGGACCTGATCTCCGGCGACGCGCTGTGGGTGCCCCGCTACTACGAGGACGGCCTCATCGAGGCCTGGGACATCAACGAGCTCGCGGTGTCCAAGCAGCTCTACTCCATCGCGCGCGAGTTCGACATCTGGACGACACCCGCCGGCTACCTGGGCTACCCGTTCGGCTGGTCGCCGGTCCAGATCTACTACGACCCGGCCAAGGTCAGCCCCGCCCCCGACTCGTGGGAGGTGCTGTGGGATCCCAAGTACGCCAAGAAGGTCATCGTTGAGGACCAGCCGGTCGAGATCATGGCCTACATGGGCAAGGCGACCGGCGCCAAGGACCCCTACAACATGACCGACGCGGAGCTCGCGACCGCGAAGGACGCGGCCATGAAGCTCAAGCCCAACGTCGTCAAGCTCGCACCGCAGAACACGGACACGATCTCGGCGCTGGTGAGCGGCGAGGCCTGGCTCGCCACCTCGAACCTGGGCACCGAGGAGCGGGTCAAGGAGGCGGGTGGCCCCGAGCTCAAGGTCTTCACCCCCAAGGAGGGGACCATCGGCTGGATGGACGCCGAGATGATCATCACGGGCGGACCCGGCAACGCCCTGATCATGCCGTTCCTCGAGGCTGCCGAGGTGGCCGAGCACATCGCGGAGAACTTCGTGCGCTACGGGCGTCCGCTGTTCAACGAGGCGGCCTACAAGGTGCTCGTGGACAACGGCCAGCAGGACCGTGCCGACCGGTTCCTGTACAACAAGCCCGAGACGGTGCTGACCATGACCCTCAAGGGCCCCGGCAGCTCCACCGAGGGTGCCATCGAAGCGTTCAACGAGGTGTTCGGGAGCTAGGCGCCCCGGACCCCGGGAGGCTGGTCATGACCGCCGAACCCGCCGCCGGCACGGAGCTCCGGTCGGCGGCGGGTGCACGCGCACGAGGCCGGGACGTGGCGCGCCGCGGCTGGCCGCTGCTGCCCGCGCTGCTCACGCTCGGCCTGCTGTTCATCCTCCCGATGCTGTTCATGTTCATGTTCAGCCTCTGGGACACCCAGGACTTCAACCTGGTCCCGGTCTGGAACCTGGACAACTACGTCCGGTTCTTCACGGTGGGGACGTACATCCGGACGTTCGTCAAGACGCTCCTGATGGCGGGCCTGGTGATGGTGGTGGGCATCAGCCTCGCGCTGCCGTTCGCCTTCTTCCTGGTCCGCTACACCACCCGCCGCTGGCAGCGCATCGCGCTGCTCCTCGTCATCGTGCCGTTCTGGACGAGCTACCTGCTGCGTGTCTATGCGTGGACCGCGATCCTCGGCGAGCAGGGTGCCCTGAACCAGGGCCTGCAGCTGCTGGGGATCATCAAGGAGCCGCTGCAGGTCTTCGTCTACAACGACGCCAGCGTGTTCATCGTGCTGCTGTACCTGTACTTCCCGTTCGCCGCGCTGGCGCTCTACTCGGCGCTCGAGAAGTTCGACTTCACCCAGATCTATGCCGCCCAGGACCTGGGGGCCTCGACGTGGCGCGGCTACCGGTACATCCTGCTGCCCCAGATCCGGCCCGGCCTCATCACGGCCTGCATCTTCGTGTTCATCCCGATCATGGGCGAGTTCCTCGCGCCGACCCTGGTGGGCGGTGCGGAGGGTGGCCTGATCGCCAACCTGATCGTCCGCTTCTTCAGGGGCGCGCAGTTCGCCGAGGGCGCCGCGCTGGCCATGGTCGTGGCCGCGTTCGTGATCACGGTGCTGGTGCTGCTCCGGAAGTCGCTGCGGGTGGAGGACGTCGTCGCCCGTGGATAGCCGCATCAACCCGATCGAGCTGATGCCAGTCAGCCGCCACGCCCGGCTGACGCGGAACCTGCTGATGCTGCTCGCCTTCGTGCTGCTGGTGTTCCTCTACGTCCCGATCGCATTCATGATCCTGTTCTCGTTCGAGACCTCCCGCACGCCGGGCCTCCCGATCACCGGCCTCACCCTGCACTGGTACGAGGTGATGGTGGGGGACAAGCTGATCCACGAGGCGGTCTTCAACTCGGTGCTGGTCGCGATCGTCGTCGCCACCCTGGCCACGGTCATCGGGACCATGGCGGCGTTTCCGCTGGTGCGGGGCCGGCTGCGGTTCGCCGACGGCTTCCGGCTGCTGTCCACCATGCCGATGATGATCCCGGGCTTCCTGCTCGGGATCGCGTTGCTCCTGTTCTTCCGGCGGGTCCTCAACGTCGACCTGTCGCTGGTGACCGTTACCGCGGGCCACCTGGTGTTCACGACCCCGTTCGTGGTCCTGCTGGTCGCCGCGCGGTTGCAGGGGTTCGACCGGAGGCTCGAGTGGGCGGCCGCCGACCTCGGGGCGGACGGACCACGTACCCTTCGCCACATCGTGCTGCCCCTGCTGTTCCCGGCGATCATGGCCGGCTTCCTGCTGTCGATCACGCTCTCGATCGACGAGTTCGTGGTGACCTTCTTCACCATCGGACCCGAGCGGACGCTGCCCCTGTTCATCTACACCCAGGTGAAGTTCGGGGTGACGCCTGAGGTCAACGCCGTGGCCACCTCGATCCTGCTCGCGAGCCTGCTCATCTTCGGCCTGGGGGGCCTGGCCCTGACCGGCTGGCAGCGGCTCGGCCGCCGCCGCTGAGGTGTCGCTCCGGATCGGGTTCCAGGTGTGGGGCCAGCACGTCTCCTGGGACGAGCTCATGGCGGAGGCACGATCCATCGAGGCGCTGGGGTTCGCCAGCCTGTGGTCCAACGACCACTTCTGGCCGGCGGCGGGCGCCGCAGCCCCATCGCCCGAGGGCGTCCCGGGCGGGTTCCTGGAGGGCTGGATCACCCTCGCCGGCTTCGCGGCCTCCACCCGGCGGATCCCGCTCGGGATCATGGTCTCCTGTGCGGGCTACCGCAATGTCGGGCTGCTGGTGAAGCAGGCGACCGCCCTCGACCACATGTCCGGGGGCCGCATGACGCTGGGTCTCGGCGCGGGCTGGCACGAGCGTGAGCACCGGGCCTTCGGGTTCGAGTTCCCGGGGATCGGAGACCGCATCTCGCGGCTGGAGGAGCAGGCGTCCGTCATCCGCCCGCTGCTCGACGGCGAGACGGTCACCCGGCACGGCGCATGGGTCCACCTCGAGGGCGCCCGCAACGAGCCGGCACCCGTGGGCCCGCTGCCGCTGCTCATCGCCGGCAGTGGCGAGCGGCGGACGATCCCGGTGGTCGCCCGGTATGCCGACGCCTGGAACGGCGAAGGTGACCCGTCCTCCTACCGGCGCCGGAATGCCCTGCTGACCGAACGCTGCGAGGCGTCCGGCCGCGACCCCGCATCCATCATCCGGACCGTGGGGCTGCCGCCCCTGTGCATCCGTGAGACCCGCGCCGAGGCCGTGGGTGTCCTGGCCAGGATCCTGGAGCACAACGCGCTGGCGCCCGACGAGGCTCGTGCGATGGCCGAGGCCACGCCCCTCGTGGGCACGGAAGCCGACGTCCTCGAGGCGCTCGAGGCCTGGGCCGATGCCGGGGCGGCCGAGGCGGTCATCGACCGGCCCGCTCCCTTCGACGACGAGTCCCTGCAGCGGCTGGCGGCCGCCTGCGCGCTGCCCGCGACGTCATGACGGCCGACGACCCCGGCGCTCCGTCGCGCCGGGCCACCCTGCGCGAGGTCGCGGCCGCGGCCGGTGTTGCCACGTCCACGGTGTCGCGCTCGCTGCGTGACGACCCGCAGATCAGCCAGCGCACGCGCGACGCGGTCAAGCGGATCGCGGCCGAGTTCCAGTACATCCCGAACGCGTCCGCACGGACCCTCGCCGGCAGCGCGAGCCGGATGCTGGGCCTGGTGGTGCCGGACGTCACGGATCCTGTCCACGGCCAGATCGTCCACGGGTTCGAGGCCGCCGCCCGCCGGCAGGGGTACACGGTGATCATCGCGAGCTCCGGCTATGACGCCGGGCAGGAGCTCCTCGCGCTCCACGCGTTCACCGCCAACCAGGTCGAGGGCATGGCTTCCTTCGGCGGCACGCTCAGCCCGGGTGCGGTGCGGTCAGAGCCGGTCGGCAACGTCGTGTTCATGAACCCCGAGAACCTCGGCGACGCTGGTCCCCCGGCGGCGCGAGGGCTCATCACCTTCGACGACGAGGGAGGCATCGAGGAGGCCGTGAGGACCGCGGTGTCGATGGGCAACCGCCGCCTCGGGTTTCTCGTCGGCCCCCCCCGCGCGAGCGGTGTCCGGCGCCAGTCGGCCGTGCTGCGTGTCGCGGCGGAGCTGGGGCTGCCACCGGTCAGGCTGATCGAGGGCGCGGATGCCCGCCCCGACGCGGCGGGCCGGCGCATCCGGCGCGAGCGGCTGGACGTGGTGCTGTGCTACGACGACCAGCGGGCCCTCGTCCTTCTCGACGCCCTGCGCAATGCCGACATCCGGGTCCCCGAGGATGTCGGCGTGATCGGGTTCGATGACATCCCGCAGGCCGCGATCAGCAACCCGCGGCTGACCACCGTGTCCGTGCCGCACGCCGACATCGGCATGCTCGCGGCGGAAGCCCTGATCGAGGGCCGGAGCGGGCAGCTACCGGCATCCACCCGGTTTCCGGCCCGTCTCGTGGTGCGGGAGTCGCTCGGAAGGGGTTCCCCGGCCGAGGCGCGCTAGACCCCTCGAGGGCGAGCAGCCCGCGAGGCAGGGAGGCATCGCTCATCGCGGGGGACGGTGGCCGCCCGGCGCGGGCACGACCGAGAACACCCGTGCGTCCAGCCGCTCCCGGTCCTCGAGGATCGTCGTGGTGCGGACCTCGTAGCGGGCGAGCTCGACGAGGCCCCCGGCCTCCGGGTCGGGCAGGTACAGGCGGCCCGGGTCGCCGACCAGGACACGGGTGCCGGCCGCCGCGGCCGCGCTCAGCCACGGCGTGATCCGGCTCGCCAGCGGCCCCTCGTACCACGCGTCGGCGCAGAGGATGACGTCGGTCGCCGGGGGCGCCTCGTCGAGCAGGTCCCGCCCCGTGAAGGCGAGATGGACGCCGTTCGCGCGGGCGTTGAGGCGGACGGCTGCCTCGGCGAACGGGTCGATGTCGGCCGCGGTGACCGCGTCCGCGCCCGCCTGGGCGGCTGCGATCGCCACCAGCCCGCTGCCGGTGGCGACGTCGAGCACGCGCCGCCCGCGCACCTCGTCGGGATGCTCTCCGAGGTACCGGGCGAGGGCGAGACCGCCGGCCCACGCGAACGCCCAGAACGGGATCGGGGCGCCGTCGATCCCCAGCGCACGCTCGGTGGCCGGCCACAGCGTCTCGATCTCGTCGGCGAGGTGGAGGCGCACGCGCGTCCAGCCCATCGACCACGCGCAGCCGCGTGTGGCGGGTCACGAAGGACCGCCGGCCCGCCGGCGAGAGCGCGCGCGGAACCTCGCCGGCGTGCGACGGGTCGATCCGGCCGGCCCGTCGGCGCATCTCAGGACGTCCGCTCACGGACGATCCTGCCCAGCTCCAGGTGGCGGACCGCCCGCATTGCCGGGACCTGGGACAGCAGCCCGGTCACGATGATCGCGAGGGACGTGAACAGCAGCGTCGTCGGCTGCATCTCGAGGTCGAAGCGGAACATGTCCGACGAGAACGAGGCCATGAACACCGCCGACACCACGTACCCGATCACCAGCCCGGGCACCAGCCCGATCACGGTGAGCAGCAGGTTCTCGCCGGTGATCAGGCGGGAGATGGTGCTGCTCGGCATCCCCAGCGTCCGCAGCACCGCGATCTCCGTGGCCCGTTCCGAGATGCTGGCGACGAGGGTGTTGTAGATCAGCGCGAAGGCCAGGATCCCGCCCAGCACGACCATGACCCCGATGAACACGTAGAACAGGCCGAGGAACTGGGTCATCAGGTCGAACAGCCCGCGATTGTCGATCACCGCGGCCACGCCGCCGACCGCCCGCAGGTTCGCGGTGACGGTTTCGTGCTCGGCGTCCGGCTCGAACCTGACGTAGGCCACGTTGCGGAGGACCGGGGCGAGCGCGGGACCGACGACGCTGGTGAGGTAGGGCAGCGACGCGTATGCGGATGTCCCCAGGGGCTCCTTCACGAACCCGGCGACCCTGACCTCCAGCGAGATCGACTGGCCGGCAGGACCCGCAAGCCCGGGCTGCGTGGTGAGGCTCAGCCGCACCGTGTCCCCGGCGGACACGTCGAGGCGGTCGCGGAGGGCCAGCCCCAGCAGGACGCCCGTTTCGGGCAGCCCGGTCCGATCCCCATCGGGAGCGTAGAAGCCGTGCATCGTGGTGCCCGGCTCGAACCCGACCACCTGGGTCAGGTAGCTGTCCGTCGAGGACGCGACCGCCACGCTCCACTCCGCCGCGGGCTCGGCAGCCTCGACGCCGTCCACCTCCCGGATCCGGGACAGCTGCGCGTCGGTCAGGGGCGCCGACGGGTACACGGACGCATCCTGGCGCGCGACGTCCACGAACTGGCGGTTCAGGAGGATGTTGACGGTGTCGATCATCCCCCACGAGGCGAGGATCAGGGTAGAGGCCAGCACGACGCCGGCGATCGTGGCCAGGCTGCGCCGCGGATGCCGGGTGATGCCCCGCAGGGCCACTCGCCAGCGAACCGGCAAGCGCCGGACCGGCGGCAGCAGGCGCTCGAGGACGCTTGGGCGGCCGGTGCCGGTGGGCGAGACGCCGCGCATCGCCTCTGCGGGGCCGATCGAGGTGGCGTGGCGCGCCGGGAAGAACGCCGCGGCCACCGAGGCCAGCATGCCGATCGCGATCCCGGCGGCCACGGTCGTCGGGCGCACGTCCGTGACGCGGCTGGGGATCCCGAGCTCGCCCGTGTAGAGGGTGCTGATGATGCCGGCCAGCAGGGCTCCGAGCAGGGCGCCGAGCAGCGACCCCACGAGTCCGACCACGAGCCCATATCCCGTGTAGTGGGCGACGACCGCCCGCCGGCCCATGCCATTGGCGCGCAGCGTCCCGATGATCGCCCGCTGCGACGCGATCATCCGGCCCAGCAGCACGAAGGTCGCGAAGGCGGCGGCCCCGAGGAACATCGCCGGGAACGCGAGCGACAGCTCGCCGAACCCGCTGACATCCGCCTGGAGCGCGGCATTGGACGGCTGCTCGGCCCGGGTCATGACGTCGAGTGCGCCGGCGCCGAGCATCGCCTCGCGGATCGCGTCCGTGGCGGCCGACGCAGCGTCTGGCGGTGCGTAGGCGAGGCCCTGGTCCCGGACGGTGGCGGGCGACAGGCCCGCGACCAGCGGCTCCGGGGCGAAGATCACGCCGAAATCGTCGGGCAGGACGAACACCTCCTGGCGGCTGCGTGCCGGCCAGATGTACTCGGACGAGAACACCGTCCCGAGCACCCGGAGCGGTTGCCAGCCGCGGTCGCCGAGGATCTCGATGGTGTCGCCGGGCACGAGGCCGAAGTGGTCGGCCATGTGCCGCTCCACCAGGATCCCGTTGGGCACGGCCGCATCAAGCCGCCCGCCGGACAGGATCAGCACGTCGTCCACGGCCGCGGCGCTGCCGTCCGCGGGCATGCCGATCGCGCGACCGAACAGCTGGTGGTCTCCGACCCGGATCGGCGTGTCCGCCACGGAGCGCGTGCCGGTCGCCGTCACGCCCGGGATGCCCGCGGCGGACTCGGCGACGGCAGCGGAGTCGCCGCCGACGGCAGTGACGGTCGCGAACCGGGTCTCCTCGTAGAGCTGCTCGTACGAGGACGTCAGGTTGAGGAAGGCGTCGTAGGAGGCCCCGAACAGCGCGACACCCAGGACGACGGTCACGATGACCGCCAGGAAGGGTCCCCGCCGGGCCCGGAGCTCCCGGAGCATGGACCGACCGAGGAGGTTCACCACGTCACCTCCTCCGGCCTGGCGGGCTGGGGCTGCCGGACGTCTTCCACGATCCGACCCGAGCGGAGGCGGAGCACGCGGTCGGCCATGGCGGCGATCGCGGAATTGTGGGTGGCAAGCAGGACCGTTCGGCCGCCGCTTCGGGCCAGCTCGTGCACGACGCCGAGGACGACGCGCCCGACGTCGGCGTCGAGCGAGCCGGTCGGCTCGTCGCACAGCAGGATCTCGGGTGACTTGACCAGCGCCCGCGCGATCGCCACCCGCTGCTGCTCGCCACCCGACAGCGCGCTCGGGAAGTGATCCACGCGATCGCCCAGCCCCACGGCCTCGAGCGCGGCGTGGGCCTCGGGCTCGCCCTTGCCCACCAGCTCCGCGACGAGGGCCACGTTCTCGATCGCGGTGAGGGTCGGCACCAGGTTGAAGAACTGGAAGATGAAGCCGACATCCTCGCGGCGGTAGCCCGTCAGCGCCCGGTCATCGAGCCCGGCGAGGTCCCTGTCGCCGACCAGGACCCGGCCCGCCGTCGCCGTCTCGATCCCGCCGATGATGTTCATGAGCGTCGTCTTGCCCGACCCGCTGGGCCCCAGGACCACGACGAACTCGCCGGGCGCGATCTCGAGGTCGAGGGCGCGAAGGGCATGGACCGCCACATCACCGGCACCGTAGGTCTTGGACATGCCCTCGAGCCGGACGCGTGCTCCAGCCCGCGTCGGGCCGCCCGGTCCCGGCTGCGACGGCGCTGTCTCGGGCGCGAGGGCCTGGGCGGGTTCGTGGGTCATGACGAGCCTCCTGGGGCGGCGGCAGCGGGCTCGCGGGCGAGCCGGAGCAGCAGGTCACGGACACCTGCGGAGTCGGTGGCCGGATCGACGATGCGCTGGAAGAGCAGCCCGTCGAGCGTGGCGGCGATGAGGGCTCCGGCTGCCTCCGGCGGCACGTCGGGCGCGACCTCGCCGGTGGCCGCGGCCGCGCGCACGCGCGCCGTGACCAGGTCCCGAAACGCCCGGAGGGGTTCGACCACGGCTGCCGCGATCTGCGGGTCCCGCATCGCCCGGACCATCGCCTCGATCAGCAGGACCGCGGACGGCGAGCCCGGGTCGAACCGCCCCACGGCGTCGATCGAACCGCGCAGCCCCGACGCGAACGTCCCCTCCGCGAACGGCCTCGCCGCAGCCGCGGTCTCCGACCCGAGGGCTGCGACGACCGCGGCCCGGAGGAGCGCGTCCATGGATTCGAAGTGGTAGTGGATCAGCGCGGGGTTGACCCCGGCTCGCGATGCGACCACGCGGGTCGTCACCGCATCCCAGCCCAGCTCGGCGACCAGCTCCGCCGCCGCGATGGTGATCTTGAGGCGCGTCGCATGCCCACGCCCTGGGCTGCCGTTCCCGTCAATCTTGGGCATTTGCCCAATATTGTGCCACACGAGCGCCACTCACGCGACCCGCTACACTCCCGCCTCGTGATCATCCCCCAGGCCCGCGTGCGGAACTTCTCGATCATCGCCCACATCGATCACGGCAAGTCCACGCTCGCGGACCGGCTGCTGGAGACGACCCACACGATCGAGGGCCGGCAGATGATGAGCCAGGTCCTCGATTCGATGGACCTGGAGCGCGAGAAGGGAATCACGATCAAGGCCCGCGCGGTCCGCCTCGAGCACACCGCCGAGGATGGCCTGCTGTACGCCCTCAACCTGATCGACACCCCAGGCCACGTCGACTTCAGCTACGAGGTCAGCCGCAGCCTCCAGGCCTGTGAGGGCGCGATCCTCGTCGTCGACGCCGCGCAGGGAATCGAGGCCCAGACGCTGGCCAACGTCCACCTCGCCCTGCGGGAGGGGCTCACGATCATCCCGGTGCTCAACAAGATCGACCTCCCGTCGGCGCAGCCCGACGTCGTGATGGACGAGCTGGAGAACGTGCTGGCGATCCCGCGCGAGGAGGTCATCCTCGCGTCGGCCAAGGAGGGGATCGGGATCGCCGAGATCCTCCAGGCGATCGTGGACCGGGTGCCACCGCCAGCGGGTGACCCCGCTGCCCCATTGCGCGCCCTGGTGTTCGACTCGCACTACGACGCCTACAAGGGCGTGGTCTGCTACCTGCGCCTCGCCGAGGGCACGCTCCACGACCACGACGTCATCCGCCTGATGGCGAGCGGCGCCGAGACCGAGCTGCTGGAGTTGGGGGTCTTCCGGCCGCAGCTGGTGCCGGTGAACCAGCTGGTGGCGGGCGAGGTCGGCTACGTCGCCACCGGCCTCAAGAACGTCCGCCAGGCGCAGGTCGGCGACACGGTGACCACCGTCGCCAAGCCCGCGACCGTCCCGGTGCCCGGCTACCAGGAGGCGAAGAGCCTGGTGTTTGCCGGGCTCTACCCGCTCAGCGGCCCGGACTACCCGCTGCTGCGCGACGCGCTCGAGAAGCTCCACCTCAACGACGCGAGCCTGACCTACGAGCCCGAGAGCTCGGTGGCGCTCGGCTTCGGGTTCCGGTGCGGGTTCCTCGGCCTGCTGCACATGGAGATCGTCCAGGAGCGGCTGGAACGAGAGTTCGACCTGGACCTGATCGCCAGCGCCCCGTCGGTGGAGTACCGGGTGGAGCTGACGATGAACCGGGGAGTCGTGACCGTCGACAACCCGGCCAAGTTCCCGGACGTCGGCGAGATCGAGTCCATCGAGGAGCCGTGGGTCAACCTGGGCGTCGTCACCCCGGACCGCTACATCGGCAGCCTGATGGAGCTCACCACGGGCCGCCGCGGGACGTTCAGGAACATGGAGTACCTGGATCCCCAGCGCGTCCACATGCACTTCGAGCTGCCGCTCGCGGAGCTGATCGTGGACTACTACGACCAGCTCAAGAGCCGGAGCCAGGGCTACGCCTCGATGGACTACGAGGAGACCGGGTATCGCGCCGCGAACCTGGTCAAGCTCGACGTGCTCGTCAACGGCGAGCCCGTCGACGCCCTCAGCCTCATCGTCCACCGCGACCGCGCGCAGACGACGGGGCGGCTGTTGACCGACAAGCTCAAGCAGCTCATCCCGCGCCAGATGTTCGAGGTCCCCGTCCAGGCCGCGATCGGCAGCCACGTCGTCGCCCGCGAGACCATCCGGGCCATGCGCAAGAACGTGCTTGCGAAGTGCTACGGTGGCGACATCAGCCGGAAGCGCAAGCTGCTCGAGAAGCAGAAGGAGGGCAAGCAGCGGATGAAGCGCGTGGGATCGGTCGAGATCCCGCAGGAGGCGTTCCTCGCGATCCTCCGCATGGGCGAGGAATGACGCCACCCACGCCTCGCTGACGCACGCCTGATGCCGGATCTGCCCTTCCCCGACCTCCTCGAGCTGCTGGACCAGGTCCCGGACACCCTCCGGGTCCTGATGGTGCTCGGGCTGGTGGGGATCCTCGTCATCCTGCGCTTCGACGCGGAGCGGTTCAACGCGGCCGAGTACGACGATGTCGACCGCTGGGGCCGCGAGCCGTCGCTCCTCCGCCGCCTGGCCTGGTACGTCCTGGGCATCGGCGGGATCCTGCTCCTGCTCGAGGTCCACCCGGCGCCAGCCGTGGAGCTCTACCTCTCGCTGGGAGACCGCCTCGGGACGGTGATCCTGGGGTTGGCGTACGGCTCGATCGGGGTGGCCGTGGCCGTCGGGATCGCGCTGTACCGGTATCGCCGGGTGCGCTTTCCGCCGGTGTCGCTGTATCCGGCCAAGCTGACCAACGCGATCGCGACCGCGTTCATCGACGAGGCCGTGTTCCGCGGGGCCGTGTTCGGGTTCCTTGTGCTCACCTCGATGGACGCGAACCTCGCGAACGTGACCCAGGCGCTGCTGTACGGGCTCGCGACCCGGCTCGGGGCGCCGGGCCGGCCCTGGTACATGCTGGTGACGGTCCTCGTGATCGGCCTCGCCGGGGGCTGGCTGACGGGGATCACGGGCGGCATCGGAGCGGCATTCCTGGGCCATGCCATCACCCGGATCGCGATCTTCCTGACCACCGGTCACGCGGCCATCCCCAAGGCTCGTGGGACGGAGGAGGAGGAGGTCGAGCGGCGGCGCCAGACCCCCGAGGGCTGGCAGGTGCTGGGTCCGGGCGAGGCAGGCGACCGCTGACGGCGAACGACACGGTCGCGAGCGCCAGTCCGCCAACCGAGGCGCCCGGCGACGCCCCGCTCCCGGCGGCGCCCGCGGCTCGGCCCCCCGTCGCCCTCTACGTGCACGTCCCGTTCTGCGTGTCGTTGTGCCCGTACTGCGATTTCGTGGTCTACGCGGGTTCGGCTGCGCGCGGGCCGGCATCACGGGTCGCGGCGTTCACCGAGGCCCTGCTCGCCGAGGTCTCGCTCCGAGCCGACGCGGTCGAGGCGGCCTTCGGGCCGGAGCGCGCCCCGCTACGGACCGTGTACCTCGGCGGAGGCACGCCGACCCTCCTGCCCTCGGCGTCGATCTCCGCGATCCTCGACCTCGTCCGCTCGCGGTTCGGCATCGCCGCCGGGGCCGAGGTGACGATAGAGGCGAACCCCGGGCCCGACGAGCGGGGCATCGCCGGCGACCTCGTCGCGGCCGGGGTCAACCGGATCTCCCTCGGGGCGCAGTCGTTCGACCCAGTGCTGCTCCGCCGGCTGGGCAGGCGCCACCGTCCGGCGGATGTGGTGGACGCGGTTCGCGAGGCACGGAGGGCCGGGATCGCTTCCCTCTCCGTTGACCTGCTCTACGACGTGCCCGGACAGTCGATGGACGTGTGGGCCGCGAGCCTGGATGCGGCGATCGACCTCGGCGTGGACCACGTCTCGGCGTACGCGCTGACGCTGGACGACCCCGACGCCGAGGGGATCACCGGCCCGACGGGCGACCACCTGCCGACGAGCGCCGGTGCCCGGCGATGGCGGGCGGCGGCCGGCTTGGAGCAGGACGAGGATCGGGCTGCGGCGCAGTACCGGCTCGCGGTCGAGCGGCTGGGACGTGCCGGGTTCCGCGGCTACGAGATCTCCAACTGGGCGCGACCCGGGTACGAGAGCCGGCACAACCTCGCCTACTGGCACCGTGATCCGTACGAGGCCGTGGGCCCGGGAGCGCACGCGTTCGACGGGGTCACCCGGCGGTGGAACGCGGCCCGCCTGGACGGGTACCTTGCAACCCTCGCACCCGGCAGCGGGGGATCGCCGTGCCTGCCTCCGGGAGGCTCGGAGCCGGTGGATGCCGACGGGGCTGCGGCCGAGGCGGTGATCCTGGCCCTGCGACTTGACGAGGGAATGGCGTGCGACGAGGCGGCTCAAAGCCCACTCGGGCCACACGTGGGATGGGCGATCGAGACCGGGCTCCTCGAGCGCACCGAGCGACCGGACGGCGACCACCTGCGCCTGACCACCCACGGGCGGCTGCTGTCCAACGAGCTGTTTGCACGGCTCATCTGAGGAGTTGGCAATGACGACTGGATCGATCGCCGCCATCGTGTTCGCGCTGGCAACGCTCGTTGTCATCGGGTTCCAGGCGGCCCTTGCCGCGGGCGCCCCATGGGGGTCGTACGCGATGGGCGGGAGCCGTCCCGGTCAGTTTCCGCCGGCGATGCGCGCTGCGGCCGTGATCCAGGCGGTCCTGCTGGCGGTGCTCGCGATCGTCGTGCTCGACGCCGGCGCCGTCCTTGCCCTTGGCTGGACGGTGGCGATCCCGTGGCTCGCGTGGATCCCGGTGCTCGTCTCGCTCGCGAGCGCCATCGCGAACGCCGCGACGAGGAGCGTCGTGGAGCGCCGGCTGTGGCTACCGGTCGCGATCGTGATGCTGCTCTCGAGCGTCGTCGTCGCCACTCGCTAGTCGGCGGGCCGACCGGGGCGACCCGGCGTTGACACTCGCGACGGGCGATTGCTAGACTTCCAGCAACACTGTTAGCACTCTCAAGGTGCGAGTGCTAACCAACGCAGGAGAGCCCTATGGCGCGTCGCGTGCGTCGCTCCAGCGGCCCCCTTGACCTTCGCTCCCAGGCGATCCTTCGGGCCGTCATCGAGGAATATGTCACCACCGCGCAGCCCGTGGGCAGCCATGCCCTCGTGGAGCGCTATCGGCTGGGCGTGTCCAGCGCCACCGTCCGGGCTGTCCTCGCGGAGCTCGAGGCGGCCGGGCTGCTCATGCATCCGCACACGTCGGCCGGTCGAGTCCCCACCGAGCACGGCTACCGGTACTACGTCGAGTCCATCGTGGAGTCCGTGCCGCTGCCGCCGGTCGAGCAGCTGATGATCCGCCACCAGTTCGGGCAGATCGAGTACGCGAGCGAGCACTGGTTCCGCCTCGCGGCCACGACCCTCGCCTCGGTGACCCGCGCGGCCGGCATCGCGACGCCCGCCAAGCCCAGCGCGGCCCACCTGCGGCGCCTGGACCTGGTGAGCATCTCCGACCGCCTCGCCAGCCTGATCCTCGTCCTGCGCGAAGGGGCGCTCAAGCAGGTCCTCGTGACGCTCGACCACCCTGCCGACCAGGATGCGCTGTCGGTGGTCGCCAACCGGCTCAACGAGCTGCTCGACGATCACACGGCCGACGAGGCCGAGCGAGTCCTCGCCTCCCTCGACGGCGAGGACCCCGCCACGGATCTGCCGCGCCGCGTCGGCGAGCGCGTCGTCCGGGCGCTCCAGGAGTTCGACGGGGCCGCGATCGAGGAGCTGTTCAGCGACGGCCTGCTCAACGTGATGGCCGCGCCCGAGTTCGCCCAGAGCGAGAAGCTTCGCCGCGTGTTCGCGGCCCTCGAGAACCGTGTCTACCTCGCGGAGCTCATCGGCGACGTGGCCGGGAGCGGCCGCGTCTGCGTCTTCATCGGCTCCGAGAACCCGGCCGAGGAGATGGCGGACGTCTCCCTGGTGCTCGCCCCCTACGGACGGCCCGGCGGCGCCGTGGGCGTGGTCGGCGTGCTGGGTCCCACCCGGATGGCCTACCCCCACGCCATCGGCACGGTCCGCTTCGTGTCCGGCCTCATGAACGAGCTCACCGAACACCTGTATGCCTGACCACCACGGCCCTGCGACCCGGAGACCCATGAACCGCAAGACCCGCGCCCAGGAGCGCATCGACGAGCTGGACACCTCACCGGCCGCCCTGCTCGAGCAGCTCGAAGCCGTCAAGGCCGAGAAGGACGAGGCGATCGCCAAGGCGGACGAGTATCTCGGCGCGCTCCAGCGCGAGCGTGCCGAGTTCACCAACTTCAAGCGTCGGACGGCCGAGGAGCGCCAGCGGGACCTGGGCCTGGCCGGCGTGGATCTCATCTCCAAGGTGATCAACCTGGCCGACGACTTCGACCGGGCGATCGAGACCCGGCCCTCCGACCTGGACGGCAGCGCCTGGGCCGATGGCGTCGCTGCCATCGACCGCAAGCTGCGCCTGCTCCTCGAGAGCGAAGGCGTCAGCGTTGTCGAGGCCTCTCCCGGCACCGCGTTCGACCCACGCGAGCACGAGGCCGTGGTGACGGTTCCCGGAACCGGCCACGCCGAGGGCGAGATCGTGGACGAGGTCCGCCGTGGCTACCGGCTCCGTGACCGGGTGATCCGCCCCGCGCTCGTCGCGGTCGCCGCGGCCGGTGACGAAGCCGCGCCGGCCGGTCCCATCAACTAGCCAACCCACCCTTCGATTTCGATCCGGACACCACGATCAGGAGACACCCACGAATGGGCAAGATCATCGGCATCGACCTCGGTACGACCAACAGCGTCGTCGCGGTGATGGAGGGCGGCGAGCCCACCGTCATCCCGAGCTCCGAGGGCAATCGCACCGTCCCGTCCGTCGTCGGCTTCCCCAAGACGGGCGAGCGCGTCGTCGGTCAGCTGGCCAAGCGCCAGGCCGTCACCAACCCGACCAACACCGTCTACTCGATCAAGCGCTTCATGGGCCGTCGCTGGGACGACCCGGAGGTCCAGCGCTCGAAGGGCTTCGTCCCGTACAACGTGGAGAAGGACCCCAAGAGCGACGGCATCCGCGTCGTGGCGGGCGAGCATCACTACACGCCGCCCGAAGTCAGCGCCATGGTCCTCCAGAAGCTCAAGGCCGACGCCGAGGCCTACCTGGGCGAGAAGGTCACCGAGGCGGTGATCACCGTTCCCGCCTACTTCGACGACACGCAGCGCCAGGCCACCAAGGACGCCGGCAGGATCGCGGGCCTCGATGTCAAGCGGATCATCAACGAGCCCACGGCGTCGGCCCTTGCCTACGGCCTGGACAAGAAGCACGACGAGAAGATCGCCGTGTACGACCTGGGTGGCGGCACGTTCGACATCTCGATCCTCGAGCTGGGCGAGGGCGTGTTCGAGGTCAAGGCGACCAACGGCGACACGCACCTCGGCGGCGACGACTTCGACCAGCGGGTCATCGACTGGCTGCTGGCCGAGTTCAAGAAGGACCAGGGCATGGACCTCTCGAAGGACCAGCAGGCCCTGCAGCGGCTCAAGGAGGCCGCCGAGAAGGCGAAGATCGAGCTGTCCTCGACGGCCACGACCGAGATCAACCTGCCGTACATCACCGCGGACGCCACCGGACCCAAGCACCTCGTGATCAGCCTGTCACGGGCCAAGCTCGAGGACCTCGTCCGCGACCTGATCGAGAAGACCAAGAACCCCGTCCTGGCGGCGCTCAAGGATGCCGGCCTCAAGCCGGCCCAGATCGACGAGGTGATCCTCGTCGGCGGCATGACCCGCATGCCGGCCGTCCAGGAGATGGTCAAGAGCCTGTTCGGCAAGGAGCCGCACCGCGGCGTCAACCCGGACGAGGTGGTCGCCATCGGGGCCGCGATCCAGGCGGGCGTGCTGGGCGGTGAGGTCAAGGACGTCCTGCTCCTCGATGTCACGCCGCTGTCGCTGGGCATCGAGACCCTGGGCGGCGTCATGACCCGGCTCATCGATCGCAACACGACCATCCCGACCAGCAAGTCCCAGGTGTTCTCGACCGCGTCGGACAACCAGAGCCAGGTCGAGATCCACGTCCTCCAGGGCGAGCGCGACTTCGCGACCGACAACAAGACCCTGGGCCGGTTCATCCTCGACGGCATTCCCCCCGCTCCCCGGGGCGTCCCGCAGATCGAGGTCACGTTCGACATCGACGCCAACGGCATCCTCGATGTCCGGGCCAAGGACCGTGCCACCGGCAAGGAGCAGCAGGTCCGGATCACGGCCTCGTCCATGCTCAGCAAGGACGACGTGGACAAGATGGTCCGCGACGCCGAGAGCCACGCCGACGAGGACAAGAAGCGGCGCGAGGAGGTCGAGCTCCGCAACCAGGCCGAGCAGCTGGGCTACCAGGCCGAGCGCACGCTCACCGACCTGGGCGACAAGGTGCCGGCCGAGGACCGAGCGGAGATCGAGGCCCAGGTGTCCGCCCTGCGCGAGGCGCTCAAGGGCACTGACACCGAGCTCATCTCGGCGGGCATGGCCAAGGTCATGGAGACGCTCAACCGCGTGTCCGCGGCCGCGTACCAGGCGTCTGCGTCCGAGGCATCCGCCGGAGACGGGGACGGCACCGGGCCCGATGGCGACGGAACCTCCGACGACCGAGGGGCCGGGACCCCGGACGGCGCCGCCGATGAGACCGTCGAGGGCGAGTTCAAGGAGGTCTAGCCTCCACGTCCCGGACCCCCCGCCGGTCCGCCAGCCCTGCTGGCGGACCGCCTCGCGCGCGGGGACACCGCTAGACTCCGATGCGTGAAGCTTCAGGGCCGCCGGCCCGGTGACCTCCGCGTCCGGGTCGAGCGCGTTCGCCCGGTGTCATACCAGGCGGATCCCGTGCGGATCCGCAAGCCTCCGCCGTCGCCGCCCGTGCTCCTGGCGGCGGGCTTCGCCGTGCTCATCGCCATCGGCACCGCTCTCCTGACCCTGCCCATCTCCTCGAGGACCGGCGACTGGACCCGGCCGATCGACGCCCTGTTCACGGCCACCTCGGCTGTCTGCGTGACCGGGCTGGTGGTCATGGATACCGGGGTCTGGTGGAGCGGCTTCGGGCAGGCCGTGATCTTCGCCCTGTTCCAGCTCGGCGGCTTCGGCTTCATGGCCGGCTCGACGTTCTTCCTCCTCCTCCTCGGCGGACGGCGCGGCGGTCTGCGTGACAAGGTCGTGGCCCAGGCCACGACCGGCGTGGCCGACCTGGGCTCCGTGATCGTCGTCCTCCGCCGGGTCGCGACCTTCGCGCTGGTGACGGAGGCCGCCGGCGCCGTGATCCTCACAGGCTGGTTCCTCGGGCAGGGACGCCCGCCGTTCGAGGCGGCCTGGTTCGGCCTGTTCCACGCGGTCAGCGCGTTCAACAACGCGGGCTTCGACCTGTTCGGCGGCTTCCGCTCGCTGACCGACCATGCCGGCGACCCGCTGCTGCTCGGGACGATCGGTGCCCTCATCATCCTCGGCGGCCTGGGCTACGTCATCGTGTGGGACGTGATCTCGAAGCGGGGATGGAGGCGGCTGTCGCTGGAAGCCAAGCTGGTGATCCCGACGACGATCGCGCTGCTCCTGGTCGGGGCGGCCGCGATTGCCGTGTTCGAGTGGGACAACCCGGCCACGCTCGGCACGATGCCGCCCCCGCAGCGCCTGTTCAACGCCCTGTTCGAGTCCACGACGCTGCGTACCGCCGGCTTCTCCGCGCTGCCCACGGGCGAGCTCGCGGTGGCCTCGCTGTTCGTGGTGATCGTGCTGATGTTCATCGGCGGGGCGTCCGGGTCCACAGCCGGGGGGATCAAGGTGAACACGTTCGCGCTGCTGCTTGTCGCGATCATCTCGACGACCCGCAGCCAGCCGTTCGTCGCGGCCTTCGGCCGTCGCGTGTCCAACGTTCTCGTGTACCGCGCCCTCGCCGTGGCCCTGCTGTCGGTGGCCGGCGCGATCGTGGTCGCCCTGGGCCTGGAGGTGTTGACCCAGGCGTCCTTCGTCCAGGTCCTCTTCGAGTCGATCTCCGCGATCGCGACGGTCGGCGCCTCGACGGGGATCACCAGCGACCTGCCGGACGCGGCTCGACTGTGGCTTGTCCCCGCGATGTTCGTGGGCCGGCTCGGGCCGCTCACCCTCGTCCTCGCCCTGGCCGCCCGATCCACGAGGGTGCGGTATCGGCCGGCCGAGGAGTCCATCCGCATCGGCTGAGCATGGAGGAGATCGATGAAGCAAGCGGTCCTGGTGATCGGGTTGGGGCGCTTCGGCTCGGCCGCGGCGCGCGAGCTGATGCTGCTGGGCCACGAGGTCCTGGCGATCGATCGCGACGAGGTGGTCGTGAACGACATCTCCCCGGACATCACGCACGCGGTCCAGGCGGACGCGACCGACGAGGATGCCCTGCGGGCGGTGGGTGCGGGCGACTTCCAGCACGCCATCGTCGCCATCTCGGGCGAGACGGAGGCCAGCATCTTCGCCACCATGGCCCTCAAGAACCTCGGGGTCGGCAACGTGATCGCAAAGGCGGCCACGCCGCTGCACGGTGCCATCCTTGAACGCGTGGGTGCCAGCCGGGTCGTGTATCCGGAGCGCGAGATGGGCCAGCGGGTCAGCCACTCGTTCATGATCCCGGGCGTCATCGACTACCTCGACGTCGCCCCCAAGTTCGGCATCGTGAAGATCCGGCCGCCGGCCTCGTTCGTGGGTCGCGCGATCAAGGACGTCGAGCTGCCCGTGCGCCACGGCCTGACGCCCATCGCGCTCCGGCGGGGTGGCGAGGTTGCCGTCAACCCGCACCGTGACGACATCATCAGGGAGACCGACGAGCTCATCCTCATCGGGCGTGACGACCGGATGGAGGGCCTTGCCGACGAGGTCGGACGCCGGTGAGCCGGGTTTGGGGCGGTCGTTAGAATGGCGGCAGTCGTTCCAAGGAGCTTTCGATGACCGATACGACCTGGAAGTGGGCCACCCTCGACGAGAAGGGCCTGGAGCTGGTCCAGGAGGCAGAGCGGACGATCGGCGCGGACGTCGTGCTCGTCTACGCGGCGGGCAGCCCGCGCACCGATGGCCGGACCCGCGAGGGACTGCGCCCCGCGACCCTCGATGAGTCCGCGCTCGAGTGCCTCCAGGGGATGGAGCAGCAGCTCGGAGCCGTCGCGGTCGCCTACCACCGGGCCTGAGCCCGAAGCGGGCAATCGCCCGAGACGGGCGAGCCGCGGGCACTCTGCCCGATCGGGCAGCGTGTTCTGCCTGTCGACGGGTTCCTCGCGCCGGAGCGCGTGCCTACTCTCGGTCATCGAGACCCCTGATCAGGGACGTCGATGCCCGATCGTCGCTTCCAGCGCGAGCCCGACACGGCTTCGCGACCGCTCCCGGGTTCCGGGACCGTCCGCCGTGCCGGCTCGCCCCTCGTCGAGGCGGCCCTCGCCCTCCAGCGCCTGGCCGGCAACCGCTCATTCGCCGAGCTCGTCGGCCCCGGTGTCGGCGTGCAGCGCGAGCCGTGCACCGACTGCCCCGAACCCGATCCGCTGGCGGCGCCGGACACAGCGCTCCCCGAGTCGGATACGCAGGGGTGAGCGCCCCGACCACCGTTGCGGCGCGGGCCCGGCAGACAGCCCGAGCCGACACGGCGAGCCCCGCTCGATCGCCGTCAGGTCCGGCCGAGGCAGCAGGCCCCAGCGAGGGCGCGTCGCTGCTCGCGGCGGACTTCGCGGGCCAGCGGTCGTCGGTCCAGGCGGCGGCCTGGGACCCGGGAACCGCGCTCGCGCCTCGTCCGCGAGTCCGTGCCGACGATGCGGGCGCACCTCCGCTCGCGCGGACCGGGGGCAGCGTCCGCTGGCTGTCGCAGCCGGCGGCGAACGCCAGGGGCCCATTGCTCGATCTGCAGCGGCTCGCGGGCAATGGCGCGGTCGCCCGGGCCCTGCAGCGTGGCCCGGCTGCACGTCCGCCGCGCGACACCACCCCGCGGGCCGGTCCTTCCGCGGAACCCAGCCTCCAGCGCCTGGAGATCCCCGGACTGGGCGATGTCGACATCTCGGGCTACATCAGCCGCGCCCTCTCGATCCTCGGTCCAGCCGAGGAATCCCGGGACAAGGCCCGAACGGATGCGCGCACCCAGGCCGACGATGCCGCCCAGACAACGGATGCCGCGGTGGCCAGCGGCAACCAGCAGCTCGATGCGGGCAAGATCGCCGCCGAGCAGGCTGGCGAGACGGGGTTCACGGAGGCGCAGGCCGGGACCGATGCGGCTGCGACCGCCGGCAGGGATGAGACCGCTGCCGGCAAGGCGCACGGCGACCACGTGGCCCAGGAGATCAGCGGGATCGAGGGCTCGGTCGAGGGCATGGTCGACCCGCTCGCCAGGGAGGCGGGCTCCTCCGAGGGCGATGCCGGCCACCAGGCGATCGACCAGGCCACCGAACACGCCGTCCAGCCGAGTGGGGCCGCCGACCACACGGCACCCCAGGAACCCGGGATCGAGACCGTTCCCGGCCAGCTGACCCCGACCGGTGCCGAGCCGGCCGTCTCCCACGGACCCGGGCCGCCCGGCCCTGAAGCCCCGACGCACAACGCCGGAGCGCCGGCGCCAGCGACGGAGCACGGCCCGGCCCAGGCGGGCGGAGGCGCGGACCACGGCGCCCCCGCACCCGAACCCGGCCAGGCGCCGGCGGCCGGGCCGTCCAGCCCGGCCCAGGCCCCAACCTCCGCGGTTCCCGGCGGCCAGTCGGCCACGCCTGCGGGCGGCGGGTCGCAACCCAAACCGGCGACGCCGTCGGGTGCCTCGCCGGCTGGTGCCCCGGGACCGAAGCTCGGCGCCGACGCTGGCGGGGTGGCGGCAGCCGGCGCCCCGACATGTGCGCTCGTCGAGGCCCTCAAGACCGTGACGGGCTGGCGAGACAAGGTGAAGAGCTTCGCAAGCGGCGTCCTCGCCGAGGTAGGCAAGACACAGATCCCGGGCCTTGGGATCACGGTGGCGGAGCTCGCCGGTAAGGCGAGGCAGGCCGCCCTGTGGGTCAAGAAGGGCGTCGATGGGATCAAGGACAAGGCCGTCGCCTGGGCCCACAAGAAGGCGGCCGGCATCAAGAAGACCATCACCGACAAGCTCGCCACCGCGAAGCGGGTGATCGATGCCACGGTCACCGGGGTCAAGACCGCCATCAAGGGCGCCAGGGAGGTCGTCAGCGGTCTGTGGGACGCCGCGAGGGACGGCGTCAGCGCCACGATCCAGCAGATCCGGGTCGGCGCTGGGCGCCTTGTGCAGGCGGCGATCGGACGGGTCCGGAGTTTCGTGAACGGACTTCCAGGCCCGGTCAGGGGGCTTCTTGGTGCCGCGGGCAACCGGATCCGGTCCCTGGTCGGCGGCGATCCGCTGGGGGATGCCGCCGCGTACCTCAGTTCCAGGTGGCAGGCCGCCAAGGACGGCCTGCGCCGCGCAAAGGAGGGTGCCGTCAAGGTCGCGAAGGCCGTCGCCGACAGCACCGTCAAGGTCGCGGCCACCAAGGTCAAGGAGGCAACGACCATCGCGAAGGGCGTCGTCGATACCGCCAAGACGGTCGCCCCGTACGTCCTGGGTGTCGCCGCCCCGGGTGCGGTCGCGGTCGCCGGCGCGGCCAGGGCCGCGGCGGGCCAATGGGGCAAGCAGCTTCGCGACGGCGCCGACCGCGTCAAGAAGGCGATCAAGGGCGAGGCCTGTGAGGCGATCGGCGAGACGGTGGGTCCCTGCCTGGACATGTACCTCCCCAAGCCCGACAACAAGGAAAAGGGGTTCGCCAAGCTCAGTGGACAGGCCGACGTCACCGTTCCGCTCCACGAAGTCGGCGTCCCGTGCAACGTCAAGGTCGGGCGCGGGGCTTCGGTCTCGGTCGAGCGGACGTCGTCCGGGTACGGCGTGGCCGTCGATGGCGATGCGTTCGTCTTCGCCAACCTGGCGGCCGGCAAGCAGGGGACCAAGACGGAGGCCAAGGTCGAGCTGCCCACGGGCGGGATGGCCACCGTCTGGGAGCACCTCAGCGGCGTGCCGGCGGGTCCGCCGGCCGGCGGACCGGCACCTGCGACACCCGCCACGGGCGGCGCACCCGCGGCGCCGGCTCCGACAGGCCCCGCTGCAGGGGCCCCTGCTGCCCCCAAGCCCAGGGCACCCGGCCAGGCGCCCGGTGGCGGCGGCCCGGACGTCTCGGGCGAGGTTGAAGGTGGCGTCAAGGGCTCCGCGAACCTCAAGTTCTCCTTCCCGACCGCCGGCGCCACCACCTGCGAGGGTGCAGGGGGCGTGGCGTCGCTGCTCGGGGCGCTCGGGGTGGCGGCATCGCTTCCGGCGCCGCTCGACGTGCTCGCCAAGTCAGGCGTCGTCGGGGGCTGGGAGGGAAACCTGGTCTCGAACACGGTGACCATGGGAATCGCCGGTGGGGGACAGGTCGAGGTGTCCGAAGAGGGTCTCGGCGCGCTCAAGGCCCAGGGCCAGGGCGAGACATACATGACCACGGGCGTGGAGCGCCCCGACCAATCGACCCTCGGGGGCACGCCGACGCCGGCTGCGGGTGCGGACCCAGGAACGGCTGGCGGCGTCGACAAGAACCTGAGCGGGTCATACGCGAAACCAGCCACGGGATCCGACCCCAACGCCCTTCGCCCGGTGCTCAAGATCGGCACCGCGGTCAAGGGGGAGGCGGCGGCTGAGCTGGCCGCCTCCAAGCTCATGCCGGCGAAGGCCGGCGTCTCGGGGTCTGCCCGGATCGAGGCCCTGCTGCTCTACGACAAGCCGGCCGACCGGATCATCCTGCAGTCCGTCACGGCGTCCGGTGAGCTCGGCGTGTCCGTCGGCGGGATCAACCCGGCCCTGGTGGCATCTCAGCTCGCGAGCCCGGTCGGTCCCGCGGCTGCGGCGAAGATCACGAGCCTCGGGCTTGCGCACAGCAACGGGTCGATCAAGGCGTCGGTCACCGGCAAGGCCGACAACCTGCAGAAGTACATCGACACCGTCGGCAAGTACCTGGGCGGCCCCCCGTCGGGAGTCTCGGCCTCGGGCCTGGCGTCGGCCGTCCGCGCCGTCCATGCCCCGGGGGACTTCTCGACCGCCGTGCAGGTCACGGCGACGCTCAGCGACCGGATCGGGATGGAGGGCAAGGTCGAGCAGCTCGGGAAGTCGGGCGAGAAGCTGGGCGCGAGCGCGAAAGGCTCGCTCGAGATCGGCAAGGAGTACCAGCTCTACCCGTAGGTGACGATCCGACCCGCATCCCGGCCTCCGCGTTGAAACTCGATACATCCAGGGCGCACGTTGTGGCGACGATCGGTGTAGGATGTCGTGACCGACCGACCGGTCGGTCGGTCGCCCTGCGAGGACCCACCTGCCCATGAGCCGCCCCGATCCCGCCGAGCAGAGCCGGAGCCGCCGCGAGCGCATCCTCGATGCCGCGTTTCATGCCTTTGCGACGCGCGGCTACCGCGAGACGGCCGTCGACGACATCGCGGGCGCGGCGGAGACCTCCAAGGGGGGGATCTACTTCCACTTCCCGACCAAGGAGGCGATCTTCCGCGAGCTGATGGGCTCGACGGCGGACAAGCTCGTCGCCAAGGTGGAGCGGTCGGTCGCCCTTGAGACGGAGCCGGTGGCGCGCGCCGAGGCGGCGATCCGGACGGTGCTGGCCACGTTTGCCGGACATCGGACCATGGCCCGCCTGCTGTTCCTCGACACGGTCGGGGCGGGCCGGATCTTCCAGGCCGAGGCCAACGCGCTCCACGAGCGGTTCGCACGGCTCATCCAGGGGTACCTCGACGAGGCCGTGGCCGCTGGCGCTGCCCCGCCGATGGATACCCGGATCACGAGCATCGCCTGGTTCGGGGCGATCAACGAGGTGGTCGGGCGCTGGCTGCTCGCGGACAAGCCGGGCCGCCTCGAGGATGCCTACCCGGCCTTGCGGGCGGCCCTGCTCCGGTCGGCTGGCGTGCCCGCCGAGCGGATCGGCGACGTCCCTGCGCCTCGCTCGGACTGGGACTTCCCGGAGCCCCAGCCGTGACAACCCTGCAGCGGCCCGCGGTCCGGCCCGAGGAGGAGGCCGCGGCCCTCGGTGAGCGGCTGGCCGGGCTGCACGACGCGGCCCCCCGGGCGTCCACGACCTTCCTGTCCGCGACGGTTCCATCGGGCGGGGTCGATCCGATCTCGCTGGTTGCGGCCGCGATCGAGACCGATCTCGAGGTGGCGCTCTGGCTGCGCCCATCGGAAGGCCTCGCCCTGGTGGGCGTCGGGCGGGCCTGGGCCGTGGAGCCGGCCGGCCCGGACCGGTTCCACGAGGCTGAGGCCGGCTGGCGAGCCGCCCTGGCCTCGGCGGCGATCGACCGGGGTGGTTCCGGCGTGCCGGCCGCAGGCCCGGTGCTGGTCGGTGCGCTGGGGTTCGCGGGGCGCGTGCCGGAGGCTGGCGATCCGTGGGGTCCGTTCGGCGCCAGCTCGCTCGTGCTGCCCGAGCTCATGCTCGCGGTCACACCTCACGGGGCGTTCCTGACCGGCTCGGTCGCCGGACCGGGGACGGCCGCGGGGATCCGGGCGCTCGAGCGCCGCTGGGAGCGCCTGGCCGCACGGGCCCGAGCGCTTGCTCCGAACCCCAACGGGATGGTCGCGATGCCCGTCTTCGCGCCGCTCACCGTTGATGGCGAGCAGCCGACGCACGAGCACTGGCGCCGCCTGGTGGGCATGTTCTCGGGCGCCGTGGGCCGCGGGCGGATCGACAAGGTGGTCCTTGCCCGCCGGGTCGACCTTCGCTCGCCGATGGCGCTTGACGTGCCGAACGCCCTCCGCCGCCTCGCCGCGAGCGCACCGGAGAGCACGACGTACGCCTTCCGGCGCGACGGCCGGATCTTCCTGGGCGCCACGCCGGAGCGGCTCGTGCAGACGGAGGGCCGCACGTTCCGGACCGTGGCGGTCGCGGGCACGATCCGGCGCGGCGCCGACGCCGGGGAGGACGAGCAGCTGGGACGGGCGCTGCTCGCGTCCGAGAAGGACCGCGAGGAGCACGCCATCGTCGTGGACTCCATCCGGGCCCTGTTGCGTCCCGTGGCGGACAGCCTCTCGGTGGCTCCGGAACCCGGGGTCATGACCCTGCGCTTCGTCCAGCACCTGGTGACCGAGATTGCCGGGACCGTGCCCGAGGGCCGCGGGCTGCTCGCGCTCGGTGAGCGGCTCCACCCGACGCCCGCGGTCGGCGGCGAGCCACGTGAGGTGGCGCTTGCCCTGCTCGATGAGCACGAGGGCTTCGACCGCGGGTGGTACGCGGGCCCCGTCGGCTGGCTCGGGGCCGATGGCGATGGCGAGCTGTGCGTCGCCCTCCGGTGCGGGATCGTGGACCGGACGCGAGCCACGCTGTTCGCCGGTTGCGGGATCGTCGCGGATTCGGATCCTGACCTCGAGTGGGAGGAGTCCCGGATCAAGCTGCGAGCGGTGATCAGCTCGCTGGGCATTCCCGGGGACGAGCGATGACGCGAGCGGACGGGCTGCTGGCCTTCACCGATGAGCTGGTGGCGGCCGGCGTCCGCGACGCGGTGGTGTGCCCGGGCTCGCGCTCGACCCCGATGGCGCTGGCCCTGCGGACGGCGCCGGGGCTCCGGGTCCGGGTGCTGTACGACGAGCGGGCGGCGGCCTTCTTCGCGCTGGGCATGGCCCGGACCTCGAGGCGGCCCGTGGCGCTCCTGTCCACGTCGGGCACGGCCGCCGTCGAGTTCGCGCCGGCGGTCGTGGAGGCGCAGCTGTCCCGGGTGCCGATGGTGGTGCTCACCGCGGACCGGCCGCCCGAGCTGCGTGACCGCGGCGCGCCGCAGACGATCGACCAGGTCCATCTCTACGGCCGGGCGGCCAAGTGGTTCGCGGAGCTGCCGCTGCTCGATGGGGCGGACGCGACGCTGGCCCACTGGCGCTGGGTTGCGGGCCGGGCGGTGGCCGTGGCCGCCGAGGGTCCGGCGGGACCGGTGCATGTGAACGTGCCGTTCCGGGAACCGCTGCTCCCGGACGCGTCTCTGTCCCGTGATCGCCTGGAGCCGGCGTACCCGTTTGTAACCGTGGTTCCCGGCCGACGGACGCTGGACGGCGCTTCGCTGGACGCGCTGGTGGCTCGCCTCGCGGGGGCACGGCGGGGCCTGATCGTCGCCGGTCCGGACGACGACCCGGTCCTTCCCGCGGCCCTGGTCTCGCTGGCGCGGGTGACCGGCTTCCCGATCCTCGCCGACCCGCTGTCCGGGCTGCGGACCGGCCCCCACGACCGATCGATGGTCATCGCCAGGGCGGACCAGCTCTGCCGCCGTGGCCCGTGGATGGACGGGCTCGCTCCGGACCTGGTGATCCGGACCGGCGCCATGCCCACGTCCAAGCCGATCCTGGAGGTGCTCGCGCGGACGCGCCCGGGACTGATCGTGCTCGATGGGGACGCAGGCTGGCGCGAGGCGGCACTGATCCCGGCCACGTTCGTCCACGCGGATGCGGCGGCGACCGTCGAGGCCCTGACCCTGCAGCTCGCGCGTCAGCCACCCGGGACGGATCCTGCGTGGGCCCGGGCCTGGCGCGCCGCCGACGACGCGGTGTCGGCGGCGATGGACGGCTGGCTGTCGGAGCTTGGCGAACCGTTCGAGGGTGCCCCCTGGCCCGCGCTGGCCGATGCGCTCCCGGACGGCGCGACGCTCTGGGCAGCGAGCTCGATGCCGGTCCGCGATCTCGACGCCTGGCTGCCGTCGACCGACCGTGCCATCACCGTCCGGTCCAACCGTGGCGCGAACGGCATCGACGGCGTGGTGTCCACGGCGCTCGGATCGGCCGCGGTGGCGGAGGGGCCGGTCGCCGCGGTCGTGGGCGACATCGCGTTCCTCCACGACCTCAACGCCCTCGTCGCGGCGCGGCTCCACGACCTGTCGGCCACGATCCTGCTCGTGAACAACGACGGGGGCGGGATCTTCTCGTTCCTGCCCCAGGCCCGGCCCGGGGTGCCGGTGGAGGGCTCGGGTCTGCCGGAGCACTACGAGGAGCTGTTCGGGACCCCGCACGGGATCGATGTCGGGCCGGCGGTCGAGGCGCTCGGCGGCGAGCACCGGGTCCTGGAGCCGGGCGACCTCGCCCCCGCGATCCGCGAGTCCATCGGGCGGCCGGGGATCCAGGTCCTGGAGCTGCGAACGGACCGGGCGCGGAACCTCGAGCTCCACCGCGAGGTCGCCGCCGTCGCCGCGGACGCCCTCGCTGGGCTGGGAATCCTCCCGTGACGACGGTCCGGAGACCCCCGGCAACCGGATGGTCCGTCACCGAGGGTGGAGCGGGCCAGCCGCTGGTGCTCCTCCACGGCTTCACCGGGTCGGCGGCGTCCTGGGAGGAGCACTTCGACTCGTTCGCGGACCGGCATCGCGTGATCGCCCCGGATCTCCCGGGACACGGCGGGACTCCGGAGACCAGCGCCCTCGACGGCATGACGGTCGAGGCCACCGCGGACGCCCTCGCCACGCTCCTCGCCGAGCTGGGCGCGGCCCCGGCGATCGTCCTCGGCTACTCCCTCGGGGCCCGGATCGCGCTGCGACTCGCCATCGAGCACCCGGCATCCGTCGGGCGCCTCGTGCTCGAGAGCCCGTCGGCCGGCATCGCGGACCCCGGTGATCGAGCCGCCCGCCGCGCGGCGGACGCGGCGCTTGCCGACCGCCTCGAGCGCGACGGCATCGCCGGCTTCATCTCCGCGTGGGAGCGCAGCCCGGTCTTCGCCAGCCACGCCGCCGCCAATCCGCAGCTCCTCGCCCGGCAGCGAGCGATCCGCCTGGCCTCGAACGCTGCGGGGCTCGCAGCCAGTCTCCGGGCCGCCGGCCAGGGGTCCATGGAGCCGCTCCACGACCGGCTGGGCGAGGTGACGGCGCCCACCCTCGTCATCGCCGGTGCCCTCGACGCCGTCGGCCGCCCCCGCGCGGAGGAGGTCGCGAACGGGATCCCCGGCGCCCGCCTCGAGATCCTCGACGCCACCGGCCACACCCCGCACCTCGAATCGCCCGACGCCTTCCGCCGTCTCGTGCTCGACTTCGCCCCGGAGGACCCCGCCGCATGACCACGCCCATCACCTGGACCCCCGTCGTCGAGTACCGCGACATCCGGTACGAGCACTCCGGCACCGGCATCGCCAAGGTCACCATCAACCGCCCCGAGGTCCGCAACGCGTTCCGGCCGCAGACCGTGCGCGAGCTGATCGACGCCTTCGCCCGGATCCGGGACGACGCCTCGGTCGGCTGCGTCCTGCTCACTGGCGAGGGCGACAAGGCGTTCTGCAGCGGCGGCGACCAGACGTACAAGAGCCATGACGGCGGGTACCTCGACACGGACGGCATCGCCCGGCTCAACGTGCTCGACCTCCAGCGCCAGATCCGGAGTCTGCCGATCCCGGTGATCGCGCTCGTCAACGGCTACGCCATCGGCGGCGGGCATGTCCTCCACATCGTGTGCGACATGTCGATCGCGTCCGACAACGCGATCTTCGGCCAGGTCGGACCGCGGGTCGGCAGCTTCGACGCCGGGTTCGGGGTAGGCCTGCTCGCGCGGCTGGTCGGCGACAAGCGGGCCAAGGAGATCTGGTTCCTGTGCCGCCAGTACACCGCGGAGGAGGCGCTGGCCATGAACCTCGTGAACAGGGTCGTGCCGCTCCCCGATCTCGAGGCCGAGGGCGTGGCGTGGGCCGACGAGATCCTGGACATGAGCCCGACCGCGATCCGGTTCCTCAAGTCGGCGTTCCTGGTCGCCACCGACGGCCTGGCCGGGCTCCAGGAGTTCGCGGGCAACACCACGGGCCTCTACTACACGACCGACGAGGCGCACGAGGGCTCGACGGCGTTCCTCGAGAAGCGCAAGCCGGACTACCGCAAGTACCCGCGCCGCCCGTGAACGCCGACCCCGTGCCCCCCGCCGTCCTCGGATCGCGGCCGTCCGCCGCTTCGATCTGGGTGCATGCCGCCCGCCCGCGGACGCTGCCCGCCGCGGTCGCCGGTGTGGTCGTGGGCCTCGGCGCCGGCCTGGCCACCGGGGCTCCGTTCCGTCCCGACACGGCGATCGCGTGCGTGCTGGTCGCGCTGCTCCTCCAGGTGCTCGCGAACTTCGCCAACGACCTGTCCGACCACCGGCGGGGCGCCGACACGCCCGACCGGGCGGGCCCCGTGCGCGTCGCCGCCGCCGGGCTGGTGACCGAGCGACAGCTCGAGGTGGCGATCGGGATCACGATCGCGCTGGCGGGCGTCGTCGGGCTGTATCTCGTCTGGGTGGGCGGCGCGGTGCTGCTCGCGCTGGGTGTGCTGGCGGTGGTCGCCGCGCTCGCGTACACGGGTGGCCCGTTCCCGTATGGCTACCGGGCGCTGGGCGAGCTGTTCGTGTTCATCTTCTTCGGCCTGGTGGCGGTGGCCGGCAGCGCGTACCTCCAGGCACTCCGGTTCGACGGCCTGTTCCTGGTGGTCTCGGTGCCGCCGGGTGCGCTGATCACCGCGATCCTCGTCGTCAACAACCTGCGCGACATCCCGACCGACACCGCGGCCGGCAAGCGGACCCTGGCGGTGGTCATCGGGAAGCGGCGCACCCAGGCGGAGTTCGGGGCGCTGCTCGGCGTCGCGTACTTCGTGCCCGCGATGCTGTTCCTCGCGTTCCTCGGCGGCTGGACGCCGTCGGGGGGCGAGGCGCCGCTGACCCCGTTCGTGCTGCTGCCGATCCTGACCCTGCCGATGACCTCCTCGCTGCTGGCGAGGGTGCGGGGATTCACCGAGCCCCGGGAGCTCAACCTGGTGCTGGCCGGGACGGCGAAGCTGTCGCTGGCGTTCGGGTTGCTGTTCGGGCTGGGTCTGGCGCTGGCGGGCTGGGTTCCGGCGGGGCTCGGGTCCTGATGGGCACGGTCCGCTTCCACCGGGTGCGGGTCCCGTTCCGCGTCCCGTTCGCGACCGCCGCCGGGTCCTGGACGACGCGCGAATCGTGGCTGGTGCGCATCGCCGATGACGAGGGGCGTGCGGGCTGGGGGGAGGCGGTGCTCGAGGACGAGGCCGACATCCCGGTGCTCGAGGCGCTCCTCGGTGACCTGGCGGCGGTGGGCCTTGCTCCCTCACCGGCGCTCGTCTCGCGGGCCGGAGGAGCCGGCCAGGCGTTCCGGGCGGCATTCGACGGGGCGCGGCTGGACGTCCTCGCGCAGGGTCCCCAGGCGACCGCTGCCCGGCCTCCCAGCGTCGGCGTCAACGCGGTCCTCGCCGCGACCAACGTCGAGGCGGCTGCGGCGGCCGCCGCAGCGGCGGTGGACGCCGGCTTTCGCACCCTCAAGATCAAGGCCGCGCCCGGCGACACGACCGCGACCCTGGTGGCGCGGGTGGCGGCCGTGCGGGCCGCGGCCGGGGACCAGGCCGCGATCCGGCTGGACATGAACGGCACCTGGAAGCTCGAGGCAGCGGTCGAGCGGCTGCGGGCGCTGGCCGGCTTCGACCTGGCCTACGTGGAGCAGCCCCTCCCGCCGAAGGATCTCGCCGGCGCCGCGGCACTGCGCGGGCGGACGGGGGTCCCGGTCGCGGCGGACGAGGCGGTCGACTCGGTCGAAGGGGCCAGGGCCGTGCTTGCGGCCGGCGCGGCCGACATCCTGGTCGTCAAGCCGGCACGGGTCGGAGGGCCGGTGCCGGTGGCGGAGATCGCCTCGCTGGCGGCGGAGCTGGACGTGCCGGTCGTGGTGAGCTCGATGTTCGAGACGGGGGTGGGCCTGGCGGTGGCGCTCGCATGTGCCTCGGTCCTTCCGGATGTGCCCGGGTGGCCGGCGATCGAGCGCGACCACGGCCTTGCCACGGCGGACCTGCTCGAGGACGACCTCATCCTCGCGCCATTGGCCGTGACCGCCGGGCGCATGCAGGCGCCGTTCGATCCGGGCTGCGGGGGCCTGGGGGTGACGGTGGACGAGGCGGCCCTGGATCGCTACGGCGTGGACGACGAGTGACGGCGTGGTTCGCTGACGAGCGTCTGGCGGCCATCGCTCGCGACGCCGGCAATTCGCCGGCGATCGTGGACGGCAGCGACGAGCTGACGTGGCGCGAGCTCGACCGCCGGGCATCCGCGGCCGCGACCCTGGTGTCGGTGGGGGGCGTGGGCTCGGGCGAGCGCGTGGCCCTGCCGGGCGAGGCGTCGGTTGATGCCGTCGCCGCGATCCTCGGTGTCCTGCGTGCGGGGGCGGTGGCGGCGCCCGTGCCGTCGGGCCTCACCGCTCGCGAGCTGGCCGCTGCGACGAGGTCGCTCGACCCGGCGCTCGTCCTGCGCGCGGTCGACCTCGCGGGCAGGGATGCGTCCGGGGCCACGACGCCTGGGGCAGCCGGGCGTGATCCCGAGGGCCCCGCGGTGGTGGTCGGGACGTCGGGGACCACCGGCGCGCCGCGGGGCGTGGTGCTCTCGCACCGGGCGATGGCCGCGAGCGCCGACTCCTGGATGACCGTGCTGCCACCGGCCACGGGCTGGGTGCTGGCCCTCGAGCTGGCACACGTCGCCGGCCTCGGGATCCTGTGGCGGGCGCTCCGCGACGGAGTCCCGATCCGGATCGTGCCCCGCGGCGACCCGGCCGCCCTGCTCCGCGCCCTGGGGTCCGAGCCGGCTCCCAGTCACGTGTCGCTCGTGCCCGCCCAGCTCGCCCGCCTCCTCGACATCGCCCCCGGCCCGCCTCCGCGCACGCTCCGGGCGGTGCTCCTCGGCGGCGGCCCGATCCCGCCTGCGCTCGTGACCACGGCGCTCGGCGCGGGCTGGCCGATCGTGCCCACCTACGGGCTCTCGGAGGCCGCGTCCGGCGCCACTGCGCTCGACCCGGAGGAGGCCTGGGATCACCCGGGTTCCGCCGGGCGACCGCTGCCCGGTGTCCACCTCGCCATCGCGGACGAGGGGCCGGACGGTGTCGGGGAGATCGTCCTGCAGTCCACCGCCCGCTGCTCCGGCTACCTGGGCGACGGGCCGGCGCCCGCGGCGCCCGCGGCGCCTGATGACCCAATCCGCACCGGCGACCTCGGCCGGCTCGACGGCGACGGCCGCCTGTTCGTCGTGGACCGGCGCCTCGACCGGATCGTCCGCGGCGGGGAGAACATCGCGCCGGCCGAGGTCGAGGCCGTCATCCTCGAGCACCTGGCCATCGTCGACGCGGCCGTGGTCGCCCGGCCCGATGCGGAGCTGGGCCAGGTCCCGGTCGCGGCGATCGTGCTCCGCCCCGGCTCCCCGGACCCCGGGGACGAGGCGCTCGCCGCCCACGCCCGCACGTCGCTGGCCGGGTTCAAGGTCCCGGCAGCCTGGATCCGTCTCGACGTGCTGCCCCGGACCGCCGGCGGCAAGCTTCGCCGGGGGGCCGTCCGCGCGCTGCTCGCCGGGGAGCCCGCCGGCCAGCTGGCCAGGCCCGGCGGCGATGCGATCGGCTGGCGCGTCACGGGTACCGGATCGCGGCACGTGCTCCTGCTGCACGGGACGCTCAGCACGGCGAAGCAGCTGGATCGACTGGCGCAGGCACTCTCGGAGCCCGGGGACATCACGGTCCACGCCCTTGACCGGCGCGGCAGCGGCTCGAGCCGCCTGTCGGCCCCTCGCCCACTCGACGTCGCCACCCATGTCGACGACGTCCGCGCCTACCTCGACGCCCGGGCCATCGATCGTGTCGACGTCGCGGGCATGAGCTTCGGGGGAGCGCTCGCGCTCGAGCTCGCGGCGCGGCTTCCGGACAGGGTGCGCGCCGTCGTCGCGTACGAGCCGCCGTATGGTCCTGCCGCCGACCCCGAGACCCTCGCCTGGTTCCAGGGCCTCGCCGCCGAGACCGCGCGCGCCCACGCCGAACGTGGCCCGGCCGGCGCGGCGGAGACGTTCCTGCGCGCGGTCGCAGGTGACGCGGCCTGGGACCGGCTCCCCGCGCGGGGTCGGCTGTTCCTCGAGGAGGAAGGCGACGGCGCCCTGGCCGACGCGGGCCTGACCGGCCTGGACCCCGACGGCCTTGGCCGGATTGCGTGCCCCGTCGCGATCCTGACCGGCGGCGCGTCGGAGCCGTTCTACGCCCCGATCGCCGATGCCCTCGCCGCGCGGATCCCGGGCGCTCGCCGCGATACCCTCGAAGGCCTCACGCATCCCGCGCCCATCACGCAGCCGGGCATCATGGCCGCCGCCATCCGAGCCTGCCTGGAGCCTTCTGAGTGACCGCCAGCCTGCCGCCCGACCACACGCCCACCGGTGCCTCCACCGGTGCCGGCAATGCCGCCGCGCCGCCCGAGGTCCAGGTCATGTTCGACCGGATCGCACGCCGGTACGACCTGATGAACCTGCTGATCTCCGCGTTCCAGGAGCCTCGCTGGCGGCGACGCCTCGTTGCGAGGGCGGGACTCCGGCCCGGTGGCGCCGCGCTCGATGTCGCCTCCGGGACGGGCAAGGTCGCAGCCGACCTTCACGCGCAGGCCCAGCCGTTCGGGCGGGTGCTGGGCGTGGACCTGTCGCCCGGGATGACGGCCGTGGCCCAGGAGCGATACGCGAGTCGGCCCGGTCTCAGCTACGTGGTGGGGGACGCGCTCGCCCTGCCGACCGAGGACGGCACGTTCGACGCCGCCACGATCGCGTTCGGGATGCGCAACCTGCCCGACTACCGGCGCGGGTTCGCGGAGATGGCCCGCTCGGTCCGGCCGGGGGGCAAGGTGCTGTGCCTGGAGATCGCGCGTCCGAAGTCGCGCCTGGCCCGGTTCATGCGCTGGTGGTTCGACCGGGTCGTGCCCCTGATCGGGAAGGTCGCGGGGCACGGCGCCGCATACGGGTACCTGGTCAGGAGCGTGCAGGCCTATCCGGGGCCCGAACGGATCGCGGAGATCATGGGCGAGGCCGGGCTGGTCGACGTGACCTGGCAGGGAATGACCGGCGGCATCGTCACCCTGCACGAGGGGACGGTCCCGATGGAGGCCGGTCGATGATCGTGTGCGTGCCGGTGGGCCCCGGAGGCGACGTGGACCCGCGATGGGGGCGGGCGTCGCGCCTGGCGGTTGCGAGGCTGGCGGGCGGGAGGATCGTCAGCTGGGAGGAGCACGACGTCGCGTGGGACGCGCTCCACGACATCGGTACCGAGGGCGGTCACCACGCCCGCGTCGCCCGGTTCCTCCACGACCACGGCGTGCAGGTGGTGGTGGCCGGCCACATGGGACCACCCATGGTGCAGATGCTGGGCAAGATGCGGATCGTCGCCAAGCTGGGTGTCGAGGGGGATGCGCGCGCGGCGGTGGAGTCGGTGGCAGCCCTGGAGAGCTAGCTCCGGCACGGGTCTCGCGTGCCGATAGGCGGTTGCGCGGTCTCCGGCCCAGCCGCGGCACCCCGCATTTCCGGCAAGTCACCACCGACTGGCCGGGCCGACCACCACGCAGAGCTCGTCACCGCCCCGAGCGTGGGCGTGCGGCGAGCGCCAGTTCGATGGTCGCGGATCCCAGTCCCACGCGACTCGGCACGTCGTATCCTGCGCCGGTGCCCAACCCCGTGACCGCCATCGCCGAGGCGATCGCACCTGCCCGCCTCGGCCCCGGCTTCCGCCGGCTGCTGCTCGCGTCCCTGATCACCAACACCGGTGACGGCATCGCGCTGGCCGCCGGGCCGCTGCTCGTCGCGTCGCAGAGCCGGGACCCGCTGCTGGTGTCGATGGCCCTGCTCGCCCAGAACGTCCCGGTGCTGCTGTTCGGCTTCGCTGCCGGCCTGGTGGCCGACCGGTTCGACCGGCGGCGGGTGATCGCGGCGGTCAACCTGGTCCGGGCCGTCGTCCTGGCGCTGCTCGCGGTCACGATCACGACCGGGGTCGTCAACATCGCCGTGGTCCTGGGGGCGCTGTTCGTGCTCGGCACCGCGGAGACCTTCGCCGACGTGGGCAGCGCGAGCATCCTGCCGCGCCTCGTCCGCCGCCAGGACCTCGGCATCGCCAACGCGCGCCTGACGGGATCGGTGCTGGTGACCAACCAGCTCCTGGCGCCGCCGATCGGGGCATTCGTGTTCGCGGTCGGGATGGCGCTGCCATTCGCCGCCGACGCGGCCTGCTTCCTCCTGGGCGCTGTGATCGTGAGCCGGCTGCAGTACTCGCAGGGCGAACGCGCCGGTCGCCCCATCTCCCGCGGATGGCGCTCGGACACGGCGGAGGGCATCCGGTGGCTGATGGCGCACCCGCCGATGCGCACGCTGCTGATCACGATCGTCGCGTTCAACGTCACCTACGGCGCGGCCTGGGGCGTGCTGGTGCTGTACGCAACCGAGCGGCTGGCGATGGACGAGGTCGGGTTCGGCCTGATCACGACCGCGATGGCGATCGGCGGGATCATCGGGACGGTCATGTACGGGCGCCTGGAGCGCCGGTTCGCGCTCGCGGACATCATGCGCGTGGGGCTGCTGATCGAGACCTTCACCCACCTGACGCTTGCGCTGACGACACAGCCCGCGGTGGCGCTGGTCACGTTCGTGGTGTTCGGTACCCATGCGTTCGTGTGGGGCACGACGGCGACGGCGGTCCGCCAGCGCGCGGTACCCGATGCGCTGCTGGGGCGCGTGACGGGCGTCTACCACGTGGGGGTGATGCTGGGGATCGTGGTCGGGACGCCGATCGGAGGGCTGCTCGCGCGCGGGTACGGGATCACCGCGCCGTTCTGGTTCGGGTTCGCGGGATCGGCGATCCTCGTGACGCTGCTGTGGCGCCAGTTCACCCACATCGTCCACGCGGGTGACGCTGGCGCGAGTGGCACCGCATGACACTGCTTGACATGTTCTGGCGCCCCCTTTATCCTAGCGGCGATGGATGCAACGCGCTACCTGTCGGCCAAGGAAGCGGCCGAGCGCCTGGGGATCAGCCTGCGGACGGTACGGCGGCGGATCGCGGACGGATCGCTGCCCAGCGTGAAGGTCGGCGGGGCCGTGCGAATCCCGACGTCCGCCCTGGAGCCGGCGGCTGCCGCGTCGGGATCGCACGCCGTCCGCGAGGCGGCTGCGCCATACGCCGCCGATCAGGAGTCACGCGAGGCCTACGTCCGGCGCTGGAACCGGGACCACTGGCCGGACAGCTACGAGCGCATGCTGGAGCGTCGACGGGAAGGGTTCGAGCAGCTGGCGGAGGCGAGAAAGCGCACCAAGCCGCCGACCGGTCCGCACGACACCGTTGACGCCATCCTCAACCAGGTCCGTGACGAGTTCGGCGCCCGCCTGCTCCAGTTCATCCCCGAGCGCAAGGAGTCCGCGGAATGAGCGCAGCCGTCATCGATGCGAGCGTCGTCCTCCGCTGGGCGTTCGAGGATGAGGCTGACCGCGAGGGAGCCGACCATGTCGCGGCGGCGATCGCGTCAGGTCAGCTCGATGTCGAAGGCCCGCCGAACTTCCTGCTCGAGGTCTGCGCGGCGCTCGTGATCGGGCTGCGGACGGGAAGGATCGACCGTGTCACCGCCGCTGACGTGCTCGCCGGGCTGGCCAAGGTGTCGATCCTGGAGGGTGACCCGCACGGGTTCGCCATCACCGCGTTCGAGCTTGCGCTGGACCATGGCATCCGGGTGCCGGATGCCGCGTACGTCGAGACTGCCCGGCGTTCGCGTGCCGTGCTGATCAGCGCCGACCGTGCACAGCTCCAGGCGGCGGCCGACCTCGGTGTCGCCACGGTGCCGATCGCGGAGGTCAGGTCGGGCTTTCCTGACAGCTCCTGAAGCGGGCGCGGCGGTACCATGCCTCACCCATGCCCGATCCGACCATCACGCCCGAACCGCTGATCCATGCCCGGAACCTGACCAAGCGGTTCGCCTCGCTCACCGCCGTCGACGGTATCGACTTCGACGTCGCTCGCGGGGAGAGCTTCGGCTTCCTGGGCCCCAACGGCGCCGGCAAGACGAGCGCGATGCGGATGATCGGATGCGTGTCCCCCGTGAGCGACGGGACCCTGACGATCCTCGGCCTGGACCCGGCCACCCACGGGCCCGAGATCCGCGCGCGGCTGGGGGTGGTGCCCCAGCAGGACACCCTCGACACGGAGCTCTCGGTCCGCGATAACCTGGTGATCTACGGCCGCTACTTCGGGCTGACGCGAGCGGAGTCGCGGGCGCGCGCGGACGACCTCCTCGACTTCGCCCAGCTGTCCGAGCGCGCGACCGACAAGGTCGAGCCCCTGTCGGGTGGCATGAAGCGCCGGCTGACCATCGCCCGGGCCCTGATCAACGAGCCGTCCATCCTCCTGCTCGATGAACCCACGACCGGCCTCGATCCCCAGGCCAGGCACCTGCTGTGGGAGCGCCTGTACCGGCTCAAGCAGCGCGGCGTGACCCTGGTCATCACGACCCACTACATGGACGAGGCCGAGCAGCTGTGCGACCGCCTCGTGGTCATGGACAAGGGGCGGATCGCCGCCGAAGGTTCGCCGCGCGACCTGATCGATCGCTACGCGACGCGGGAGGTCACCGAGCTCCGGTTCCCGGTCGGGGTCCAGGAGACCCTGGACCACCAGCTCGAGGGCCTCGGCGAGCGAGTCGAGCAGCTGCCCGACCGCATCCTCGTCTACTCGGACAACGGGGACGCGGTGGCCGCCGCCGCCGCGGAGCGCGGTCTCGCTCCCCAGGCCGTCCTCGTCCGGCGCAGCTCGCTCGAGGACGTGTTCCTGCGGCTGACCGGCCGGACGCTGGTCGACTGATGGCCGTCCTGGACGCGCCGATCGCGGGCAGCGGCATGCCGACCACCACGACCCGCCAGGCGCTGGTCGCCTCGTACGAGCACCAGCTGCTCCTGTACGTCCGCACCTGGCGCGGCTCCATCTTCGCCAACTTCGCCCAGCCGGTCCTGTTCCTGGTTGCGATGGGGATGGGTCTCGGATCGTTCGTCGATCGCGGCGGCACGGGCGCGCTCGGGGGCGTGCCCTATCTCCAGTTCCTCGCCCCGGCCCTGCTCGTGTCCACGGTCATGCAGGGCTCCGTGTTCGCGGCGACCTTCCCGGTCATGGACGGCTTCCACTGGTCGCGCCGCTACCACGCCATGTATGCCGCACCCCTGTCCCCGTACGCGATCGCCTTCGGGCAGGTCGCCTGGATCGCCACCCGGGCGGCGCTGGTCGCGGTGATCTTCGTGCTCATGGTGGTGCTGCTGGGGGCCGCGGCGACGCCCGGGGTGATCCTCGCCGTGCCCGTCGGGACCCTGACCGGCCTCGCGTTCGCGGGACCGATCGCCGCCTACATGACGACGCAGCGTGACACCACCGCCTTCAACTCGATCTGGCGCTTCGGGATCACGCCGCTGTTCCTGTTCTCGGGCACGTTCTTCCCGATCACGCAGCTGCCGGACCTCCTGCAGCCGGTGGCCTGGGTGCTGCCCCTCTGGCACGGCGTGGACCTTGCCCGCGCGGTCGCGCTGGGCACGGTGATGGACAACCCGCTGCTCCACCTCGCGCACCTGGGGATCCTCGCGACAGGCGCCATCGGCGGCACCGTAGCGACCTTCGTGATGTTCCGGCGGAGGCTGGAGCGATGAGCGCGCTGCTTGCCGCCGGACGCGTGCTGCCGCTCGCGATCGGCGGACGGCGCGCCCTCCTCATCATCGAGCGCAACTTCCTGCTCTTCCGCTCGGGCTGGCTGGTGATCCTGGCCGGGTTCTTCGAGCCGCTGTTCTACCTGCTCGCCATCGGCCTCGGGATCGGCGGGCTGGTGGGCGATGTGCCGGGGCCCGGTGGCGAGCTGATCCCGTACGCCCTGTTCGTGGCACCGGCGCTGCTCGCCTCGGCCTCGATGAACGGGGCCATCGCCGAGTCCACGTTCAACGTGTTCTTCAAGCTCAACTACCAGAAGACCTACGACGCGATCCTGGCCACCCCGCTGGCGCCGGGCGATGTCGCCCTGGGCGAGATCGGGTGGGCGGTCATCCGCGCGACCATGTACGCGGTCGGGTTCCTCGTGGTCGTCTTCGTGCTGGGGCTCGTTCGATCGCCGTGGGCGCTCCTTGCGATCCCTGCCGCAACCCTGCTCGCCTTCGCGTTCTCGGCCGTCGGCATGGCCGCGACCACGTTCATGCGCAGCTGGCAGGACTTCGACCTGGTGAACCTGGTCGTCCTGCCGCTGTTCCTGTTCTCGGGCACGTTCTTCCCGATCACCGCGTACCCCGAAGCGCTGCAGGGCGTGGTGATGCTCACCCCGTTGTGGCACGGCGTGGACATGATCCGGTCGCTGATCATGGGCACCGTGGACCTGTCGATCCTGTGGCACGTGGCCTACCTCGGCGCGATGGGCCTGGCGGGGCTGGCCGTCGTCGCGCGACGCCTCGACCGGATGCTGCTCAAGTAGCCGGGCTGATGACCGCCGAGCCCGCTCCGAACCCCCACTGGCGGCGTCACGTCGTGACCTTCATCGGTGGCCAGACGGTCAGCCTGTTCGGGTCGATGCTCGTCCAGTACGCCGTGTTCTGGTACCTGGCGATCGCGTTCCAGTCCGGCGTGATCATGACGCTCGCGGCCGTGTTCGGCTTTCTGCCCCAGGCCGTGGTCTCGGTGTTTGCCGGCGTATGGGCGGACAGAACCAACCGCAAGTGGCTGATCATGGGCGCCGACGCCGCGATCGCCCTGTCCACGCTCGCCCTGGCGCTGATCCTGCTCGCGGGCTACGCGGAGCCCTGGGTCATCTTCGCGACGCTCGCTGCTCGCTCAGCAGGGGCCGGGGTCCAGACGCCGGCGGTCTCATCGCTGATCCCGCAGATCACGCCCGCCAGCCAGCTGATGCGCGTCAACGGATTTCTCGGCTCGTCGCAGTCCGCGCTCGCGCTCATCGGTCCGGCCGTCGCCGGCGGGATCTACGCCTGGGCAGCGGCCGACTCCGACGGCTCGCCGCTGGCGCTGCTGCCGATCTTCGCCATCGACATCGTGACTGCGGTGACGGGGATTGCTCTGCTCGCGACGATCCCGGTCAAGGCGGTTCGCACCGCGGCCGAGGCGGCGACGGGCTACCTCGACGACCTGGTCGAGGGCGTGCGCTACGTCGCCGGCCACGGCTTCGTGCGCTGGCTGCTGATCGTGTACGCGATCGTGTTCGTGCTCGCGGTCGCGCCCTCGAACCTCACCCCGCTCATGGTGGTCCGTTCCTTCCCGTCGGACGAGCAGGGGAACGTGGTCAACCTCGCGATCCTCGAGATGGCGTTCAGTGTCGGCATGGTGGGCGGCGGGATCCTCGTGGCGACGCTGGCCGGTGGCTGGAACCGCATCGCCCTGATCGCGGGGTCGTCGCTGGTCTTCGGTGTGCTGTCGATCGGGCTGGGGCTCGCGCCGAACCTGTGGGTCTTCTTCGCGATCATGCTGCTGGTCGGGGTCGCGGTCCCGTTCTTCTCGACGCCGTCGATGACCCTGCTCCAGGAGACCGTCGAGCCGGAGCGCCAGGGTCGGGTGTTCGGCTTCGTCGGGATCGTGATGGCGCTTGCGATGCCGATCGGGATGCTGGTCTTCGGGCCGCTGGCGGACGCGGTGCGGATCGAGACGATCCTGGTGGGCGCCGGCATCCTGATGTTCGTGGTCATCGGGCTCGCGCTGGGGCTGCCGGCGGGGCGTCGAGCCGTGGCCGCTGCCAACGCGGCATCCGCGGCGGCGATCGCGGCGACGGCGACGCCGGTGGGCGTGCCGGGGACAGATCCCGAGTCGCCGTCGGCCTAGCTGCTCCATGGTGGCGGGTGCTCCAGGTGGCCGAGGCCGCTACGATCGATCCGTGCCCATCACGGACCCCGTCGGCGCCGCTCGCGCCGCGAGCGACCTGCCCGCCCTCGACGCGTCGATCGCGACCTGCTCCGCCTGCCCGCGGCTCGTCGCCTGGCGCGAGGCGCAGGCCACGGTCAAGGTCGCCCGCTTCCGCGACGAGACCTACTGGGGACGCCCGGTTCCCGGCTACGGCGACCCGCGGGCACGGATCCTGCTGGTGGGCCTGGCGCCGGCTGCCCACGGCGGCAATCGCACCGGGCGCGTGTTCACCGGCGACGCCTCCGGCGACTTCCTGTGGCGCGCCCTCCACGCCGTCGGGCTCGCGGACCGTCCCGCGAGCCGGCGCGCGGACGACGGCCTCGAGCTCCGAGGCGTCCGTGTCGTCGCCGCCGTCCGGTGCGCCCCACCGGCCAACAAGCCGACCCCCGCTGAGCAGGCGGCCTGCCGGCCCTACCTCGTGCGCGAGATCGAACTCCTCACGGACCTGCGGGTGATCGTCCCGCTGGGCGCCATCGCGCTGGGACGCGACGCTCCGGTCGCTCGCGGGCCTGGGGCTCGTCGTGCCCGCCCCGAAGCCGCGGTTCGCCCACGGCGCGGAGGCGGTCATCGGCCCGTACGCGCTCGTCGGGACCTACCACCCCAGCCAGCAGAACACCTTCACCGGCCGCCTGACGCCCCCGATGATGGAAGCCGTCTTCCTGCGCGCAGCGACGCTCGCCGCGCTCGGCGCCTCCGGATAGCCGATAGACTCACGCTCGCCCATGACCGCCGAACGCGACTTCTACGAGGTGCTGGGCGTCGAGCGCTCAGCGTCCGACGCCGAGATCAAGCGCGCCTTCCGCAAGCTCGCCCAGCAGTGGCACCCGGACGTGAACGCGGACGGCGAGGCGCAGCAGCGGTTCAAGGAGATCAACGAGGCGTACCAGGTCCTCTCCGACCCGCAGCGCCGCCAGAGCTACGACATGTTCGGGCGGGCAGGAGTCGGTGGCGGGGCCGGCGCGGATCCGTTCGGCGGCGCGGCGGGGTTCGGCGGCTTCTCGGACATCTTCGACGCGGTGTTCGGCGGCGGGATGGCCGGTTCGGCGCGACGCGCCCGGCCGGCCCAGGGCTCCGACCTGCGCTACGACCTCCGGATCTCGTTCGAGGAGGCGGTCCTCGGCGTCGAGAAGGAGATCGAGTTCCCGGTTCTCGGCCGGTGTGACACCTGCGGCGGCTCGGGCGCGAAGGGGGACGCCGAACCGCTGCAATGCCCCCAGTGCAACGGACGCGGCGAGATCCGGTCGATCCGCCAGACGATGCTGGGCCAGATGGTCAACGTCACGGCATGCCCTCGGTGCCGGGGCGAGGGCAAGATCGTGGAGAACCCGTGCGAGACCTGCCGGGGCGAGGGCCGCACGGAGCGTCGCCGCAGCCTGCGCGTGACGATCCCGGCGGGGATCGACGAGGGGCACCAGATCCGCCTCACCAACGAGGGCGAGGTCGGGCCGCGCGGCGGCCCGGCCGGCAGCCTGTACGTCGCCGTCCACGTCGCGCGCGCACGCGTCGCTCACGCGCGAGGGGACCGAGCTCTACTACGAGGCGGACCTCTCGATCGCCCAGGCGGCCCTCGGGACCCGGCTCAGCGTGCCGATGGTCGACGGCGAGGACGCCGAGGTCGAGATCAAGCCCGGTACCCAGCCGGGGACGGAGATCCGCCTCCGGGGCAAGGGTGTCCCGCACCTGCGCCGGCAGTCGGTTCGGGGCGACCTCCACGTGATCGCCAACGTGGTCGTGCCCTCGAAGCTGTCGAAGAAGCAGCGCGAGCTGCTGGAGGCCTACGCGAAGGAAGCGGGCGAGACGGTCTCTGGGCCCGGGCTGCGCGAGAAGCTGGGCCTGTAGTGGGCGGGGGAGCCCCCGAGCCTTCTTCGCCGCTCGCCGGCGCCGGAGCGGTCGACGGACTGGACCTCGATGCGGCGGCCGCCACGCCCGGCGCCTGGCTGGAGCTCTCGGTGGCGGCGGACCACGAAGCGGTCGAGGCCGTGTCGGAGATCCTGTCCCGGGCCGCGCCCGGCGGCACCAGCGTGGAGCCGGCGTTCGAGCTGGTGGAGGAGGGGCTCGCGGCTCGCGTGGACCTCGCCCGGCCAGCCCTGGTGCGCGCCCACCTGCCGCTGCTCGATCTCGGAGCCATTCGCGATGCCGTCGCCCGCGTCGAGCGGGACCTGGGGCACCTGCAGGCGTTCGGGCTGCGGCCGATCGGCGACCTCTCCGCCACGATCGTCCACGAGGCGGACTGGGCAAACGCCTGGAAGGCGCACTTCCCGGTGCTGCGAATCGGGCGCCGGATCGTGATCCGGCCGACCTGGCGTCGCCACCGACGACAGCCTGGCGACGTCGTCCTGGCGCTGGACCCGGGGATGGCGTTCGGGACAGGCCTCCATCCCACGACGCGGCTGTGCCTCGCTGCGCTCGAGGGGCTCGCGGACCGGGGGGTGCTCACGGGGGGCGCGGCCGACGGCGGGCCGACACGCGTGCTCGACGTGGGATCAGGCTCCGGGATCCTCTCGATCGCCGCGGCCAAGCTGGGCGCGCGCGGGGTCCTGGCCGTCGATGTCGATCCGATCGCGGTGGAGGCATCCGCGGCCAACGCTCGCCGGAACCGGCTGGCCCGCGTGATCCGCGCCCGGGAAGGGAGCGCTCCGACCGGCGAGGGCCCGTTCGACGTGATCCTGGCGAACCTGATCGCGTCGCTGCTGGTCACGCTCGCCGACGGGCTCGTCGCGGATCTGCGTCCGGGTGGCGTCCTCCTCGCGTCGGGGATCTTCGCCAACCGCGAGGCCGATGTCGTGGCGGCGTTCGAGGCGCGTGGCCTGGTCATCGACCGGCGCTGGGACGAGGGCGACTGGGTGGCGCTGGAGGCCCGCCTCAGGGCCTGATCGCGTTCCTGCGCTACGATCCGTCCACCCCACGGCGGACCCATCCCGACGCCGGGCCACCACGACCAGCAGCTGATGCCTGACCTGTCCAGCCTCTTCCCGTTCATCCTCGCGACGCACATCACGCTCGCGATCGCGCTGTTCGTGCCCAGCCTCCTGCTGCCCTTCACGCTCCGCAACCGGCTGGTCAGCCCTGGCTACCAGGCGCCGGACCCGGGGCGGTTCGTCCGGTCCCTGCTGTGGGTCCAGGCGCACGGGACCATCGTGATCGGGGCCGGTCTGGCGCTGACCGGCGGCGCGATGATCGTGGTGCTCGGCCCCCGGATGCTCGAGCAGCCGTGGCTGCTGGTCTCGCTCGCCACGTACGGCGTCACCGCGGTGGTCGCGTTCGCCGTGCAGCGTCCGACCCTCCGGCGCCTGGTCCGTCGTGACCGGATCGAGAGCGACCAGGAACGGGAGGCATGGCGGGCGAAGGCCCGCCGCCAGCGATACGTCGCCTACGGGATCACCACGGCGGTTGGCCTGATCGCCTTCCTGATGTCCACGAAGCCGACGCTGTGGTGACCCCGGGCACGGTCGCGCGGCGGGCACCCGCTGCGGCCGCCACCACCCAGCCCACCCATCCGCGCTCGGCGGCGATCGTCAACCTCGGCTGCAAGGTCAACCAGTCCGAGATGGAGGCGGCCTCCCGGCTGCTGCGCGAGGCCGGCATCCCGCTGGTGGATCCGGCCCGGGGCGCAGACCTCTTCCTCGTCAACACCTGCACGGTGACCGCCACCGCCGACGAGAAGTCCCGGAGTGCCGTCCGCCGTGCCCGGCGCGCGAACCCGGACGCCCATGTCGTCGTGACGGGCTGTGCGGTCCAGGTGGACCCGGAGATGTTCACATCCGTCGATGCCACCGCACGCCTGGTGCCCAACGAGGACAAGGCCGCGTTCCTGTCGGAGCTCGAGGCCCTCCTCCGTGTTGACGATCACGCAGACGACGCGCCCCACGCCCCGCTCGATGCCGCCCTGCCCACCCTGTCCGGGGTGGAGGCCGTCGTCGCCGTCTCGCTGGACGGGGCGGCCGACGACCGGGCATCGGTGGAGCGGACCCGGGCCTTCGTCAAGGTCCAGGACGGCTGCTCGTTCCACTGCACCTACTGCATCATCCCGCGGGCCAGGGGGGCAGAGCGGAGCCTGACGCCGGAGGTCGTCCTTGCCGACGTGGGTCGCGCGCTTGCAGCCGGCCACCGTGAGATCGTGCTCACGGGGATCAACATCGGCACGTACGACGGCGGCTGGTCCGAGCGCGGCGCCCGCGGATCCCACGTGGCCAGCGCCCTGACCCTCGCCGGGCTGGTCCGGCGCATCCTCGACGAGACCGCGGTCGAGCGGATCCGCCTCAGCTCCATCGAGCCCCAGCACGTGGACGACGAGCTGCTGCGCACGTGGGTCGACGGCGCGCCCCGCACCCTGCCGCATCTCCACCTGCCGCTCCAGAGCGGCGACGATGGCGTGCTGCGCCGGATGGGCCGCCGCTATACCGCGGACGAATACGCGGGGATCGTGGATCGGGTCCGTGCTGCCATCCCCGGGGTCGCGGTCCATGCCGACGTCATCGCCGGCTTCCCCACCGAGGACGACGACGCCTTTGCTCGCTCGGTCGCCTTCGTCCGCGATCTCGGGCCCGCCGGGCTCCACGTGTTCCGCTATAGCCCCCGCCCCGGGACCCCGGCGACCCGGATGGCCGGCCAGGTCCCGGAGCGCACGAAGAAGCGGCGCGCCGCGGAGCTGCTCGCCCTCGGGGCCGAGACGAAGACCGCATCCGCGCGCCGCAGCCTCGGGACCACGACCCGGGTGCTCGTCGAGACCCGCCTGCCCGACGGGCGGTGGACCGGTCACGGGGAGGACCACGTGCTCGTGGCGGTGGCGGCCCGAAGCAGCGACCCGGCGGACCTCGAGAATGCGATCCTGACCGTGCGCAGGAGCGCGATCGACGACGAGCTCGCTGAGCGCGTCACGGGCGAGATCCTCGAGATCGATCCCGCCCCGCGTGGGCTGCGGGCGCCACTGCCGGTCATGGCCGGGGCGACTGCCGCATCGATGCCGAACGGAGGGGCTCATGCCCGCTGACTGCCTGTTCTGCCGGATGGCCTCGGGGGAGATCCCCGTGGACAAGGTGCACGAGGACGACCTCGTGTTCGCGATCCGGGACATCAACCCCCAGGCCCCGACCCACGTGCTGGTCATGCCGGTGGCCCACGTCGGGTCGGCCGCCGAGCTGACCGAGACCCACGGCGCGCTGCTCGGCCGGCTGTTCGAGACGGCAGCGCGGATCGCCCGCGAGGCCGGCCTTGACGGCGGGTTCCGGCTGGTGGCCAACACCGGCCCGGACGCTGGCCAGTCGGTCCCGCACCTCCACATCCACCTGCTCGGCGGGCGGGCGATGGCCTGGCCCCCCGGATGACCGCCGCGCCCGAGCCGTCCTCGCCGCGCGCCGGCGAACGCCGTGGCGGCCCGCCCGCCTGGTTCACGCTGGTCGCCATCGCCAGCCTGCTGGTGGCGGTCGTGATCCTCGTCCTCGGGGTGATGGGCATCGGGGTCGGCGTCCGGGTGGCCGATGCGACGATCGCTCCAACCGGCCAGGCCACCGAGGTGACCCGGTCGCTGGTCGTGCGGGCGCTCGAGACAGCGTCCTTCCAGGTCCGTGACCCGCTCGCCGGCTATCGCCCCGGCGAGAGCCCCGACCTGGTCAGCGTCCCGCGCATGCTCGTCCAGGCCGTGCTGCCGGAGGACCCGGGCGCGGGCTATGTGGTGATCTACGAGCTGCCGAGCGCCGGCGAGGCCGACCGGGTCGGCGGCGAGTTCCTGCGCTACCTCGGTGGCGGCACCGGCGCAGTCCAATACCCCCGGGACGCGCGGTTCGTGCTCCAGCGCGCGGGCCCGACCCTCGTGTTCTTCGCCTGGTCCGTCGAGGCGTCCCCCGACGCACGCGTAGCCGAGCTCGCGGCGGCGCTGGAGACCGTCGGCACCGCAGTGAGGCCAGCGCCATGACCCAGTCGTTCCGCGCCACCATCATCCAGACCGGCAAGACCGCGTGTGGCATCGAGGTCCCGGAGGCCGTCGTCGTGGCGCTCGGCGGGAGCAAGCGGCCGGCGGTGGTCGCCACGCTCGACGGGTACACGTATCGCAGCACCGTGGCGCCGATGGGCGGGGAGTGGTGGCTCGGGGTCAACTCGGAGCACCGCGAAGAATCGGGCCTCAAGGCGGGTGACGCCGTCCAGGTCACGCTTGCGCTCGACACCGCACCGCGCGAGCTGGAGATCCCGCCCGAGCTGGCGGCCGCGCTCGATGCCGCCCCGGACGCGAAGACGTTCTTCGACGGCCTCTCGTACAGCAACAGGCGGGTGTTCACGCTGTCGGTCGAGGGCACGAGCAACCCCGAGACCAGGGCGCGGCGCGTCGAGAAGGCAATCGCCCTGATGCGGGAGGGCCGCGTCAGGTAGCCGGCGTTGACTGCGAGTGATCGCTTTCGCCCTGGAGCCCCGCACTCGGCGGCGAACGTTCACTTACCGTCATCAACAGCGGAGCGGGAGATCGTGCCGGACCCGGCTCGCGTCCTGGACGCCGAAAGCGTTCACTTCGCGTCAACGCCGGGTGAGCAGGCCTGCCCGGATCCGCCAAGGTAGCTGCAAGCGGCTAACTTGAGCCAGCCTCCGGCAACCCGCCCGCGATCGGCAGCTGCGTCTCCACCGCAGCCCAGGCGCGGACCTCCGCTCGCTTCACCTTGAGCGTGTGGGTTCGCGGGAAATCCGCGTCCGGCCAGGGCCGCCAGCCGGCGATCCGCTGATTGGGCCCCAGCGACGCGTTGGCGACCTTGACCGCGGCATCGACCTGGCGGCGGAGGTCGTCGGCGGTGCCGTCCCCACCCGCCGCGGCGTCACCGCCCGGCCCATCTCCGGATGCCTTGGGAGCACCCGCGGGCGCGACCGGGGCCAGCACGACGGCCTCGATCCGGCCCGGCCGGGTCTCGATGGCGACGGACTCCCGGATCCCGGCGACCCGGAGCGCGTTCTCGATGTCCTCGGGGTACACGTTGAACCCGTTGGGCAGGACGATGATGTCCTTCTTGCGGCCGTGGAGGTGGAGCCGGCCCCGCTCGTCGAGCCGCCCGAGGTCCCCGGACCGGTACCAGCCGTCGTCGGTGAAGGCGTCGGCCGTGGCCTGCGGGTTGCTCCAGTAGCCCTTGAACAGGGTGGGCCCCCGGAACTGGATCTCGCCGTCGTCGGCAAGGCGCATCTCGACGGGCTTCGGCGGCCAGCCCACGCAGCCAAGGGGATGGTCGGCCATCGTCGTGCATGAACCCGCGGCCGTCTCCGTGGATCCGTACCCCTGGAGGACGATGACCCCCACGTCTTCCCACGCCTGCTGGACGGCGGGCGGGAGGAAGGCGCCGGCGGTGGCGAACAGGCGCAGCCCGCCACCCAGCTTCGCGTGGACGCTCCGGAACAGCCACCGCCGGGCCCAGAAGGGGAGCCGGCGGGCGATCGAGCGCATCCGGTTGAACAACGCGGTGCGTCCCTGCTTGTCGACCTCGCGCTCGACGGCGCTCCAGATCAGCTCCACGTACTGGGGCACCAGGAGCATCGTCGTGACGCCGTGATCACGCAGGGCGTCGAAGATGACGCGTGGGCTCCGGCTCCGGACGTACAGGATGTCCGCTCCGACGTCCATCGCATAGAACAGGCTGACCGCCTGCTCGAAGCTGTGCGAGAGCGGCAGCAGGGACACCATCCGGTGCTCCATCGGCGTGATGATCCCGTGGAAGCTCTTCACCCCGGCCAGCGTGTTGTCATGGGCGAGCATCACGCCCTTGGGGTTGCCGGTGGTGCCACTCGTGAACACGAGCTGGTAGATCTCGTCGGGCGCCGGGCGCTCCCACGTGTCGAGCTGCGCTTCCCAGTCCGCCGGGAACGCGTCGTCCGGATCCTCCGAGAGCGATTCGATGGTCGTCGTGGGGAACCGCTCCAGCCCGGCCTCACGGGGGTCCGGGGCGTCACGGCCCGTGCCCAGCAGCAGGCGTACCGCGCCCGAGACCGCGATGATGTTGGCGATGGCCCCGGAGCTCATCCGCGAGTCGAGCGGGACGTAGATCAGCCGCGCGATCATCGAGCCGTAGTACGCGGCCGGCAGCGCGGGCGTCGACGGCGACCAGGTCAGGACGCGATCGCCGGGCTTGAGCCCGAGGGCACGCAGGCGCCAGGCGGCCAGGCGGGCGCGGTACCGGACCGCTTCGTACGTCCAATGGGTGGTCGTGCCGTCGTCGAGCCGGAGGCCAAGCGCGTTGCGGGACCCATACCGCCGGGCACCTTCATCCAGGAGGTCGAGCAGCGTCTCCATGGTGGCGAGATCCTAGTCGCTGCGGGTGTCGATGACGAGACCGGACCGTCATCCGACCGCACCCGAATCGACGCCCGCAGCCTCCCGGCGTGGCACTTGCCTCGTTCGCGGGTGGCGGGCCGGGCAGTCCCCGATGGGCTGGCGGCATCGTCCTCAGCGCGGTCCGCGCTAGGTCTCCGCTCCCGCAGTTGCCGCTCCCGCAGTTGCATTTCCCGTGGCCGCCGCTCCCGTGGCCGCCGCGAGGCGGTCGGGGATCGCGGGCGGGCGCTCCGGCACGTGCAGCGCCGTGAACGCCGCCTCGAGCGCCCCGCGGACCTCGGCCGGCTGGCGGGCGTACGTCGCCCGCGACACGACGACGATCGCGATGAACGCCGCGGGAACGCTGATCAGCGCGGGCTGATCCCACGTCCACAGGCCGGCAAGCTTGCCGATGACCACCACGGCGGCAATGCCGCCGCCCACCATCAGGCCGGCGAGGGCCCCCTGCTCGGTCATCCGGCGCCACCAGATCCCGGCCGTGAGGAGCGGGAAGAACGTGCTCGCCGCGACCGCGAAGGCCAGCCCGACCATCCAGGCGATGTTGACGCCGCGGAAGCCGAGGCCCACCGCGATGGCCAGCACGCCGAACACGACCACGGCGACCTTTGCGGCCCGCATCTTCTGCTTCTCGCTCGCGTCCGGGCGGAGGATCGAGCCGTAGAAGTCGTGGGCGAACGCCGAGCTGAGCGCGATCAGGAGCCCGGCCACCGTCGACAGCAGCGCGGCGATCGCGCCGGCCGCCACCAGGGCGGTTGCCCACCCCCCAGCCTCGCCGCTGGTCACCAGCATCATCGAGTTGGGGTTCGGCGACCCGCCCTCCACCAGCACCGCTGCCGGTCCGAGGACCATCCGCGCGTACGTGCCCCAGATCGGGGTGACCATGTAGAAGATGCCGATGAAGATCAGGACCCAGACCGTCGACCAGCGCGCCTTGGACGCGTTCGGGTTGGTGTAGAAGCGGGCCAGGATATGCGGCAGCCCGGCCGTGCCGCATACCAGCGCCACCAGCAGCGAGATGCTGCCCGCCAGGTCCCACTGGTTGAACGGCCGGACCCACTGGGCGCCGCTGGAGATGCGTGCCTGCTCGGCCGCCGAGAACGCCGACGCCCCCGTCACGGTCGTGCCACTGGTGTCGCTCAGCGCGTAGGAGAGCAGGTCCCCGTAGCTGTGCTGCGAGAACAGGATGACCAGGGGGACCAGGATCGCGACGAGCATGATCCAGAACTGCAGCATCTGGGTGATCGTGACGCCGGTCATGCCGCCCAGGGCCACGTACAGGATGATCACGCCTCCCAGCAGGATCACGCCCCACGCCCACGGGATGCCGGTCACGCTCTCCATCAGCGTCCCGACGCCGACCATCTGGGCCACGATGTAGAGCGCCGAGATGACCACCGTCCACAGGATCCCGACCCGGCGCAGGCGGATGGATCCGAACCGCCCATGGCAGAAGTCCGGGATCGTGTACTGGCCGAACCGGCGAAGCGGGCTGGCGATGAACAGGAGCAGCAGCACGTAGCCGGCCGCGAAGCCGGTCGCGTACCAGACCCCGTCGAATCCGTTCGCCCAGATGAAGGCGGCCACGCCCAGGAACGAGGCGGCGCTCAGGTAGTTGCTCGAGATCGCCGACGCGTTCGTGAACACGCCGACGGACCGGCCCGCCACCCAGAAGTCGTTGAGGGTGGTGGCCCGCCGCGATGCATACAGGCCGATCGCGATGGTGGCGACGAGGACGACGAGGGCTGCGAGGAGGGGGAGCTGGCTAGCCAATGCCGGCCTCCCCCTGGTCCTTGAGGTTCCGCTCCCAGCGGTTGGAGAAGACCGTGTACAGGATCGCGATGGCCCAGAACTCGAGGTGGAGCCACACGCCGACGTATAGCCACACGAACGGGATCCCCAGCACCGGCGTCAGCATCGCGTCCGGGGCCAGTTGATTCAGCACCGGGATGGTGAACACGCTGACCAGGAACACGGCGGCCAGGGCCAGGCTGAGTCGCAGCTGTCTGCGCTGCATGGTCTCGAACGTCACGGTCACGCTCCACACGTCGCTGTCATTCGTTGCGCGGGACGCCGTCTGAATGCGGTGCGCCGCGTGGACAGGTGCGGCGAGCTCCGGGGACTCCCCGAGTCTGCCAGACGCGGAGCCGCCCGGGACGGTCGGCCAGTCACCGTTCAGCGATGACCTCCGGCACGTCTCCTGCGCGTGGACCCGGTGCGGCGTCCCTCGGCGCCAGGCCGCCGTCAGGCCGGCGCGGGCGGCTCCGGCGACGCTGCTCCCCGCGCGCTGACGTGCCGCGTCTCGGGCAGGAGGGCGATGAAGGGCAGAGCCAGCAGCGCGACGCTCGCCCCCACGATGAGGGCGATCTGGAGCCCGACGACCTCCCCGAGGGCTCCGATCGCGACGGTGCCGAGGGCGCTGGTCATCGTGATCGCAAAGATGCTGAGCCCGACCGCGGCTCCCCGGTTGTCGGGCATCAGCTCCTGCATCAGCACCAGCTGGACAGGCCCAGCGCTGAGAAGCACCACCCCGGCCAGGCCCAGGACGGCCAGCATGAGCGGACCCACCGGCATCGCGAGCGCGAAGACCAGGAGCGGAGCTCCCAGGCCGGCGGCGATCGCGAGCATCCGTCGGCGGCCGATCCGGTCCGACAGCGTGCCCCCGGCGAACGCGCCGATCGCGCCCCCGATCTCGAACGCGGTCACCGCCGCCCCGGCGAGCACGAGCCCGGACCCGGACCGGGTCAGGTACGTGGGGATGAACACGATCAGGCCAACGGTCGCCATCGAGAGCATCCCGCTGGCCGCGGCGAGGAGCAGGAAGCCGCGGCGCGCCGAGCGCAGGGCGGCCCGGATGGAGCCTGTCGGGTGACGGGCGTGGATCATGGGGCGGCTCGCGATGCGCAGGTACAGGAGCCCGGACACGACGACCCCGGGCACGATGGCGATCCAGCTCCAGCCGAGGCCGACGACCGACAGCACCGCGGCGATGAGGATCGGCCCGATGGCGCGCCCCGATTCGCCGCCCGCCATGAAGATGGAGGTCCCGCGGCCCCACCGGGTCCCGGACGAGCGGGTGACGAGGGCCGCCGCGGCCGGATGGAACACGGACGAGCTGATGCCGGCAAGCACCAGCAGCAGCCCGGCGGCGACGACCCCGGGCGCGACCCCGAGCAGGCTGACGGCGATCGCGGTGGTGGTGGGGGCGAGGATGATCCAGTACCGGGTGTCGGCCCGGTCCGCCAGGTGACCGAGGATCGGCTGGACGGCCGTTGCCAGCCGGAACGAGGCCGCCAGCAGCCCGGCGACGGCGAGGCTGATCCCGAGCTTGGGGATCAGCAGCGGCAGCAGGACGCCCACGAACGCGGGGTAGGCATCGTGGACGAGGTGGGCGGCAGACAGCGACAGGATCGTCGGGGTGTCGAATGGCGGGGCGGTGGGCGTGCGCGGCTCGTCGATGTCGGGAGGGGTCATGGAGCGCCTATTGTCGCCGGTTCGACCCTCGCCATGGCGGGAACGCCCCGCCAATCCGCGGACCTCCCATCCCGCGAGGCGTTTGACCACCCCTTGGTGCCCGCGTACACTCCGGCGGCCTGCCGGCAGGCTTGGCGTGCCTCGTGCGCGCACGGCCTCCGGGACGCCCTCTGCGCCGTCGGGCATCGCGCGCGGGAGGCGGGTACGAGACCCCTGCCCGAGGAGGTGAACCGGATTTGGCCGAAGTCCGAGTGGGTGAGAACGAGACGTTCGAGAGCGCCCTCCGCCGCTTCAACAAGAAGATCCAGCAGAGCGGGATCCTTGCCGAGGCTCGTCGTCGTGAGCACTACGAGAAGCCGTCGGTGAAGCGCAAGCGGAAGGAAGCGAAGCGCAAGAAGAACGCGCGCGCGAGCCAGGGCTGAGCCTCCCGGGCGCCGCGGCGGGTCGGATGACGATGATGCCGCCGCGGTCCCCATGGCCCACCCGAAGCGTCGGATCGGGGACCCGTCCCGGAACCCACCATCGGCGCAGCTCGCCGGCACGGAACGACGTCGGGGCACAACGACGACGCCGTGACGCCCGAGGAGCCATCCGGTGACCCTTCGCGAACGACTGCATGACGACACGATCGCCGCGATGCGATCGGGTGACGCGCTGCGCCGCGACGTGCTGCGGATGGTGCAGAACGCGATCTACAACGTCGAGAAGAGCAAGCGGATCACCCTCTCCGACGAGGATCTGCTCGCCGTGCTCACGCGTGAGACCAAGACGCGCCGGGAGAGCGTCGAGGCCTTCCGCGGCGGAGGCCGCGAGGACCTGGTGGCGAAGGAGGAGGCGGAGATCGCCATCCTCGCCGAGTACCTCCCCCAGCCCCTCACCGATGTCGAGCTGCGCGCCCTGGTGGAGCAGGGCGTGGCCGAGACAGGCGCCGCCTCGGCGCGGGACCTGGGCAAGGTGATGGGCTGGCTGTCGCCGCGGACCCGTGGCCGGGCCGATGGCAAGGTCGTGGCCGGCCTCGTGGCGCAGGCGCTCGCCAGCTCGGACCTGGCCGCACACGACACGGAGCATTGACCTCCTGCGTCGGAGGGGCATGACCATGCTCTCCAGATCTGCGGAGCACAGCAACCGCTTCACCCGCCGCGATTTCCTGCGCCTGATCCTGGCGTCCGTCCTGCTGGTCGCCGCGATGTCGCTCATCCTGGGCCTGGACTTCCTGCCCGCCCAGTCGCAGCTCGAGGTTGACAAGCCCGCACCGGCCAACGTCCAGGCGCCACGGGCGGGCCAGTACACGAGCATCATCCTCACCGGACAGGAGCGCCAGGCGGCCCGCGATGCCGTCGAGCCCCAGTACGACTACACGATCGAGCGGGGCGCGACGGTGGCCGCGGCGCAGCTGCGGGAGTTCGAGCGCAAGCTCAGCCCCATCGATGCCGCGTTCCGGCCGGAGGTCAACGCCGACGACCGCTCCCTGATCCTGAACGCGGTCCAGGTGAGCGGGCTGAGCGATGACGATCGGGCCACCCTGGTCGACCTGTCCGCCACGCGATGGGAGGCTGTCCGCGCCGAGGCCTCCAGGGTGCTCGACACGGCCGAACGCTCCGAGCTCCGCGACACGGAGGTCGCGATGATGCGCGACGGCCTCGAGAGCCGGTTCGCGGGCGACCTCTCGACCGCCGAGGTGTCGCTGGGCGCCTCGCTCATCCGCCCGCTCGTCGTCCCCAACTCGTCGTTCTCCGAGGAGCTCACGGCGCAGGCACGCGATCGGGCCGCCGAAGGCGTTGCGGACGTCGTCAGGACGTGGCAGCGCGGCGAGACCATCGTCCGCAGCGGCGACCGCGTGGACACGGTCGCGTTCGAGGCCATTGAGCACTTCAACCTCAACGAGGGTGGCCTCGACGTCGCCCGCCTCGGCGGCTTCGTGGTGCTCTCGCTGCTGGTCGTCGGCCTGATGCTCACCTGGCTCTGGCGGTTCCGGCGCGAGTTCTGGCATCGCAACAACGTCCTCCTCCTGCTGAGCCTGCTGCTGCTGGTCGCGGTGTTCGCCCTCAAGCTGACTGCCGGCCGAGCCTGGATGCCGTACGCGCTGCCGCTGGCGGCGGTGGGCATGCTGGTCACCGTCCTGCTCGATGCGGGCGTCGCGATGGTGCTCACGGCCCTGGTCGCGATCCTCGCCGCCACCGTCAACGGCGTGGCCGGGGGCAGCGCCGCGGGGCTCGAGCTGGCGGCGTACACGATGCTCGGTGGGGTGGCCGGGATCGTGGGCGTCCGTCGGGGTGACCGCCTCGCGGTGTTCGTGCAGGCGGGCGTCGGCGTGTTCGCCGTCCAGGCCCTGACGGTGGGCGTCTTCGCGCTGCTGGGCGACCAGGACATCCGGGGGATCCTGGAGCTCGCCGGGGCGGCCGCGGTGTCGGCAGGCGGCTCCGCCGTGGCGGCTGTCGGGTCGTTCGCCGTCATCGGATCCCTGTTCGGGATCGTGACCGTGTTCCAGCTCCTGGAGCTGGCCAACCCGTCGCAGCCGCTCCTCCGACGACTGCTGGTGGAGACGCCCGGGACGTATCACCACAGCCTGATGGTGGGCAACCTGGCCGAGCGGGCCACCGAGGTCATCGGCGGCGATCCGCTCCTCGCCCGCGTGGCGGCGTACTACCACGACGTCGGCAAGCTCTCCAATCCGGCGGCATTCATCGAGAACCAGGCCGGTGGCGACAACGTGCATGACGAGCTGGACCCCGAGACCTCCGCGCAGCTGCTCAAGAGCCACGTCTCGGCCGGGATCGACATCGCCTACAAGTCCGGCCTGCCGAAGGCGCTCATCGCGTTCATCCCGCAGCACCACGGGACCGCCGTGATGTCCTACTTCTACGCCCGTGCCCGCGAGCAGGCGGCGGCACCGTACGGCGGCATCGAGACGGCCGAGGGTCGCAAGGCCGCCGACGCCGTGGATGCCCGCAAGTTCCGGCATGGCGGTCCCAAGCCCCAGTCCCGCGAGGCGGCGATCATCATGCTGGCGGACTCGACTGAGGCATCGGTGCGCTCGCTCACCTCGCGCGACGAGGCGGCGATCCGGGCGATGGTGGCGCGGATCATCGAGGAGCGGATCTCCGACGACCAGTTCGACGAATGCGACCTCACGCTCCGGGACATCGAGCAGATCCGCGAGGCGTTCGTGGCCCAGCTCCTGGGCATGTACCACGAGCGGGTCGCGTACCCGCAGAACAAGGTCGTGGAGCTGGAGTCGCGGCGGGCTGTGGGCGACAAGTAGCGGCCGAATGCGTTGCCACTACCTGGGACCCTGGCGGATCGACGTCGAATGGCGGGAGGGTGTCGCCCGGCTGCTGCCGGCTGCGGCCGTGGCGCGAGTCGCTGCCGCCGCGCTCGAAGCCGCGGGCGCCCCACAGCCGACGAGCCTCGGGCTGATCCTCTCGGACGACACGGAGCTCGCGAACCTCAACGCGGCCCACATGGGCAAGGATGGCCCGACCGACGTCCTGTCGTTCCCGCTGCTGCCGCCCGACGCGTTCCCGCCGCACCCCGGCAGGACGGCGGGCGACGGCGGGACGAATGCAGCCGGCTTCGCGCTCCCGCCCGGCACCCGGCCCCACCTCGGCGACGTCGTGGTCTCGGTCGAGCGGGCGATCGAGCAGGCGGCGCAGGGGCGGGGTGGCCAGACCGGTGATGTGCGCTGGGACACCCACGACGAGCTGCGGCTCCTCGTGACGCACGGGACGCTCCACGTCTGCGGCTGGGACCATGCCGAGGCTCGGGAGGAGGCCGCGATGCGGGCCCTGGAGCGGCGGCTGCTCGCCCGCTGAGGTCGGCCGCCGGGCCGGGCTGAGGTCGGCCGCCGGGCCGGGCAGCCCGGCGCGGTACCATGGCGCCAAGCCCCGCCGGACGCTGTCCCGGGGCCGTTCGGCATGCTCGCAATGGAGATCCGTACCGCATCGTGAAGCTCATCGTCGGCCTGGGAAACCCGGGCTCCCAGTACGCGGAGACGCGCCACAACATCGGCTGGATGGTGCTCGACCGGATGGCCGATCGTGCCGGCCGCTCGGGCCGTGGGCGCAACCGCGACGCCTCGTCCACGATCGAGCTGCGGACCGGCGGCCTGGAGCTGGTGCTGGCCAAGCCGCAGACCTTCATGAACGACTCCGGGCGGGCGGTCCGCAAGCTCCTTGCCAGCTACCACGTGCCGCTCGCCGAGATGCTGGTGGTCGCGGACGATTTCGCGCTGCCGTTCGGCAAGCTGCGGTTCCGCGAAGCGGGCACGCACGGCGGCCACAACGGCCTGCGCTCGATCATCGAGGAGCTGGGAACCGAGAAGTATTCGCGGCTGCGGATCGGGATCGGGGAGCCGGGCCGGGGCGCGGTCGATCACGTGCTGAGCCGGTTCTCCGCCGAGGAGCAGGCCCGGATGCCGATCCTCCTCGATGCGGCCGCCGACGCCGTGGAGGCGTGGGCCCGCGAGGGGACGAACAAGGCCGCCAACCGGTTCAACGCCTGGGAGCTGCAGGCGCCGGCGGCCGATGCCGAGGGGCCGAAGCCGGGCGAGGTGGGCGGCCCGGCCGACGAGGGCGGGATCCGCCGGACGAAGACCGGCTGGCGCCGGATCCTGGGCCGCCACGACGACGACGACCGCGAGGCTGGCCGGGGCCGCCGGTGAGCAGCGGCGACCGCTACCGTGGGCGGACCACCCGCCAGCGCAACGTCGCCGAGCGGGTCGCCCGGGAGTGGGCCGAGCGACGGGCCGCGGCCGAGGTCCGCGAACAGGCGACCGATCTCGATGCCGTCTCGGCCGAGGCGGAGGTCGAGCTGCTCGACCCGGCGGCCCGGGCCACGCCGGGGGCTGCCCCCTCGCGTCCACGCCGGCCCCGGCGGCCGGGCGAGACGGCACGACCCGGCGATCGACTGGGCACGAGGGGCGCCGGCCGGCGGGTCCCGGACCTCTCGGTGCTCCCCGGGCTGCTCCACGCGACGGGCTCCTTCGCGGGACTTCGGGAGCGCCTCGGTCCGGTCGGGTCACCCACGCTGCACGGCCGGCACGTGGGGCTCACGTCGGTCCCGCACGGTGCCAAGTCCTATCTCGCGGCGTCCCTCGCCCTCGCCGAGGGGGGCGAGCGGATCTGCTGGGTCGCCCGCGACGCGGAGATCGGCGACCGGGTGGCCGAGGAGCTGGGCGCCTGGCTGGGCGATCCGGAGCTCGTCGCCGTGCTGGAACCGCGCACGTCGCTGGCCTACGAGCGCTCCGAGCTGGTGCCCGACGAGACGGCCGCGCGCGTCGCGGCCCTCGCGTCCTGGCGCACCGGGCGGGCCCGGGTGCTGGTGGCGTCGGTCCAGGCGCTCCTCCAGGCGACCCTCGCCCCGGCCGACCTGCCCGCGCAGCTTCGGGTTCTCCGTCCGGGCTCGCGGCTCTCGCTCGACGCGCTGGTGGGCGAGCTGTTCGACCGGGGCTACGCGCCGGTCCTCGAGGTGGCGGGACGCGGCGAGTTCGCCCGGCGGGGCGGCATCGTGGACGTGTTCCCGCCCTCGGCGCCGCTCCCGGTCCGGATCGAGTTCTTCGGCGACGAGATCGACAGCCTGCGAGCCTTCGACCCCACCGACCAGCGGAGCGTGGAGGCCGTGCGCGAGCTGGAGCTGCTCCCCGCCACGGAGTTCCTGCTCCCCGACGGTGGCGCCGACGAGATCCGGGCACGGCTTGGCCGGCTGGCTGCGCGGCTCCCGGAGCGCCTCGCCCTCGACCTCGCCCGGTTCGCCGGCGAGGCGTCGCTCGAACGGCCGGCCACGCCGCTCGCCGGGCGCGCGCTGGCGGCCGGCGATGCGGCGGAGGTCTGGTCGCGGCTGATCGCCCCGTCCACCGGTCTCGACCACCTCGACCCCGACACCCTGTTCGTGCTCGACGAGCCCGGTGACCTCGCGGACGCGGCGGACTTCCTGTGGCGGCAGGCGGAGGAGCGGCATCGCGAGCTGGTGGAGCAGGGTGACCTGCCGAGGGACTGGCCGCAGGGCTACCTGCCGCCGCGTGACTGGAAGGCGCGGCTCCACGGCGCCCGGACGCTGGAGCTCACCTGGCAGAGCGAGGCCGTGGCGGCGACCGGGATGGCCTTCGCGTCCAAGGGGCTGACGTCGGGCGACCTGTTCGGCTGGCGCGAGCCGGTGCTGCCCCCGGGCCGGACCGAGCGACTGGTGGACGGCGTGGAGCACTGGCTGGGCGAGGGCCGGCGCGTGGTGCTGGTGAGCGACCAGGCGCCCCGCCTGTCGGAGCTGCTGGGCGAGGCCGGGCACCCGGTCGGGATCGTCAGCCGCATCGCGGAGGCGCCGCCGCCGGGGGCGGTCGCGCTGGTGGAGCGGAGCCTCAACGGCGGCTTCGAGGGTGGCCCGGACGGCCTGGCGGTGGTCACCGACCGCGAGCTGTTCGGGTCGGTCCGCGTCCGGCGGCCGAAGGCGATGCGCCGGGTCGTGCCGCGCGACATCCTCGAGCGCCTGACGCCCGGCGACATGGTCGTCCACATCGATCACGGCATCGCCCGCTACGAGGGGATGCTCCGGCGCGGCGCCCCCGGCGAGGAGCGTGACTACCTGGAGCTCTCGTTCGCGGCCGCGGACCGGATCTTCGTCCCGGTCGAGCAGATCAACCGGGTCAGCCGGTACAGCGGCGGCGAGAACCCCCAGCTCTCGCGGCTCGGCGGCACCGACTGGCTGCGCACCAAGCAGCGCGTCCGCAAGGCGGTCAACGACCTCGCGGAGGAGCTGCTCAACCTGTACGCGAAGCGGGAGGCGGCGGCGGGCTTCGCGTTCGCGATCGACACGCCCTGGCAGGGGGAGATGGAAGCCTCGTTCCCGTACGAGGAGACCCCGGACCAGCTACGCGCCGCGATCGAGGTCAAGGTGGACATGGAGGCCCGCAAGCCGATGGACCGCCTCGTCGTGGGCGACGTGGGCTACGGCAAGACCGAGGTGGCGCTGCGGGCCGCGTTCAAGGCGACCCAGGACGGCAAGCAGGTCGCGGTCCTCGTGCCTACTACTGTGTTAGCAGGGCAGCATTTCACGACGTTCTCCCAGCGGTTCGCGGCGTTCCCGATCATGGTCAAGCTGCTGTCGCGGTTCGTGGGCGCGAAGGAGCAGGAGGCGACGGTGGCCGGGCTGGCGGCCGGCTCGGTCGACATCGTGATCGGGACGCACCGGCTGCTGTCGAAGGATGTCGCGTTCCGGGATCTCGGCCTGGTGGTGGTCGACGAGGAGCAGCGGTTCGGGGTGGCTGCGCAAGGAACGGCTGAAGCAGCTGCGCTCGGCGGTGGACGTGCTCACGATGTCGGCCACGCCGATCCCGCGGACGCTGAACCTGGCCCTGGCCGGGATCCGGGACCTGTCGGTGATCGAGACGCCGCCCGAGGATCGGCTGCCGATCCAGACGCGGGTCGCGGAGGCGTCAGCGGGCCTGGTGCGGGACGCCATCCTGCGCGAGCTCGACCGGGGCGGCCAGGTGTTCTACGTCCACAACCGGGTCGAGACCATCGAGGCCCAGGCGGAGCAGCTCCGCCGGCTGCTGCCCGGCGCCCGGATCGTGGTCGGCCACGGGCAGATGGCGGAGGGCTCGCTCGAGAAGGTGATGCTCGCCTTCGCCGACGGCGCCGCCGATGTCCTCGTGTGCACCACGATCATCGAGTCGGGCCTCGACATCCCCAACGCCAACACGATCGTCATCGACCGCGCGGACACGCTCGGCCTCGCCCAGCTCTACCAGCTCCGGGGGCGAGTCGGCCGATCGTCGCGGCGGGCCTACGCGTACCTGCTCTACCGACGACGCGAGCGGATGAGCGAGGAGGCGCGCAAGCGGCTCCAGGCCATCTTCAATGCCTCGGAGCTGGGCGCCGGGTTCCAGATCGCGCTCGCGGACCTCGAGATCCGCGGGGCGGGCAACATCCTCGGCGGCGAGCAGTCCGGGTTCATGGCCTCCGTCGGGTTCGACCTGTACTCGCGGTTGCTCGCCGAGGCCGTGGAGGAGGCGAAGGCGCGGCGCGAGGACCGGGAGCCGGTGCGGGACGTGCCGCAGGCCGTGGTGGACCTGCCCGTCGAGGCGCACCTGCCCGACTCGTACGTGCCCGACGAGGCGCAGAAGCTGGAGCTGTACCGACGGCTTGCGAGGGCGCGATCCGAGGGGGACGTCGCGGCATTCCGGCAGGAGGTCACGGACCGCTACGGCCCGATGCCGGAGCCGGTGCTGCGCCTGGCCGAGGTCGCCGAGTTGCGACTCGCGGCGGAGGGCGCCGGGGTGGCGTCGCTCGCCCGCGAGGAGGGCTGGCTGGTCGTCCGCTTCGGTGCCGGGGTGTCGCGCGCGACCGCGATGCAGCTGCTGGCTCCGGGCGCCGCCGGCGGGGTCGCGCCGCTGCCGGGCGTGCGCCCCGGGGACATGACGTTCGCGTCCAACCAGGTCCGGATCCGGCTCCCGAAGGACCCGCTGCGGGGCTGGACGCTGACCCAGGCCGTGGTCTCGCGGCTGGTGGCGGCAGCTGGGACGGGGCAATCGGTGGGATCGCGGACCTAGGCGCGGGGGCGTCCTGTCTCGCCCAGCTCCGGCTCGTTGGCTACCAGTCAATGGAGGAGGCAGGGTCGCGTCGCGTTGGTGACTGCCACCCACGTAATCGACCGTCGGGGCGCCTCCCGTGGCCCGTTCGCGTCCGATTCCTGCCCGGTGGTCATCGTGGCGACGCTCCCGCGCCGATTCCACTGTGTGGCGGTCAACGTCGCGTGCGGCGGTCAGCGTCGCCCGTCGTCCGCCCTTCACGGGCGGGTTGCACATCGGCCGGTGCAGCGCATCATGTCCGCGTGGCAACGAGCTCCTTCCCCGATCGTGGAACCGACATCGACCTGCGGCCCTGGCGCCGCGACGATCTCGACCTGATGCGCGGACTGCTCGGCGATCCGGCGATGACGAGATACCTCGGGGGCCCGGAGTCGCCCGAGCAGCTGCGGTCCCGGCTCGAGCGCTACGCCACCATGGCACCCGACGCCGGCCGGGTGTTCGTGATCACCGTCGGGCCGGCCGCTGAGCCGGTGGGCTCGGTCGTGTTCTGGGCCCATCCGATCCGCGACGAGCCGGCGCTCGAGATCGGCTGGGCGGTGCTGCCGGCGTTCCAGGGACACGGCATCGCGACCCGTGCCACGACCCGCTGCCTCCGGATCGCGGCCGCCGAGACCGGGTACCGGACCATCCACGCCTTCCCGTCGGTCGACAATGGCGCCTCGAATGCGGTCTGCCGGAGGCTCGGGTTCGAGCTCCTCGAGACGGCGGAGTTCGAATACCCGGCGGGCCACTGGATGACCTGCAACGACTGGGCGTTTGAGCTCGACCGGCTTCGCTCTGACCGGGCCGCGCAGCGACTACGCGACCACGAAGGCCGGGTGATCGATTTCGGCCGGGCGGCCGAGGACTACGACCGCTACCGTCCGGGCTTTCCCGACGACTTCTTCGATCGCCTCGGGCGATTGGGCTGGATCGAGCGTGGGATGCGGGCGCTGGACGTCGGGACCGGGACCGGCTCGCTCGCCCTGGGGTTCGCCGCCAGGGGGCTGCGGGTCATCGGGCTCGACATCGCCCCGAATCTGCTCGACGTGGCCCGCCGGGCGGCCGTCGATCGCGGGCTCGAGGCTGAGTTCCTCGACGGGGCCGCCGAGGCCACCGGGCTCGCCGACCGGAGCTTCGACCTGGTGAGCGCGGGCCAGTGCTGGTGGTGGTTCGACAGCGACCGTGCCGCACGCGAGGCCGCCCGGCTGCTCGTGACCGGCGGCCGCCTGCTCATCTGCGACTTCAGCTACCTGTCGCTGCCGGGCAACGTGTGCAGCCGCACCGAGGCCCTGGTGCTGGACCACAATCCCGGCTGGTCGAAGGCCGGCTGGCGCGGCATCCACCCGGAACAGGTCCGGGCGCTCGACGAGGCCGGGTTCCGGGACGTTGAGAGCTTCAGCTACACCGTCGATGTCCCGTTCTCGCACGAGGCGTGGCGCGGCCGGATGCGGACCTGCAACGGGGTGGGTCCGTCGCTCGAGCCCGCCCAGGTGGAGCGGTTCGACCGCGAGCTTGCCGCCCTCCTCGCCGGGGAGTTCCCGGGCGAGCTCTCGATCCCGCACCGGGTCTTCGCGACGAGCGGCCTGAGGCCCTGACCGGGGCGCTCCTGGGATCCGACGGCAATCCGAGACGGGCGAACGCTAGACTCCGCCCGAGGGAGGGTCTCGTGAGACGATTGAGTCCCGCGAAGTGGGTGGCGGTTGGTGTCGCGATGAGCCTCGCGGGCGTGGCAACGCCAGGCCCCGCGAGCGCCTGCACATCGGATGCACCGCGTTTCGCCGAGGCTGTCGACGGCGCCCGGGCAATCGCCCGGGTGACCATCGTCGAGGGGTACGACACCTACCCGGGCGATCCCACCAGGAGCGAGACCTACCACGTCGATCGGGTTCTCAAGGGCTCGCTTCCGGAGCTCGTGACGATCGCTCCAGCCTGGACCTCGCTGTGCCAGGACAGCGTGAGCTACTTCGCCGGAGCGGAGGCCTCGCAGGGCCGGACGATCATCGTGGCGTTCGACCTGACGTTCTACGGCCAGGTCATCCACCCGATGTGGGGCTACGCGAAGGAAGGGGGAGTCTTCGGGACGGCCGGCCTCCCAACCGGCGTCGGGTCTCTCACGGCCCTCGAATTGGCGATCCTGCGGCGGTTGGACTTGCCCGACACCGCGACCGTTGGCACGGGGCCGACAGATCCGCCATCCCCACTCCCGCTGTTCGCGGCTCTCTGCTTCCTCGCCGTGGCCGGAGTTCTCCACCGGCAGCGCCGCCGCGGCGGGTGACGGGCCTGGTCCGGCCCGGCGCAGGTGACAGGTGACGTGGCCACCCGTTGACGAGGGCCTATCCGACCCGGCTTGCCACGAGTCGGGCCCGGACCCGCCCATCCGGACCCGCGATGTCCAGCCACGCCCATGCCTCGAAAGCGCCGCTCTCGGGCGCCGCCACGGCGCGCGGCAGCTCCGGGGCGAGCGTCCAGCCGGCGGTGGTCGTGAGGACCTCGCCGCGTGGGCCTTCGGGCTCGACGCCCGGACCGGCGGACGCCCGGTCCACGACCACGCCGTCGGCGTCGCGCGCGTAGGCCTCGAGGTGGAGCGTCGCGGGCCACATCCGCAGCTCCGCGGTGCCCAGGCGAGCCAGGACCGGCCCGTCCGGTTCCAGCCGCAGCTCGAGGGCCGCCTCGGCGTCATCGGCGGTCGCGAGCGCCTCGCTCCACGTCCGGAGCAGCTCCAGGAGCGGCCGCCAGGGACCGTCCACGTCCCGCCCCGCCGCGAGGTCGATCGCCCCATCGCCTGCCCGCACGGCCTCGCGTGCCGCGTCACGGGCCGCCAATTCCGCCTCGGGCGGATGCGCGCCCGTGGCCGAGGCAAGCGCATCGCCCAGCTCGCGGCGCCGCTCGTCGTCCAGGAGCCCGGCGAACGTCCCGACCCGCGGTCCGCCCATCGTGCGCCGCAGGTTCCACGCGCCGTCATCGTGGATCTCGAGCCACTCATCGTCCTCGGGCGGGCGCCCGCCGGTCCGTTGGTAGCTCGCGACAACGGTCATCGGCCGGCCCTACCCACCGCGGACCAGGCGCCACGACCCGGACCGGTTGGCCTGGACGAGGCGCAGGAAATGGCGGACATGGCGCTCCTCCACCGGGTGGTCGTGCTCCGCCGTCACCGTGCCGCGGCCCTGCGGGTTGTTCAGGCTCTCCATGTTGCCCATCAGCGAGCGGTTCGTGTAGGTGAACGGGTTCGTGATCCGCGCCTCGTTGGCCTGGCCGGGCAGCCGTGCGGCGATGTCGAGGTCGATCGTGCCACCCGGGTTGGGCACGACGCGGTAGCCCACGCCGTCCACGAAGTCCTCGCGCTTGAGATCCGCCGCGTGCGCCAGCTCATAGGCCTCCGCCACCCGCTGGCTGAAGGCGCCCTGGGCCAGGCTGTGGTTGGTGATCACCGCCCGGGCAGCCGCGGCGCGCCCGCTCGCGGGGTTGAGGTTGAGGGCGGTCCACAGCTCGTCGGCGATGACCCCGGGCTCCGCATCGCCCGTCACCTCACCGACCATCGGCTCCTCGCCCGTCGTCCGCACGTATGCGTCCGCCCCGAGCCGGTACTCGTCCTGGAGCCCGATCAGGTGTCCGAACTCGTGCGGCGCGAGTCCCTGGTCCGTGTCCTGGACGTTCCAGTTGCCGGAGTCGGAGCGGAATGCCGGGGTCCCGGGGGCCGCGGAGTAGACACGGACCGAGTTGTCGCCGGGGGTCGCGCGATTGGGTACGAACCGCAGCTGGAGCCGCCGCCCGGGGTCGGCCTCGTCGACGAAGCTGAAGCCGTTCCAGACGCTCGCGATCTGCCCCAGCCACACGGCCACCTGGGGATGGTTGCGCATGCCCGTGAAGTTGATGCCAACGGTGATCTCGAGCGCGTCGTCCAGGAGGCGCCAGGTGTACCGCGTGTCGCCGCCGTAGATGTTGCCCTCCACCCGCTCTTCCGAGCTGAAGTCAACCCGGCCGACGGTCACCGCGCCCGGGATCTGGTCGATCATCGCCCATGTGGCCGGTCCGGCGACGCCGTCCCGCTCGAGCGGCGGGTGCGCTGTCTGGAACTCGACGACCGCCTGGCGGGTCAGCGGTCCGAACTTGCCGTCGACCTCCAGCATCGTCGGGACCTGGTCGGGCGGCGCGTTGTTGAGCCGCTGCTGGAGCTCCTCGACCGCGGGTCCCCGGGAGCCGCGGCGGATCGTCGGGTGGGTCCGGCCGTTGGCCGGCTGGCCCAGCGGGTCCGCCTCACCGGGCGCATCGACGACGATCCGGCCGTTGCGCACCACGCTTGGCGCGAGCCGGTCCAGCTCGGCCCAGGTCGTGGGGTCCGCGATGCCCGTCGCCTCCAGGGAGTGGTTGACCTGGAAGCCGAGGACCGCAGCTGTCGTGGCCTCGGTGTACATGGCGGTGATCCGGAGCGGCGGCGCGGCCGCGCCGGTGGCGTTGAGCTTCTGCTGGAGGACCCCGATCTCGGGGTCCGGGCCGTCGCCGGGTCGAAGCGTGCTCCGGGTCTCCGGGTCGGCCCGTGGTGCGCCGCCGCTCGTGCCCGCGGCGCCCCCGCTGGCGGCCGGATCTGCCGGGACGTCGCCGATGGCATCGCGCTGCAGGCCGGCACCCGCGGCGCCCATCGGGCCGGCGGCGCTCGGCGCAGCACCGGCCAGGAGACTCGCGACGGCCTCGTTGCCGGCGGCCCCCTGGAGGCCGAGGAGGGCGCCGGCGGACAGCCGATTCGCGCCGGCCTGGGACGCCGGCGACGCGTTCACGGGGTGCGGGACACGGCCGACCCCGGCGTGCCCGCCGGGTGCGCGCGTGGGGGCCGGGCTGGGCGCGACGACCCGCCCCGCGCCGTGGATCGCGGCCGGGTCGGGGGACGCCCGTTGGGAACGGTCAATCACGGTCATCGGCTGCCTCAGCCGATCCTACGGCGCGACCGCGGTCCTGGGCGAGGTCCGCGCGGGCAGAGCGGGTGCCCGGACGTGCAGACGACGACCTGGGTTCGGGCGCCGTCGCTGCCGGGCCGGGGATCAGGCAATCAGGCGGTGGAGGCGCCGGAAGGTGGGTCGGAAGCCGAGCCCGCGCCAGGCCCTGTCGGCCTCGAGGTTGGTCGAACGCCAGTCGGTCGTGATCGTCGGATATCCGGCATCCCGGCCCCAGGCGAGGATCGTCTCGCCGAGGGCTCGCCCGACACCGAGGCCCCGCGCGTCGGGCAGCACGGCGGCATAGCCGAGGAACCCGGCTCGCGCCGGGCGGATGAGGCTCGAGTTCGCGCTCGACTCCTCCAGCGAGCAGCCGGTCGCGCTGCCGACGACGCGACCGCCGGCCTCGGCCACGAACGTCGTGAACCGGGGATCGTCGAAGTCCTCCTCGAGCTCGGCCAGGACCTCCTCGTCGGGCGGGACCGGCAGTCGCGAGAACACGGGCGCCAGCCGATTGTGGTGGGGCAGCACGTTGTCGAGCTCGGCCAACGTGGGCAGGTCGGCCCGCGTCGCACGCCGGATGACCAGCTCGGACCGCGGGACCACGCCGAACGAGGCAGGTGGCGCCTCACGCACGGCGTGGACGTGCTGCTGGCCGAAGTCGAGGCTGAACCAGGCATCCACGAGCTCGTCGTCGGTGGCGGGCACCAGGACATGCTGGTTTGTCCGGCCCGCGTCGACCCACGCCGCCGCGGCAACTGCATACAGCTCCCGGATGACGGCTGGATGGGTCGCCGCGTGTCCTGCCGCCTCCACCCAGACGTTGCCGCCCCACGTCGCCGGATCCTTCGACGTCCCGACGATGTACCCGGCGAGCGAGGCGCCGGCCGAGACGACCCAGGCCGTGGCCGAGTCGGCCTCGAGCAGCGCCTCGATCTCGCGCCTGGCGGCGCCGAGCGTCTCGAACGCCGGGTCGAGCAGCGGCTCAGCCAGCCGGTGCCTGCGGTGCCGCGCGGCAAGGAGCTCCGCGGCCGCGTCGAGGTCGCGCGCCTCGAAGGGGCGGATCCTGAGGGGTTGGGAGCCCGATTCGGCAGATGGCATGGCCGCGAGTGTAGATCCTGGCGAACAGCCCTACTTCTTCGTCGGCTTCGGCTCCAGGGTGCCGATCCAGTCGTGGCTCTTCGCGAACCAGTCGGCCAGTTCCGCGGTGGCTCGCAGGAGGCCGTCCGGGACCGAGACATAGCCCTGCATCACGCTCCCGTACTGGATCACCGGACCACTGTCGTATCTCGCCAGGAATGCCGCTCTCAGGTCGTCCGACAACCGGAGCGCCATGCTGCCCTCGATGTCGAGGAAGCTGAACATGTGGCCGTTGCACGACGTGTACGGGTTCTTCGCGCCCTTCACCACCGATCCACTGCGACTGGTGGTCACGGCTGCGGTATAGAGCTCGAGCGCTTCCGCCGGTCCAGGGTACTTCGATCCGCCGGGCATGCGTCACCTCCTGGGCTTGCCATGTGAATCTACAGGCGGCCCAAGGCAAGGATTCCAGCGGTAGTACCCTGATCACGTCAACGCAATGGGTCGCGGACCGCGTTGGGAAGGAGTCAGGACATGTCGTCTGTCGGACGCGTGACGGAAATCACCAGCCGCTCGGATTCCAGCTTCGAGGAAGCCATCCGCCTCGGGATCGAGCGGGCGAGCAAGACGCTTCGGGGAGTCAAGGGGGCCTGGGTCAAGGAGCAGCAGGTTGAGGTCGAGAACGGCCAGATCGTTGGCTTCCGGGTCAACATGCTGGTGACCTTCATCCTCGACGACTAGGAGCCTGCGGCGCCGCCGGCGAGGCGTCCCCGGGAGCCAAGCCCGGGTTCGCTCAAATCGAGCGTTGCGCAGTCGCGGGCAGCGTCGAGCGCGTGACCCGTCGGGCAGGAGCCGGCCGATGGGGTGGTACCGTCAGGCGATGACCCGCAAGCACCAGCGCTTCGCCCTGTTCGACGTGACCTTCGCCGGGGTCTCGATGCCGGGTGCCACGATGGATTGCTGGCAGGACGATGGCGGCCAGCCGCAGTGGCTGGCGCGCGTGCTGACCCGCCTGTGTCCGACGGTGGACGACGGCGAGCTGTCCGGCCGCACGGCCGACGGCCGGACGCTGTCGGGGCACGCGGTGGTCGCCGATCAGCAGGTTGGCCCGGGCAGCAAGCGGGAGACCCTTGTCGTGTTCCACGGATCGGGGACCCTGCACGGCTTCTGAGCCGGCACCGGAGGTCGGAACGTGATCCGCCTTGTGCTTGGACTGCTCCTCGCGACCGTCCCGGCCCTGGTCGCTCCGCCGTCGGCTGCAGCCGAGTGCGCCGCGTTGCACCAGCGCTCCTGTACTGACCCGGGTGCCACACTGGCGAGGGCGTGAGACGAGAGGAGCGCTGACGTGCGGATTCTTGCCGTGTGCGGGATGGGCGTCGGGAGCAGCCTGCTGCTGATCATGAACGCGCAGAAGGGGGGCTGGGTAGGGACGTGGAGCAGTCGGACATCGGCCTCGCCCGCAGCGCCTCCGCCAGCTATGACCTGATCCTGACCACGGCCGAGCTCGCCGAGCTGCTTGGAGGGGTCAAGCCGCCCGTGGTCACGATCTCGAACTTCATCAGCGTGCAGGAGATGGTCGACAAGCTCGGGGCGGCGCTGCGCGAGATGGGTGCCCTCGAGTAGGAGGCGGCGATGGCCGGCGACCAGAACCACGGATGGCCAGATCACCTCGCGTCAGCGGATCCTGACCGCGCTCGCCCACCGGGAGGCCGATCGCGTCCCGTTCGACCTGGGGGCGTCGCGCCGAGCGGCATCCATGTCGCCGCCTACCGGTCCTTCGCGCCAGCCTTGGCCTGCCCCCGGTCAATCCCGAGGTGCCGGATTTCGCCAGCAGCTCGCCCGGGTCGACCGGGACGCCTCGACCGGCCGGGGCCGAGAACCTCGTGGCGATGTGGGAGGCGCTGCGGGAGCACGGGGCCTACGACAGCGAGGGGTAGCGACTCGCTTCCCTGATGCCCGGCCGTCTGGTCCGTTGCCGGGTGATCGCCCGTTGCATCAGAATCGCGGGAAGTGCGCAGACCCGGCCATCGAAACCCGGGTTTCGGGTCCCCGGCCGTGGGTGGAACGGCCGATCCTGATGCAGGTGGCGATCACGGTCCCGCCCGACGCCTCACATCGGCTGGGGGTCGGCTGCCTCGGCTGCCAGCCGCTCGCCGATTCGTCGCGCGAGGGCCGCCGCCGTCTCCTGGTCCACCTGTGGCCCGGCCTCGTCGCTCGCGTGCCACGGCACCTCCGGCGGCGTGCCCTGGTCACGGCAGATCAGGTGCTCGTGGAAGTGCGCGACACCCGTGCCGATGACGGCGGCGAACACGAACGAGGGCCCGACCTCGGCACGCAGGGCTCGTGCCAGGCGGGTGCGGAGCCGACCGAGGGCACCAGCCTCCTCGTCGGTCAGGTCGGCCAGGTAGGGGCGATGCTGATCGCTCTCGATGATCAGGTGGCCGAGCGCTGCCGTCCCGTCCGTCCCCGGGCGGCACGTGCCAGACCCAGAACCCGTCGAGGCGGGCGATCAGCTCGCTGGCGCGCGGCCCCTCGCCGCGGTGCTTGGCGCAGATCAGGCAGTCGTCGGGCATTCGCATGGCTCCCTCGCAGGCAGACCCACCGGCCACCACCTGGCGCACGTGCGGAGGCCTGCTGGGTGATGCGGGTCCGATCGCGTCGATTGTGCGCTCCGGTCGGCCCTTGGCGCCGACGGGAGGAGGGCGGGTGGGGCTCGCGTAGGTGATGGAGATCGCGATCGTGGGCGTGCCGGCGCCCGTGTTCGACGGCGCGGGTCTCATCCTGGGGCTCGAGTGGCCGGCGATGGTCGCCTTCGGCCTGGATGCGGTGTGGTCTTCGTTCGGGTTGCTCTACGCGGCCCACACGACGCTGAACCTGGCGTCGCACCGGGGCTCACGGTCCGCCCCGTGAGCCGGCCGGGCCGGCCGGGCCGGGGTGGTAGTGTCCGCGGATGAGCAGATCCGTCCTCTCCGACGCGTTCGGCCACCACAACTGGGCGACGCTGCGCCTGATCGACGCCTGCATGGCGCTCACCCCGGAGCAGCTCGCCACGCCGGTTCCCGGGACGTTCGGGTCGATCATCGACACGCTGCGCCACCTCGTCGGCGCCGACTGCTCGTACCTCGAGCTGCTGTCCGACGGGAAGGTCACGGCGATCGACGAGGACGAGGAGGGGGTGCTGGATCTCATCGCCCTGCGGCTGGCAATGGAGGCGAACGGGCCGATGTGGGCACAGGTCCTCGCCGGCGACCTGGACCCCGACCAGGTCATCGTCCGGCGGCATGCCGATGGCTCCGAAAGCCACGCGCCGCTGGGCATCCGGCTCGCGCAGGTGATCCATCACGGAACCGATCACCGCAGCCAGGTGTGCACCGCGCTGACGAACCTGGGGATGACGCCTCCTGACATCGACGCCTGGGACTACGCGCACGACGGTGGACGCCTGCTCGACGTCCCCGCGCCCACCGGCTGACGCCGTTCGCGAGCCGCACCCAATCGCTTCATCGGCCACCAGCTCGCCAGGGAGTCCCGCAGTGCCTGCCAAGCCCGCCACGGTCGACGAGTATCTCCTCGCGATCTCCGATGAGCGCCGCACCCGTTTCGAGGGGCTCCGCGCCACCGTGCGCGCCGCCGCGCCCGACGCCGACGAGGTCATCGCCTACGACATGCCGGCCTACCGCCTGGGCGGCCGCTTCATGTGCTCGATCGGCTGCTACGCGCGGCATGACAGCCTGTTCCCCGCGAGCCAGGTGGTCATCGACCGCCTGGGCGACGAGGTGGCGCCCTACGTCAAGGGGCGCGGCACGCTCCAGTTCCCCGCGAGCCGGCCGCTGCCGCTGGACCTGGTCGACCGGATCGTCAGGATCCGCCGGGAGGAGACGGCGGCAGCCGGCAAGGGCTGACCGGCTGACCGGCTATCCCGGTCGCAGTGTCCCCTGGTGGAACCGCATCTGCCACCGCCCACCACGGTGCACCCAGATCGATGACCGGTTGGACGGGCGTGGCTCGCCCAGGTGGTACGTGGCGAGCACCACGCCCGGCGCCAGCTCGTCGATGGCGAACTCCAGCAGCTCCACCGGCCCGGCGGGGGCCCGTTCGGCGAGCGCCGTTCGGGTTGTGACCACGTCCCAGGTCTGCCCGCTGGCCCCGAACTCGAGGAAGTCATCAGCGATCAGGGCCGGCAGGCCGCCGTCGATGTCGCCGGGACTGGTCGAGACCAGCGCCGTCTCGAGCACGAGGAGGGTCTGGCGCAGGTGGTCGGGCATGGGGGCTCCGCGGCGACGTCGCCTCCCATCATGACCGATCATCGTGCGATGCCGTCGCCTGCCCCCGAGCTGGTGTCCGTCCGGCGTGCCACCTCGTCGGAGCTGCGCGCCACGGACCTCCCCCAGCTCCTCGACCTGTTCGCGGCGTGCTGGCCGGCCGGCAACTTCTCGCCCGAGGACATGGACCACGCGCTTGGCGGCGTGCACTGGCTGGCGGAGGCTGGCGATCGCATCGTCGGGCACGCGAGCGTGGTGCCCCGGACCCTGGAGGCGGGAGGCGGCTCGCGGGCGCCGATCTCGCCGGCGACCGGACCCATCCGGCTGGCGACCGGCTACGTGGAGGCGGTCGCCACGCACCCCGACTGGCAGCGGCGCGGGGTCGCCGCTCTGCTCATGGTCGAGGCGGGTGCGCACATCCGGGCGACGTTCGACCTGGGCGCGCTCTCGACCAATGTCCACGTCATGTACGGGCGCCTGGGCTGGGAGCGGTGGCGCGGGCCGACCTTCGTGCGCACGCCGGACGGGGTGGTCCGGACCGCCGACGAGGACGACGGGATCATGATCCTGCGGACGCCCCGGACGCCGCCGTTGCGGGGCGACGAGCCGCTCAGCTGCGAGTGGCGATCGGGCGACGTCTGGTAGGAGCCGGGTCGGGGATTGCCGGCGTCGGGATTGCCGGCCCGCGGTGCCCGGCGGTCAGACCTTGCGCAGCTCGTCGCCGACACGCACCGTGCCACCGCGCACGACGCGCGCGTTCACACCTCGCATCCGGAGCTCACGTCCCAGCGGCGAGTTGATCCAGCGGAGCGCGTCCGACCCGAAGCGGGCGCTGAACTGCGAGCACCCGGTATGGGGCGTTGCGCTGACCTCCAGCTCGGCCTCGCCGACGGCGATCCGGGTGCCGGGGGGGAGGTTCTGGATCGAGAGATCCGCGTCCACGAGGAGCTGGTCCCCGGCGAGCGGCCAGCGGGACTGGTCGGGTTCGATGGCGGCCAGCACCCGGGTGCTCATGATCGTGACCTGGGCATCCGGGTTGGCGGAGCCGTCCGGGCGGGACGAGCTGCCTCGCGCCCGCCAGTCGTCACCGACGACGCCCTCGTCGAGGTCGATCACCGCCTCGGTGACCACGTGGCGCTGCCCAGGACCGGTTCGGAGGACGATCAGCGCGACGTGGCCGCCATCGACTGGCGCGCCACGAACGGCATCGAGGTGCGGCTCAAAATCACGGGGCGGGGTGGGAGCGGCGGGTGCATCGGGCATCGGGTCCATGCCCGAGAGTGTCGCCGACCGAGGGCGATCCTGCTCGCTGGGCCCGCGTCCCGGACCGCCTTCTCGGCGCCTCGCCGGTGCCGTATCGTTCGGCCATCACCGCCCCGCGAACGGAGCCTGACGGACGTGGAGATCGCCCTCGTCGAACCCCGCATCTTCGGTATCGAGCCGCGCCTGCCGTTCGAGGAGCTCCAGCGCCGAGCGGAGGAGAAGAAGACCGGTGCGCTGGGCAGCGGCATCGGCGGCCTCCTCGGGCGGCCGAAGGCGGAGGACGTGGTCCTGACCGCGAGCCAGCGCCGGGTGGAGCCGTTCTGGCACGTGGCCTGCGCGGCCCACTACGTATACGACCGGACGCGGCTGTACACCGTGCCGGCCAGCGCCGGCGATGTTCGATCGGTGACCGTCCTCGGGACGGACTACCCCGTCGCCCCGTCGGGCAAGGGCGCTGCGACGTTCGGGATGGAGGTGCTCGAGCACTGCGCGGAGGACGTCCGCGACGAGCTCTACGTGGACGGCATGACGGGGGACCCGATGGGCAACGGTCCCGCCCTGCTGGCGGGCACCCGGACCGAGGTCGCCGATCCGGGCGAGCTCGCTGCCGATGAGACCCTGGTGCTGGCGCCGGAGCAGCGGGCATCCGCCATCGTGCGCCAGCTGCTGGCGAAGCTGCTCAAGCCGCTCCAGGCGGACGCCGTCTTCGAGGAGTCGCTGGCCGTCGAGGTCCTGGAGCTCTGCTACCGGCCGGTGTGGGCCTTCGAGTTCCACCTGCCCGCGAAGGACCGGCGGGGCGTCGTGGAGGTGGACGCGCTGACCGGCGAGACCCGGACGGCCGGCGCCCTCCAGGTCCGCCAGCTCGCACGACGGGTGAGCAAGGAGGCGCTGTTCGACATCGGGGCGGACACGGTGGGCCTGATCGTCCCGGGCGGGTCGGTCGCGGTGAAGCTGGCACGGGTGGCGATCGACCGCAGCTACTGAAGCGCGCAGCGCGCCGATCAGCCGCCGCGCCGATCAGCCGAGACACGCCCCTCCCATCGCCCCGGCCTCGGGCAGAATGGCCCGCGTGTCTGCGACCGCGAGTGCCACCCCCGCCCCGGCGCGGACGGCCGACCTGTTTGCCCCTGGGCTGCGCGGGTTGACGCTCGGGCTCGTCTCGACGATCACCCTCGTCGCGCTGGAGTCCCTCGCCATCGGCACCGTGATGCCGATCGTCACCGACGAGCTGGGCGACCTCGCGCTCTACGGATGGGTCTACACGGCGTTCTTCCTGGGCAACCTGGTGGGGATCGTCCTCGCCGGCGGTGCCCTCGACCGGATGCCGCTCCACCGGCCCTTCGCAGCGGGCCTTGTGCTGTTCGCGCTGGGTCTGCTGGCCGGGGGCCTGGCCCCTTCGATGCCGGTGCTCGTGCTCGCCCGCTTCGTCCAGGGGCTTGGCGGCGGGGCCGTGGGTCCCACGGCCTATACCGCCATCGGCCGCTGCCTCCCCGAGCCGCTCCAGCCCCGGATGTTCGCCATGCTGTCCACGGCGTGGGTGGTCCCGGGGATCATCGGTCCCACGCTCGCCGCCCTCGTCGGCGAGCTGACCAGCTGGCGCTGGGTGTTCCTGGGCCTGCTGCCGATGCTCCTGGTGGCGGGGAGCCTGGCGTTCCGTGCGCTCCGCCGGGTGGAGGGGTCGCGCCCGGATGGCGGCACGGCGGGCCAGGGCACCGGGGCGCGCTTCGTCCGTGCCGTGGCGGCAGCCGGCGGGGCGGGCCTGCTGGTCGCCGCGTTGGGGGCCACCACGCCCTGGGTGGTCCTCGTCGGGGCGCTTGCCGGCGGCGCGATCCTGGTGCCGGCCTTCCGGTCGCTCACGCCGCCCGGAACGCTGGTGCTCGCGTTGGGCGTCCCGGCAGCGGTGATGCTGCGCGCGGTGATGACCTTCGCGTTCTTCGCCTCTGACGCCTACATCCCGCTGCTGCTGCAGACGTGGCGCGGAACCCCGGCGATCCTCACGGGCATCGTGTTCACGGCCACGACCGTGGCCTGGACCGCGGGCACCTGGTACCAGGCCCGCCATATCGACCGGCGCGGCCCGGTCGTGTTCGTCGCGCTCGGGTTTGCCGCCGTCGGCATCGGGGCGGCGCTCACCCTGCCGGTGCTGATCCCGGGTGTTCCCCCCGAGATCGCGATCCTCACCTGGGTCCCGCCCGGGATCGGCATGGGCCTGATGTACTCGGCCGTGACGCTGGTGGTGCTCCGCGGCGTCGGGCGGGCCGAGCAGGGGAGCGCTGCCTCGTCGATCCAGCTCGCCGACATCCTGGGCACGGCCCTGGGAGCCGGGGTCGCCGGCGCCATCACCGCCGCCGGGGAACGGGCAGGGCCGGACGGGCTCGGCTGGGCCCTCGCCGCCGTGTTCTCGATGACCGTCGTTGCCAGCCTGCTGGGCCTGGCCGGCTCCCGCCGCGTGGCGACCGCATCGTCCGCGTGGGTGGGGCAGGGGGCTGCGGTAGACTAGCGATCCGGCTCGCCCGAAGCCCGGGCCCGGCCCAACCGCGCCACCACTCGGAGGTTCCGAACTCCATGTCCGCCGAGACGCTTCGCGCGAAGATCCGCGAGATCCCCGACTTCCCGAAGCCCGGCATCCTGTTCTACGACATCACCACGCTGCTCAAGGATCCTGCCTCCTACAAGGAGTCGATCGACCTCATGCTGGAGCCCTACCGGGACGAGCAGGTGGACATCGTCGTGGGCATGGAATCGCGCGGCTTCATCTTCTCCGCCCCGATGGCCTACCAGCTGGGCACGGGTCTCGTCCCCGTCCGCAAGCTGGGCAAGCTGCCGGCGGAGACGCTGACCGTCGAATACGCCCTGGAGTACGGCTCGAACACCCTGGAGATCCACCGGGATGCGATCGCTCCCGGGCAGCGCGTCCTCATCGTCGACGACCTCCTCGCCACCGGCGGCACGGTGCGCGGGACGATCGAGCTGATCGAGCGCCTCAAGGGTGAGGTCGTCGGCCTCGCGTTCCTCGTCGAGCTCGACTTCCTCAAGGGTCGCGAGCGGCTGGAGGGCCGAAAGGTCACCAGCGTCATCCAGTACTAGGCCGGTGAGGCGCGGCCGCGCGCGTCCCCGGCGCCCGGACCTCAGGTGAGCGAACCCGTCAACCCCTCCGATCCTGATCGCCGACGGTTCTTCCGGCGGTTCGCCGGCGAGGTCGCCACGTCGGTTGGCTCCATGATGGGCGCGGCGCAGACCCTCCAGGCGTCGTCCACGGAGGCCGCCCGGGAGCTGCTCGGCAACTCGCCGGTGGCCGCGTCCCCGGCCGGCGTGCCGGTCGGAGGCATGTCCGGCCTGACGACCGCGGTGCCCTCGCTCGAGCCGCAGGATGCCTCGACCGCCGGGTGGCGCGCCCCCTTCCGCTGGGACGGCGACGTCTGCCGGATCGTCGACCAGCGCCGGCTCCCGGACACGCTCGTGGACATCGAGCTTCGCGGTGCCGCGGACACCGTGAACGCCATCAACGACGGCGCGCTCGTCGGGACGCTCGTCCAGGCCCAGGTCGGCGCGGTCGTCCTTGCGCTCGTCGCGAAGAACGGCACGGCCTCGAGGTCGTTCGCCCGGCGGGCCACCATCCGGGGGGCCGCCAACGCGCTCCGCCTCACCCGGCCGGGCTCGGCCGCCATGGGCGCGGCGCTGGACCGGATGCTCGCGCTCCTGGAGCTGGCCGGCCTCGACGCGACCGGCGACGAGGTGGCGGCCATGCTCCACGATGAGGCGGAGCACCTCATCGGTGAGGCGATCGAGGACCACGGCAGCCTCGTCGGCCACCTGGTCGGGATGCTGCCCGGCGGCCCAGCGGACCCGCTGCGCGTGCTGGTCCTGGGGAGCACGGGGGCGATGGGTGGTGGCCAGTTCGGGACCGCGCTGTCCGCGGTCCAGGTGATGCACCACGCCGGGCGTCCGGTCCACGTGCTGGTGCCCGAGGGCCGCCCGGGCTTCGAGGGCTCCCGGATCGCCGCCTGGGAGCTCCGCCAGGCCGGGGTCTCCCACGCCGTCGTGACCGATGCCGGAGCTCCCGGCTGCATCGCTGCCGGCGAGGTCGAGGCCGTCCTCGTCGGCGCGGACCGGATCGCCGCCAACGGCGACGTCGTCGGGACGGCAGGGGCGTACCCGCTCGCGCTCGCATGCCATGCGTCCGGTCTCCCGTTCATCGTCTGTGCGCCGACCAACGTCATCGACCTGGCGGTGGCTGACGGCGAGAGCGCGACGATCGAGGAGGGCCGGCCGACCCCGGTGCTGCGCGCCGGCGGCACCCGGATCGCCCCCGAGGGCACCCAGGTCCGGAACCCGGTCCAGGACCTGGTCCCGGCATCGCTGGTCACGGCCATCGTCACCGAGGAGGGCGTGGTCCGGGCACCGCTCGGGGATGCCCTCGAGGCCGCCGCGGCGGCCGCCACCGTGCGGCGAACGCGATCGAAGGGCTACGCGGCGCTGGTCGCCCAACGCGCCGCCGCCGTGCCCGCCCCGGCCCCGGTCGACGTGGCCGCCCTCCGCAACCCGCCGCGGACCCCGGGGCCCTGATGGCCACCGCCGCGATCGGCTCCCGTACCGGTGTGCTCGCCCGGAGCACGACCGACCGGGTCCTCCTGCGCGAGTTCCTGGAGCGGGACCGCCTGTTCGCCGCCTACGCGATCTGTGACCTCTCCGAGCGCGAGTTCGGCCGGACGCGGTGGGGGATCGCGATGTCCGGCGACGAGCCGGTCGCGGTGGCCCTCGAGTACAGCGGCGTGACCCCCCAGCCGATGTTCGTGATGGGCGAGCCCGATGGGATCACGGCCATCCTGGGCGACGTGGTCCGGCCTCGAGCCGCCTACGTCGCCGCCAAGTCGGAGTCGCTGCCGGCCGTCACCCAGCACTACCGGGTGGAGCCCGGGCCGGAGATGGTCCGGATGTGGGTCGATCGCTCGACGTTCCAGCCGGTGACCGCCCGGGTCGAGCGGCTCCTGGCCGTGGACGCGCACGAGCTCAACCGCCTCTACCAGCTGGGGTTCGCGGCCTGGCTGCCGTCGTCCGCCGTCGCGGAGGGCGTGTACTACGGCATCCGCGTCAACGGCCGGCTTGTCGCCGCGGCCGGGACTCACGTCATCGGTCGCGAGGCCGGACTGGCGGTGGTGGGCAACGTCCTGACCCGCGCCGATCTCCGCGGACGCGGGTATGCGAAGGTGGTCACGAGCGCGGTGACCGCGGAGCTCCTCAGATCGTGCGAGCAGGTCGTCCTCAACGTGCGCTCCGACAACCCGCCGGCAATCGCCGCCTACCGCCGCCTCGGGTATCGGGATCATTGCCGGTTCGAGGAGCGCCTCGCCCGCCGGACGACGCCGTCCTGGCCGGATCTCGTGGCCCCGTTCCGGCGGCTGTTCTCGGGCAGGCGTCCCCCGCCCGTCGAGGTCGCTGCCCTGCACCAGGCCCATCCCATGCGACCGGCCGAGGCCGTGCCGCCCCCGCCATCCGATCCGTCGCCGGCGTCGCCCGCCGGTGCCGACCCCACCAATCCCCAGGAGCCCACATGACCGACGCCGCATCCCACCTCCCGCATGACGTGACCGACCTCTCGCTCGCCGAGGAGGGCGTGCGCCGGATCGAGTGGGCGGAGCGCGAGATGCCCGTCCTGCGCCTCATCCGCGAGCGGTTCGAGCGCGAGAAGCCCCTGGCGGGCCTCCGGATCGGCGCCTGCCTCCACGTCACCACCGAGACCGCGAACCTGATGCGGACCCTGGCAGCGGGCGGCGCCGAGGTGCACCTCGCGGCCTCCAACCCGCTCTCGACCCAGGACTGGACGGCGGCGGCGCTGGTGGCCGCCTATGGCATCTCGACCTACGCCCGCCGTAGCGAGGACAACGACACCTACTACGCCCACCTCCGCACGGTGGCGGACATCCACCCGCAGATCACCATGGACGACGGCTGCGACCTCGTGTCGCTGCTCCACAAGGAGCGCCGCGACCAGCTGTCCGAGATCCTGGCGGGCACCGAGGAGACCACGACCGGGGTCATCCGCCTTCGGGCGATGGCCGCCGACGGGGCGCTCGCCTTCCCGGTCGTGGCCGTCAACGAGGCCGAGACCAAGCACCTGTTCGACAACCGGTACGGGACCGGCCAGTCCACCATCGACGGCATCCTGCGGGCGACGAACATCCTGATCGCCGGCCGCAACGTGGTGGTCGCGGGGTACGGCTGGGTGGGCCGCGGGATCGCGTCGCGGATGGCCGGCCACGGCGCCCACGTGGCGATCGTGGAGGTCAACCCCGTCCGCGCGATCGAGGCCCTGATGGACGGGTACCAGGTCATGACCGCCGGCCAGGCCGCGCCCTGGGGCGAGCTGTTCGTGTCCGCGACCGGCAACCTCAACGTGTTCCGACGCGAGCACTTCGCGGCCATGCGCGACGGCGCGATCCTGGCCAACTCCGGCCACTTCGACGCGGAGCTCGATCTGCCGGCGTTGCGCGCGATGGCCGAGGGCCACGTGCGCGACGTGCGCCCCAACGTCCAGGAGTTCGACCTCGGCGGCAAGCGTCTCAACCTGATCGCGGAGGGCCGGCTGGTGAACCTCGGCGCGGCCGAGGGCCATCCGGCGGCCGTGATGGACATGAGCTTCGCGAACCAGGCGCTGGCGGCCGAGTACGTCGCACGCCATCACGCGGAGCTCGAGGCGCGGGTCTACGTCGTGCCCGAGGCCATCGACGCCGAGGTCGCCCGGCTCAAGCTCGCGGCCATGGGCATCACGCTCGATCCCATGACCCCGGAACAGCTGGCCTACGTGTCCTCCTGGCAGCAAGGGACCTAGGAGATGGCCGACGCGGCCACAGGCTCGGAGGGCTCCTCCGACGGGCGGCGGACCGCTCCGTACGGGAGCTGGGGATCGTCGATCGACGTCGAGCTCGTCGCGGGTACGGCCGTCGCGATCGGCGAGCCGTGGCTCGACGGGGACGACGCCTACTGGCTCGAGAGCCGGGCGGCGGAGGGCGGCCGTCGGACCCTGCTGCGTCACGACCTCGATGGCCGGACCGTGGAGTTGACGCCGGCCCCGTTCCGGGTCGGCAGTCGCGTGCACGAGTACGGGGGCGGCTCGTATGTCGTCGACGCCGGTCGCGTGGTCGTGTCCTCGGTCTCGGACGGCCGACTCTGGCGGGTGGATCCCGATGGTGCCTCGGACCCGGTCGCACTCACGCCCGAGGGCCCCTGGCGATACGCGGACGCGCGGTTCGACCCGGGGGCCGACCGGATCTACGCCGTCCGAGAGACGCATGATGCGCAGCGCCCCGACGATCCGCTGCTGGTCGAGAACGAGCTGGTCGCGATCGCGCTCGACGGATCGGACGGCTCCGGGCGGCTCCTCGTGGGCGGGCAGGATTTCGTGGCCGGCCCGCGGCCTTCACCGGACGGCCGGCTCCTCGCGTGGCTCGAGTGGGACCACCCGGAGATGCCGTGGGACTCGGTGCGCCTGCAGGTTGCCGAGGTCCTCGGCGATGGCTCGCTGGGCGAGGCGCGGACGGTGGCCGGCGGCCCCGGGATCAGCGTCGTCGAGGCCAGCTGGAGCCCGTCCGGGGTGCTCCACGCGGCCTGGGACACCACCGGCTGGTGGAACCTGTACGCGTTCGACGGCCCCGACGGGGTCGCGGGTCCCGCCCGCGGCCTCGCGCCGATGGAGGCGGAGATCGGCGGCCCATCCTGGCTCCTGGGAGACGCGTCGTACGGGTTCGCCGACGACGGCTCCATCCTCGCGGTCGCGCGCCGCGATGGCCGCGCCGGGCTGGTCCGGATCGCGGCCGACGGGATCGTCACCCGCCCCGACACGCCGTGGACGGAGTACGGCGGTCTGCAGGTCCGGGGCAGCGGGGCGCTGGCGGCAGCCTCCGGGCCGCAGGAGGGCACGATCCTCGTCCGCCTTGACGCCCGGACCGGCGAGGCCACCGGGGTGCTGGCACGTTCGCTGAACGTCCCCCTCGAGCCGGCCGTGCTGCCGGTCGCCGAGTCGATCACGTTTCCCACCGGCGATGGCGCGACCGCGAGAGCCCTCTATTTCGCCCCGACGAACGGCGCCTGTCGCGGTCCGGACGGCGAACTGCCACCGCTGCTCGTCCTCGCGCACGGTGGACCGACGTCGGCCGCCACCTCGGCGCTGTCCCTTGATCGGGCGTTCTTCACGTCGCGGGGGATCGCCGTGGTCGATGTCGACTACCGTGGCTCCACCGGATACGGACGCCCGTACCGGGACGCGCTCCGCGGCCAGTGGGGGATCGCGGACGTCGAGGACTGCGTGGCCGCGGCCGCGTTCCTCGTGGCCCGCGGCTCGGTCGACCCTCGCCGGCTCGCGATCCGGGGCGGCAGCGCCGGCGGCTATACCACGCTGGCGGCGCTCGCGTTCCGGCCGGAGGTGTTCGCCGCGGGCATCAGCCGCTACGGCATTGCCGACCTGGAGCTCATCCACCTCGACGGCCACAAGTTCGAGTCGCGCTACGACGAGGGCTGCTCGCCCCCTGGGACGAGGAGGGACGCAAGGTCTTCCGCGAGCGCTCGCCGATCCACTGCCTGGACCGCGTTCGGGCCCCGCTGCTGCTGCTGCAGGGGCTGGACGACAAGGTGGTGCCGCCCTCGCAGCTGGATGCGATGGTCGCCGAGTTCTCCGCGCGCGGCCTGCCGCACGTCGCCATGCGGTTCGAGGGCGAGGGTCACGGGTTCCGCAAGGCGGAGACTCGACGGGCAACCTACCGGGCCGAGCTCGCGTTCCTCGGGCGGGTGTTCGGGTTCGCGCCCGCCGACGACGATATCGAGCCGATGGAGATCCCCGGCCTCGCGTAGCGACGCTGGCCGAACAGCCGGCTGCCGTGCCCGCCGGCCCGGCGCCGGATGGCGTCAGCCGGCGAGGAGCTCCCGCAGGACGTATCGGTGGCACGGCGCACGTCGGCGAACGATGTCGTGAGCGGCGAGAGCCCGAAGCGGATCACGTCCGGCTCCCGGAAGTCGGGCACGACCCCGCGCTCGACCAGCCGCCTCGTCAGCTCGCGGGCATCCGGGTGGCGGATCGCCACGTGGCCGCCCCTGCGGCTCGTCTCCCGCGGGCTCGCCAGCGCGCATCCGAGCGGCGCGAGCTCCGCGTCAAGGAGCGCGACCGCGTAGGCGGTCAGCGCGGTCGACTTGGCCCGGATGGCCTCGATGCCGGCCTCGGCGGCGACGGCCGCTCCCTCCAGCACGCCGGTCATCGAGAGGACGGGCGGCGTCCCGACCAGCCAGCCCGTGATCCCCGGCCGCCGCCTGAACACCGGGCCCATCGCGAACTGGTCCACCTGGGCGAACCACCCGTCAACCGGGGGCCGGAGCCGGTCCTGGAGACGGGGCGCGACGTACAGGAATGCCGGTGCGCCCGGGCCGCCGTTGAGGTACTTGTACGTGCAGCCGACTGCGAGCCCCACGTCGCGCGCGGCCAGGTCAGTCGGCACAATTCCGGCCGCATGCGACAGGTCCCAGAGCACGTGGGCACCGGCTGCCCGGGCCGCCGTCTCGATGCCCTCGACGTCCGCGATCGCGGCGGTGAGGTAGTTGACGTGCGAGAGCAGCACCAGCGCCACGTCGCTGTCGAGGACCGCGGCGACGTCGTCCGCCGAGGGCCCCAGCACCGGGTCGCCGTCCAGCCATCGGACCTCGAGGCCGCGGCGCTCGGCCAGCCCGTCGAGCACGTAGCGGTCGGTGGGGAAGTCGCCTCTCGCCGCGACGACCGCCCGTCGCTGCGGGAGATCGTCGAGAGCGGCCGTCGCCAGCCGGAACAGGTTGACCGTCGTGGAGTCCGTGACGGCGACCGTCCCCGGCGCGGCGCCCAGCACCGACGCCGCCAGCGCGTCGCCGGCCCGCGTCGGAAGGTCCGCCCAGTGGCTCCATGCCTCGACCAGCTCCCCGGTCCACTCGTGTTCGGCGACCGCGGCCATCCGGTCCAGCGTCCGGCGAGGCGGGCGCCCGAGGGAGTTCCCGGCGAGGTAGACAAGCCCCGGGTCCGGCATGGCGAAGCGATCGCGGAAGCCCGCCAGCGGGTCGGCGGCATCGAGCGCGGCGGCATCGAGCGCGGCGGCATCGACATCGGGTCCGGCGGTCTCCGGACTGGCGGTGGAGGCAGGGGTGGTCATCGCTTGCATCCTAGCCCACTGGCACGGGTCCCGGCCGGTGGTACTCTCGGCCGACTGCCCCCGCGACCGCAGCGCCCGGAGATCCATGAGCATCGTCGACGCGTCCCAGTACCTGTTCACGTCGGAATCGGTGACCGAGGGTCACCCGGACAAGATGTGCGACCAGATCTCGGACGCCATCCTCGACAGCATCCTCGCGATCGACCCAAACGCCCGGGTGGCGTGCGAGACGGCCACCACGACGGGCCTCGTGCTCGTGTTCGGCGAGATCACCACGTCCAGGTACGTCGAGTTCCAGAACGTGGTCCGCGACACCGTCCGCGACATCGGCTACACGAAGGCCGAATACGGGTTCGACTACGAGACGTGCGGCACGATCGTCAGCGTCAAGGAGCAGAGCCGGGACATCGCCCAGGGCGTGGACCGGGTGGACGAGCTCGGGGCCGGCGACCAGGGGATGATGTTCGGCTTCGCCTGCCGTGAGACCCGGGAGCTGATGCCGCTCCCGATCGCGCTCGCGCACCGCCTCGCCCGGCGCCTGGCCGAGGTCCGCAAGGACGGGACGCTCCCGTACCTCCGGCCCGACGGCAAGACGCAGGTCACCGTCGAGTACGAGGGTGGCCGGCCGGTCGGGGTCCGGACGGTGGTCGTGTCCTCGCAGCACGACCCGGGCACCGAGGACCGGATCCGCGACGACATCATCGAGGCGGTGATCCTGCCCGTGATCCCGGCGCACCTGCGCGCGGTCGACCCGGTCATGCACGTCAACCCCACCGGGAGGTTTGTCGTCGGGGGACCGATGGGCGACGCCGGTCTCACCGGCCGCAAGATCATCGTGGACACGTACGGCGGGATGGCCCGCCACGGCGGCGGCGCGTTCTCGGGCAAGGACCCCACGAAGGTCGACCGCTCGGCCGCCTACGCGGCGCGCTGGGTCGCCAAGAACGTCGTCGCGGCGGGTCTCGCCGACCGGTTCGAGCTCGAGGTGGCCTACGGCATCGGAATTGCCGAGCCGCTGTCCGTGTCCGTGGACTCGTTCGGGACGGGTCGCGTCGGCGAGGAGGAGATCCTGGACCTCGTGAAGCGGCACTTCGATCTGCGCCCTGCGGCGATCATCCGAGACCTGGACCTGCTGCGGCCGATCTACCGCCAGACCGCAGCCTACGGGCACTTCGGCCGCGACGACCTCGACCTGCCGTGGGAGCGCACGGACCGGGCCGTGGCGCTGGCTGCGGATGCCGGCCTGCCGGAGCCGATCGCGGTCTAGGAGCGGGCTGCCGAGCCGGCTTCCGGCCGCTCGCGATCAGCGCTCGGCGATCATCCCCGCGACGCCGCCGCCCCGCTGGCCCTGCTTGCGGGCCTGCCAGATGGCCCCGGCCTGGGCTGCGAGCAGCAGCGCGATGGTGAACGCGAGGATCATCGTGGCCACGGCGTTCGTCTCGGGCGTCACGCCCCGCTTGATCTGGCCGAAGATGAACAGCGGCAGCGTCGAGGACCCCGGTCCGGACACGAACGTCGTGATGACGTAGTCGTCGAAGCTGAACGTGAAGGCGAGCAGGAAACCCGCCACGATGGCCGGCATGAGCATCGGCAGCGTCACCTGGCGGAAGGTGCGCCAGGGTGTCGCGAACAGGTCGTAGCTGGCTTCCATCAGGGTCCGGTCCATGCCCGACAGGCGGGCCCGCACCAGCAGCAGGACGAGGCTGGTGTTGAACAGCACGTGGGCGGCGATGATCGTCGGGTGCCCGAAGTTGAGCTTGACCCCGGTCAGTGCCTGGACGACGTCGAAGCTCGTCGCGAACAGGACCAGGGTCGCGAGGGCGATCACGATCTCGGGCACGATGATGCTGGTGTAGACGAGGGCGTCGAACGCCAGTCGGGTCTTCTTGCCCACGCGCTGCAGGCCCAGGGCGGCCATGGTCCCGAACAGGGTCGCCAGGATGGCGTTCGGGACGGCCACGAGGAAGCTGTTCGCGAGCGCCCGGTGGACGACCGAATCGGTGAGGGCCACGCCGAACCACTTGACGCTGAAGCCGTCCCACGCGGTCACCCGCCGGTTCGTGTCGTTGAACGCGAACAGGACCACCACGAAGATCGGCAGGTACAGGAACAGGTAGACCGCGATCGTGTGGCCCCTCAGCCAGCCTTCCACGACACCCGCCCAACGGTCCACCGCCCGACCCCGTCGGCGGCCCGCCGCCGGCACGGCTCCCGCCGACTTCACGACCTTCGTGCTCACAGGACGCTCACCTCACGGGTCCGACGGCCACGGTTCACGAACCACAGGTACAGCGAGATCGTGACGAACATGATCAGGATCAGGCCGACCGCGCGGGCCGATCCGGACGGCCAGTTGCGCGCCTCGAGGAAGTCCGTGACCAGCGCGTTGCCCATCAGGTAGGTACGCCCGTAGCCCAGGATCTGCGGGATCACGTACTCGCCCATCATCGGGATGAACACGAGGATCGTGCCCGTGACCAGGCCCGGCAGGGCGACGGGCAGGGTGATCTGGCGGAATGTCGCCAGGCGACCCGCCCCGAGATCCTTGGATGCCTCGACCATCGTCCGGTCCATGCGTTCCAGCGTCACGTACAGCGGGAACACCATGAGCGGCAGGTAGCCGTACACGAGGCCGATGAGGACCGCGACCGGCGTGCCGAGGATCCGGAACTGCTCGTCGCCGGTGATCCCCTGGAACAGGCCGGCCAGCCCGTTGTCCGGGCCGAGCACGATCAGCCACGAGTAGGTGCGGATCAGGAAGCTGGTCCAGAACGGGATCACCAGCATCAGGACCAGCAGGCCCTTGCGACGGCCCGCGCGGGTGGCCAGGAAGTAGGCCAGCGGCAGCCCGACCAGCAGGCAGGACATCGCGCCGATGAACGCCATCACCAGGCTGGTGATGAACGGGTCGGACTTGTCGATCGCCCGCGCGTAGTTGTCCAGGACGAATGCCGCTTCGTAGCCGCCGTTCTTGGCCCGGACGCCGAACGAGAACACGACGACGATCAGGAGCGGAGCCACCAGCAGCACCAGGTACCACAGGCCGGCCGGCGCCAGCAGCAGCCCAGTGAGGAGCGCGCTGCGGAACCGGCCCGGGCGGGCCGGTTCCGCAGCGGTGGTGGCGGTCGCCGAAGCCACGCGGTCAGTCTCCTCGTGCAGGCCGTCAGCCGCCGATGGACTGCTTGAACTCCTCCCAGATGTCGATGCGCTGGCTGTTGCCCGACGTGTCCTGGGCTCCCTCCAGGCTCGCGATCACGTCCTCGGGCGGGAAGATCGCCGTGTCGTTGAGGATCGCCGGATCCACGTACTGCTTGGCCTCGTCGTTGGGCGTCGCGTACAGGTTGAAGTTCGTCTCCTCGGCCTGGATCTCGGGCCGGTGGATGAAGTCCAGCCAGGCATACGCGGCGTTCGGGTGCGGGGCGTCGGCCATCATGACCCAGGTGTCCATCCAGAACAGCGTTCCCTCGGACGGCACCGTGTAGCCGGCGTCGCCGGCGGCGACGAGGTCGGCCAGCTCCTGGCCGAGCGGGCCGGTCCAGCCCAGGGTGAGCGAGGCCTCGCCCGACGCCATCTGGTCGCCGTAGGTATCGGAGTTCAGGGCCAGGATGTGGGGGGCGCAGTCGAGCAGGACCTTGCGGGCCTCCTCCAGCTCCTCCTTGACGTCGGAGTTGAGCGAGTAGCCCAGCATCTTGAGCGGGAACACGAACACGTCGCCCATCGAGTCGACGAACACGGTCTTGCCCGAGCCCTCGCCCTTGACCAGGTCGTAGAACTCCTTCCAGCTCGTCGGCACGGCCGGCAGCAGGCTCTTGCGCCACAGGATGCCCGTGGTCCCGTAGTCCTTGGGGACCTGGTACTCGTCGTTCGGGTCCCACCACAGGCCCTTGAAGGCCGCGTTGATGTACTTGGTGTTCGGGATGCGCGACATGTCCAGCTTGGAGAGGAAGCCCTCCTCCACCATGCCCGGCACGTATTCAGCGGTCGGACAGGCGAGGTCGTAGCCGGAGGCGCCGCCCTGGAGCTTCGCGATCAGCTCCTCGTTGTTGGCGAACACGTCGTACACGAAGTTCTCGACCCCGAACTCCGCCTTGAAGGCGTCGATGTTCGCGGGCGAGATGTAGTCGCTCCAGTTGTAGACGAACAGCTCGTTCTCCACGTCAGCGGGAGGCGCCGCCGTCGCCGGCGCGCCGCTCGCCCCCGGCGTCGCCGGAGCGCTGCTCCCCCCAGTCGGGGCGCTGGGCCCCGAGCCGCCGTTGCTGCAGGCCGCGAGGAACGCGCTGGTGCCGATCAGGCCGCTCGCGGCCAGGAAGCTGCGGCGCGGCACCCGGGTTCGGGCTGCACGAGCCAGGATCTCGTCGAGCGTCTCTGCCATGTCTCCTCCTCCAGGGGCCGGGGTTGGGACGGTCTCGTCAGGCGACGAGGATCAGGTTCGCCGATTCGTCCCAGCGGACGACGACGGGGTCGCCGGGGCCGATCCCCAGCGCCTCGCTCGCCCCACTGGCGTTCTGGCGGCGGACGACGAGCTCGCCCGCCTGGTCGGTCCTGATGCGGAACTCGGTGGTATCGCCGAGGTAGGTGCCCTGGTGGACGCGTCCCTCGATGGCATGGCCGTCGTCCGTCGTGGCCGCGTGCTCGGCGTGCTCGACCCGCATCCGCTCGGGCCGCACCGCCACGACGACCTGCTGGCCGATCGCCGGCCGGGCGTCGGGGTCGGTCACGGTGCCGGTCAGGCGCAGCCCGCGGTCGCTCTCGACGATCCCGCGCCCCGTGGCCCGGTCGTGCTCCACCAGCTTCCCGTCGAACGGGTTCGATACGCCGATGAAGTCGGCCACGAATCGGTTCACCGGCCGCTCGTAGAGCTCGGCCGGGCCCCCCTGCTGCTGGATGCGTCCCAGCTTCATGACGACGATCACGTCGCTCATCGTCAGGGCCTCCTCCTGGTCGTGGGTCACGTACACGAACGTGATCCCGACCTCCCGCTGGAGCGCCTTGAGCTCGAGCTGCATCTCCTTGCGCAGCTTGAGGTCGAGGGCGCCGAGCGGCTCGTCGAGGAGCAGCACGGTGGGGTGGTTCACCAGCGCCCTGGCGAGCGCGACCCGCTGTTGCTGCCCACCGGAGAGTTCCCACGTGCGTCGCGAGTCGTAGCCGGTGAGGCGGACGAGCTCGAGCGCCTCGCCCACGCGGCGCGTCTCGTCGGCCTTGGAGACGTGCTGCTGGCGGAGCCCATAGCCCACGTTCTTGGCGACGTCCATGTGGGGGAACAGCGCGTAGTGCTGGAACACCGTGTTCACGTGGCGCCGGTACGGGGGGACACCGGCAACCGGCTCGCCGGCAAGGTAGATCTCGCCCGCGGTGGGCTGCTCGAACCCCGCGATCATCCGCAGGGTCGTCGTCTTCCCGCAGCCGGACGGCCCCAGGAACGAGTAGAAGGAGCCGCGCTCGACCGAGAGCTGCATCCGGTCCACCGCGACGACCCCCCCGAAGCGCTTCGTGACGTCGACGATGTCGACGTCCGGGATCTCGTCGTGGTCGGCATGGACCCCGGCTGGATGGCGCAGCGTGTCCGGGTGAGATGCGGGCACCTCCGTCTCCGACACGTGCTGATGGAATCCCTGGGGGGTGTCGGGATTCGCCGGTCTCGTCAAGCGGGGGCCCTCGGCAGCGGTTCGGCGGCGTGGCTGCAGCGTGCGCGGATCGTACGGACCGCCACGCCTCGCGTCAACGCGCAGGGCCAACTGGACGCCGATTGGGTGCCGAAGGTCCGTTGTGCGGAACGTTCAGCCCGCCGCCACGCGCCGCGGAGGTCGTCGGCCGGCTGCCGTCACCTAGAATGCCGCGATGTACGTGGTCATCATGGCGGGCGGCGGCGGGACGAGGCTTCGGCCCGTCAGCACCGCCGGGCGCCCCAAGCCGTTCCTGCCGCTGCTGCCCACCGGCGAGACGCTCCTGCAGCGAACCGTCCGCCGACTCGACGGCCCGGAGCTCGGCCTCGAGCCAGGGTCGGTGGCCATCGTCGCATCGGCCGCGTACCAGCCGCTGGTCCTGGCGCAGGTCCCGGAGGCAGCCGTCGTGGTGGAGCCGGTCGGGCGGAACACGGCTGCCGCCATCGCCCTCGCGGCCCTCGCCATCGACCGCGACGACGACGAGGTGATGGTGGTCCTGCCTGCCGACCACCGCATCGACCCCGCTCGAGAAGGCGCCTTTCGGGCCGTCCTGCGGGCGGCAGCCGACCACGTGGCAACCGGGCGGTTCGGTGTGCCGAGCCCCCTGGTGACGATCGGCGTGGGCGTCACCCGCCCCGCGACCGAGTACGGCTACCTGCGGGCGGTGCCGGCCCGCACCGACCGGGTCGCGGGCATCGAGGTCTGCCCGCTCGAGGCCTTCGAGGAGAAGCCGGACCCGGTCCGTGCGCGCGAGCTCGCGACCCTGCCCGGGATCGCCTGGAACGCCGGGATGTTCCTCTGGCGACGGGGGGCCATCCGGGCGGCCTTGACCGCGTACGCACCGGACGTCATGGACGCGGTGGCTGCGGGGCTTGCCGCTGGCGACCTGGCCTCGGCCTACGAGACCATCAACCCGCGCTCGATCGACTACGCGGTGATGGAGCCGGCGGCGCAGGCGGGAACGGTCGCGATGGTCGCGCTGGACGTGGGCTGGACGGATGTCGGCACGTGGCCCGCCCTGCTCGAGGTGCTCGGCGCACCGGGGATCGACGGCGCCGTGGTCGAGCCCGGGTCGTCCGCTGATGTCCGGCCGGGAGACCTGCTGGTCGAGCGCGGTCGAGACGGGCTGGTCGTCACGGAGCCGGCGGGCGGTACGATCACCGTCGACCAGCCGGTCGCACTCCTGCGCGAGGCCCGCGCGGCCCGTCCCCTCGTCCAGGCGCTGCTTGACCGGTGTGCCGCAGTGGAGGACCACGCGTGACCAACAGCCCGGAGGCGCCCGCGCCGACCACGATCAAGTTCGGGACCGACGGCTGGCGGGCACGGGTGGCGGACGAGTACACGTTCGAGAACGTCCGCCGCTGCGCGGACGGCGTCGCGCGCTACGTCGTCGATCGGGGCGAGCAGGCCAAGGGCGTCGTGATCGCCTACGACCGGCGGTTCGCCTCGGAGCACTTTGCCGCGGCGACCGCCGAGGTGCTGCTCGCCCACGACATCCCGGTCGCGATCTCTAGCACCGGCGTCCCGACCCAGATGAGCTCCTACGAGGTCGTGCAGCGCGGGGCGGCCGCGGGCGTGGTGATCACCGCCTCGCACAACCCGTGGACCGACAACGGGTTCAAGATCAAGGCACCCACCGGGGCGGCCGCCGGGGCCGACATCCTGGCCGCGGTCGAGGCCGGGATCGTGGCCAACGCGGGCCAGGCGATCGACCGGCGCCCGTTCGCCGACGCCGAGGCCGCGGGGCTCGTGGAGTGGTTCGACCCGTTCGATGGCTACGAGCAGTTCGTGCGCCGGACCATCGACCTCGACGCGCTCAGGGCAGCCGACGCATCGATCCTGGTAGAGCCGCTCTACGGCGTCGGGTCGGGCTGGATCCCGCGCCTGCTCGCCGGCGGCCGGATCCGGGTCACCGAGATCCACGGCGAGCGGAACCCATTCTTCGGCGGCGTGAACCCGGAGCCGATCCGGCCGCACGTGGACGCAGCGCTCGCCCAGATCGCGGGCGGCGGGTACGACCTTGGGCTGCTGCTCGACGGCGACGCGGACCGGGCCGGCGCCGCCGACGAGCGGGGCGTGTTCCTCCACCAGCTGGAGGTCACCGGGCTGCTGATGTACTACCTCGCGGAGCACCGGGGCCTGCGCCAGCCGGTGGTGGTCAGCGTCAACAACACCTCCACGGCCGCGACCCTCGGGAAGCACTACGGCATCGAGACCCATGAGGTGCCCGTCGGGTTCAAGTTCATCGGCCCGCGGATGATCGAGACCGGGGCGATGCTGGGTGCCGAGGAGTCGGGGGGCTACGGCTTCGGGATGCACCTGCCGGAGCGCGACGGGATCTACGCGGACCTCATGCTGCTCGACCTGTTCCTGCGCGAGAAGGCCCGCGGTCATGCCCCGGTCTCGCGCGCCGTGGAGCTGTTCCACGAGCTGGCCGGGCCATCGTTCTACCGGCGGATCGACGTGCACTTCGACCGGCCGTCCTACGAGGGGGTCAAGGCGCGGGTCCTCGGAGACCTGCGCGACCAGCCCCCGCAGGCGCTGGCGGGTGAGCCGGTGGCCAGGACCCAGGTCCTGTCCACGAACGACGGCTTCAAGTGGTTCCTCGCCGACGGGTCCTGGCTGCTGGTCCGTGCGAGTGGCACGGAGCCCCTGGTCAGGGTGTACACGGAGGCGAGCTCCGCGGAGCTCCGCGATGAGCTGGTGCTGACCGGCGAGAGGGTCGTCCGCGGGGGCTGACGGTCCTCGCCGACCGGGACGATCTGGGGGCTGACCGCCTTGCCTGCTGGGGTGTAGGCTTGGGGTAGCGACCGCCATCACCGGTCCGCGGATCCGACCGGACGGCGGCCCCCGTGGACGCCCCGTCGCAGGGGCGACTGGAGGTTGATCGGCGATGCACTCCTCTCTCATCGGCAAGGTCGAGAAGGCGAATCGCTACGCTCGTGAGCTGGACCGCATCTCGCTCGAGCGTGTCGCCCTGACGTTCCGCGGTGACAACGACACCCACCACGTCAGCCTCGATGCCGGCCAGTGGCACTGCACGTGTCATTACTTCGAGAGTTGGGGTTCCTGTGTCCACCTTCTCGCGCTGCAGAAGGTCTTCGGCGTGATGCTGCCCGAGGAGGCGCAGGTCTCGATCTTCGACGCGACGGCGGTGGGTGCCACTGCCTGAGGCCAGGCCCGTTGAACAGGATGATGACGCCGCCGGCCACCGGCGGCGTCATCGATTCGGCCGGCTATCGGGCAGGCTCGAGGCGCCAGTAGTACACGGCGCCGCCGCCGGCGAAGGTGACCTCGACCTTGAGCGTCCACGGTCCCGGTCCGGCCGGGCCGGCGAACGCGATCGGGCCGGCTGTGCCCTGCTCATACCCCGCGACCGGACCGGGCCGGTCGTTGCGGATCGCCGCCCAGGCGGCAGTCCAAGTGCCGACGGAGATCTCGGGCTCGAACGACAGCGTCCAGGGACCCGCGCCGGCTGCGGCCCGGCTGGCCTGGACCACGATCCACGGGGAATCGGAGCCGCCGTCTCCCCACGTGTAGCTGCCCAACGCCCCGGGGACCGAGGCGTCGCCTGCGTCCGCCAGCAGCGCCCGCGGGGGGCTCGCCGGCAGGTCGGTCTCCTGGGCGGGGGCGGTCGCCGAAGGCAATCCCGCCGGCGAGCGCCCCGGCGTGGCCGGCGGGGTCACCGGCGCGGATGCGGGAGCCGTCGTTCCCGCCGCCGACCCCTCCGGGGAGGCTGCCGGCGACGTGGGTGCGGCGGCGCCCGATGTGCAGCCGGCCGCAAGCACGGCCCCCAGCGCGGCGGCGACGACCAGCCCGGCTGCGGGCCGGTGGATGCGATGTCGAGCAAACGGCCGGAGTGACATCAGGGACCTCTCGTGGGACATGCCGTGGACAGATCAGCGGGCCTCGACGGACATCGGGCAGATGCCGCTGGGACAGGGTGAGACGGTGATCGTGAGCGGGATCGACGAGGAGCCGCGCAGCCCCTCGTTCGACGGCCGGCGGAAGGTCGCGCGGACGTCCGTGGGTGACATCAGGTACAGGCTCGCGGTGTAGGTGCCGGCCGACCCCGGGGCCATGGTGAGGGCGTCGGTCCAGCCCGACGACGTCCGCCGCTGGAGCACCACCACCCGCCCGGACACCAGGTTGTTCGACAGCTTCCCGGTTCCCGCGCTGCGCACGGTGGCCGTGAACGAGACCCAGCCGGCTCCGGGCATCCAGGTGGCCGACGCCTCGATTGCTGTCCCGCTCGGCACGTCGAGGCAGGTGCTATAGAGCGTGCTCGCGGTCTGCACGTCGTAGACCTGCTGGAGGGTCGCCACGTCGCAGCGCCCGAAGGCGTGGGCGTCGTAGAAGGCCTCGGGCTTGACGCGCGAGTACGTCTGGACCACGGCGTCGCCGTAGTCCGAGTCGTCGGGCAGGTTCACGTGATGGTCCAGCCCGAGGACGTGGCCAAGCTCGTCGAGAGTGATGTTCTCGGCGTCATAGCAGCCCTTGGGCCGGCCGGTCGCCTCGCACCAGCGCAGGGTTCCCCAGTCGAACCGGTGGCCGTTCTCGCGCAGGTAGACCGCGAACCAGGTTGGAGCGTCGCGACGGAAGCAGGCGAGGCCGTTCTCGCCGCACGGTGCGCTGGTGCCGTACGTGATCGTCGAGCTGGCGCTGCTCGAGTAGGCGAAGGTCGGGGCCTTGCTCTGGTGGGTCGTGTTGGCATCCTCGATCGCATCCTTGATGGCTGTCTTGATGGCGCTTGGCGGCGCGCCGCCCGCGCCCCACCGGTAGGTGAGCACCTGGTTCTGGTCGAAGGGGTTGCCCATGAACGGGTCGGGCGTGGCAGCCACGGCGACCGGGACGATGACCGCCGAGACGGCCAGGGCGAGGCTGATGGTGCGGACAAGGTCCTTCATCGTGCGGCTCCGGATTGCGGGCGGGAGGGCAGGCCGTCCAGGTCGAGCAGGCGGATGCCCCTGCCCCCGGGCCAGTCGCGTGGGACGAGGGCCATCGTGCCCGGCCGTCCCTCGGCGCCCGCGGTCGCTGTCGATCCCCGCACGAGCGGCACGCCGGGCCCGGCCGTCGTGGTCAGGCCGGCTCCGGTGAGCTCGACGACCGCGACCTGGTCCCCGGCCGTCTCGACGACGAGCCGGTCCCCGGCCCGCCCACCGATGGCGGCGGCGTAGGCCTGGGCGGCGAGGATCGCCCGGTGGCCGGACGCGAGATCCACGGACACGACCGGGCAGGGCAGCCCGCGGCAGGCCTCTCGGGCGATCAGCGTCTCCCCGATGGTTCCGAGGCCGGCTCCGACCTCGCGCACGAGCGTCACGGCGCCGCTGGCCGGGTCCAGGACGCGGACGCGACAGCCGGCCGGAGCGCACGAGGACACCGTGAGTCGTCCATCCGCGGCCAGCACCAGCGCGGTGGTGAACGTCGGCCCCAGTCGCCGGTCCGGCGCCAGTCCGGCCAGGACGCGAACCGCACCTCCATCGAGCGATCGGCGCCAGACGCCGAGGTCCTCGCGCGTCATGCGATCGACGCGGTGCTCGTAGAGCGTCTGCCCGTCCGCGGCCAGGATCGCGCTCCGGATCACATCGGCCTCATCGGCGACGGCCGTCGCGCAGCCACGAGCGACGTCCACCAGCCGCAGGTGGGACGCCGTGCCATCGTCCTCGCCGGTCAGCACGATGCCGTTCACCGGCCCCGAGGCGAACGACTCCGGCGCCAGGTCCAGTGACCGACCCGCTGCCTCCTCCAGACCGATCGTGAGCGTCCGACCCGCCAGCGTCCCTGTCCGGTCCAGCGTGGGATCCAGCCGGTACCAGGTCGTCCGGCCGGGCGGCACGCCGGCTTCCGCCGGACAGGGCGGCGGCTCCCACGCGGGTTCCGCCGCAATCGGGCCCGTGATCCTCACAGTCCCAGGCGAGCCCGCGGCAACCGCGACCAGGAGCGGCAAGAGGGCCGGCCATCGCGCGATCTCCATTGCTGATACCTCCTCCGGCGGGTGACTGGTGGGCGGGAGGAGGGCGAGGTGGCCATCTTCGCGGTGACCAATTACCTGCCACTTATGCGGGGGCCGGGTGGTACGCTCCGCGGGTCAACGGGACCTGCGTGTCCCTGCACATCCGACGCGGTCTGGTCGCGAAGCCGGTGCGATTCCGGCACAGTCCCGCTACGGTGACCGCCCCTTTGGGGCGGAAGTCCGGTCGCCGACCTGCCGTCGCCGCTCGAGCCTTCGAGAGAAAGGTCAGGCGCATCGTGCGATCCACCGCCTGACCCCCGCTTCGATCCAGAAGCGAGGGTCTTCCGTTTTCAGCCCCAACCCCAATCGGAGTTTCCGCGTGGCCGCACGTCCTTCCCGTTCCATCCCCGCCCTGGCCGGCATCCTGCTGGCTGCCATCCTCGCCGCCTGCTCGGCGACGCCCGCCGGATCGCCCAGCGGAGAGCCCTCCGCCCAGGTCCCGTCCGTCGTCCCTGCCGCAACCGAGGCGCCGACCGCAGCTCCCACCGAGGCCCCCGCCTTTCCCGTCGAGCTGACCGACGACGAGGGCACGGTGGTCGCGATCCCGGCGGAGCCGACGAGGATCGTCACCCTGACGCCCGCCGTGACCGAGACCGTGTTCGCGCTGGGGGCCGGCGACCGCATCGTCGGCAAGAGCGAGGACATCCTGCTCTACCCGCCCGAGGCGGCCACGATCCCCGACGTCGAGAAGTTCGACGGCTCGGCGATCGTCGTCGACATCGAGCAGATCGTGGCCGCAAAGGCCGACCTGGTGATCGCCGGTGGCAACTTCGGCACCCCCCCCGACGCCGTGCAGAAGCTGCGCGACCTGGGCATCCCGGTCCTCGTCGTGTATGCCCCGGACGTCGCCACCGTGTTCACGGACATCGAGCTGATCGGCCGGGCGATCGGCACGCCCGATGAAGCAGCGGTGATCGTCGACCGGATGCGCACCGAGTTCGCCGCCGTGGCCTCAGCCGTCGCCGGCGCCCCGACGCCGCGCGTGTTCTACGAGATCGACGCGACCGGCGCCTTCTACGGCCCCGCCGACGAGTCGTTCCTCGCCGAGATGATCTCGCTCGCGGGCGGCGACCCGGTCACAACCGGCTCCCCGGACAAGTACGACATCCCCGCGGAGCGGCTGCTCGAGGCGAACCCGGAGGTGATCCTGCTGGGCGACGCCGCGTACGGCGTGACCGCGGCCGATGTCGCCGCTCGCCCGGGGTGGGACACGATGACCGCCGTCAAGGACGGAGCGATCCGCCCGATCGACGACTCGACCATCACCCGGCCGGGTCCGAGGCTGTTCCTCGGCCTCCAGCTGCTGGCCTCGACGATCCACCCGGATCTCGAGATCCCTGCCTCCAGCCCGATCCCGCCGGCCCCGTGACCTCGTCCGCGACCACGGTCGGCGACACGGGGGCACGGCTCGTTGCCGCGTCGCGCACGCGCGACCGGCGGACCGTGCTGATCGTGGGCGGGCTCGTGGTCGCGGCGATCGGCGCTGTCCTGGGCATCGGCCTGGGCAGCGTCGCGGTCCCGGTGGGGGACACCGTCACGATCGTCCTGGATCGGCTCCTGGGCACCCGCCTCTCGAGCGCCGACGCGGCGCTGGCCGCCATCGTCTGGGACCTCCGCGTGCCGCGGGTGCTGACCGCGATGGTCGTGGGCGCGGGCCTCGCCGTCGCGGGCGCCACGTTCCAGGGCCTGCTGCGGAACCCGCTGGCCGATCCCTACGTGCTGGGCACGGCGTCGGGCGCCGCCCTCGGGGCGGCGCTCGCCCTGCTGATCCCGGTCCGGACGCTCCTGCTGGGCTTCGGCCTCGTGCAGGTGTTCGCCTTCGTGGGGGCCCTCGCCGCGATCACCACCGTGTACAAGCTGTCGCGGGTCAGCGGCCTCGCGCCGCTGACCAGCCTGCTGCTCACCGGCTACGCGGTGGCGTCGCTCCTGGCGGCCGGGCTCGCGATGGCGATGTACGTCTCGGGCGCGGCGCTCCGCCAGATCTTCAACTACCTCCTCGGCAGCTTCCAGATGGCCTCGTGGGAGCGCCTGCTGGGGGCCCTGCCGATCGTCGTCCTGGGGACCATCCTGATCCTCTCCCGGGCGAAGTCCCTCAACGGCCTGCTGTTGGGAGAGGAGCCGGCCAGCAGCCTCGGTATCAACGTCGGGCGGGAGCGGGCGCTGCTCCTCGCGCTCGCCTCGCTGGTCACCGCGGCCGCCGTCACTGTGAGCGGGCTGATCGGGTTCGTGGGCCTCGTCGTGCCCCACGTCGTGCGCCTGCTCACGGGTCCCAATGCGCGCTCGGTGATCCCGATCGCGGCGATCTGGGGCGCGAACCTGCTGGTGTTCGCCGACCTCGCCGCGCGGGTCCTGGGCGACATCCCGGTCGGTGTCGTGACCGCCGTCATCGGGGCTCCATTCTTCCTCGCGCTGTTGCGCCGGGCGCGCACCGGGTACGAGCTGTGACCGGGGCGGCACTCTGGGTCGACGGCGTCACGGTCGTGGCGCGCGAGCGGGCCATCCTGTCCGACGTCTCCTTCCGCCTGGATCACGGCGAGCGGGTCGCCCTCATCGGGCCCAACGGCGCGGGCAAGTCCACCCTCCTCCGCGTGCTGGCGGGCGTCCTGCGGCCGGCCGCCGGCCGCGTGGAGCTCGACGGGGTGCCGATCGCGGGGCTGGACCGTTCCGCCGTCGCCCGGCGCCTCGCCGTGGTCCCGCAGCAGACGGCGCTGCCGTTCTCGATGCGGGTCGAGGAGGTCGTGGCCCTCGGGCGCCTTCCGCACGAATCCGCGCTGCGTGGCGCGGGTCCGGCGGATCGGGCGGCCGTCGCGGCCGCGATCGACCGCGTGGGCCTTGGGCACCTCCTCGGCCGCGACGCCCGAGAGCTGTCGCTGGGTGAGCGACAGCTGGTCCTGCTCGCCCTCGCCGTTGCCCAGGAGGCGCCGGTGCTGCTGCTCGACGAGCCGACGGTGCACCTGGACCTGCGACACCAGGTGGAGGCGATGGAGCTCCTGTGCGACCTCAACGAGCGCGATGGCACGGCGCTGGTGGCCGTCCTGCATGACCTTGGCCTCGCCGCGCACTTCTTCCCGCGCCTGGTGATCATCGAGCACGGGCGGATCGTGGCCGACGGCCCGCCTGACGAGGTCCTGACCGACGACCGGATCCGCGACACGTTCGGGGTCGCGCCGGGGCTGGTGCGGCTGGCGGCGGGGGTCAACGGCGGCTGACCTCGGGTTGCCACTACGCACCATGAGCGCCGTCCCGGTACCCTGACCCGGTGCTCCGGCTCCGAGCTGCGGTCCTTGGTCTCGTGCTCACGCTGCTGTTCGCTGCGTGCGGCGCTGTGGCGCCCTCCTCGGGTGCCACGTCGGGACCGGTTGCGACGCCCGGCGCGACGCCGGCGCCGGGCGACTCCGCCTCTCCGCTGGACACGGCACCGCCCGCCGAGAGCGGGGCGCCGGCCGCCACCGACGACGGAACCCCGATCGACTCGCCCGCCACGACGGACGAGCCAACGCCGACCGAGATCCCCAGCGACCCGCTCGAGACCACTGAACCCACCCCCGCCCCCGGGACCGCCGACGCCTGCTCCGGCACGGACGAGAACCGGGCCTTCTTCGAGGAGTTCGCCACCAAGGTCGAGTGGGCGGTCCTCTGCGGTGTGCTGCCCAGGGGCTGGTTCGTGTCCCAGGGCAACTACCGGCTGGCGAATGGCGGCAGGCTCTTGATGTCGTACAAGGGCCCTGGCGGTTCCACGCTCGGACTGTCCGAGGGTGCCTGGTGCGCCGTGGGGGACGGATGCGTCCCGGCGGGCTCGACGCTTGGCGGCGCGCCGCTTGGGCCGCTCGCAGGCACCCTGTACCAGACCGCCGATGGCTTCGCCATCCATGTCGCCCCGGGCGAGAACCCCTCCTGGCTGATGACCACGACGGGCCTGGACCAGGCGACCACGCTCGCGCTGGCGGCGAAGGTCGCCGAAGTCGGCGGCTAGGGGTTCAATGGCGCCCGCGGCGGGCGCACAATGACGGCATGCAGATCGCGGACTTCGAGCTCGAGCGCTTCTTCGCCCGGTACGAGTTTGCCGTGCGCCACCTCCTCTGCGCCTCGGACGTGGAGGGCTGGCCGATGGGGGACCTGCTGGCCCTCGCCGATGCCGAGACCGCGGCCATGTGGCGGGATCTCCGCCTGGGCTACTCGGAGGCGCCCGGCCACCCGCTGCTCCGTGCCGAGATCGCCACCCTGTACGAGTCCATCACGCCCGACGAGGTGCTGGTCTTCAGCGGCGCCGAGGAGGCGATCTTCGTCACGGCCAACGTGGTGCTCCGGCCGGGCGACCACGCCATCGTGGCCTGGCCCGCGTACCAGAGCCTGCACGAGGTCGCCCGCGCCGTCGGCGCGGACGTGACGCTGCACGAGCTTCGGGCGGAGAACGACTGGGCCGTCGACCTCGACCGGCTCCGCGAGCAGGTGACGCCGCGAACCCGCCTGATCGTCCTCAACGTGCCCAACAACCCGACCGGGTCGATCCCGGATCCGGCCACCTATCGGGCCATCGCGGACATCGCCGCGGATGCCGGCGCCACGCTGCTGGTCGACGAGGTGTACCGGTTCCTGGAACATGATGGCCTGGCCCTGCTCCCGGCCGGCGCGGATGTCGGCCCGCACGGCGTGAGTCTCGGCGTGATGTCCAAGTCGTTCGCGCTCGCGGGCCTGCGGATCGGCTGGCTTGCCACGCACGACGCGGGCCTCCTGGATCGCGCGACGCGGTTCAAGGACTACACGACCATCTGCGCGTCGGCACCCGCGGAGATCCTGGCGCTGATCGCCCTGCGAGCGCGGGATCGGGTGCTCGCGCGGTCGCGGGGGATCGTGGATACGAACCTCGCCCTGCTCGATGCGTTCTTCGGCCGCCACGCCGACAGGATCGGATGGGTGCGCCCCAGCGGTGGCCCCGTCGGCTTCCCGGAGCTGCGGACCGGCATCCCGGTCGACCGCTTCGCACAGGATCTGCTCGAGACGGAGGGCGTCCTGGTCGCGCCGGGCTCCATCTTCGGTCACCCCGGCCACCACTTCCGGCTCGGCTTCGGGCGCACCGACATGCCGGTGGCGCTCGCGGGGCTCGAGCGCTTCCTCGAACGCGGCACAGGAGCCGTTCGCTGACCACGCAGCTGATCGGCCCGCGACCCGGGGACCACCGGCCCCCCGAACGGGACGTTCCGGCACTCCGCACCCGGCGGCCGGGAGGGCATCCTCCCGGAGCGCCCACTGCACGGAGTCATGACATGCGTTCTCGCGCGCCACGCCGCGCCATCCGCCGCCTTGCCCTGGCCCTCGTCCCGGCCCTCCTACTGCTGCCGGCCATCGCCTCCTGCGGAGCCACCCCCGAGGTCCCGGAGACCAGCGACACGATCGTGGGGACCGGGGACGTGGTCACCGAGTTCCGCGACCTTGCGCCGTTCACCCGTGTCAGCGTCGGCGCCGGGCTCAAGGTGGTCATCGGCGAGGCCGCCGAGCAGGAGGTGAAGCTCGGGGCGCAGCAGAACCTGCTGCCGATCATCCGGACGGAGGTCGTCGAGGGCCAGCTGATCGTCACCATCCCCTCTCCGGGCGTGACCGCGACGCAGCCGATGACCCTCACGCTGCGCATGACGCAGGTCGAGTCCGTCGCCCTCTCCGCCGGGTCCGTGGGCTATGTCGAGCACACCGGGGGCGGCATCAACCTCGATGTCTCGGGCGGCGCGGAGGTCACCGCGATCGGCGACACCACCGACCTGACGCTGACGGCATCCACCGGCTCGCACGCCAGGCTCGACGAGCTGGTCGCCCAGAACGCGGAGATCGTCGTGAACGACGGGTCTTCGGCGGAGCTCAACGTCGTCGTCTCCCTGACCGGCACCGCGGATGGTGGCGCGACCGTGGTGCTGACGCACAAGCCGGCGCAGGTCAGCGTGACAACCAGCTCCGGGGCCACGATCCAGGGCGGATAGGGCCAGCCCGGCCGATCGGGTCGCCGGAGCCCGGGGGGCGATCAGGCCCGCTTGCGCGGCAGGTCGAGGAACGGCAGCTCCACGACGTCCGCCGCCACGCGCCCGCGGCGACCCTCGACGGTCCACTCGACCTGGAGCCTGGTCCCGATCCGCTCGTGGCGGGCCGGCACGTAGGCCAGCGCGATCGCCTGCTTGAGGATCGGGCTCCAGCCGTGCGAGGTGGACTTGCCGACCTGGCGGCCGTCGGCGAACACCGGGACCGGCGACCGGTCGACATACGCGACTGAGGCCCGGCGGCAGGCCCTGGGCGTCGAACAGGCCCTCGATGTCGTACCAGTCGAGCTGCAGGCCGACGAGGCGGCGGTCCGGCCCCCCGGCGGCGACCTCGGCCGCCAGCGCGCGGCGGCCCACGTAGTCGCCCTTCTCGAACGAGACCAGCTTGCCCAGGCCGAGCTCGAACGGGCTGTAGTTCTGCTCCGGGTTCATCGCGTGGCGAGCGGACGTGTAGTCGACGTCGAGCATGATCAGCCCGGCCTCGAGGCGCACAACATCGAGCGCGTACATGCCGGCCGGGCGGATCGCGTACGCCTTGCCCGCGGCGAACAGCGCATCCCAGACATCGGGCGCGGACTCCGGCCGGGATCCAGCAGCTCGTAGCCAAGGTCGCCGGTGTAGCCGGTCCGGCTGACGTCGATCGCGACGCCACCGATCGTGGCCTCACGACGACGGAAGTACCGCAGGTCCTCGAAGCTCTCGCCGCTGGCGGCCTCGAGCACGGCCCGGCTGAAGGGGCCCTGGAGCGCCAGCGCCGCAACCGCCTCTGAGACGTCCTCGATCTCGACGTCGAGCCCGGCGGCGTTCAGGGTGAGCCACCGGTACTGCGGGTCGGCCGCGGTCCAGCGGAGCTCCTCCTCCCCGACGCGGTGCACGGTCCCGTCGTCGATGACCTTGCCGTGCTCGTCGCACCACGGCGTGTAGAACACCTGGCCGACCTGCATCCGCGACGCGTCGCGCGTGATGACCCGGTCGGCGAGGCGGAGGGCGTCGGGGCCGCTGATCCGGTACTTGAACAGCGGGCTGACGTCGATGACCGCAGCCGCCTCGCGGATCGCGTTGTACTCGATGTCGTGGAAATCCGCGTACACCGAGGACGCGAAGTAGCCCGCCCACTCGCGCCACTGCATCTTCCGGTTCATGGCCGCGGCGCGCGGATGGAACGGGGTGCCGACGCTCACGAGGACCCTCCAGGCTGGTGACCGGCCAAGAGTATGCAGGAGATCCATGCAGGCTGGATGAGGCGGGCCGGTTCGGTGGGACCTCAGAGCGCCCGGACCGGGATCGTCGGAGAGGTCAGGCGCTCGTCGAAGGTCACGATGACCTCGCACCGCGCATGTTCCGCCGCGGCCGCGATGATCGCATCCGGGATCCGCCGCGCCGAGGCCCGCATCGACCACCGGATCGCGGCGATCGTGGTCGCCTGGTCGGCATCGATGAGCTCGACGTTGTCGCGGGTCAGGAAGCGCACCAGCCCTTGTGCGAGCGCCGGGTTCGTCGCTCCGTAGTCCGTGCGCAGCACGTGGACGAGCTCGAGCAGGGCGGCCGTCGACACGACCAGGGAGTCGTCGCCATCGACCACGCCGGCGGCGGCGAACGCCCGGCCGGGGTCGTCTTCGGCGAAATACCGGATCAGGACGCTCGTGTCGACGAACACGCGCGTCATCTGCCTTCCTCGTGGTGGCGCCGACTGTCCTCCTCGAGCACCTCGCGGATCTCGTCAGCACGTCTCGCCCATGCCCGGTCCCTCACCTCCTGCCAGTCCGTGATCGGCGGGCGGCCCGGATCCCGGAAGATCCCGAGCAGCGAGTCCCGGTGCGGCCGCGGGATGAACTCCACGACCAGCCGGCCGTCCTCCACCCGCTCCACCGCGCGATCGCCTGGCTGGATGTCCAGCTGCTCACGCACGTGCTTGTCGATGGTGATCTGGTACCGCTCGCCGACGACGTTCGACATACTCCCCGCCATGGATATGAAATCCGATCTGCAGTATGGCAATCAGCACGCGTCTCAGCAACTGTCGACCGGCACCGTCGCGCTCGGGCTACGTTCCTGACCGCCGCGGGCATCGCCCGGTCTGCCACGATTGGGCGGTGATGGCTACGAACCCCTTCGACGGCCACGAGCACCGCCGCCCCGCCGTTGGCGTTGACGAGGCCGCACGCCTGCTGCGGGTGCACTTCGGACGCGAGGGCACGCTCCGCGAGCTGGGCAGCCACCAGGACCGCAACTACCTCGTGACCACGCCGGCCGGCGAGCGGCTGGTGCTCAAGGTCGCCCGGCAGGGGCTGGCTCGCGCGGCGCTCGAGGCCGAGAACGGGGCGATGCTCCGAGCGGCCGCGGCCGGGCTCCCGTTCGCGGTTCCGGTGCCGCAGCCCGCCCTGGACGGGTCGCTCATTGCCGCCGCCGTCACCGCGACGGGCGAGCCCACGACCTGCGCCTGGTGACCTGGATCGAGGGCGAGCCGCTGGACCGGGCCGGATACCTGGCGCCGCCGGTGCTGCGAGCCCACGGCGCGATGGCGGCGCGGATCGCCCTCGCGCTCGACGGGTGGGATCACCCGGCGCTGGACCGGGCGCTCCAGTGGGACGTGCGGCATGCGGGTGCGGTTGTCGAGGCGCTGCTGCCGTTTGCCACGACGCCTGCACGGCGGTCGCTGGCGGAGCGGGCGATGGCACGAGCTGCGGCCGCCCTCGGGGTCCTGGAGCAGCAGCTGCGCGTCCGAGTCGTCCACCAGGACGTCACCGACCTCAACACCGTCGCCCGCCGCGATGCCGGCGGCCGACCGATGCCCGTCGGCCTCATCGACTTCGGCGACCTGTCGCGGACCTGGCTCGCGGCGGAGCTTGCCGTCACCATCGCGGCCGACCTGTTCCACGACCTTGCGCGGCCGCTGCACGTGGCCCGTGAGATCGCGAGCGGCTTCCTGCCGTTGCTCCCGCTGGTGGAGCCGGAGCTGGCGGCGATCTGGCCGATGGTGGTCGCCCGGTCCGCGGCGGTGGCGATCAGCGGGGACCAGCAGGGCGCCCTCGAGCCCGACAACGCCTACGTGCACGCGACTCGCGACGAGGAGTGGGCTGCGCTCGAGGCGGTGGCCGCCGTCCCGTTCCCGCTCGCGCCGGGAGGTGCTCCGCGAGGCAGCGGGCCTGGGACCGGTGTCAGCAACCGATCGCGAAGCTCGCCGTGCGCCGATGGTGCCCTGGCTGCACGACGCGACCGTCCTCGACCTGTCCACGACGTCCGACGCCCTTCCGGGTGCCGCGACCGGCGATGCGGGCGCCGTCGAGGCGCTCGTGGTGGCTGCCGGCGGGCGGGCACTGGGCCGGTGGGGAGAGGCGCGCCTGGTCGACACGGTCCTGGACGCGGCCGACGAGCCCGCGACCGTCCACCTCGGGATCGACGTCTTCGCGCCGGCGGGCTCGGCGGTCACGGCACCCGTCGGGGGGCGGGTACGGGTCGGGAGCGACGGCGTGGTCATCGAGGCCGGCCCGTTCGACCTGCGACTCGACGGGCTGGCGGTCGACATCGCCGACGGCACGACGGTGGCAGCGGGCGATCCACTCGGCACCGTCACCGCGACAGGGCTCGACGGGCTGCCGCCGCACGTGCACGTCCAGCGGATCGACGAGCCGGGCCTCGACGCGCCGCGAGCAGCCGTGGCGTCCCTGGCCGGGGCGTGGCGGCGGTTGTGCCCGGACCCGTCCCCGCTGCTCGGCCTGCCTGCCCGGCGTCGCCGTTGGCCCCGCCCGACGACCCGGCGGCTCTCCTCGCGCGGCGAGACGCCGTCCTCGCCCACGTCCAGGAGCACTACTTCGCGGCCCCACCCCGAATCGAGCGCGGGTGGCGCCACCATCTCGTCGACACGGGCGGCCGCGCCTACGTGGACCTCGTCAACAACATCGCCGTCCTCGGCCACAGCCACCCGGCCGTCGACGCCGCGGTCCGGCGCCAGCTGGCCCGGCTCAACACCAACTCCCGGTTCCTGTACGGGATCATCGTCGAGTACGCGGAGGTGCTCGCGGCCCGCTTCCCGGCGCCGCTCGACACCGTGTTCCTCGTCAACACCGGCTCCGAGGCGAACGAGCTCGCCCTGCGCCTCGCCCGCATCGCCACCGGGGGCACGGAGGTCATCGCGGTGCGCGGCGCCTACCACGGCTGGACCGCGGCGACCGATGCCATCACGACCTCCGCAGCGTCGACAATCCGCGTGCCGTCGGCACCCGGCCGGGCTGGGTCCACACTGTCGAGGCGCCCAACACGCTACCGCGGCCTCCACCGCGGCCCGGATGCAGGCGCCCGGTACGCGGACGATGTCCGGGCGACCCTCGCCCGCCTCGCGGACGCCGGCGCGCGGCCGGCAGCGTTCATCGCCGAGCCGCTGTTCGGCAACGCAGGCGGGGTCGTCCTGCCGGACGGGTACCTGCGCGAGGTCTACGCGGCCGTCCGCGCTGCGGGCGGGCTCGCGATCGCCGACGAGGTCCAGACCGGCTACGGCCGGCTCGGGGCGTTCGAGTGGGCGTTCGAGCAGCAGGGCGTGGTGCCCGACATCGTGACCGTGGCCAAGGCCGCCGGCAACGGCATGGCCGTGGGCGCGGTCATCACCACCCGGGCCATCGCCGACGCGTTCGCTGCCGAGGGCTCGTTCTTCTCGTCGGTCGGCGGGTCACCGGTGGCGTGCGCCGCGGGGCTGGCGGTCCTGCGGGCGATGGACGAGGAGGGGCTGCGCGAGAACGCCCGGGTCGTGGGCGCCCATCTCAGGTCGGGGCTCGAGGCGGTCCGCGCCCGCCACCCGATCGTCGGTGCCGTGCACGGGATGGGCCTCTACATGGGCGTGGAGCTGATCCGCGACCGCGAGTCACTGGAGCCCGCCACTTGCGAGGCACTGGCCATCTGCGAGCGGATGCTCGAGCTCGGCGTCATCATCCAGCCCACCGGCGATGGGAACAACGTCCTGAAGGTGAAGCCGCCGCTGTGCCTCACCGGGGAGTCCGCGGACCACGTGATCGCGGCGCTCGACCGGACGCTCGCCGGGGGCTGGTAGGTCCGATGCTCACTCACCGATGGGCGTGTCGGCGGCGACCCGGATGTGGACCCGCGGCACCTCGTCCTCGCTGACCACGACCGGCTCCGACTCGCCCCAGACAACGGTGCGTTTCAGCTCCCGGTCGAAGGTCCAAACCGTGATCACCCACGTTCCGACGGTGCACGGGATGGTGAACCGCCCGTCCGCATCGGGCCCGACCCCGAAGGGCTCCGTGTAGCACCTGCCGGGCCCCTCGCTCCGTCCGCCGATCATCAGGCCGTTGTCGGGGCCTGGCCCGGAGCCATCGGCGAGGACCACGATGCCTTTGACCTTGCCGATCGGCATCCGCGAGACGCCGGTGCCGTCGGACTCAACCCGGAACATGGCCCGGGGAACGCCGAGGCGGCTCGCGAGCGCCGTCGCGATCAGGGACGGGGCCTCGGGGTTCGCGCTCGAGATCTCGATGTGGACCGCGTTGCCGGAGATGTCCACGCCGACGCCCTCGAGGTCCGCATCGACCCGCTCCCACAGTGGCGAGTCCCAGCCAACGCGCTTCTTCACGTCCTTCAGCTGGCGCTCGGTCCACCGCACGAGCCGCGCTGCGATCGGCGCCCCCGGGCCAGCATCGGCCAGCATCGCGGCGAGGTGGCCCGCAGGGTCTGTCGTCCACAGGGTCATCACCTGGCTGTTCGCGTTGTCGAGGTACAGACCGCCGAACACGTCGGCATGCTTGTGGCCGTACTCGAGGGCGGCCGCGACGACCGGCGACAGCCGGGCCTGGCGGTCCCAGATGAACCGATCCTCCTCGGGCAGGATCGGATAGGCCCACGCGTCGATCGCCGAAGGATCCTCGGCGACCAGCAGCACCCACTCGGGATCCGTCCGCAGTCCCATCCCTCGTCGCCACTCGATGGCCGCGACGATCTCGGCGGGGAGGCTCGAAGTGGCGGGCTCGACGGTCGGCAGGTCCAGGCTGGGCGATGGCGACGGCGCGACGTCCGGTGACGGTTTCGTGGAGGGCGTCACGTTGTTGGTCGGGGCCGACGTCGGGGTCGTTCCGCCCGTGCAGCCGGTGACCAGCGCCATGACCAGGATCCAGAGCGCTGATGGGCCCATGCGCCGCATCTTCGCGACCTCCCTGCCGTCACCTGTGACGACCGTCCGACCGACGGCTCCGCGCTTGTGTGACGCGTGCGGCCGCACGATCACGACCGGGTGTGGCGCCACCTCGATCAGCCAGGAGCCATGATGCGCGTTCCAGATCGGCCGCGTGTGCCGCGACATGGTCGGCCGTCACCCGGAGGTGCTCCGTCGGACCGTATGGGCGCGAGCCACGCCGGTACGGGATGAGCCCGAGCGCGGGCGAGCCGATGTCGCGCCTGATCGCCGCCTGCGCGGCATCGAGCCGGACGAGCAGCTCATCGATCTCCATGTGCCCCAGCGATTCGAGAGCACGCTCGCCCAGGAGGGCGTACGTCCCGCGCAGCGGGGTCGGCGCGCGCCCGGCTGTGAGATCCACCACGTTGCGCGCGAAGCTCTCATGCCAGAAGACGACGTGCGCCAGGACCATCCGGGCAGACCATTCGCCCCTGGTGGCCACGTCCGGGTCCGGCAGCGCCCGGGCTGCCGCGGCGAGCCTGGCGACAACGTTCTCGAGATCCGCGAGGGCCTCGGCCGTCTCGGCGGTCACCCCGCCGGCTGCCCGTAGACAAGCACGGGAACCCCGTGCCCCTCGAAGTCGCGCGGGTTGCGGGTGACGATAGTGGCACCGAGGCTCCAGGCAACGCCGGCAACGAGCGCATCACCGAGGTGGCGCCGGCCCGAGCGCCCCCGGCGCCTCCGAAACGCCGCCGCCCAGTCCGCGGCCTCAGGGCTGGTTGAGACGTACTCCAGGGCCTGCACGAGCTTGCGGATGACGGTCAGCTCGTCTTCCGATCCGCTGGACAAGGCCTCCACCACAGCCGCGTCACATGTGTAGATGTCGCCGGTCTCGGAGAACAGCCGCACGAGGAGGTCGTCGGCGCCGAAGCGGCCAAGCGCGTGGTCGATCAGGACGGTGGTGTCCAGCAGGTATCGCTCGGCCACCTACCAGTCCTTGCCGTAGAGCATCCGGTCGCGTTCGGAGCTGTCGCGGAGCTCGCGCAGGATGCGGTCCGTCTCCTCCGGCGTCTCCCCCCAGGCCTTGGACCCCTTCAGCGCGCCGGCCGTCTCCCGGACGACCTTGATCGCGTTGTCCCGGCGGACCTGTTTCGCCACCAGGTCCGCGATGTAGGCGCTCCGCCCACGGGGTCCGGCAACCTCGTCCACGAGCGCCAGGATGTCCTCGGGGAGCGTGATGTTGGTTCGCACCAGGGGCATCGTGTGCATCTCCGTGTGCGTTGGATCGCACATACGCTAGCACACACCGGGCGCCTCGGCCTCGCCGAACGCCGGGTCGGCTAGACTGCATGGGCTTCATGCAGACTGGATAGCGACCGCCTTGGGCGCGTCGCCGGGACCGACGGGAGGGTGGGCGTGCCGCAGCGCTACGACGCGGTGATCATCGGCGGAGGGCACAACGGCCTCATCTCCGCCGCCTACCTGGCGCGCGCCGGGCTCAAGGTCGTGGTGCTCGAGCGCCGGCATGTCCTCGGCGGCGCGGCGGTTACCGAGGAGATCGTCCCCGGGTTCCGGTTCTCGGTCGCGAGCTACGTCGTGAGCCTGCTCCGCCCGGAGATCATCCGCGACCTCCAGCTGCCCAAGTTCGGCCTGGACATCCTCCCGCTCGACGGCACGTTCACGCCTCTGCGCAAGGGCGAAGGCCCGGGTTCGACCAAGCGCAAGCCCGTCGGCGACTACCTGTGGCGGGTCAACGACCACGCCCGGACCGTCCGCGAGCTGCGTCGCTGGAGCAAGAGCGACGCCGAGGCGTACGAGGAGTACGGCCAGCTCATGGTGGACATGGCGAGGTTCATCAAGCCGATCCTCGGGATCGTGCCGCCGGATCCCACGGACAACGACCCGCGCCCGCTGATGCCGCTGGCCGGCCTCGCCCGCCGCTTCGCCCAGCTCCCCGAGCGCCAGCAGGCCGTGTTCGTCCAGCTGATGACGATGTCCGCCAAGGACTTCCTTGACCAGTGGTTCGAGACGGACCCGCTCAAGGCCACCATGTCCGCGTCCGGGATCATCGGCACCTACCAGGGCATCAACTCGCCGGGCACGGCGTACGTCCTGCTCCACCACTACATGGGCGAGATCGACGGTGCCTTCCGGGCGTGGGGCATCCCCAAGGGTGGCACCGGCGGCGTGTCCTACTCGATCGCCCGCGCCGCGCAGGCCCTGGGCGCGGAGATCCGCACCGAGGCCCCGGTCGCGCGGATCGTGGTCAAGAACGGCAGGGCCACCGGCGTCGCGCTCGAGAGCGGCGAGGAGATCGAGGCTTCGGTTGTCCTGGCCTCCACGGACGCCAAGGTCACCTTCCTCGACCTCCTCGAGCCCGGCTCGCTCCCCGCTGAGTTCGAGCAGGAGGTCCGCCGCTTCAAGTTCCGCGGCAGCTCGGGCAAGGTCAACCTCGCGGTGGACCGGCTGCCGGACTTCACCTGCCTGCCGGGCGAGGGCGAGCACCTCCGGGGCGCCATCAGCTTCAGCCCGTCGACGCGCGAGATGGAGCAGGCCTACGACGACGCGAAATACGGCCACTGGAGCAACCGGCCCTACGTGGACATGATCATCCCCACCCTGGTCGATCCGGAGATGGCGCCGCCGGGCAAGCACGTGATCAGCTGCTTCGTCCAGTACGCGCCGTACAAGCTGGCGCCCGAGCTGGGCACCTGGGACGACAACGGCAACCGCGAGGCGTTCGGCGACGCCGTGATCAACCGGATCGCCGAGTTCGCCCCCAACATCCGCGACATCATCATCGGCCGCCAGGTCCTCACCCCCCTCGACATCGAGCGGACGATGGGCCTCACCGAGGGCAACATCTTCCAGGGCGAGCTGACCCTCGAGCAGCTGTTCTTCAACCGGCCGGTGCCCGGCTATGCGCGGTTCAGAACACCGGTCCAGAACCTCTGGCTGTCGGGCTCGTCCACGCACCCCGGCGGTGGCCTGATGGGCGCCAACGGGCGCCTGGCCGCGCTCGAGGTCCTCAAGTCCCGCGGCCGGAAGGTGGCCTGACGATGGCGAGCACGGAGAACGGGTACGACGCGATCGTCGTCGGAGCCGGCCACAACGGCCTGACCGCGGCCGCGTACATGGCGAAGGCCGGCCTGCGGGTCCTGGTCCTCGAGGCCCGGCCCGTCGTGGGCGGCGCCGCGGTGACCGAGGACCTGGGCGGCGTCCGCGTGCCGGCCCTTGCCCACACCGTCGGCCGCCTCAAGCCGTCCGTTGCCCGCGAGCTGGACCTCGCGGCACACGGTCTGTCGCTCGTCGCTCCGGAGGTCCGGGTCTTCGCGCCGCAGGCCGACGGGAGGGCGGTGACCCTGTACGCGGAGCTGGCCAGGAGCGTCGAGGCGCTGCGGACGTGGTCCGAGGATGACGCCACCGCGTTCGTCGAGCACGACCGGCGGGTCCGCTCGCTGTCGCGGTTCCTGGCGGACCTGGGCGAGGAGGCCCCGCCGGACATCGCCGGCCCCGGGTTCGGGGACGCACTCCTCGGCCTGCGCCTGGGCCGGGCGTTCCGCGGCCTGGGCAGGCAGGACGGCCGCACGATCCTGCGCGTGCTCGCGATGGCGGCCGCCGACTTCGTGGCCGAGTCGTTCGAGTCCGAGCCGATCCGGGCGACGACCGCCTGGCGCGGCGTCCGCTACACCGCGATGGGCCCCTGGTCCGCGGGCACGACGTCGGTGCTGCTTGCCGACGCCGCCGGCAACGACGGCGGGGGTGCGGGCGAGACGGTGTTCGCCAGGGGTGGCCCCGGGGCGCTCTCGGAGGCCCTCGCATCCGCCGTCCGGGCCGCCGGCGGCGAGATCCGCTGCGACGCGAAGGTCATCGCCGTCACCACGGTGGACGGCGCGGTGACCGGCGTCGCGCTGGCCTCCGGCGAGGAGATCGCCGCCCCGGCGGTTGTCTCCGGACTCGATCCCAAGCAACTGCTCACCACGCTCGTGGACCCGGTGACCGTCGGGCCGACGATGCGCTGGCGGGCCGGCAACATCCGGACGCCCGGCACCGTTGCCAAGGTGAATCTCGTGCTCGAGGGCCTGCCCGAGTTCCCGGCGGCCGGCGGCGACAATCGGAAGCTGCGGGGCCGGATCCAGGTCGGCACGACGTCCATCGACCATGTCGAGCAGGCGTTCGACGCCAGCAAGTACGGCCTCCTGCCGGCATCCCCGGTCCTCGAGGCCACGATCCCGTCGCTGGTCGATCCGTCGCTGGTTGCCGGGGCACCGGAGGGCACCCAGGTCATGAGCGTGCTCATGCAGTGGATGCCGCCGGGCCTCACGGCGAAGGACTGGGCGGGACGCCGCGACGAGGTGGGCGACCTCGCGATCAGGACGCTCGAGACGGTGGCGCCGGGTCTTGGCGCTCGCGTCACGGCCCGAGGGGTGCTGACGCCGGCGGACCTCGAGGCCGAGTACGGCCTCACTGGAGGACACCCGCTCCACACCGAGCCCGCCCTCGACTCGTTCTTCCTGTGGCGCCCGCTCCTGGGCTGGGCACGCTACCGCATGCCGGTGGACGGGCTGTACCTCGCCGGGTCCGGGGCGCACCCCGGCGGCGGGGTGACGGGCGTCCCCGGTCGGAACGCGGCGCGCGAGGTCGTGGCGGACCGGAAGAAGCGGCGCCGGTAGGCGTTCGCCCGATCAGCCGCCGAGCAGCTTGCCGAGGCCTCCCAGCGGTGAGCTGGGGCCGGCGTTCGCCGCGTCCGACAGGCCCTTGAGCATGCCGCCGATGTCAAAGCCCTCGGCGGCGTCGCCGTCGGGGACCTTGCCGTCGGGGGTCAGCGCATCGATGACCGCCGGCAGCGCGCTGGCGAGCAGCGGCAGCAGGGCGTCGATGGGCAGGCCGCTCTGCTCGGAGAGGGAACGCACCTTGTCATCGCCGAGGGCCTCGCCGAGCTTGGCCGGCTCGACCTGGCCGTTGCCGCCCATGCCGACCCAGGACTTGGCGACGTCGTCGAGCCCGCTCTTGCCGAGCGAGTCCAGGAGACCCTTGAGGCCGCCCTGCCCGCCAACGAGGCCGCCGATGGCCCCGACGATGTCTCCGCCCCCACCAGCGCCGCCGCCCGTGACCCCTCCGAGCATCTTGCCGAGATCGTCCATCCTGCGCATCTCCTCGTCGTGGGTGTCGTGATCTGAGGGTCCATCCTCGCATCTGCGAGCCGGTCGTGCGCTCGACGGGCTCGCAGCCTAGCGACGGTCCATGCGGGCCTCGTCGCTGAGGCGCTCCTCCTCGGCGCGGCTGGACTCCGGGACGGCCTCGGGGCCGGCCTCGTGCTCCAGCGACCAGTCCCACTCGCGCAGCTGGCGGAGCAGGCGGCGACCCGTGAGGTCGAGGTGGATGGGGGTCACGGAGATACGCCGGTTGACGACGGCGTTGAAGTCCGTGCCGGGGACGGAGATCCCCGACGGCGGCGGTCCCCCGATCCAGTAGTAGGGGAGGCCACGCGGGTCGAACCGCCGGATCAGCTCGTCCTGGTAGACGCGCTTGCCGACCCGGGTGACCTCGAAGCCGCCGCACGCCTCGATCGGGACGGCGGGGACGTTGACCGACACAAGCTCGCCCCGCCGCAGACCGTGCTCGAGGATGTTCCGCGCGACCACGGCCGCGGCCTTGGCGGCAAGCGCGAAGTCGATCGGATCCTCGTACTCCTGGCTGATCGCGAACGCCGGCGCCCCCAGGATCACGCTCTCCATCGCGGCCGAGACGGTTCCCGAGTAGGTGATGTCATCGCCCAGGTTGGCGCCGTAGTTGATGCCCGACGCCACGAGGTCGAAGCGCTCGTCGAAGAAGCCCAGGAACGCGAGCGAGACGCAGTCGGTGGGGGAGCCGTCCACCGAGTAGCCGGTCGAGCCGTCGGCCAGGGTCCGCTCACGGACGCGGAGCGGGCGCATCAGGGTCTTGGTGTGGCCGACGGCGGACTGGTTGAGGTCCGGCGCCACCACCGTGACGTCGCCGATCGGGTCGAGAGCGAGCTTGAGCGCGAGCAGGCCGCGCGACTCGATCCCGTCGTCGTTGGTGACCAGGATCCGCGGCCGGCTGGTCCACGACCCGAGCGGCCGTCCCACGCGCTTGAGGGTGCGTCGCTTGCCGCGCGGTCCGGCGACAGGCTCACCGCGCTCCTTGTCCAGGTCGCGGCGCTCCGATCGCGCCCGCTCCCGGGTCATCTCGGGGGCGTCTGGCTGCGCGTCGGCCTCGCGGCCCGGGGCGTCGTTCTCGTGGTCCCCGCGCTGGTCGCTCATGCAGGTTCCGTCCCCGCATCCTCCCCGGGCGACCCGACGGGATGCGCCTGGAGCGTCCTGGCCGCCAGCACCTCGTCCACGTCCTCGTCCAGGCCGGGAACGGGCTCGCGCGGGCGTCGGACGGCCCGGCCCTCGCGCCGGGCAAGCCGTCTTGCGGCCCGGTCGGCCACGGTGCCATGCTCGTGCGACCTCGCGACCCAGTGGAAGAACAGCGCGGAGATCACCGCGGCGATCGGAATGCCGAAGATGCCGCCGGCGATGCCTGCGATGCGCAGCCCGACGATGACCGACCCCAGCACCACGATCGGATGGATGCCCACCGCGCCCGCCATCAGGCGCGGCTGGAGGACGTTCATGGTGACGAACCAGGCGACCGCCATCAGGATCAGCACGGGTGCCACGGGGCCGTCCGGCGTCAGCAGCACGACCAGGACGGGCGGCGCCCAGGACACGAACGGTCCGAAGAACGGGATCATCTGCAGGAGGCCCGCAACGACGGTCGTCACGGCGGCGTACTGGAGGCCGAAGACGATGTTGACGAGGGCCGTGAACACGCCGAAGACGACGCCCATGATCAGCTGGCCACGCAGGAACCCTCCGAACGAGCGCGCGACGCTGGCCTGGAGCACCTTGGCCTGTGGCACATACGCGGGCGGGACGAGGCGGAACAGGAAGGCCATGATGTCGCCGCGATCGAGCGCCATGTAGATCGACAGGATCACCAGGATCAGGACGTTGCCGAGGACCCCGATGCTCGCGACCGCGACCGACTGGAGCGGCTGGACCAGCTCACTGGCGAACACCTGCAGGTTGCGCACGATCTCCGGGGCCTGGGCCTCGAGGTCCACGTTGAGGCCGAACGACGTGAGGCGGGCCTGCAGCTCCGCGAGCAGTGATGCCAGCTCGGCCTCGAGCGTGGGAGCATCGCGGATGAACTGGGTGATCGAGGCCAGCAGCGAGGCTGAGAGCTGGATGATGATCCCGACGACGATGCCCACGATCGCGACGTAGACCAGGATCACGGCCGCTGCCCGCGGGACCATCGGCACCCTCGCGACGGCCCTGATCAGCGGCAGCAGGGCGAACGCCAGCAGCCAGGCGAGGAAGAACAGCAGGATGATGTCGCCGAAGGCGGTCAGCACGGCGCCCGCGTCGCTGACGACCACGAACGCGAGCGCGACAACCGCCAGGATCAGGACGGCATCGACCAGGCGTCGCTGGCGTTCCGTGAGCAGGTTGTCGGGCATGTGCGAAGCCTACGACGACCGGCGTCGTGGGTGCGAGGGCTTCTAGCGCAGCCCCATCTTCGTCCTGACCTCGGTCATCGTCGCCTCGGCAAGGGGCTTGAGGCGGTCAGCGCCGGCCTCGAGGATGCCGTCGATCTCGCGCGGGTTGGCCATCAGCTCCGCATAGCGCTCCCGCGCCGGACCATAGCGGTCGATGATCCGCTGGGCAAGCAGCTTCTTGGTGTCCACGCAGCCCGTGCGCGCGGTGCGCTCGCCGTCCTGGATCTCCTCCCAGTCGTCGCCGAAGAAGCGGTGCAGTCCGCAGACGTTGCACACCTCGGGGCGGCCCGGGTCGGTGCGCAGGATCCGCTGGGTGTCGGTGACCATGCTCATCACCTGGCGCCGGATCTCGTCCGGCGAGGCCAGGATCTCGATGGTGTTGCCGACCGACTTGCTCATCTTCTTCACGCCGTCGGTGCCCAGGACGACGGGCGCGGACGTGAAGACCGCCTGCGGCTCCGGGAACGTCTCGCCGTAGCGATGGTTGAAGGCCCGGACGATCTCGCGCGACAGCTCGAGGTGGGCCGCCTGGTCCTTGCCCACCGGAACCAGCGAGGCCTTGTAGATGATGATGTCGGCTGCCTGCAGGACCGGGTACGTGAGCAAGCCATGGTTCACGTCGTCGGGCTGGCTGGCGATCTTGTCCTTGTACGTCGGCGTCCGCTCCAGCCAGCTCACCGGCGTCACCGTGGACAGCAGCCACATCAGCTCGGTGTGCTCGGGACGGTGGCTCTGGACGAACAACGTGCAGCGCTCCGGCTCCAGGCCCAGTGCAAGGAGGCTGGCCGCCAGCTCGCGCGTGCGCACCCGCATGGCGTTCGCATCGTGGGTGCTGGTCAGCGCGTGGTAGTCGACGATGCAGTAGATCGCCTCGTACTCGTACTGGAGCATCACGTAGTTCCGGATCGCCCCCAGGTCGTTGCCGAGGTGGACGATCCCGGACGGCTGGATGCCGGAGAAGATGCGCGGACGGGGTGCCGGTGCCTCCGCGGGGGCGGGGGACGGCATGAGCTCGACGGTCATTGGGCCGGAGTGTATCGGAGCGGAGGGCAGGCCAGTCATGCCGCCACCGATGCGATCATGCCGGCGGCCCAGGCCCGTGGCGCGGGACGCCACGCCGGCCGGCATCGGACCCCGCGGACGGTCTGGACGCCCGAGATCGTGGCGCGGGACGCCACGCCGGCCGGGATCGGACCCCGCGGACGGTCTGGACGCCCGAGATCGTGGCGCGGGACGCCACGCCGGCCGGCATCGGACCCCGCGGACGGTCTGGACGCCCGAGATCGTGGCGCGGGACGCCACGCCGGCCGGCATCGGACCCCGCGGCCGACCGGCCCACGCCCTCGCCTCGCCTTCCGGCGCTTCCGTTCGCTACCATCGCGCCCACACCATCCCGCTGCGAGAGCCCCCACTGTGAGCGTTCAGCCCCTGCGCGTCGGCGTGATCGGCGCCGGCACCGTCGGCCGCGAGGTCGTCAGAGCCTTCCTCGAGCGGTCGCCCCGGCTCCTGCCGGCGGACGGCGCGCCACTGGTGCTGACCGCGGTTGCCGAGAAGTTCACCGACCGGGCGATCGCCGGCGGGATCCCGGCGGAGCTGCTGACGGACGCACCCGCGCACCTGGTCGCGAGTGACGACGTCGACATCGTCGTGGAGACGATGGGCGGTGACGAGCCGGCCCGCACGCTGGTGGCCGCCGCGCTCGCGGCGGGCAAGCACGTGGTCACTGCGAACAAGCACATCGTCGCCCACCACGGCCCGGAGCTGGAACGACTCGCCCGTCACACCGGCGCCACCTTCCGGTTCGAGGCGGCGGTCGGCGGCGGGATCCCGGTCCTCGGCCCGATCGCGCAGGACCTCGCGGCAAACCGGATCTCGCGCGTGCGCGGGATCGTCAACGGCACCACCAACTACATGCTCACCGCGATGACCCAGGAGGGCCGGCAGTACGCGGAGGTGCTCGCCGAGGCCCAGGCGAAGGGGTACGCGGAGTTCGACCCGACGGCGGATGTCGAGGGGCTGGACGCGCTCAACAAGCTGGTGATCCTGGTGCGGCTGGCGTTCGGCGCCTGGGTGCCGCTCGACGCCATCGACAACCGGCCCGGAACCACGAGCGGCGCCCCGGGCAGGCCCGGCATCACCGGCGTCACGGCGGACGATGTGGCCGCGATGAGCCGCGAGGGACGAGTGCTTCGGCTGATCGCGACCTCGCGCGTCGCCGAGGACGGCGCCATCGAGGCCTCCGTGGTGCCGACCGCCGTTCCCGCGGAGAGCGCGTTCGGCCGGTGCGACGGGGTGCTCAACCGGATCGAGGTCGATGCCACGCCGGTGGGCCGCGTCGCGTTCGAGGGACCGGGTGCGGGCGGTCCGGCAGCCGGTGCGGCCGTGCTGGGCGACCTGGTCTCGATCGCCCGGGGGCTCGGGTCCACGTGGGCAGGCTCGGCCGCCGCGACCGAGCTGTCGGCGATCGAGGTCCGGCCGGTCGCCGCCGAGTGTGTCGCCGCGCCGTCGGGTGCCTGCTACCCGGTCGGGGACTGACCAGCGTGTCCGCCCCGCTGCCGCCCCGGCCCAGCCTCGTCCAGCGCTATCGCGAGTTCCTGCCGCTGACCGATGCCACGCCCATCGTCTCCCTGGGCGAGGGCGCGACGCCGCTGATCCCGGCCCGGCGCCTCGGAGCGAGCATCGGGGTCCCGAACCTCCACCTCAAGTTCGAGGGGATGAACCCCACCGGGTCGTTCAAGGACCGGGGCATGGTCCTGGCCGTGGCCAAGGCCCTCGAGGGAGGGGCCCAGAGCGTCATCTGCGCCTCGACCGGCAACACCTCGGCATCGGCCGCCGCCTATGCCGCCGCCGCCGGGCTCGAGTGCGTGGTGGTCCTGCCGGCGGGCAAGATCGCCCTGGGCAAGCTGCTCCAGGCGCTGGTGTTCGGGGCGCGGGTCGTGAGCGTGGACGGCAACTTCGACGACGCGCTGCGGGTAGTCCGCTCGCTGTCCGAGCAGGACGAGCATCCGATCACGCTGGTCAACTCGGTCAACCCGTACCGGCTCGAGGGCCAGAAGACGGCGGCCTTCGAGGTCTGCGACGACCTCGGCCGGGCGCCCGACATCCTCGCGATCCCGGTCGGCAACGCGGGCAATATCAGCGCCTACTGGCGGGGATTCCGCGAGTACCGCGATGCAGGCCGTGTGGATGCCGTGCCGCGCATGTGGGGGTTCCAGGCCGCGGGGGCGGCGCCGCTGGTGCTGGGGCACCCGGTCGAGGCCCCCGAGACGATCGCGACCGCGATCCGCATCGGCAACCCGGCGTCGTGGGACCTCGCCATCGGCGCGCGCGACGACTCGGGCGGCCGGATCGACGCCGTCACCGATGACCAGATCCTGCACGCCTATCGCGAGCTCACCCGCCTGGAGGGCGTGTTCTGCGAGCCGTCCTCGGCCGCATCCGTGGCGGGTGTGACCATGGCGGCGGCGGCGGGCGAGGTCGATCCCGACGCACTCGTGGTGTGCGTCCTGACCGGGAACGGTCTCAAGGACCCGCACACCGCGGAGAGCGGTCTCAGCGTGGAGATGCTGGAGGCCGAGCCCACGATCGCGAGCGTGTCGAAGGCTCTCGGCTGGTGGTGATGCCGTCGGGCAAGGTCCCGATCGCCAACCCGCCGATTCCGCCGCCAGCGTCCGCTCGACGAGGCCGCCTGGGCGTCGCTCGTCGGCCGCCGCCTGGTGATCGACGTGCCCGCCTCCACGGCAAACCTCGGCGCCGGCTACGACTGCCTGGGACTCGCGCTCGACGTGTGCAACACGGTCACCGTCGAGGTGGTCGAGGACGGCGGCGGGCTCTCGATCGACGTCACCGGCGAGGGTGAGGGCGAGCTGCCGGCGGTGCGGGACAACCGGTTCGTCGCCGGGCTGGAGAGCGCGCTCGAGGCGTCGATCGGGCCGCGGCCCACGGCGATCGGCTGGCGGATCGCGATGCACAACCGGATCCCGCTGGCGCGCGGCATGGGCTCGTCGGCAGCGGCATCGGTCGGCGGGGTGGTGGCCGGTCACGTGCTGGGGGGACGGCGTCTCGCCGAGGGCGATCAGCTGCGGCTGGCGACCGCGCTCGAGGGGCATCCGGACAACGCGTCGGCGGCGCTCCTGGGCGGGTTCGTGGTGTCGGCGCACCTCGGCGAGCGGGTGGAGGCGGTCCGGTTCGATGCCCCGGAGGGGCTGCGGGCCGTGCTGTTCATCCCCGAGCGACGGCTGTCCACGGCGGACATGCGGCGCGTCCTGCCCGCCGAGGTCCCGCTGCGGGACGCCGTGAGCAACATGAGCCGGATCGCGATCGGCGTGGCCGGCATCGCGAGCGGCCGGTACGAGCTGCTGGCGGACCTGACCGTGGACCGCATCCACGAGCCGTACCGGTCGGTCGCCTACCCGCAGCTGCCGCGGCTCACTGGCGCCGCGCGAGCGGCCGGCGCCCTGGGCGCGTTCCTCTCGGGGGCCGGGTCCACGGTGCTGGCCTTCGTTGCGCCGGGTGCCGACGCCGGGCCCGTGGAGCGAGCCCTCGGCGAGGCCGCGGCGGCCGTGGAGCTCGAAGGGCGCACGGCCATCGTGTCGCCGCGCAACGCGGGTCCGGCGGTGGTCGAGGGCGGCTGACGCCCCGTGCGGCCGGGCTCGCGCGCAGGCCATGGCCTGGGGGTCAGGAGAACCGACCCGCGTACGTTGAGATCGTGCTTGCTGGGCACGAATGCAATCGGATTCCGTCCGGCTGGCCACCGATTTCGGGTCGATTGGCGCCCCGCAGGCAGGAAGCCGCCGCCGCCCCGTCGATTCCATTGACTGTCAGACAGGGAGCCTGCGGCGACATCAGCCGCCTGACGGCTACGGCAGCCGGACCTCGGGTGCCGCCATCCCGTCGGGCACGTTCGCGTCCGGCTCCGGATCGCCGCGGACCATCGCCACCGGGATGACGCCACCCCACGCCGGCCACGTCTCGTCGCCGTCGTCCTCGTGCAGGCCCTCCGCGCGCACCTTGGCCGAGGCTTCGGACAGGTCGATCCACATCACGGAGGTCGCCTTGCGGTCCGCCACGGTCATGGGCCGCAGTTGCGACCAGCGACCGGGGAACAGGTGCTCCACGAACGCCTCCAGCGCGGCCTCGGCCTCGGCGTCGTCCGTCACCAGGTGCGCGGTCCCGAGGGCCATGACCGACCGGTAGTCGAGCGAGTGGTTCATGCCGGTCCGCGACAGGACCAGCGAGTCCAGGTGGGCCACGGTGATGCACACGCGCTGTCCATCGGTCGCGCGGAGCACCCGGCTGGCGGCAGACCCGTGCCAGTACAGCCGGTCGCCCTGGCGCCAGACGGCGGTCGGCGTCGCGTACGGCTGGTCGTCCTGGACCCAGGCCACGGTGCCGCTGATCGCCCCGTCGAGGATCGCATCGACCGTGGCGCGGTCATACCGGCCGCGCTTCGGCTTGCGGCGCACGCGAACACGATCCGACGGCGGTCCGGCGACCTCCCCCGGCCGGCGTGGCTCGGGACGCGTGGGGCTCACTTGCGGTACACGATCCAGAGCGTGACGCCCGTCGGCGGCGGCGCGTACCCGTAGGCGGGGTTCGGCGCGCCCGCGCCCGTCGACACCGCGCCGATGTTCGCGATGCGCCAGCCATCGGGCGCGCGTCGCGCCGCATCGGCGGCCACCCAGTCCCAGAGTGGATCGCCCAGGGTTGTGTCGGCGGTGACGAGGAGCTGGTCGTCGCCGATGAGCCGTTCCTTCATCGAGGCCTCGTTGCACAGCTGCGTGGAAGTGGACGGGGACAGGGTACGCGGCCCAGGCGGCGCCGGGAGCGTCGAGTCGACGCGGCATCGCCCAACACGCGGCATCGCCCAACCGCACGCGGCCTCGCCCGGAGTTGACGCTCACGTGCAGACTGCGTGGCATGGACGGCCTGATGCGCACCATCGGTGACGGGATCACGGGTCTCGTTGGCGGGGCCCTGGGCTTCATCTGGTCCGTGTTCAGTGGGATGGTGTCGGCCCTGAGCGCGGCGCTGCCGGCCGGCGCGCTGCCCGTCATCGTCGTGGCCGTGGTGCTGATCGCCTTCTGGCGAGTCCTCCGGCACTGACCCGCCCCAGCCCGGGCGGCGGCCGGTGCCGGGAGGCGCCTGATCGCGATCTGGATCAGATCCGACGCCTGCTCTCAGGGACTGCGTGCCGCAACCGGGGTTTGCCCTGCCAGCTCCCGCGTGCACGGGCCGATCCTGATGCAGATGGCGATCAGCAGGACGGCGGGCGCAGCGGACCGCGGGCGCAGCGAGGTGCGCCGGGCGCAGCGGACCGCGGGCGCAGCGAGGTGCGCCGGGCGCAGTGGACCGCGGGCGCAGCGAGGTGCGCCGGGCGCAGTGGACCGCGGGCGCAGCGAGGTGCCCGCATCGGGGCGCCTGCACGATGGGTCGGCGGTCAGCGAGGATGGACGGCAGGAGCGCGGTTGCCCGCGAGGGTGGCCGGCAGGAACCCGGCGATTCCGCAAGGATGGCCGGCTACGCACCCGGCGGTCGTCCGGAACCGTCCTCGTCGCCCTCCGTGTCATCCGCGCGGCGTGACCCGCCCTGCGGCGGAGGCGTCCATGAGCGATCCGCGAAGCGGAGCTGGCGCTGGACCAGGTCGTTGTCGAGGCGGCGAGCATCCTCGAGCAGCAGCTCCCGGTCCCTCGCCTGCTCATCGGCGACCGCCCCCGGATCGGGCTCGGCGCCCGCGACCGGCTCGTCTGACGGCTCCCGGTCGCCCAGCAGCCTGCGCAGGAATCCCATGGTCAGCCTCCGTGCTCCCGTCCGATGAACGCGAGCACCTCGTCCCAGGCCGCCGCCGACGCCTCCTCGAACTCCGCCTGCTTGCGGTCGAAGAACGAGTGCGGCGCGTCCGGGTAGGTGACCACCCGGCGCTCGACGCCTGCGGCCTCGAGAGCCGCGTCGAATGTCGCGACAGCCGCGGCATCGATGCCCTGGTCGGCCCCGCCGAAGATCCCGAGCACGGGTGCCTCGAAGGTGTCGGTGACGTCGGCCGGCGCCGGGGTGCCGTTGCTCGACCGGCCGGTCGGCCACCCGTAGAACCCGACGACGCCCGCCAGGCCGAGCCCGAACCCGTCGCTCAGGAACGCGAGCCGCCCGCCCATGCAGAAGCCGATGGTGAACGTCCGGGTGACGCCCGTTGTGGCTCGCAGGTGCTCCACGGCGGCCGACACATCCGCGCGGAGACCGCCGTAGGTCGTCTGCGGGACATGTGACGCCCAGTCGAACCCGGGTCCCCGGTCACCAATGCCGGCGGTCCGTCCGAAGTAGTCGATGGCGATGGCGTCGACGCCGTGCTCGGCGAACCGCAGGGCCAGGTCCCGGTAGTAGGCATGGAGGCCGCGGACGTCGGGGAGGACGACCATGCCGGCGCCCGTCGGCTCGGCGGCTCGAGCCAGGTAGCCGGCGACTCGGTTGCCGTCCGAGGCCTCGAGGATGAGGTCCACGGCATCGAGCGAGCCCCCCTCGATCGAGGCGATCGGAGGCCGGGAGTCGTGGTCGAAGCACATGGACGGACACCTCCTGGAGGCAGGACGACGGCGCAGCGGCCGCCCCCCGTGCGGCTGATTGTGGCGCAGGCGGGCGATCCGGGGCGCCGGGCGGGCTTCCGCAGCCACTCGTTCCCGGGCTTCCGCACCCCCTCTTGTAGAATGCGCGCCATGCCCAGCCCCCTCATCGTGATGAAGTTCGGCGGGTCGTCCGTGGCCGGCGCCGAGCGCATCAAGCGCGTCGCCCGCCGGATCTCCCGCGAGCACGCCGGCGGCTCCGGCCTGGTCGTGATCGTGTCCGCGATGGGCGACACCACCGACGAGCTCCTTGCCCTGGCCGCCGCCATCACCGATGATCCCGACGCCCGTGAGCTGGACATGCTGCTGGCGACCGGCGAGCACCAGAGCGCCACCCTGCTGTCGATGGCCCTCCATTCGATCGGGGTGCCGGCGATCAGCCTCACGGGCCCCCAGGCCGGCATCACCACCGATGGCCGCTACGGCAAGGCGCGCATCGCGGGCATCGACCCCCGCCGCGTCCGGGCGGAGCTGGCGGCGGGCAAGGTCGCGATCGTCGCCGGCTTCCAGGGGATGAGCGCAGCGGCGCTGGAGCACATGGAGATGACGCCCTCGGCCAGCGACGTCCACGGGGCCGAGATGACGACGCTCGGCCGCGGCGGCTCGGACACCACGGCGGTCGCGCTCGCCGCCCAGCTGGGAGCCGACCGCTGCCAGATCTTCACCGACGTCAAGGGCATCTACACTGCGGACCCGCGGATCGCCACCGATGCCTGCCAGCTCCCCGTCGTCGGCTACGAGGAGATGATGGAGCTCGCCCACCAGGGCGCCCAGGTCATGCAGGTGCGGGCGGTCGAGCTCGGCTGGGTCAACAACGTCGTCATCGAGGTCCTCAGCTCGTTCGAGGACGCTCCCGGAACGCAGATCAGGGAGGACCCGCTCGTGGAGCAGCGGAACAAGGTCCGGGGGATCGCCCACGACCGCAACGTGGCCAAGGTCACCCTGGTCGACGTGCCCGACAAGCCGGGCGTCGCCCGGGGCGTGTTCGGCCCGCTGGCCGAGGACGGCATCAACGTGGACATGATCGTCCAGAACGTCGGCCACGGCGGCTCGACCGACCTGTCGTTCACGATCCCACGGGTGGAGCTCGCGAAGGCCAAGCGGATCCTGGACCCGCTGGTGCACGAGCTGGGCTTCCGCGACATGACCACCGATTCCGCGGTGGCCAAGGTGTCGATCGTCGGCGCCGGCATCCACAATGCGCCGGGCTACGCGGCGACGATGTTCGGCACGCTCGCCGATGCCGGGATCAACATCGAGATGATCTCGACCTCCGAGATCCGGATCACCACCATCATCTCGGAGGATCGGGTGGAGGAGGCGGTGCGCGCCCTGCACGCCGCGTTCCAGCTGGAGCAGCCCGAGAGCGTCGAGGCGGCCGGCGCTGGCGCGAGCTGACGGCGCCAGGGTGCCGGACGCCGTTCCTGCCAGGGCGATGCTGAGCCGCGTGGAGCGGTTCACGTCGGTTCCCAGCACCAACGACGAGGTCCGGGAGTGGCTGATGGACGCCACGCCCGAGGTCTGCCTTGCCGTCGCCGACGAGCAGACGGCGGGACGCGGGCGGTTCGACCGGGCCTGGACGGCGCCCGCCGGTGCCGCGCTGCTGCTCTCGCTCGGCTTCCGGCCCACGTGGCTGGAACCGGACCGCGCCTGGCGGCTGGCCGCCACCGTCGCGCTCGCGATGTGCGATGCGGCCGAGGACACCGCGGGGCTGCCGGTCGGCGGGATCCGCCTCAAGTGGCCGAACGACCTGGTGGTCGAGATCGGGGGCCCCAATGCGCTGCTGGCGGGAGAGCTCACCCCCGGAGAAGCGGCCGCGCGCCTCGCCGGACCGCTCGAGCTGCGCAAGGTGGCCGGGATCCTGGGCGAGACCGACGGCCTCGGGACGGAGAGCCCGACGGTCGTGGTCGGGATCGGGATCAACGCGGACTGGGAGCGGGCCGACTTCCCGCCCGACATCGCGCACTCGATGACCAGCCTCCGCGAGACATCGGGCGGCCGTCCGATCGACCGGGAAGCGCTCCTCGAGTCGTTCCTGGACCACCTCGAGGGCCGGCTGGATGCCCTGCGGGCAGGCTACTTCGACATCGCTGCATGGCACCAGCGCCAGGTGACGACCGGACGGCTGGTGACGGTCCAGGCCGGCGACGGATCGGCCTCGGAGCCGCTTCTCGCCGTGGGCGTGGATGCGTCGAGTGGCGCGCTGGTGGTTGAGGACGCGACGGCCACCGGCGGCGAGCGCCGCATCCATGCCGGGGAGGTTGTGCGGGTCCGGCTGGCGGACGACACGGCACCGATGGGCCAGGTGTAACGCGATGGCTCGCCCGGTGTTTGGAACTCGTGAGCGTCAGACGGGAACCGTCGTCGTCCTCGATCGTGATCGTCATCTCGTCGAGGCCGCGCGCCGGGATCCTGCCCAGTTCGACGCCCTGTACCGGAAGTACCTCGCCCAGGTGTACAGCTTCGCCCTCTACGAGCTCGCGGACCATCACGCCGCCGAGGACGCCACCGAGCGCACCTTCCTCCGTGCGCTGGCGGCGCTCCCCCGGTTCCGCGAGCAGGCCCTCCCCGAGGACGGCCCCGGGGCCTCCTCGTTCCGGGTCTGGCTGTTCCGGATCGCCCGCAACGTGGTGGCCAACGAGCGCCGCGCCCGACGCCGCCGCCCGGCCGAGTCGCTGGACGTCGCCCTGGGTGCCGGGCTCGCCCTCGCGGACGGCACGGACCTCGAGGCGATGGCCGTGACCCGCGACCAGGCGTCCGAGGCGCTGCTCGCCCTGCAGTCGCTCCCCGACGACCGGCGCCGGGCCCTCACCCTGCGCTTCGTGGACGAGATGAGCACAGCCGAGATCGCCGGGGTGCTCGGCCGGTCGGAGGGTGCCGTGCGGGTGCTCATCCACCGGGCGCTTGGTGCCGTCGCCCGCGAGCTGGGTCACGACCGGACCTCGCGCGGATCCGGCGGGTGAGCGCGCCGCGACCGCCCGACCTCGAGATGGACCAGGTCCACGCCCTGGTGGCGGACCGGTATCTGGACGCGCTGCTGGCCGCCGGTGACCGGCACGCTCTCGACACGCCGGCGGATCCGGCGCTCGATGAGAGGCTCCGTGCGACCGTGCAGGTGCTGCGCCGATCGCTTGTGCGGGTCCACCCCTCCTTCCGGTTCGAGGAGCGCCTGGCCGGCCGGCTCGCCGACCTCGCCGCTGCCCGGTCGAACGCCGGCGTGGACGCCGGCGAGCGTGGCGCGCTGATCCCGTTCCCGGGCGGCTCGACACCCGGGCCTGCCCTGGACGCGGACCCGCTGTTGATGGCCATCCTTGCCGGCGACCTCGACCCAGCCGATGAGACCGCGCTCGACCCGACCGGGGTGGTGGGCCCCGGACGTCGCCCGCTGCTCGTCGGCGGCGCGATCACGTCGGCCGCGCTGTCGATCGTCGGTGTCGCGATCGTGGCCTGGCGCGCCTCTCGACCGGCGACCCGGGCCGCGACGGCGACGACGATGGCCCGTGCCGCGCGGGCGGCGCACGCGCGCCGGGCTGCGGCCCTTGCCGCCGCCCTGCCCGGAGGTTCGGCCTGATGCCGGTCAAGTTCCCGCAGTTCCGGGCCCGCCGGGACACGATCCCGGACAAGATGTGGACCCGATGCCCCTCCTGCGAGGAGCAGCTGTTCAACAAGCACCTCGAGAAGGCCATGAACGTGTGCCCGTCCTGCGGGCACCACTTCCGTCTCGCCGCGCCGGTCCGCCTGGGCCAGCTCCTCGACGAGCACACGTTCGAGGAACGCGATCCCGGGCTGATCAGCGTGGATCCACTCGGGTTCACGGACCAGAAGCCCTACCCGGACCGCCTTGCCGCCGCCCAGCTCGCGACGGGTCTCAAGGATGCGGCCGTCTGGGGCTACGGGACGATCGAGGGGCAACGCATCGCGATCCTGGTCATGGACTTCGGGTTCATGGGCGGCTCGATGGGCGCGGTCGTCGGGGAGAAGGTGGCGCGGGCCGCGGAGGGCGCCCTCGCCGAGCGCCTCCCGCTGGTCATCGTGTCCGCGTCGGGCGGCGCCCGGATGCAGGAGGGGACGATGGCGCTGATGCAGCTGGCCAAGACCATGGCCGCCCTGGAGCGGCTGCGCGCGGCCGGCCTGCCGTTCGTGTCGGTGATGAGCGATCCGACCACCGGCGGCGTGTTCGCGTCGTACGCGGCGATGGGTGACGTGAACCTCGCCGAGCCCAACGCGCTGATCGGCTTCGCCGGGGCCCGGGTGGGGGCGGGCACGATCGGCCAGGAGCTCCCTCCGGGGTTCCAGCGCTCCGAGTTCCTGTTCCGGCACGGGTTCGTGGACCGCATCGTGGCTCGCCCCGACCTGCGAGGCGAGCTCGCCAGGATCCTCCGCTATCTGGCGCCCCGCCCGCTGGAGGCCGGCCGTGGTTGACCGCCTGCTGGGCCGCAAGGAGGCTGCCCCCGAGCCGGCTCCGACCCCCGAGCCTGACACCCCCGCCGACCGCAAGGCGGAGGTCTGGAGCCGGGTCCAGCTGGCCCGCAACCTGCGCCGGCCCCGGATCCTGGAGTTGCTCGCCGTCATGGCGGACGAGTTCGTCGAGCTCCACGGCGACCGCCTGTTCGGGGACGACGAGGCGATCGTGGCCGGGTTCGCGATCATCGGCGGCCACCGGGTGGCGGTCGTCGGCCAGCAGAAGGGCGCGGACACGGAGGAGAACGTGCGGCGCAACTTCGGGATGCCCCACCCGGAGGGATACCGCAAGGCGATGCGGATCATGGAGCTCGCCGAGCGCTGCCGGCTTCCGGTCGTCACCTTCGTGGACGTGCCGGGTGCGCACCCTGGTCCCGAGAGCGAGGAGCGGGGCATCGCGGAGGCGATCGCCCGGTCGGTCGGCCTGATGACTCGGCTCAGGACGCCGATCGTGACCGTGATCACGGGCGAAGGGGGGTCGGGCGGTGCGCTTGCGATCGCCGTGGGCGACGTGGTGCTGGCGCTCGAGAACGCCGTGTACTCGGTCATCAGTCCCGAGGGCTGCGCGAGCATCCTGTGGCGGACCACGGACGAGGCCGCGTCGGCGGCGTTCGCGATGCGCATGACCGCCCAGGACCAGCAGGCGCTCGGCGTCGTCGACCAGGTCATCCCGGAGCCGGCGGGCGGAGCGCACACGGATCCCGGCGAGACCGGCCGACGCCTCAAGACCGCCGTCGTGGGCGAGCTCGATCGCCTGACGACCTTGCCGGTGGACGTGCTGCTCGAGCAGCGCTATCGCCGCTACCGGGCGCTCGGCCCCTACGTCGAGACCGAGGCGCCGCCCCAGGTCCCGCCGACGCCGCCCCGCCAGGGCCTCGCGGACCGCCTCCGCGGCCTGATCGAGGCCGGCCAGCGCGCCATGCCCGCGCCCCTCCCGGTCGGGCGCCGCCAGGAACCCCCCGCGCGCGAGGACGTGTAGCCCATGCCCGAACCCGGTCAGCCCACCGACCGCAGTGCCGCCGAGCGCCAGGCGGATCACGCCGCCCTGGCCCGGCTGTCCGAGACGCTCGTGCCCGCGCTCGTCGCCAAGCTCAACACATCCGGCCTCGGCGAGCTGGAGGTCCGCGAGGGCTCGTGGCGGATCCGGCTGCGTCGCCCGGTGGGTCCCGCACCCGCCCGGCGTGAGCGCCCGCGCGCGGGCGGCCTGATGGGCGGCGCTCCTGCCGTCGCCGGCCCCCTCGTGGCCGGAGAGCCGCCGGAGCCGCGCGATCCCCACCGGGTCTCGGCAACGGCGCCCGCCGTCGGCGTGTTCCGCACCGTCGGCAAGATCGGCGCTCGTGTCCGGCAGGGCGATCGGATCGCCGTCGTCGACCTGCTGGGCATCGCCCAGCCAGTGGTGGCACCGGGCGACGGCATCCTCGTGGAGTTCCTCGTCGAGAGCGGCGAGCCCGTCGAGTACGGCGAGGAGGTGGCGGTCGTGGCCGAACCGGTCGTCGACCTGAGCGGCGGCCGGCCCGGGGCCGGGCGACCACCGCGGACGGGGAGGGCTGACCATGGTCTCCCGTGTCCTGATCGCCAACCGCGGCGAGATCGCGCTCCGGATCCTGCGGGCCTGCCGGACCCTCGGCCTCGAGGCGGTCGTCGCCTACTCGGAGGCGGATCGCACGTCGCTGCCCGCGATGATCGCCGACGAGGCGATCTGCATCGGGCCGGCTGACGCCCGTCGCTCATACCTCTCGGCCCCCGCGATCATCTCGGCGGCCCTGGTGACCGGCTGCGACGCCATCCACCCGGGCTACGGCTTCCTGTCGGAGGACGACGCCTTTGCCGACGCCGTGCGCGCCCATGGGCTCACCTTCATCGGACCCAGCGCCACGGTGCTGGAGCGGTTCGCCTCCAAGGAGGAGACGCGCCGGCTGCTGGCACAGCACGGCCTGCCGACGATCCCGGGCTCGGGGCTCCTGATCGACGAGCAGCAGGCGCTCGACGATGCCGAGCGGATCGGATACCCGGTGCTCCTCAAGCCGTCCGCCGGCGGCGGCGGCAAGGGGATGCGCATGGTCCGGTCGCCCCGCGAGCTGGCGGCGGTCCTCCCGATCTGCCGCTCCGAGGCGAAGGCGGCCTTTGCCGATGACTCGCTGTACCTCGAGAAGTGGCTGGAGGACAACCGGCACGTCGAGATCCAGGTGGCCGTGGACCGCTTCGGACGCGGCGTCCATCTCTGGGAGCGTGACTGCTCCGTCCAGCGCCGGCACCAGAAGATCCTCGAGGAGTCGCCCTCGCCGGCGATGACCGCGGCGGGTCGCGCCGAGCTTGCCGAGCGGGCGATCCGCGCCGTGGTCGCGGCCGGCTACGAGAACGTCGGCACGCTCGAGTTCCTGGTCGACGCCGAGGGCAGCGCCTACTTCATCGAGATCAACTGCCGGATCCAGGTGGAGCACCCGGTGACCGAGATGCTGACCGGCATCGACCTCGTGGCGCTCCAGATCCGGATCGCCTCCGGCGAACCCCTGGGCCTCACCCAGGCCGAGATCCCGCAGCGGGGCCACGCGATCGAGTTCCGGATCAACGCCGAGGACGCGGAGCACGACTTCCGGCCCGGCGCCGGCACGATCGAGCGGTTCAACTCGCCCGGCGGCCCGGGGGTGCGGTTCGACAGCCACGCCTATGCCGGCTACGAGGTTCCGCCCTACTACGACTCGCTGCTGGGCAAGCTCGTCGTCTGGGGACCTACCCGCGAGTCGGCGATCGCCCGCGGCCGCGCCGCCCTCGCCGAGCTCGTGATCGACGGCGTCGTGACGAACGCCCCGATCCATCGCGCCATCCTGTCCTCCGAGCCGTTCCTGGAGGGCCGGTTCACGACGAACCTGCTCGACCGGATCGGCAGCGCCGCCTTCCTGGCGGCCGAGGAGCGCGTGTCGTGAGGTGCAAGCCTGCACGCAACGGCGAGGCTGCGACGCTCGCCAGCCAGCACACTGCCAGCCGACCCAGTTCTTGGAGCCAGCCGTGACCGATCCCTCCGCCGCCGACGCCTCGCCGGACGCGACGACCGCCCTCGCCGCCCCGTTCTCCGTCAAGGACATCCAGGGCCTGATCCCGCACCGCTGGCCGTTCCTGCTGGTGGACCGCATCGTGGAGTACGAGCCGGCCGAGAAGCGGATCGTGGGCATCAAGGCCGTGACGGCCACGGAGTGGTTCTTCCAGGGCCACTTCCCGGGCCTGCCGGTCATGCCGGGCGTCATCCAGATCGAGGCGCTGGCGCAGACGATGGCCGTCTACGTGTCCAGCCAGCCGGGCTTCGGGGACCGGATCGGGCTGTTCGCCGGGATCGACGAGGTCCGCTTCAAGCGCGTCGTGGTCCCCGGCGACACGCTCCGGCTCGAGATCACGATGGAGAAGCTGGGCAGCCGGTTCGGCAAGGGCCGGGGCGTGGCGTCGGTGGACGGCGAGGTGGCCTGCGAGGGCCTCCTGTCGTTCGTCATCCCGCCGGCCGGGGTCCTGCGGTGACCCGGATCGCCGTCCTGTCCGACGTCCATGGCAACTCGGTTGCGCTCGAGGCCGTGCTCAAGGAGCTCAAGCGCGAGAAGCCGGACTTCGTGCTCGTCGCCGGCGACCTCGTCCTCAACGGGCCGGACCCGAATGGCGCGATCGACGCGCTGCGTGGTCTCGAGGGCGACGGCGGGATCATCGTGTCCGGCAACACCGACATCGCGGTCGGGGACTTCGACTACGGAGCGGCGTTCCCGCAGTACCAGGACGGCGTCCCCGACACCGTCACGGCGGCCGCCGAGTGGGCCCACGACGAGCTGGGTGACGAGCAGCTGGACTGGCTTCGGCGGCTCCCGGCCGAGCGCCGCATCCGGGCCGGGGACGACCAGCTGGTGCTGGTCGTCCATGCGTCGCCCGGCTCGCAGACCAGCGGCTTCGACCAGGCGCTGGACGCCAACATCGTCTTCGAGCGAGCCGCGGCGACCGATGCCCGGGTGATCTGCGTCGGCCACACCCACCTGCCCGAGGTCCGCGATCTCGGCTGGAAGGTGATCGTCAACGATGGATCGGCCGGCTTCGTGTTCGATGGCGACCCGACCGCGTCGTGGGCGATGGTCACCATCGACGGCGCCGACGTTTCGGCCGAGATCCGGCGCACCGAGTTCGACGTGCTCTCGGTCGCCAACGCGATCAGCGCCCGGGGCCTGCCGGGTGACGTCTACCGCGCTGCCACGGTGCGGACGGGGAAGCTGGTCCGATGAGCTGGCAGTGGCCGGCGCGGCCACCGCGCATCGTGATCACCGGGATGGGGGCGGTCACAGCGCTGGGACAGGACGTGCGGTCCACCTGGGAGGGGCTGGTCGCCGGCCGATCGGGTGTCGCCCGGATCACCCAGTTCGACCCGGACCGGGTGAGCTCGCGGATCGCCGCCGAGGTCAAGGACTTCGACCCGTCTGCCGTGCTGGACCGCAAGGACATGCGCCGGACCGACCGCTACATCCAGTTCGCGCTGGTCGCCGTGCGCCAGGCGATGGACCAGGCGGGGCTGCCCGGCCGGCTTGACGACGCGCTGGCCGCCCGGACCGGCGTCATCCTCGGATCGGGCCTGGGCGGCGTCAACACCCTGTTCGACAACGTGCTGCTGATGGCCGAGCGCGGTCCGGACCGGATCTCGCCCTTCTTCATCCCGATGGGCATCGCCAATGTCGGGGCCGGTCAGATCGCGATCGCGACGGGCGCCATCGGTCCCAACTTCGCGACCGTGTCCGCCTGCGCGAGTGGCGGCCACGCGCTGGGCGAGGCCTGGGAGACCATCCGCCGCGGCGACGCGGACATGATGTTCGCGGGCGGTGTCGAGGCCGGCGTCCACGAGGCCACCGTCGGCGGGTTCGCCTCGATGAAGGCGCTGTCCACCCGCAACGACGACCCGGAGGCTGCCTCTCGACCCTTCGACAAGGGCCGGGACGGCTTCGTCATCGGCGAGGGCGGTGGCGTGCTGGTGCTCGAGACCCTTGAGCACGCCGAGGCCCGCGGGGCCATCCCCCTCGTGGAGCTGGTCGGTTACGGGGCAACGGCCGATGCCTCCCATATCACCCTGCCGGCGCCCGGCGGGATGGGCGCGGTCCGGGCCGCCCGGCGCGCCCTCGAGAAGGCCGGCATGGAGCCGGCCGAGATCGTCCACGTCAACGCCCATGCCACCTCCACCCCCGAGGGCGACAAGGCGGAGCTGCAGGCGATCCGCACCATCTTCGGCGACCACGCACCGGCGGTGTCGGTGGCGGCCCACAAGTCCATGATCGGACACACGCTGGGCGCGGCCGGAGCCATCGAGGCGATCGCCACCATCTGCGCGATCCGCGAGGGGTGCGTCCCGCCCACGATCAACCTCGTGGACCCCGACGACCTAGCCGAGGGCCTTGACCTGACGCCCAACACCGCCGTGCACCGGCCGATCCCCGCCGCCATGTCGAACTCGTTCGGCTTCGGTGGGCAGAACACGGCGCTTGTCTTCCGGAGGTGGGACGGATGACCGGCAACGAGCCGACGCCTGAGCCCGTGGAGGACCCGATGACCGAGCCCGGCCTGGTTGAGCCCATCGCGGTGGGTCCCGGCGAGCCCGATGCGGCCACCGGAAACGGCGCGGACGGCGACGCCTCCCCCGCGCACGCGGCAGCCGACCCCGGTCCCGATGCCGCTGTGGCCGCCGCCGAGCTCGCTCCCGGGCCGTCCGACCCTGCGGCGGACCCGGCCGACGCCTCGCTCCTCGCGCTGGTGGACAGGCTGACCGCGCTCCTGGAGCGGAGCGACCTCGGCGAGCTCGAGGTTGCCGCCGGCGACACGACGGTCATCCTGCGGTCGCCGGCCGCGATCGACCGTCCGGCCGCGGCGGCCCAGGCCCCCGGAGCCGAGCACGGCACCGGTGCCGATGGGGGTCCAGCGACCTCGCCCGTCGTTCCCGATGCCGTCCAGGCGCCCGCCGCGCCCGCCGCGCCCGTCAGGCCGTCGGTGAAGGCACCCCTCACGGGCATCTTCTACGGGGCGCCGTCTCCCGGGGCCACCGCGTACGTGGCGGTCGGGGACCACGTCGCCGTCGGCCAGATCATCGGCCTGATCGAGGCCATGAAGCTGTTCAACGAGATCAAGAGCGACCTCGCCGGCCGCGTCGTGCGCGTCTGCGCCGACAATGGGGCGCTGGTCAAGGCCAAGCAGCCACTGATCGAGGTCGAGCCCGCATGACGTCCCCTGTGGTGCGCTCCGTGCGCCTCACGGGCTGGGGTCGCTACGCCCCTGCCCAGGTGCTCACCAACGCCGACCTCGAGCGCATGGTCGACACCTCCGACGAGTGGATCGTGTCCCGCACCGGCATCCGGGAGCGCCGCGTCGCCGCGGCCGACGAGACGACCGCGTCGATGGCGGCCGTTGCCGGCCTGAGGGCGATCCACACCGCGGGCCTTGTGCCCGAGGACATCGACCTGATCATCCTGGCCACGCTCACGCCCGACTACTGGATGCCCTCGACCGCCGCGCTGGTCAAGGAGGCGATTGGCAACTCCAGGGCAGCCGCCTTTGACGTTGCGGCCGCGTGCTCCGGCTTCGTCTATGCCTACGCCACGGCGTCCGCGTACATCGCGTCGGGAATGGCCCGCAACGCGCTCGTCATCGGCGCCGAGCTGCTCACCCGGTTCCTGGACTACTCGGACCGGGGCACCTGCATCCTGTTCGGCGACGGCGCGGGCGCCGTGGTGCTCAGCGGCAGCGACGAGCCGACGGCGCCGGTGGGGATCGAGATGACGACCGAGCCCCAGGGCGCGTACATGATCTGGCTGCCCGCCGGTGGGTCCAAGAGCCCGCCCTCGGCAGAGACCATCTCGCGAGGGGAGCACAAGATCCGCATGGAGGGCCGCGAGACCTACCGGTTCGCGACCAGGACCCTCGCGTCCACCGCCCTCGCGGCCGTCGGCAAGGCCGGCCTCACCCAGGACGACATCGACCTGATCGTCCCGCACCAGGCGAACATCCGGATCATCGAGGCGGTCGCCAAGGGCCTGGATCTGCCGATGGAGCGGATCTACGTCAACCTGGACCGCTATGGCAACACGTCGGCGGCGTCGGTCCCGATCGCGCTCGCCGAGGCGGTGAACGAGGGTCGCGTCCAGGTCGGCGACAAGATCGTGTTCGTGGCCTTCGGTGCCGGCTTCACGTCCGGCGCCGTGGCGATGGAGTGGACCGCCGATCCGGCCCGCGGCCGCGATGCGGACGATGCGGTCCCTGCGGCCGACGTCCGGATCCGCCTGCCGCAGGACTGGGACTCCGTGGATCCCATCCCGCCTGCGCTGGCCGAGATCCTCGCAAGGCCGTTGCCCGGCCACATGGACCTCTCGGACGTCGCGCCCGGCGAGCCCGAGCACGCCCACCAGCCCACGCACTGACCGCCCGGGCCCCGGCCCGGTTGAGCTCCGGAGGAAGGAACCAGATGCTCGATCTCAGCAACAAGGTCGCTCTCGTCACCGGCGGGTCGCGCGGCATCGGCCGCGCGGTCTCGCTGATGCTCGCCCGGCAGGGCGCCAACGTGGCCTTCATCGATCGCGAGGCGTGCCTCATCGACGACCACACCAAGGGCGATGTGGAGGCGATGGGCCGCCGGTCCGTGTGCGTGGGCGGCGATGTCACCAGCCCGGCGTCGTGCGCCGAGACGGTCGAGGCCACGCTCAAGGAGTTCGGGCGCATCGACATCCTGGTCAACAACGCCGGGATCACGCGTGACGACCTTGCCATGCGGATGAGCGACCAGGCGTGGGCAGACGTCATCAACGTCAATCTCACGGGCTCCTTCTACATGGCCCGGGCCGTCCTCCGCCCGATGCTCAAGCAGCGCTCCGGACGCATCGTCAACATGTCCAGCGTGTCCGGGCAGATGGGCAACGCGGGCCAGGCGAACTACTCGGCCTCGAAGGCCGGGCTGATCGGCCTCACCAAGGCCCTCGCCCGAGAGGTCGCCTCGCGGGGCATCACGGTCAATGCCATCGCCCCCGGGTTCGTGGTCACGGAGCTCACGGACACGCTCCCGGACGGCGTGAAGGATGCGATCAAGGGCGCCACCCCGCTGGGCCGCTTCGCGACCCCCGACGAGATCGCTGCCGCCGTCACCTTCCTCGTCTCGGACGAGGCCGCCTACATCACGGGCCAGGTGCTCGGGGTGGACGGTGGTCTCGCGATGATGTAAGCGGTGCCGTTCAGCATCGAGGAGACCGCGATCCCGGAGGTCCGGATCGTCCGCCCCCAGCGGTTTCCGGACGACCGCGGGTGGCTGGCCGAGATCGTCGCGATCTCCGCGTTCGAGCAGCTGGGCCTGCCGACAGGGTTCGTCCAGGTCAACCAGTCCCGCTCCGCTCGCGCCGTGGTCCGCGGGCTGCACCTCCAGTGGGACCCGCCGCAGGGCAAGCTCATGCGCGTGGTCCGGGGACGGGCGTTCATGGTCGCGGTGGATGCCCGGCCCGGGTCGCCGACGCTTGGCCGGTCGGTCACCCTCGAGGCCTCCGACGAGGACCTGGTGCTGTTCTGGGCGCCCGCCTCGTTCGCGCGCGGGTTCTGCGCCCTCGCGGACGTGACCGAGGTCGAGTACTTCTGCACGAACCCGTACAACCCTGCGTGCGAGACCGGCCTGCGCTGGGACGACCCGGCCCTGGGGATCGACTGGCCGATCACGGATCCCCGGCTGTCGGCCAAGGACGCCGCCGCGGGCACGCTCGCGGACTGGCTCGCCCGGCCGGAGTCGGAGGCGTTCCGCTACTCCCCCTGAGCCACCCGCAGCCTCGGTGCCGGACCTTCCGTCCGGGGCGGCTCGGTACCTTCAGTTGGTGCCCCCTGGCACCCGGCGGGTGCAGCATCACCGCCGTGGAGCCCCGCAGTGTCCTCCAGCGCCGCATGCGCCCCCGGTCGCGCCCGTATCCGGCCCCGGGCCGCTTCCATGTGCTCGTGTTCGTCGGCGGCCTGGTCGTCCTCGCGCTCGGCCTGGTGGGCTGGATCGCGCATGGCGGGCCGCAGGCGCTCGAGGACATTGTGGTCGTCCTGGACCTGACGATCGGCGGCACCATCCTGTGCACGGGATCGCTGGTCGGACGCGCCCGCTCCGCTGAAGCGCGGCGCAGCGCCCAGCTGTCGATGCTGCAGCAGGTCGCTCGCCGGATGACCGCGAGCCTGACCCCCGAGGACGTCGGCCGGGCCGTGGTCGAGGAGACGCGCCGCGTCATCGACTATCACAACGCCCGCGTCTACCTGCTCGAGCCGCCCGACGACCTGGTTCCCATCGCGTTCGAGGGCCGCGTCGGCGCCTACGACCAGGTCGACCTCGAGATCCTGCGAACCAGGGTCGGGACCGGGTTCACGGGCTGGGTTGCCCAGCACGGCACGCCGATCCGGACCGGCAACGCCACGGCTGACCCGCGCGGGGTCACGATCGCCGGCACGGCGATGGTCGACGAGTCGATGCTGGTCGTCCCGATGCAGAGCGACGACGTCCTCGTGGGCGTGGTGACCCTGTCCAAGCTGGGGCTCAACCAGTTCGACGACCAGGACCTTCGCCTGCTCACGACGCTCGCCGACCAGGCCGCGACCGCCTTCACGCGCGCACGCCACCTCGCCGACGCCGACCGGCTGACCGCCGAGCTCCGGCAGCTGCTCGAGATGAGCTCGGCGCTCTCCCGCTCGCTGGATCCGGCGGCTGTCGCGGACCTCATCGCCATGCACCTCGCCCGCGCCGTCGGGGCGGCCGCTGCGCAGATCAGCGCCTGGGAGGCCAGCGAAGACCGGCTGCGCACCCTTGGCTGCTACCCGACCACGCTCCGCGAACGCCTCGGTGGCACCTACGATCTGTCGGGGTTCCCGCTGACCCGCCAGGTGCTCGAGCAGCGGACCATCGCCACCGTCGACGCGCGTGACCCGGACGCCGACGCGGCGGAGGTCGCCCTGCTCCTGGAGATGGCGTGTGGGGGGCTCCTGATGCTGCCACTCGTGGCCAAGGACCGCGGGATCGGCCTGGTGGAGCTGACGTTCCCCGGCCCACCGACCGCCGACCCCGGCCTCATCACGCTCGCCCGGACGATGGCCCACGAGGCCGCGATGGCCCTCGAGAACGCACGGCTGTACGAGACGGCTCGCAACCTGGCCGACCGCGACCCACTGACCGGCTTCCACAATCACCGGTACCTCCACGAGCGCCTGACCGAGGAGGTCGTCCGGGCCACGCGGACGCGCCAGCCGCTCAGCCTGCTCATGCTCGACCTCGACGACTTCAAGCTGGTGAACGACTCGTTCGGGCACCAGTACGGGGACCGGATGCTGGTCCATGTCGCGGACCTGATGCGCAGCGCGCTGCGCCTGTCGGATGTGCCGGCCCGATATGGTGGTGACGAGTTCGCCGTGATCCTCCCCGAGACGCCTCGCGAAGGCGCAGCGAAGGTCGCGGACCGTCTGCTGGAGGCGTTCCGGGGCTCGCCGTTCACCGCGGACGGGCGGCAGTCGCTGCCGGTGGGAGCATCGTTGGGGATCGCCACCTATCCCGACGACGGAAGGACGGCGACCGAGCTGATCATGGTCGCGGACCGGGGCCTGTACGACGCCAAGTACGCCGGCGGCAACCTCGTGCGATCCGGTGGCGATGCCCCGGTCATGGCTGCCGGCGATCCCGGAGGGCCTGCGGGCAGGTCACCTGGACGTGCGAACGGGGCCGCGGCGCGCCGGACAGCGGTGGCGGGCACACGGGTGCGGTCCGGGCCCCGGTAGGGCAGTACGGAAGTACCAGCGCCGACCCGCCAACCGTACCGGTCCGGCACCTTGCTCGCGGCACGTCCGAGGCCGCATGCTTGGGCCAGGGTGCGAAACGGGGACCGCTCCATGGGCAACGCCGGGCTGCGCGACGATGTGCGAGCCCTCACCCGGCGCCCGCTCCTCCTCTCCCTCATGGTCCTGGGCGTCGTCGAGGTCGGGAGGTTCCTGCTCGAGCCGACGGCCCTCGACGCGGTCGCCGTCGTGCTCGTGGCGATGGTGGGGCTTGCCGCGGCGAGTGAGCGGGGACGAGTGGCGGAGGGCGAGGGGAGCCGGCGGACCGAGGCCGAGTCGTTCGCCCGGATCCTGCGGGGGCTGTCCCGGTCGGTATCCCCGGATGCCATCGTCGATGCCATCGTCGAGGAGCTCGGGACCGGAACCGGCGCCGACCACGTGGCGGTCGTGCGCAGGCGGCCCGAGACGATGAGCCTCGAGGCGATCCTCTCGCCGACGCGCGCGGGTGCCCCAGCTTCGCGGACCTCCCTCCCGTTGCGCGACCTGGAGGATCCGGCGATCGAGATGGCAGCGGCCGACCTGGCGGTCGCCGCGGCCCGGGGTCGCGGCCTCACGCCGATCCCGATCGAGCCCGATCCCGGTGGCGACCCCGGTCTCGTGCCGCTCGGTCTCGCTCCACTCGGCATGGCGCTGCGCCGGGCGGGTCCGGGATCCCATGGCGCGCCCGGCGGAGCCGCGCTGGCCGTGGCGACCGGCCGCATGACCACCGCGACGCTTGTCCCCGCCGCCCGCCGCACGTCACACGCCGCCCCGGCATCCGATGGCGCCGGCCAGCGGATCGCGGACCGGATCGCCGATCGCCTCCGCGACGTCTACGGCCTCCGCTACACGCTTGCCGCACCGCTCCGGGTCAACGGGCGGATCGAGGGCGCGATCGTGCTGTCGCGGCGGCTCCGGACCGCCTGGCCCGAGCGGACCCACGAGTTCCTCGAGGCGGCAGCCGTCGAGGCATCCGCCGCGCTGGCCCGCGTCTACTCGCTCCGTGACGCAGAGGCGCGTGCGACCACGGACGCGCTCACGGGCCTGCCGAACCGCCGCTACTTCGACGAGTACCTGGCCCTGCTGGGCCGCCGCCGCCGCGCCGAAGACCGGCTGGGGGTGCTGATGATCGACATCGACCGGTTCAAGAAGCTGAACGACACCTTCGGCCATGCGGTGGGCGACCACGTCCTGCGCGAGGTGGCACAGGCGATCGCCGGCGCCGTCCGGGACGACGACGTGCCGGCCCGGTTCGGGGGTGAGGAGTTCGCGGTCCTGCTCCGGAACCCTTCTCGCGAGGTCGCGGTCGAGGTCGGGGAACGCGTGCGCCGCGCGGTCGCCGGCCTGGACCTCCGGCGCATGGGCGTGCCGGGCGTCTCCGTGTCGGTGGGCGTCGCGGTGGCCGACCCGCCCGACGTGCCGGTCGAGGCGGTGGTCAACGACGCGGACCGCGCGCTCTACCGGGCGAAGCGCTCGGGGCGTGACCGGGTGGTCGCCGCCTAGGTCACCCCTGCTGCTCGCTGCACGAGACCCGGTAGTGGCCAACAGCGGGGGCCCTGCAACAGGTCCCCCGCCCGCCAACGGCCGGGCGCCCGAGCTCCCCGTCCTGCCAACCGCCGGGCGCCCCGTCCCGCGCTCCCGCCCGCCGACCGAGCGCCCGGGCTCCCCCCAGCCAGCGGCCGGGCGCCCGGCGCTCGAACGGTGCCGTGCCGCGCCAGGCTGGGCTCCCGGCGGCCTGGCCGTCCGGCGGCGGCGGCGTTTCCGCTCGCTGCGGGTCTCCCGGAGTCCGACTCGTCCCACCGTGCGATGGTTGGGGCTCCGGGCGACCGGCGAGGCCAGGGCGCAGTCGCGGCGCCAGGACCCGGCCGCGGCGCCAGGACCCGGCCGCGGCGCCAGGACCCGGCCGCGGCGCCAGGACCCGGCCGCGGCGCCAGGACCCGGCCGCGGCGCCAGACCCGGCCCGGCGGATCCGGCGCTCGCTGCCGAGCTCCCGGCGTCTCGTACCATGGCCCCATGCCGCGCCGTGACGATCCGCCCCTGCCCACGGACGCCGAGGACGACGCGGACGACACCGGGCCCGCCGAGGTCGGTGGTCACGGCCCGGCTCGCCATGCGGTCACCAACAGTGACCTCGCCAGGATCTTCCACGAGATCGGCGACGTGCTCGAGGTCAAGGGTGAGATCCCGTTCAAGACGGTGGCCTACCACCGGGCGGCGGATGCGATCGCGAGGGCGCCGTTCGACGTGGCGGCGGCCTACGGCGCGGGCGACCGGCGCCCCATCCCGGGTGTCGGCCGGGCAATCAGCGACAAGATCGCCGAACTGGCCACCACGGGCCGGATGGCATACCACGAGCGCCTGCGCGCGGAGATCCCGCCAACGCTCGTGGATCTGCTGCGCATCCCGGGCGTGGGGCCCAAGACGGTGCGCCAGGTCTGGGAGGGCCTCGGGATCGCCACGCTCGAGGCCCTCCGGGCGGCCGCCGAGGGAGGACGGCTCAAGGGGCTCAGGGGCATCAGCGCCGCGACGGAGCAGCGGATCCTCGACGGGATCACGCAGCTCGAGACGCGTCCCAGGCGGCTGCTGCTCGACGAGGCCCAGCGCCGCTCCGACGAGCTCGCCACGCTGCTCACGGACGTGCCGGGCGTGGTGCGGGTGGTCCAGGCGGGCTCGCTGCGGCGGCGCCGCGAGACGGTGGGCGACCTCGACCTGCTCGTCGAGACGGGCGACCCGGACACGGTGATCGACCGGTTCATCAACCTCGATGTCGCCGACCGCGTGCTCGGAGCTGGGCATGCGAAGGCAGCGATCACCCTGTTGCGTGGGCCCCAGGTCGACCTGATGGTGATGCCCCCTGGCGAGGCCGGGACCTACATCGTCCACTTCACGGGCTCCGCAGACCACAACATCCGGCTCCGTGGGATCGCGCGCGATCGAGGCTGGAGCCTGTCCGAGAAGGGGTTCGCCCGCGTCGGAGACGACGGTGAGCCCCTGGAGGGCACGGGCGCCTCCCTGCGGACGTTCGTGGACGAGGAGAGCGTCTACGGCTTCCTCGGCCTCGACTGGATCCCCCCGGAGCTGCGCGAGGACCGAGGCGAGGTTGAGGCGGCACGCGAGGGTCGGCTGCCATCCCTGGTGATCCCCGGCGATCTCCGTGGCGACCTCCACAGCCACTCCGACTGGAGCGACGGTGTGCACACCATCGAGGCCATGGCCGAGGCCGCCCGGGCCCGGGGGTACGCCTACCAGGTGCTCACCGACCACTCCCAGGGCCTCGCGATCGCGCGCGGACTCGCCCCGGATCGGGTCGAGCAGCAGCGGACGATCATCGCGGGCCTCAACGCGCGCCTTGCCGCGGAGGAGGCCGCGGGCCGGCTGCCGGATGGCGCGGATCCGGGCGGCTTCCGGCTCCTTCACGGGTGCGAGCTCGAGGTCCGCGCGGATGGGGAGCTGGACTACGAGGACGACCTGCTGGCCCGGTTCGATCTCGTCGTCGCCTCGGTCCATGTCGCCCGCCGCCAGTCGCGCAGCGAGCTGACGCGACGCACGCTGAACGCCATCCGGAGCCCGCACGTTGACGTCATCGCGCATCCGGCCGGCCGGATGATCCAGGGTCGCGATGATCTCGACCTCGACTGGGACGCCGTGTTCGAGGCCGCCGCCGCCACCGGCACCGCGCTCGAGATCAACGGGTCCCCGCACCGCCTCGACCTTGCCCCTGAGCGCGCTCGGCGTGCCGCCGAGGCCGGCTGTGTCCTGGCCATCGACTCGGACGCGCACAGGACCGAGGAGCTGGACGACGTGCGCTGGGGCGTGGACCAGGCTCGGCGAGCCTGGGTGGAGCCGTGGCAGGTCATCAACACGCGGACCCGCGAGGAGCTGCTCGCCTGGGTCGCGGGCAAGCCCGATCGCGTGTGATCCACCCGACGTACCATCGCCCGCGATGACTCCTCGCCAGATCGACACCACGCTGGCCCGTCGCGAGCTCGTCCTCGTGGCAGCGGTGCTCGTCGGGTTCTCGCGCCTGGTCGAGCGGCCGGATGCGTTCCTCGTGGCCGGGCTCCTGCCCATGGTGATGCTGGTCGCGGGGTCGGCCGTAGTCCGCTCGGACGACCTGCCCGGACGACCCTTCGAAGCGCTGCTGATCCCGGCCGCTCTCACCGGGGGAGCGGCCGCCGCCTTCCAGCTCGTCCCGGCCGGCCTCGCGCTGCTTCCGGCACTCCTTGGCTTCGCGTTCGCCCTCGACCGGGTCCTGGCCCTCGAGATGCGGATCCTCGGCCAGGCCACTGGGACCGCCGACGCCGATCGAGCCCGCCTGCTCGTCGCCGCCGTGGGAACGGCCTTCATCGCCTTCACCGGGATCGCCGGGCTGGTCCCCGGCGGGCTGCCCGAGCCCGGCGTCGCCGGCGCCGACTCCGGGCTCACGGAGGGCTGGCTCGTGGTGCTCGCGATCGACACCGCGCTCATCGCGCTCCTCCTCGGGTACCGCGTCGCCGCCGCCCGCTACGGGAGCGCGCGCGACGCTGTCCGGTCCGCGCTGACGTACGCGATCGTGATCGCCGTGGCGGCCGGAGCCATCCGCGCCATGGACGTGCCGCGGCTCGTCGGTCCAGCCGTGCTGACGCTGGTGTTCTACCTCTGGGATGCGCTGCACGCGTCGGCGCCGGCGCGCCGGCGCGAGCCACGGTTCCTGTGGGAGACGATCCTCCTCGCCGCGCTCGCCGTGGTCGTGGCCGCCTGGAACCTTCGCCTCCGAGCCTGACCCGTTTGACGGCGCGGCCGGTGGGTGCTAGAAACACGTGCCCGCGAGTTCGCGCTGGTTCGGCGTGGCACGCCTTCGACACGCTCCCGCGCGATGCTCCCGATGGACCGAAAGGACGACCTCCACGTGACCTTCCCTGAGATCGATGCCGCCGCCCAGACGCCCGCAGGCCAGACGCGCCTGAAGCGGCAGCTGGCCGAGCAGGCGATCGCGCACGCGACCGCCGCACGCTGGAGTGAAGCGGCCGAGACCAACGAACGCCTGCTCGAGCTCGGTGCCGACTCCGAGGCCGAGAACCGGCTCGCCAAGGCGCTCTGGGAGCTGGGCGAGCTCGGCACCGCCCGGGAGCACTACCAGAAGGCGCTCGCGCTCGACCCGACCAACCGCATCGCCGAGCGCAACATCGACCGCCTGAAGGTCCTCCTGGTGGAGGCGGGCGAGAAGACCGTCCCCGCCAAACCCGGGTCCAAGGCGCCGGTCAGCATCTTCGTCGAGGAGACCGGCAAGACGGGCTTCGCCTACCTCACGAACCTCGCCCGCCCGGGGGAGCTGGCCCAGGTCAACCCGGGCGACTCCGTGGAGCTGACGCCCGAGGGCAACCGGCTGATCGCGATCAGCAACGGCGTGCGGGTCGGTGTCGTCGAGCCGCGAGTCGCAGCCCGCCTGCTCAAGCTCATGGCCGACGGCAACATGTACCTCGCCGGCGTGACCTCGCTCGGCGACCGTGACGTCCGCCTGATCATCCGCGAGATCTTCCAGGACCCCGCCAACTACGGCAAGGTCAGCTTCCCGACGGCAGCCAAGTCGACGGACCTGCGGCCCTATACCAAGGGCACGCTCGTCCGGGAGGACGAGGAGCTCGAGGACGACCTCGAGGACGATGTCGAGGACGAGGAGATCGAGAACCTCGACCGGGTGCTGCCGCCGGAGGAGACCACGGACGAGGCGTTCGTCGAGGAGACGGACGAGCTCGAGGAGCCGTAAGCCGATCCGGGGACGTCCCGCGGCCGGCCGCCGACGCCCTCCCGCGGATCTCGCGCTGCAGCGTCCAGCCTGATCGCCGCTCCCGGCCGCCCCTTGCTCGTTCCCGCGCCGTCTCTGCCACAATCTGGGGCCATGGCTGGTCGCGCCCTGCTTGTCCGCGCTGATCCGGGCTTCAGCCTGCCCGCCTACGAGCGCTTTGCGCCGCCGCCGCCCCCGGCGCTGGTGGCGGCGCGGCTCGAGGTTGCGTCGGCGCCCGGCGACATCATCCTCGACCTGTTCGGGCGCGGCGGGTGGGTCGCGCGGGCGGCCATCGACAGCCAGCGCAAGGCTGTCAGCCTGGAGAGCACCGCGCTCGACCGGCTCCTCGCCGAGATCGTGCTGCGCCCCCCCGACCTGCGCCACCTCGACGCGGCCATCCAGTCGCTCGCGGCATCGGCTCGCGGAGAGTCGAGCCTCAAGGCGTCCATCACGGACCGCTATGCGAGCCGGTGTGCCACCTGCGACCGGCCGGTGGTCCTCGACGAGCTGACCTGGGTCGCGGAGTCAACCGGCGAGGACGGGCGCCCGGCCGGGCCGCGCCCGATCCGCAAGCACTACCGCTGCCCCGTGTGCCGGGACCAGCTCGGCGGCGGCGAGCTGCGGCAGGCGCCCGTCGATGCGCTCGACATCGAGCGGGCGCTCGATCGGGAGGGAGCCGGCATCCGCCACGAGCTCCGGGACCGCTTCCCGACCCTGGAGGGAGGCGAGACGCTCGCCGACGAGCTCCTCGACCTGCACACGACCCGACAGCTGGTCGCCCTGGCGGCGATCCTCGAGCGGGCCGAGAATGATCTCCGGGCCGCCTCCATCGCCGCGGCGATGCGGCTCGCCCTGCTGCATGCCGTCGCCCCCGCGAGCCGCCTGGCGACCTCGGCCGGCCGCGTGGCCCCGCTGCGCATCCAGGCAGGCCACGTCAAGCTGCCCGGGAACGCGCAATGGCGCGAGCGGAATCCCTGGCTCGCCTTCGAAGATGGAGTGCAGGCCGTCCGCGGCTTCCTCCAGCGGCTCGAGAGCGGCGCCTGGGGCCCGGTCCCGGCACGCTTCGGCGACGACCTGCGGAGCCTTGCGGAGGGGGCCGCCACGGCCGTTGTCAAGCAGGGGACGCCGGCCGCGCTCGACGCGCTGGGCATCGAGGCCCGCCACCAGGCGGGGCTGGGCGTCCGCCCGCGGATCCGGCTCGCGGTGGGGACGCCGCCCCTCCGGCCGGTCACCGAGCGCCTCGCCTGGACCTACCATGGCACGGCCTGGGTCCTGGGCTGTGAGGCGGCCGCCACGCTCCCCCTTGAACCGCTGTTCGGGCCTTCGGTGCGGCCGACATGGGGCTGGCAGGCTGCCGCGATCACGCGCGCGTTGCGCGCAGCCGAACCTGTGCTCGCGGCCGACGCCCGGGTGGTGTTCCTGCTCGAAGGGGATGGGCCGGAGTCGCTCGTCGCGTGCACGCTGGGTGGCGTGACAGCCGGCTATCGGATGGCGGCCGCCCGCCTCCCCGAGGCCGGGCGTGACACCGGTGGCGTCGTCGAGCTGGTGCCACCGGGTTCGGGTGCCGTCCCGCGCGGTCCCCGCACCCGGGCCAACCGGGTGCTGTCTCCCATGCCCGGGGGCGCCGGCGACCCCGACTACCTCCCATCGCATCGCCTGTTCGCCCCGGCCGAGAGCCGGGCCGACGCCCCGTTCTCCGTCGAGGACGCGGAGCGGGCCGTGGTCGATGCGGCGGTCGACGTGCTCAAGCTCCGCGGCGAGCCGGTCTCGTTCGACGGGCTCCTCGGCGAGATCCTCGTCGGCCTCGACCGGACCGGTCACCTCCGGCGGCTCGTGCGCCCGCCCGCCACCCCCGACGGCGAGCCGCCGGCGGACTCCGCCCGGGGCAGCGATCACGTTGACCGGCTCCTCGTGCTGGTCCGCTCGGCGCTCGCCGGCGCCGATGGGCGCCGCCTGCTCAAGGTCGGCGATGATCGCTGGTGGCTCGGGGACAGGGCGGACCGGGAGCTGGCTGCCGTCCCGCTGGCGGATCGCGTCGAGTGGGCGGTGTACAGCCTGCTGTCCACGGCCGGCCCACTGTCGGAGCCGGTGTTCCTCGATCGGGTCGCGGGCCTGTTCACCGGGCCGGATCTCCCGGACGAGGCCCTGGTCCGGGCCTGCCTCGATTCGTACCGGAACCGAGCCAGCACGTCTGGGCGCCTTGCGACCTCCGACGACCTCGTCGGGCGCAGCGAGGAGCACAGCCGGCTGATCGCGGATCTCGTGGATCTCGGCCACCGGCTCGGGCTCTCGTGCTGGGTGGGGGAGCGCCAGCAGTCGCGCCGGGTTGGACGCCACACCCTCGCCGACCACCTGGAGGGGCGTGAGCTGGTCGGACCGCCAAGCCTCGGCCGGATCGCCGCGCGCGACCTGGCGGAGGTCGACGTCGTGTGGTACGTGCGAGGCCGGATGGCCATGGCCTGGGAGGTCGAGTGGACGGCGATGCTGTCCGACACCGTGCTCCGGCGACACGGTCGGATCCCCAACGACGAGCGCCTGGTGCGGTTCCTGGTCGTGCTGCCCGAGCGGGCCGAGCTCGTCCGCCACAAGCTCGAGCGCTCGCCGCTCCTGCGCGAGGGCATGGAGGCCGGGGACTGGCACCTTGTCAAGGCCAATCACCTCCGGGACTGGGTCGCCCGGGACCAGGTGAGCCTCGCCGACCTGGAACCCCTGCTGGGTCTCGATCCAGCCATCGAGCGAACTGGCGATCAGCTCGCGCTGTTCAACGGCTGACGCCAAGCCGATCTCCTGCCCGACCAACTGGTGAGTGAACCGATGACCGAAACGACGGCCGTGTCCCGTGCCGACGACATCTCCACCCGATACTGGGGTTCGCTCCTGGAGCTCTCGCCGACGGTCGCCACCCTGTACGGCGACGAGCGCTTCGACGACCGGCTCGACGATCCGGGGCCGGCCGGCCGTGCCGGGCATCGGGCGCTGGCCGAGGCGGTCCGCGCGGAGCTCGCCGGCGTGGCCGCGGAGGGCCTGCCGGTCGAGGACCGGATCACGCTCGACATGCTCGCGATCGCGGCCGACCTCACGATTCGCAGCGACGACCTGGCCGTGCACGAGCTGCGCGCGCTCAACCACATCGACGGCATCCAGACCCTCCTGCCGCAGCTCGCCGTCTTCCAGCCGGCCGACACCCCTGAGCGGCTGGACCGCTGGCTCGCGCGGCTGCGAGCGTACGGGCCGATGGTCGACGCCACGATCGGAGTCCTGCGCGAGGGCATCGCCTCCGGGCGCACAGCCGCGCGCATCGTCGCCGAGCGGACCATCGCCCAGCTGGACGCGGTCCTCGGGCTGCCGCTCGAGGCGTCGCCGGTGGTGCGCGTGTCACGGGTCGTCGACGATGCGGCTCGCGAATCGGTCGCCGCGGCGGTCCGGGACGCCGTCCGACCCGCGGACCAGCGGCTCCTCGCGTTCCTCCGGGACGAGTACCTGGCCACGACCCGGGAGCAGCCGGGCCTCGTCTCGGTCCCGGGCGGGGATGCGCTCTACCGGCACGCGATCCGCACCTGGACCACCCTCGACGGGGAGCCCCGCGAGCTTCACCAGGTCGGCCTCGACGAGCTGGCGGACATCGACGCGGAGCGTCGCGAGATCGCCCGCGAGGCAGGCTTCGGAGACGACGTCGACGCATACCGCCACTCGCTGGCGGTGGACCCAGCGAACCAGGCCACGACCCCGGAGCTGCTGGTTGCCCGCGCCACCGAGGACATCGCCCGCGCGGCGGAGGTGGCGCCCCGGGTGTTCGGGCGACTGCCGAGGGCCGGCTGCGTGGTGCGCCCGGTGGAGGCATTCAAGGAGAAGGACGCCCCGCTCGCCTACTACTACCCGCCCACGCTCGACGGGTCGCGCCCGGGCACCTACTACGTCAACACGTACGACCTGCTCAGCCTGACATTCTCCAAGCTGGCCTCGACGACGTACCACGAGGCGATCCCCGGTCACCACTACCAGATCGCGCTCGAGATGGAGCACCCCTCGCTCAACGTCTTCCGGCGGTTGGGCTCACGGTTGACCGGCTCTGCCTACGTCGAGGGCTGGGGCCTGTACTCGGAGCGGCTCGCCGACGAGCTGGGCCTGTATCGCAACCCCGCGGAACGGCTGGGCATGCTCGACGCGCAGGCGTGGCGGGCGTCCCGCCTGATCGTGGACTCCGGGATCCATGGTCTTGGCTGGACTCGCCGCCAGTCGATCGACTGGATGCTCCGCACCGGCCTGTCCGAGACGGACGCGGTGATCGAGACGGACCGCTACATCGGGTGGCCCGGACAGGCGCTCAGCTACATGATCGGCCTGCGGGAGATCCGGCGCCTGCGCCGGGAGCTCGAGACCAGCCTGGGCGCCGCCTTCGACCTCCGCCGGTTTCACGACGAGCTGATCGGTCACGGCTCCCTCCCGCTCGCGACGCTGGCCCGCGAGCTGCCGGCATGGGTGGCATCGCCGGGCTGAGCCGGGAACCGGACCGGCCGTCCGGCCGCGGCCTCAGCTGTCGAAGCCGATCCCCAGCACGTCCATGGCCCGCAGGAACGGTCCGGGCTGGCCCTCGTGCTCGTCGGCGTCGATCACGGCGCGGCGCATGATCTCGACCGCGGGCGTCCGCAGGGGCTCGGGCGGGATCGGCAGCGGCCTCGAGCGGACGAATCGCAGCCGGAGGCGCGGCGAGTCCGGGGCAAGGATCATGTCGCGCAGGATCCCGGCCGCCCAGCGCGCGGAGCCCACCCCCAGCCCGGTGTACCCCAGCGCGTAGTGGACCCGGCCGCCCAGCGCTTCGCCGAAGGTGACGTGGAACCGCGTCGTGGTGTCGATCGCCCCGCCCCAGCGGTGGGTGAACCGGATCCCGTCGAGCTGCGGGAACGTGTCCGCGAAGTGCTGCTCGAGCGTCTCGAAGGTCGCCGGCCGCTGGTCGTAGCGCGGCAAGACCCGGTTGCCGGGGTGGTAGATGGCGTCGTATCCGCCCCACAGCACGCGGTTGTCCGCGGAAAGCCGGAAGTAGTGGAACTGGTTGCCGGCATCGCCCAGCCCCTCACGTCCCTGCCATCCGACCGCGTCCATCTGGGCGGGGCTCAGCGGCTCGGTCATCAGGACGTAGTCGTAGACCGGGACGAACACCGGGACCAGGCGGCGCAGCCAGCCGCTGTACGCGGACGTCCCGACCAGCACGTGGGCCGCCTCCACGACCCCGCCACCGGCGACCTGCACCTCCACGCCCCACGCGCGCCGGCGCAGCCCCGTGACCCGTGACGACTCGAAGATCGTGCCGCCTCGCCGCTCCACGGCTCCGGCGAGGCCCCAGGCCAGCTTGGCCGGGTTGACCAGCACCGACAGCTCCGGCCCACCCCGGAGCCCGGCGAGGAACCGCGGCGAGTGGACGGCGTCCTGGACCTCCCGGCGGTCCAGGTACGCCACCGGGTGATCGTGCCGCGCGGCGATCTCCGCAAAGGCGAGCAGGTCGTCCACCTGGTGTGGCTCGGTCGCCAGGTCCAGGGTGCCGGTCTCCTCCAGCTCGGCATCGATGCCTTCGGACCGCACGAAGGCCACCAGCTCGGCGAGGTTCCTCCGTCCCTCCGCCTCCAGCGCCGCGATCTCGCCCGGGAAGTGCAGCAGCCCGTTGGCCAGGCCGTGCGTGAGCGACGCCGCGCAGAACCCGCCGTTGCGTCCGCTGGCGCCGAATGCCACCTGCTCGGCCTCGAGGACCGCGACGCGCAGCCCTGGATCCGCCTCCAGGAGGGCGATCGCCGACCACAGGCCCGTGAACCCGCCGCCGATCACCGCGACATCCACTCGCTGCCGCCCGAGCGCCGGCGTCCGGCGCGGTCCCGGATCACCGGTGGAGAACCAGAAGGAGCCGCCGGCGGCGGGCATGGGGTCAGACATGGGATGGCCAATGTACGCGGATTGGCGCTGGTTTCGCCACCAGGGCTGCGATATTCGCGTGGCACAGGCTCAAGACGGACGATATCCGTGTTGACGGGCTTGCTGGCGGTGTGGCACGATCGGCGACACCTGTTGCACTGCCCGCAACGCTCGTTCCGGTCCATGCACCGGAAGCGTCGCGGGCGCCCCGCACGTCGCGCGAGTTCGCGACGAGCGCCCGATCGGGCCGGGCGGGGTTGAAGCTCGGAGGCATCATGTCGGCCCAATCCGCCACCCACGCGGTCCCCACCCTTCGTCGCGAGCGCCAGCTGGCGATGTACGAGCGTGCGTTGCGCACGCTCCCCGGGGGCACCAACTCCAACTTCCGCGCGTGGGGCGAGGACACGATCTACGTCGACCGCGGCAAGGGCGGCATGGTCTGGGACCAGGACGGCAACGAGTACATCGACCTCCGCCTGGGCTACGGTCCGGTGATCCTGGGCCACGGCGACGACCGGGTGGACGACTACGTCAACGAGCGGATGCGGATGGGGGTGAGCTTCTCGCTCACCAGCGAGGACGAGGTCCGCGCCATCGAGCTCGTCAAGGAGCTGAACCCCTGGGTTGCCAAGGCCCGCATGACGGTCTCCGGCACCGAGGCGACGATGCACGCGATGCGCGTCGCCCGCGCCTATACCGGGCGCACCAAGATCGTGAAGTTCGAGGGCCAGTACCACGGCGTCCATGACTACGCCCTCATCAGCGTGGCTCCCAACAACATGGCCGATCTCGGTGACGAGGACAACCCCGTGGGCCTCGCGTGGGGTCGGGGAATCCCGGCGGAGGTCGCGCGGACGATCGTGCCGGCACGCTACAACAACATCGAGGCGCTGCGCCGCCTGTTCGAGCGCGAAGGCGAGGACATCGCCGCGATCATCGTCGAACCGGTGCTCGGCAACGCCCAGGGCATCCTCCCCAAGCCGGGCTTCCACCAGGCGATGCGGGCCCTGACCGAGGAGTTCGGGATCCTGCTCATCTTTGACGAGGTGAAGACCGGCTTCCGGTTCGCGAAGGGGGGCGCCGCGGAGTTCTTCGGGATCACCCCGGACCTCGCGACCTACGCCAAGGCGATGGGCAATGGCTACCCGGCGGCGGCCTTCGGCGGCCGCGAGGAGGTCATGGCGGTCCTGCCCGACAAGGTCAGCCACGGCGGGACCTACGCCGGCAACCGGGTCGCGGCGGCGGCCGCCGTCAAGACCCTGGAGATCATCCGCGACACGGACGCCCTGGGCACGATCCACCGGACGGGCGAGACGCTCCGGGCGGGGATCAGCGAGACGCTCGACGCGAAGGGCCTGGCCTACCACCTCACGGGTCACCCCACCATGTTCGGGATCATGTTCACGGAGGACGTCGCGTCCGAGTACCGGGACTGGGCGAACACGGACCACGAGCTGTACGACGCGATCGCGCTGGGCATGCACGCGCGCGGCGCGATGCCCGAGCCCGACAGCCGCGAGCCCTGGTTCGTGTGTGAGGCTCACGCGCAGGGCGACATCGTGGACCGGGTGCTCACGATCTTCAGGGAGTCGCTCGACGCGACCCTCGACATGCGTGCCAAGGGCCAGCCGCTTCCCCATGAGACGGAGGCCGCCTACAGCGATGCCTCTACCGCGACTCACTGAGCCGGGGCGAGGAGGGCTTCGGATGACGCTCGAGGGGAATGCCGTCCGGTCGGTGGATCGTGCGGCGGCGCTGCTGCTGGCGCTCGGGGAGTGTCGCGGCGAGGCCGGAGTCACGGAACTGGCCCGCCGGCTGGGCCTGCACAAGTCCACCGCCTCGCGGCTGCTTGCCACGCTCGAGAAGCGCGGCCTGGTGGAGCAGGACGACGAGACCGGCCGCTACCGGCTCGGGCTCGTCGTCATTCGCCTGGCCGAGCGGGCCGAGCGGACGCTCGATCTCCGGGCGATCGCGATGCCGGAGCTGGACCGGCTCGCCCGGGCCACGCGCGAGACGACGGGCCTGGGGATTCCCGCGGAGGGCGAGAAGATCCTCACCGTCGCCCAGGCCGACGGTCCGAACCTGGTCGCCATGGGGGACTGGACCGGCCGCTCCGTGCCGATGCACTCCGTGGCTGCCGGCAAGGTGCTCCTCGCCGCCATGCCCGAGCGCGAGATCCTGCGCCTCGTCCGACGAGGCCTGGACCGGTACACGGACCGCACGATCACCCAGCTCGAGCCGCTCCTCGAGGAGCTGGCCCGGGTCCGCCGGCGCGGCTACGCGACGGCGTTCGGCGAGTTCGAGCCGGGCATGAATGCCGTCGCGGCGCCGGTCTTCGATGCCCGAGGCCAGGTGTCCGCCGCGGTGGACGTGTGGGGACCGGCGTTCCGGATCACGGCGCCCCGCATGCCGGAGCTCGTCCAGCAGGTCCGGGAGTCGGCGGCTGCGGTCTCCGTCCGGATCGGCGGCACGCCTGCCTGACGGTTGGCCGCCGCCGCCGTTCACGGCGCGCTAGTCTAGGCGAATGAAGATCCCGGCCAACATCGAGGAGAAGCTGCTCGCCCTGCTCCAGGATCCGATCCTGCCGATCGTCACGATCCTCGTGGTTGCGGTCATCCTCATCCGGATCTCGAATCTCGCCGTCCGCGAGATCGTCAAGTCGCTGCTCGACCGCGAGGTCGCGGAGGGCACGGCCAAGGAGCTGTCGGCGGTCGAGATCAAGAAGCGGATGGACACCCTCGACGGCCTTGCGGCCAAGGTCATCCGCGTGTTCATCCTGCTGATCGCGATGGTCATGATCCTGGGCCAGCTTGGCCTCGACATCGGACCGGCCATCGCGGGTCTCGGCGTGGTGGGCATCGCGGTCGGGTTCGGTGCCCAGAGCCTGGTCCGCGACTACTTCAACGGCGCCCTGATCCTGCTGGAGAACCAGTTCAGCATCGGGGACACGGTCTCGATGGCCGGGGTTTCCGGTGAGGTCGAGGACTTCAGCCTCCGCCGGACCACGCTCCGGGACCTGAGCGGCACCGTGCACACCGTGCCCAACGGCGAGATCCGAGTGGCCTCGAACCGGACGCGGGTCTGGGCCCGGATCAACGAGGAGGTCGAGGTCGCCTACGGCAGCAACATCGACCACGTCGTCAAGACCGTGAACGCCGTCGGCCAGGCGATGTTCGAGGACTCGGAGTGGCGCCGACGACTGCTGGAGCCACCTGCGGTCCTGCGCGTGCAGACCCTTGGCGAGTCGGGTGTGACGCTCAAGGTGCTCGGGACCGTGCGTGCGGCGGACCAGTGGGCCGCAGCCGGCGAGCTCCGGCGACGCATCCTCGTCGCCTTCGAGTCACAGGACATCGAGATTCCGTTCCCGCACCGCGTGATCGTCACCCGGGCGGGCGGATCCGATCCGACGCCCGAGGACCTCGCCGCAGCGGCGGACTGAACCGGCGATTGGCGGCGCCCCCGGCGCGTAGAATGGCCGGACCCACGTGCGCTGAGGGAGGACCCGTGACCGCTGACCCCGGGGCCAATGACGGGCCCGAGATCGAGAACCTCCTCGACGAGAGGCGGACGTTCCCGCCGGACCCGGTCTTCGCCGCGCAGGCCAACGCCACCGCCGCCCTGTATGACGAGGCAGCCGCGGACTACGTCGGCTTCTGGGACCGGCAGGCCAAGGAGCGGCTGTCCTGGTTCACGCCGTACGAGCAGGCGCTCGAGTGGGACCTTCCGTTCGCGAAGTGGTTCACGGGCGGGGAGCTGAACGTCGCCTACAACTGCGTCGACCGACACGTCGAGCGGGGCCTGGGCGACCGGGTCGCCTACCACTGGATCGGCGAGCCGGGCGAGAAACGCACCCTGACGTACGCGGACCTCCAGCGCGAGAGCAGCCGGGCCGCGAACGCGCTCCTCGAGCTGGGCATCCGCAAGGGCGATCGGGTCGCCATCTACATGCCCATGATTCCCGAGCTGCCGATCGCCATGCTCGCCTGCGCCCGGATCGGCGCCCCGCACACGGTGGTCTTCGGCGGGTTCTCGGCGGAGTCGCTCTCGGGCCGCATCAACGACTGCGGGGCCAGGGTGCTGATCACCGCCGACGGCGGCTGGCGCCGGGGCAAGAAGGTCGGCCTCAAGCATCACGTGGACGCCGCCGTGATCGAGACGCCCACCATCGAGCACGTGATCGTGGTGGACCGCTTCGGCGACGGTGTCCACATGGTTCCCCACCGTGACGTCTGGTGGCACGACATCGTCGACCGCCAGTCCGACGTGTGTGCCCCGGTGCCCGTGGACAGCGAGCACATGCTCTACCTGCTGTACACGTCGGGCACCACGGCCAAGCCCAAGGGGATCCTGCACACGTCGGCGGGGTACCTGCTCGGAGCCGCGTTCACGCACTGGGCCGTGTTCGACATCAAGCCCGACGACGTCTACTGGTGCGCGGCGGACATCGGCTGGGTGACCGGGCACAGCTACATCGTGTACGGCCCGCTGGCCAACGCGGCCACGGGGCTGCTGTACGAGGGCGCTCCGGACGCCCCGGACTGGCATCGCTGGTGGCAGATCATCGAGGACTACAAGGTCAGCATCCTGTACTGCGCCCCCACGGCGATCCGGGCGTTCATGAAGCAGGGCGAGGAGATCCCGGGCGCCCATGACCTCTCGTCGCTGCGGGTGCTCGGCTCGGTCGGCGAACCGATCAATCCCGAGGCCTGGCGCTGGTACAGGGACGTGATCGGCGGGGGGACGACCCCGGTCGTCGACACCTGGTGGCAGACCGAGACGGGCCAGATCCTGATCTCGGCGCTGCCCGGGGTGACCACCACGAAGCCAGGCTCGGCGACGTTCGGCATGCCGGGCATCGAGGTCGACGTGGTCGATGCCGACGGCAGGTCGGTCCCGTTCGGAGGGGGCGGCTATCTCGTGCTCAAGCGGCCGTGGCCGGGGATGCTGCGCGGGATCTATGGCGACCCGGAGCGCTACCGCCAGACCTACTGGTCGAGGTTCCCGGGCATGTACTTCGCCGGCGACGGCGCCAAACGCGACGAGGAAGGCTACCTGTGGCTCCTCGGCCGCGTGGACGACGTGATGAACATCGCCGGCCACCGCATCTCCACCACGGAGGTGGAATCGGCGCTCGTGGACCACCGGTCCGTGGCGGAAGCGGCCGTCGTGGGCAAGAGCGATGCGATCACCGGCCAGGCGATCTTCGCCTTCGTCATCCTCAAGGCCGGGCAGGAGCCCTCGGACACGCTGGCCATCCAGCTCCGCGAGCACGTCGCGTACGTGATCGGCCCCATCGCCCGCCCCAAGTTCCTGATGTTCGTCCCGGACCTGCCCAAGACCCGGTCCGGCAAGATCATGCGCCGCCTGCTCCGCGATATCGCGGAGGGGCGCGCGCTTGGGGATGTCACCACCCTGGCGGACGCGACCGTCGTGGACACGATCCGGAGCAACACCGGCAAGGCCGAGGAGGAGTGAGCGGGTGCCGTTCGGCTTCCTGAAACGACGCAAGAGCGAACCCAGCAGCCCCGTCGGGCACGCATCCGGCCCGGTCGATTCCTCGCGCCTTCACCGCGGACCGGTCCGGGGCGTGCCGTTCACGGCCCTGACCGAGGACTGGCGGCTGACTGGCCGGATGGACATCGCCGGGCGGCTGTCCGACGCGCTCAACAAGCGCGAGGCGATCGGGATTCACGACGTGTCGTGGGGTCCCCCCGATGCGCCAACGCTCGAGGCCGCCCCCGGCCTCAAGAGCGTGGATCCGTACGACCTGATCCTGGTCACGGCGGGCGAGGACTCGCTGCCACCGCTGACCGACACCGAACGCTCGGCGCTCAAGGTCCACAAGGTGGCCTACGATGTGGCGCTCGAGGTGCCGCCGTTCCGGGTGATCGGGACCGTGTACCTCCACCCTGGATCCGAGCCGGACCGGCTGCTGGATCGCTCGAGCGAGATGTTCGTGGCGGTGTCGGAAGCGACCGCACGCCTGGGCGACACGGTGATCACGGATCCGGAGGTCGAGGTGATCCTGGTCAACCGGTTCTACCTGCGGGGCGTGACCCAGGTGGACAAGCGGACCGGAGAGCCGCACCCGCGGCTGCCCGGGTCGCCGCTGGGTGGGATCAGCTGGCAGGAGCGCACCTAGCGCGACAGCCGGCCGGGATTGGTCACGCCTCCCTGACCTCGAGGCTGACGATCAGGCCCGGCTCGGCAGCGACCTTCCGAACAGCCTGAACGCGGCCTTCGCCGGCTGGGGGCTCGGGCGGCCGATGATGCGGTCGGCTAGGATCCCGAAGTCCGCGGTGATCCCGTGGCCGGGCACCAGCTCCACGAGCGTCCGTCCCTCGTTGGCGGCCTTCACCATGACCGGGCCCGCGGACCGGATCTGCGCGTAGACGGGGATGCCGATGGTCTGCTCGATGTCCGCGGTCGGCACGCCCGTGTTCACCCGGTTGATCACGAGGTGCAGGCGGTCGCGCATGCCCAGCTCGTCGGCAACCTCGCGGAGCTTGACCACGGCCCGGATGGACGGGAGGTCCGGCGTCACCGGGACCAGGATCCGATCGGCCTTGTCGAAGATCGCCCGGTTGAGCGGACTGTACGAAGGATGCAGGTCGACGATCACGTACTCGACGGACCGCCTGGCGGCCGCGATCGAGTCGGCCACCCGGTCCGGCTCCAGGATCTCCGTGTGGATCGGGCTCGAGGTGAGCGGCAGCACGCGCAGCCCGGACGGATGCGAGGATGCCAGGTCGTAGAACGGGAGCACGGGCGCGCCATCAAGCTCGTCCCGCCACGCGTCGACCACGGTCGCCACGCCGTCCATGCCAAGCGACGTGCTGACGTGGCCGGTGACGGTGTCGGCATCGATGAGCAGGACACCGAGATCCCGGCTTGCGAGCATGGCCGCGAGGTTGGTGGCGATGGTCGTCTTGCCCACGCCACCCTTGGGGTTGAACACGGCGACCAGCTGACCACGCCGGCCCCAGTCGCCCGGAGCCAGCGAGCCCTGGAGGACGGGACCGGAGCCGTCGTCGACCGCGACGGACCGGATGCACATCGCCTCGACACGCCAGCGGATGGCCTCTGCCGAATACGGCCGGGTGAGGTACTCGTCATCCTCGTGGCCCGGCCCGGAGAGGTCCAGCGAGTCCAGGCTCGCGGGGTTGACGATCATGAGCGCCGGGATGGCGTGGTGGGAGGCACGGAGCATCGACCAAGCGCGGCTCGCGAGCTCCGGCTCGACCTCGGCATCGATGATCCCGACCGCGATGTCCTTGCGCTCAGCCAGGAGCGTGCCCAGGTCGCGGACGTGGTCGAGCAGGATCGGGTCGTACCCGCCGGCATGGAGCTCCGCGGCGACGGGATCGCGTTCCGTCGCCGGCAGGAGGAGCGCGATCGCCGGCCGGGCCGGGGACTGCGGCATGCTGTCAGCCCTCGGATTCGGGATCGCGCGCGGTGACGTGCACGGAGCCGTCGTCGGTGCTGGTGACGCGTGCGGCGAAGCCCGGCATGGTGGGGAGGGCGTCACGGAAGGAGACGTCGGGTCGATGGGTCACGTTGAACACGAACTCGCCGTCCGGCCCTGAGGCGACCGCCACCGTCTTGACGCCGGCCAGCCGTCCCAGGTGCCGCTTGAAGCTCGCGATGCTGGCGACGGACACGAGCCCCGACACGATCACCTGGGTGGTGCGCGGCTCCCCATCGGCCGACCCCTCGGCATGGTTCGGCAGCAGGGACGCGAGGCGGCCGGTGTAGGACTCCTCGAACCCGCCGGCCTCGACGCGTGCCGACATGGCGGCAGCAGCCTCGGGATCGACGGCCTCGTCCACGTCGGAGCGACCCTTGAGCATCCCCGCAGCGGTCTCCGCCAGGTCGGCGGCGGCCTCTGCCTGGTCGGCCGACTCGGCAGCGGACTCAGCCGCCACGACAGCCTCGGCGGCCGCCTCGAGCGCGGCCATGATCTCGCCGCGATCGACCGGTTCGCCGGTGGCCTCATCGATCGATGTCGCCGTGAGGGTCTCGCCGGTATCCCAGCCGGGGACGCCGTCGTCAGCGGTGTAGTCGCCGGAGCCATCATCGTCGAGCGTCTCGGGCTCGGCTGCCGCCGTGCTGCGCGACCCCCATGCGCTGTCGGCCTCGCGCCAGGGCGAGGGAGCCGTTGCGGCCTGGTCGGCTCCTGCCTCCGCCGACAGGGTCTCGTCGTCGGCGTCGGTCGCGGCCATCTCTTCGCCGATTGCGTCGGACGCTGCCACCTCGTCGGTAACGGCGTCGGCCTCGCCAGGCTCCGCGTCGGGGGTCTCGGCGTCGGCCCCGGCGTCCGCCTCGGGCGCGGCGATCTCGAGCGAGGGCGCCTCCGCCTCCGGCAGCTCGACAGGGGCCTCCGCGATCTCGACAGCTGCTTCCGGGTCATCGCCGTCGGTGACGGCGACCGCAGCCGCCGACAGGTCAAGCTCCAGGTCGCCAAGGTCGGCCAGGGCGTCCAGGGCCGGCGCCTCCGGCATGGATTCGGCCATCGTCGCGAGCCGCGCGGGATCGTCCTCGCCGGCGAGACGCTCCGTGTAGGACTCGATGTCGGCCCGGAATGCGGTGGCGGCGCTCTCGACCTCGCCCACGCGCTGCTCGATGGCGGCGGCGTGCGCGGCGAGCTCCCCGTCGAGGCTGACCTTGCGAGCGCCGATGCGGCTCTCGGTCTCTTCCTTGATCCGCGCGATCTCCGCGCGCGACCACTCCTTGATCCGCGCGATGTCCTCGTCGGACCGGACGCGGAGGCGGTCCTCGCCTTCCTTGGAGCCCGCCCGGATCTGCTCCACGACGGCGGCAACGTCGGCTTCGACCTGGGTCAGCGTCTGGTCACGCGCCGACTCTGCCGTCGCCCGGATGGCTGCGGAGAGCTCGGTCATGAGCTTGGTGGACTTCCTGGGTGCCACGGGAGCCGGCGGGGGGGCGGGTTCCATGTCGATCATCTCGGGCTCCTGGGCATCGGGCTGGACGGAGGATTCGGGCGGGACGGAGGATTCGGGCGGGACGGAGGATTCGGGCTGGTCGGACGCGTCGGCCGGGGCCTGCCCGGGTGCTGGCTCCGGGCTGCTGTTCGCGTCGGAGTCCGGCCACGCGACCGGGTCGGGGGCCGCCTGCTCCACGGGTTCGGTGACCGTCTCCGCGCCGGTATCGGCGGAATCGGCGTCGTGTGAGCGATCGGAGCTCCACGGGAGACGGAAGCCGGAGCGCGTGTCGGTGGTTGCCATAGGTCGAACACTCTTCCTTGTCAACGGCTGCAGGGCCGGGGCCTTCGTGCACCATAGGCGGCGGAGTGGGCTGCGGTGCAGTCGCTAGAGGTACCAGCCGGGTGTCCCGGTGGTACCGGGACGCACCACCCCTTCGTTCGATGGCTGCGCCCCCTTCCCCTACCATGTGGGGGTGAGCGAGCCCCTTCAGCCCCCTGAGCTCCGCGCCGCCGCCGCCTTCGACGGTCGCCCCGGACTGCCCGACCGGTTCGGACGCGCGCTGCGGGACCTCCGGATCTCGGTGACCGACCGCTGCAACTTCCGCTGCCCCTACTGCATGCCCGCAGAGCTGTTCGGGCGAGACTTCGCCTTCCTGCCGCGCGACCAGGTGCTCTCGTTCGAGGAGATCACGAGGCTCGCCGGGATCTTCGTGGCGCTCGGGGTGGGCAAGCTGCGGATCACGGGCGGCGAGCCGCTGGTCCGGCGCGACCTCCCGGTGCTGATCTCCGAGCTTGCCGCGCTGCGCACCCCGGATGGCGAGGTCGTCGATCTGACCCTGACGACCAACGGCTCGGCCCTCCGGTCCCTCGCCGGCCCGCTGCGGGAGGCCGGGCTGGCCCGCATCACCGTGTCGCTCGACTCGCTCGATGACGAGGTCTTCGGACGCATGAACGGCGTCGACTTCCCCGTCACCCGGGTGCTCGACGGGATTGCCGCGGCGCGATCGGCCGGGCTTGCCCCGATCAAGGTCAACACCGTCGTCCGGCGTGGCCTGAACGAGGCGTCGATCCTGCCGCTGGCGCGATGGGCGCGCGACGAGGGGCTGATCCTGCGGTTCATCGAGTACATGGACGTGGGAACGACCAACGGCTGGCGGCTCGACGACGTGGTGCCGGCTGATGAGATCCTCGGCCTGATCGATGCGGAGATGCCCCTGGAGCCCGCTGTCGCGAACTACCGCGGCGAGGTGGCCGGGCGGTACCGGTATCGCGATGGCAGCGGCGAAGTCGGCGTGATCGCCTCGGTGACGCGGCCCTTCTGCGGCGACTGCACTCGAGCCCGTCTCTCAGCCGAGGGCTCGCTCTACACGTGTCTGTTCGCGGCCACGGGGACTGACCTCAAGGGGCCGCTGCGCGACGGGGAGACCGACCAGCAGCTGGCCGACCGCATCGCGTCGGTCTGGGCGGTTCGGGCGGATCGGTACTCCGAGCTCCGGAGCGAGGCCACGGACCGGTTGCCGAAGGTGGAGATGTTCGCGCTCGGCGGTTGAACGGGTCTCGTCCGCAGGGCGGATCGTCCACAGCCTGTCAACATCGGTGGGAATCTCGTGGACGGCGGAGCACGGCCGGGCCAGGACTTGGTGGACAACCCCGTTGGACGCTGCGCGGGGGCCCGATAGCGTAGTCGTTGTCCGAGGGGGCCGACGGAGGCCCGCAGCGGAGGCGATCACCTCAAGGACGCTGCACCCGGTCAGGCTGGAGATCACCTCAAGGCCTGGCCGACGCCCGACCTGCGATCACATCAAGGGCCGGTGCGCTCTCCGGTTTCCTCGGACGCTTCGTCCACCAGCGTGGGATGGCCCGCGAGGGCCAGTCTGCACTGGGCGCCCGGAAGGACGCGACCGGCATCCCGGTGTCGGTACTCCTGACGGGCGTCGAAGTTTAACGACCGCCGGCCACAACGCCGTGGCTGCCGTCGGCCCGCGCTCCGCGCCCCGCACGCTCGACCTGGGCCCTATCCTCTGCCCATGACCGACGTCGACCGCTCGCAGCCCATCACGCCCGCCGAGCAGCCCCCGAGGCTGGCTGCGCTCCTGGCTGCCGTTCGCGCTCGAACGGACATCGTGCCAGCGGCTGGCATCGTGCTCGGCTCGGGGCTGGGCAGTCTCGCCGATGACATCGAGGACGCGGTCTCGATCCCGTTCGAGGACCTGCCCGGGTGGCCCGTCGCGACGGCACCTGGCCACGCCGGCCGGCTGCTGGTCGGACGCCTCGCCGGCGTCCCGATCGCGGCGCTCCAGGGCCGCTTCCACCTCTATGAAGGCAACGACCCGGGACTCGTCGTCCAGCCGGTCCTGCTGTTCAGGCAGCTCGGTGCTCGTCTCGTGATCCTGACCAACGCCGCGGGCGGCGTGAACCCGGCCTACGGTCCCGGGACGCTGATGATCATCAGCGACCATCTCAACCTGACCGGCCGCACGCCACTGTTCGGCCAGAACGCGGACGAGCTCGGCCCGCGCTTCGCCGACATGACCGATGTCTGGACACCGGCGCTGCGGGAGCGCCTGCGGGCGGCCGGAGAGGCGGAGGGGGTCGCCCTGGAGGCAGGCGTCTACGCCGGTCTGCTGGGACCGAGCTACGAGACGCCGGCCGAGGTCCGCATGCTCCGGGCCATGGGCGCGGATGCCGTCGGGATGTCAACCGTGCTCGAGGCGATCGCCGCCCGCTGGGTCGGGCTGGAGGTGGCTGGAGTCTCGCTGGTGACCAACGCGGGCGCCGGCTACTCCGGCCAGCCGCTCTCGCACGAGGAGGTCCTCGCGGCGGGCGCCGAGGCCGGTCCGAGGCTCGCGCGGGTCATTCGCCGGCTCGTCGCGGGCCTGGCGATCGACTGACGCGGGCCCGATGGCCGGCTGAGCCCGACACACGCCCCGGAGCACGCCCTCGGGACCGGCTCAAGCGTCCAGCCGCCGCCGCGGAGCCTCGGCCGGCACCCGGTCGATCGTCGGGTCCGTCCCGGGTGACGCGCAGACGTAGTAGCGCAGGCGGTGGCGCCCGTCGTTGCGGACGCGATGCCGGCGCCCGGGCAGGATCCGGATGCCCTTGAGCGGCTCCAGGACCTCGTCCACGCTGCCCACCCGGATCGAACCGCGGCCCTCGAAGACCACGATCGCGTGCTCCGAGCCCGGGTGCCGGTGCCAGGCATCCTCGTGGCCGGGCTCGATCTCCACCTCGGTCACCGTGAATGTCACGGATCCGAAGTCACCGGGCTCGACCAGGAGCGTGCGCCGGATCCCCTCGCTCCCCACGACCCGTGCCTCGGACCCCCTGCGGACCGGCTCCGCCACGTCGTGCCGGCGGGGCATCGCCACCCCAGCCTCCCCGGGGTCCATCTCGACCGCGGCCATCAGCGCCAGGGCATCGAGCGTGCCCTCGTTGCGCACCCGGTGCAGCGCCGCGGGCGCCTCGTACAGCACGTCACCAGCGCCGACGACCGACCGGCGCGACATCCCGTCCCCGTGCTCGAACACGAGCTCGCCACCGGCGAGATAGACGATGCTCTCCCTGTCGTGGCGGTGCGGGCCGATCTCCACGCCGGGTGCGATCCGGTTGAACTCGAGGCGGATGGTCATCGGGTGGTCCCCGGCGCCGTCACGTGACCGGCAGCTCCCGCCCCGCGGTGCGCGCGGCCTCGCGCTTCTGCGACCACGCGGCGAGCACGTTGTCCTTGTGCGGCCGGATGGGGCAGTGCTCATCCCGATTGTTGAACTCGTCGCAGTAGCCCAGTGGCACGCACTTGGGCGCGAGGAAGGACCCGAGGAACGGCGACACGCCGAAGATCTCGTGGCGCATGAGCTGGAACAGCCGCCGGATCTCCCACTGGGCCATGGTGCACAGTCGAAGGCCGGACATGTGGATCAGCGCCCGGAGGTTGGTCGTCATGACCAGGTTCGTGCGAGTGGCGTTGGGGAACACGAAGCGCGCGTCCTCGCCGGGCACCCCGGCATCGACCAGCTCGGCATACAGGCCGAGAGCCCCGTCCACCTGGTCCTCGTAGCGCGATCGGAGGTCCGGGTTCCCCTCGGCGATGGTCGCGGGCAGCATCGTGGCCGCGCCCTTGTACTTGACGTAGCGCTGGCTCTGCTGGTCGAAGGCGACGCCCGCCCGGTGGCGGACCAGCTGGTGCGACAGGGTGCGCGACACGCCCGACAGGCCGAACGTGAACACGATGTGCTCGATGGTGGACCCGTGCCCGGACTCGATGACGTTCGAGATCAGGCGCTGCATCGAGGCGGGGGCGACCTCGCCCTCCACCGCCCGCCGAAAGATCTCCTGCGGCTCCAGCTCCGAGTAGCAGGTGCGGCACGCGGTGTACACGAGCGGGACGTAGAACCGCTCCACGATCTCCTTGTCCGGGAACAGGAGGGTGGCCTTCATGCCCAGCTCGTGGCGGCCGGGGTTGCGCGGGATGGCGGTCTTGGTGCGGCGGGGAACAGGTGCCTCTGCCATGGCCCGAAGTCTACCGGCCGGTGGTCGACGCGGATACTCGCCGCCCGAGCGCCAGGCGGTCGGCCTCGCGGAACCACGTCCAGTACAGCACGGTCGCGACCGAGTACAGCGCGATGATCGTCAGGAAGTTGACCGCATAGCCACCGTCGAACCCGAGCGCGGCCTGGAGGAGCGCGTACCACGCGCCGCCCACGACCCAGCCCACCTGCCACAGCACGCTCATCGCCGCCGCCAGCGAGGCTCGCTCAGCGGGGGCCACCTGCTCCATGGAGAACGCATTGAAGATGGGGTTGCCGGCGTTCATGAGCGAGCTCCGGACGGCCATCGCGAGGATGACCGACCACAGCACCGGCGAGAACCCGAGCACCACGAGGAACGGGATCGACGCCCCCTGGACGATCACCACCGACGTGATCTGCCCGAAGCGCCGGGCAAGTCGAGGCTGGGCGAGGATCGCGAGCACGGTCCCGAGCGACGTGAAGGCGAAGACCGCGTTGAGCTGGGCGAGATCCAGCCCGAACCTGCCCTGCACGAAGACGTTCAGGAACGGGATCACCTGCCCGGCGCCGATCGAGATCAGGAAGCCCGGGAACACCAGCCTCGCGAACCGGCCTCGGTCGCGAACCACGATGCCGAGCCGTGTCCGGCGCCGTCGCGGATCGGCGGGGAACGACGCCGGCTCGCCGAGCCGCCGGAGCCTCGATCCCTCGATCCGCGACGGGCGGTCGTCGGTGAGCCGGCCGACGGCGACCAGGCCGAGGGCGGACAGCCCGAGCATGAGGACGAGGATGATCCGGTAGGTCCCCGGCCCGCCCGCCGGCAGGCCGAGCCACGACGCGACCGCCGTCGCCACCACGCCGCCGAGGATGGCCGCGACGATGTTGGTCACGTTCTGGATCGCGAACTGGACGGCGAACAGCTCGTTGCGGTGCTCGGGCTCGCTGTGCTCGGTCATGAACGGCGCGATCACGACGTTGAAGGCGTTGAAGCCCATCGTCCACAGCGATGCAGCCACGATCACGACGACCAGCGCCTCGGAGGCAAGCAGTGCCACGAGGGCCACGATGCCGGCGATGATCCCGCCGAACAGCACGGCTCGCCGTCCGATCCGGTCGGACGCCGCCGAGGCCGGGAACGCCACCAGCCCGCCGGCCAGCGAGGCGAGGGTCGCCACGAGGCCGATCGTCGCGGGTTCGAAGCCGAGCGCGCCGAGGTACAGGTTGAAGTCGATCCACCACAGGCTCACCGCCGCGCCGGTGACCAGGCTCGTGACCAGGATCAGGCGCGCATCGGGCTGGAAGCGGCCGAAGGCCCGATATCTCAGGGACGAGAACCGTCCCGCGGCGGTCACCCCTCCGCGAGGATGTCGCGCAGGTCCTCGAGGTAGCCCGACCAGTAGCCCTCGTGATCGTCGCGCGCCGCGCCGTCCATGCCGGCCTCGTCCCAGCCATCGTGGACGATCCGGATCCGCGATCGGTCGCCAGGGAGCTCGGACACGGCCCAGGTGACGACGGTCGTCTCGGCGTCGACCGCGCCCTCCCAGTGCCAGGAGTGGGAGAAGGAACGCCCGGCGTCCACGCCCAGCACCGTGCCGCCCATGATGCTGCCGTCACCGAAGTCCAGGCGATAGGGAGAACCCACGGAACCCAGCGCACTGGCCATCGTGAACCAGCCGGCGACCCTCGCCGGGTCCGTGATGGCGGCCCACGCGACCGCCGGGGCCACGTTGACGTCGATGGACAGGTCGATCGGACGGACGCTTCGGTTCACGGGTCCCATGCTACGCCGACACGTCAGCCGCCGGGGCCACCTGCGGGCCGGCGGCGAGGTCATCCGCCATCCGGATCGTCTGGTCCAGACCCTGCTCCCGTGACCATGCGCGGCCCCGTGCTGCTGCCTCCGCGAGGGTGCCGGTCGCCTGCTCCAGGTCCGGGACGGCCAGCGCTGCGGTCGGCCACAGGTTTGCCAGGTGCAGGCCGGTCTCCGCGATCGCCCGCGCGGCCGCGGCGGCCACGGCGAAGGCGTCCTCGGTGCGGCCGGCCGCGAGGAGCAGCCCCGACATGGCCGACATCGAGAGGCAGAGGCCGGACACGTCCCGGCTGTCCCGGAACTCGCGAAGGACGACGGCGAAGTCCTCGGCAGCGCCGCGCATGTCGCGCGCAGACCCACGCGCGAACGCCCGGGTGAACCGCGTCCAGGCGATCCAGAAGCGGTCACCACCCCGTTCGAAGATCGCCAGCGCCCTGGTGGTCGCGTCCTCCGCGGCTGCGTACTCGTCGCGGTAGGCGTAGTGCTCGCCGAGGCCCCACAGCGCCTTCGCCACGCCCCCCTGGTCATCGATCCGGGTCCAGATCTCGAGGGCCTCGTCGAGCAGGGCCCGGTCGTCGTCCGCGAGCAGCCTCCCCCAGTCGGCGACGTTCTCCGTCGCCCGGCGCGTGAACCAATGGTTGTAGACGGCGTTGGCAACCTCGGCGTCGTCACCCAGCCCGCGGGCCTCGACGACGGCATCGCCATAGTGCGGACCGGACCCGCTCATGTCACCGGCCCAGTAGGCAAGGCCCCCCGCCGCCTCGAGAGCCTTGAGACGGGCTCGGGACGGCTCCGGTGTCCAGCCGGGCATGGCGAGGATCTGGTCCAGGCGTCGGCGTCCCTCGACGATGTGCCCGCGCATCTGCCAGAACCGCCACGAGCCGAACGCGAGGGCGGATGCCGTGGACGTGTCACCGACGGTGATCGCATGGTCGATGGCGGCCCGGATGTTGTCATGCTCGTCGTCAAGGCGGTCGAGCACGGCGCCGCGATCACCGGCCGCTGCGAGCGCCTGCTCGACGAGCTCGAGGATGGCTGCTGCGTGCCGGTCGGCCAGCAGGCGGGTCTCCCCGCGCTCCTCCAGGCGCTCCTGCGCGTACTCACGCAGCGTCTCGAGCATGGTGAACCGGACGTCCCCGTGGCTGTCATCCTCGATGCGCACCAGGCTCTGCTCGGCGAGCCGCTCCAGCAGGCCGATCACGTCCACGGCAGGCGCGCCCTGGTCGCTGTCCTCCGGGAGCCCGCACACGCGCTCGACAAGCTCGATCGGTCCACCGCCCGCGAACGCGGACAGCCGGGCGAACAGGTGCTGTTCCGGCGGCCCGAGCAGCTCGTAGCTCCAGTCGATCGCCCCGCGGAGGGTCCGCTGCCGCTCGGGGAGATCGCGCCCCCCCGCGGCCAGCAGCGACAGCCGGTCATCGAGGCGGCGCGCCATCGCCTGGGGCGACAGCAGACGGATCCGGGCGGCCGCGAGCTCGATCGCAAGCGGCAGCCCGTCGAGGCGGCGAACCACCTCGGCGACATCCCCGGCGTTGTCGGCCGTGATCGAGAAGCCCGGCCGCACCGCCGCCGCACGCTCCTCGAACAGCCTGCCGGCCTCGGAGCTCGCGACGACCTCCGGGTCTTGAGCGCCGCGTGGCGGCAGGGCGAGCGGCGGGACCGGAAACTCCTGCTCGCCGGCGACCCGGAGCGGAGCCCGGCTCGACGCGATGACCGTCAGGCCCGGGGCCTGGCGCAGCAGTTCGGCGACGGTCGACCCCACCTCGATCACCTGCTCGAGGTTGTCGAGGACCAGCAGGCTCTGCCGGCCGCGCAGGTGCCCAAGGACGCGCTCCAGGGGTGGCTGCGACGGCGACAGCAGGCCCAGCGTGCTCGCGATCGAGGACGGGACGAGCTCCGGGTCCCGGATCGCTGCCAGCGGCACGAACCAGGCGCCGTCCGGGAACCGGTCCGCACATCCCGACGCGAGCTCCAGTGAGAGCCGGGTCTTGCCGGTGCCGCCCGGTCCGGTGAGCGTGAGCAGCCGGACGCGGTCAAGGTGTGCTCTCGCGGCCTCCACCTCGCTGCGTCGCACGAATGACGTCAGCTGGGCGGGCAGGTTGCCCGCCACCGGCCCGACCGTCCGCAGCGGCGGGAATCCCGCACGCAGCCCGTCCGCGTCGGCCTGGTACAGGCGCTCGGGCTCCGTGACGTCCTTGAGCGCGTGCTCCCCCATGTCACGGAGGGTGATCCCGTTGCCGGGATCGCCCGCCAGACCCCGAGCCGCCGCCGAGACCAGCACCTGCCCGCCGTGAGCGGCCGAGGCGACCCGCGCGGCCCGGTGCACCTCGTAGCCGACATAGTCGCCATCGACCAGGCGCGTATCGCCCGCGTGAACCCCCATCCGCACCATCACCGCCCGGTCATCGGGCCAGGGATAGGCGGCGAGCGCCCGCTGCGCCGCCACGGCTCCGCGGATGGCGGACGCCGCCGACGTGAAGGCGACGAAGTGGGCGTCGCCCTCGGATCCGAACGGGATCCCGCCCTCGCCAACCGCTGCATCCAGGACCAGTCGCCGTTCGACGGCCAGCAGGTCGCCGTAGGCGGCGTCGCCGACGCGGCTGACCAGCCTGGTCGATCCTTCGATGTCGGTGAACAGGAACGCGATGGTGCCGGTGGGGAGCTCGGGGGACACGGCTCTTGCCTCTGGGCGGGTGGCGCGGGCCTCTAGGTCCGGTGGTCGGAGGTCGCTGCGCGGAGGCGTCCGGCGAGGACCCGCAGCACCGCAAGGGCGACACCCGGCTCGTCGCGCAGGACACGCTCGGCGTCCCAGGTCGCAAGGGCGAGACAGGTGGTGGGCACCTCGGCGATCACCGTGGCATTGCGGGGTCCGCCGTCGAGGACCGAGAGCTCACCGAAGAACTCGCCGGGCCCCAGGTGCGCGATGGCCTGACCGTCGCGCATCACCCTGACCCGGCCCTCGCCGACAAGGAACAGGCCGGTGCCGATCTCGCCCTCGCGGGCGATGATCCGCTCGGCAGCGAATTCGACCTCGACGGCCGCTTCGGCGACGGCCGCGAGCCCGGACGCGTCCAGCCCCGTGAACAGTGGGCAGGCGCTCACGAGCGACTCGCGGTGGGACGCGGACAGGGGCACGGGTTCCTCCTCGGACGGGAATCGCATCGTGCGCCGGGTCGGCCGTCGTCGTCAACCCGGAGCCCGTCCGGTGCCGGCGGCCATCGTCCTCGCGCGGCGCCCTGATTCGTGGGACCATGCGCCCCTGCGGCCGTGCCGGTCGTGCCGAGCGGGGGAGAACGAGGAGGGGCCGTCCCGTGGCAACGCGCGAAGAGCTCGCCGACACCCTGGCCGGGTTCGCCCTGTTCGCAGACCTCGGGTCTCCGCAGCTGTTGAGCGTCGCGGGACTGTTCGAGGAGACCGCGATCGCGGAGGGCGAGCGGGTGCTTCGCCAGGGGCTCACGGGATCGGGCTTCTACGTCATCCTGGACGGCACGGCCGACGTCCGGATCGACGGCACGACGCGGGGCACGCTCAATCGCGGCGACTTCTTCGGGGAGGTGTCCATCCTGCTGGGCGAGCCGCCCACGGCGGACATCGTCGCCACGTCCACGCTCCGCTGCATCGTCCTGGGCCCGACAGCGGTCCAGCCGTTCCTCCTCGCCCATCCCCCGGTCATGCTCCGGATGCTCCAGGCGCTGGCCCGTCGCCTGCGCAACGCGAACCGGTGGCGGAGCTGACGGTGGACGCGGTCGAGCGGCCCTTCCCGCCCGGCGACTACCCGGTGGTCGTCATCGGGTCAGGCCCCGGTGGGCTCCAGGTCTCGTACGCGCTCCGCAACGAGGGTGTCGAGCACGCCGTGCTCTCGGCCGACGTCGGTCCGGGCGGGATGTTCCGGCGGTGGCCGTTCTTCCAGCGCCTGCTGTCCTGGTCCAAGCCCTACGCCCCGGCGGAGCGGACCTCGCGGGAGTACCAGCGCTACGACTGGAACAGCCTGCTCGCGGACGAGCCCGAGCTGCGCTCGCCTCCAGGCGGAGTTTCTCGACGACACCTCCTACTTCCCGTCGCGCCCGGCCATGCAGCAGAACCTCGAGGCGTTCGCGGAACGGGCGGGGATCCAGGTCCGGTTCCGGACCCGCTGGGAGTCGACCCGCCGCGAGGACGGTGCCGAGGGTCCCCGGTTCGTGCTCCAGACCAGCGACGGCGAGTACCGCTGTCGCGCGCTCGTGCTCGCGGTCGGGATCGCCCAGCCGTCACTGCCGGTCACCCCGGGCATCGAGCTCGCCCGCCACTACGCCGACACGCGTGATGCCGCCACCTATGCCGGCAAGCGGATCTTCATCATCGGCAAGCAGAACAGCGGCTTCGAGCTGGCGTCGGGCCTCGCCCAGTGGGCGTCGTCGATCACCGTCTGCTCGCCGTCGCCGGCCAAGACCAGCATCCAGACGAAGTCGCTTGCCGGCGTCCGCGCCCGCTACGTCCAGCCGTTCGAGGACGGGTTCCTGGGGCTCGGGGTGCGGATCCTCAATGCGTCGATCACGAGCCTGACCCAGGTGGGGGAGGCGATCCGGGTGGACCTCCACCGGACCGACACCGGCGAGGACCTGTGCGTGGAGGCGGACGAGGTCATCGCCGCCACCGGCTTCACCTGTCCGCTGCGCGACCTGCCGGACCTCGGCGTGGCCACGTTCGGGGCGGCGAAGCTGCCGGTGGTGACCCCCTTCTGGGAGAGCACCACGGTGCCCGGGATCTTCTTCGCGGGCACGATCAGCCAGGCGGCACCGGGCCTGCGCAAGCACGGCGTGCCGGCCAACTCCGGTGCCGTCCACGGGCATCGCTACAACGGCCTCGTCCTCGCCCGCCACCTCGCGGAGACGGTGTTCGGCATGACCCATGAGTGCCCCGTCGTGGACCGGGCCGAGGTCAGTGACTACCTGCTGCGAGAGGCGACCTCCGCACCGGAGCTGTGGCACCAGAAGGCGTACCTCGCCCGGGTGATCACCGCCGAGCCGGACGGGACGCTGCGTGACGCGGGGATCCTGCCCCTGGCCCACGCGCTCGACGGCATGACCGAGGACCTGGTCGCGATGACGGTCGAGTCGGACGGCCAGGGCGGGCTGTACCCGGTCGTCTACGTGCGGCGCGACGGCGCGCTGTCGGAGCACGCGCTGCCCGCCGACCCGCTGCTGGACTTCGAGACCGAGGGGCACCGGACCGCCCTCGGCGAGGCGCTGGAGGGGCTGCTCGCGGCCATGCCGGCGAGCGTGTCGGCGGATTGACAGCCCACGGGTTTGCCGGAATCGGCTACCCGTATGCTGTGTAGCCCTTTCCGGCTAACTGCATCTGCGGTAGGCTCCGGCGTGTGACAGCCCAGGTGCCGGCCACCGTGCTCTTCGGCGACGTCGTGGATTCACGAGGTGACGCCGGCGCCGCCGCGTTCCTGCGGGCGCTGCGCGACGACATGGACGCCGCCTATGCCGCCGAGCGCCTCGCCCCGACGGGGTTCACCCAGGGCGACGAGATCCAGCTGCTGCTCGAACCTGGCGCGGACCCGTTTCGTGGGGTGGTGCGGGCGGCGCTTCACCCCGATGCCAGGGAGCTCCGCTGGGCGGTGGTGGCCGGCGCTGTCGACCGGGGTACCGGGCCGGCGACGGAGCGGAACGGGCCCGCCTTCCACGCGGCAAGGGAGCTCCTGGAGCGCGCGAAGTCGCGGCGCGAGGGGATCGCGGCGGTCACGGGAGACGCCGGGGCGGACACGCTGCTCGCGGACCTGGCTCCGCTGCTCCCTGCGCTGCTGTCGGAGCTCACCGTTCGCCAGCGCGAGATCACGCGCCTGCTGCTGGTCGACAATCTGCGCCGGTCGGAGGCGGCCGAGCGTCTGCAGGTCAGCCGGGCAACCGTCTCCGTCATCGCGGACCGGGCTCGCGCCCGCCACCTGGCCAGGCTGAGCGCCGCCCTGGCCTCCATCTTCCACGACGGCGTGATCCGTGCCGCCGAGGCCGCCGGCGATGATCCCGTCGCTGCCACGCGTTCACCGGGGAGCACGGCGTGACCGACACGATCCTGGTCCTGGCCTGGCTGATCCTGGCCCACCTCGTCGCGGACTTCGTGCTCCAGAACGACTGGATCGCGATGAACAAGGGAACCGGGGGCCGTGGCGGGTGGGCGGCGCTCGGGGTCCACGGGTTCCACGTCGGGCTGTGCCTGGTCCCGTTCCTGTTCGCCTACGGGATGCCGGCGGTGCTCTACATCGCGGTCGTGGTCACGACCCACGTCCTGGTTGACCGCTGGAAGGTGCAGACGACGCGCCGCGCGGAGCGGAGGGCCCTCGCAGCCGCACGGGCGCGGCTGGGAAGGACCAGCCAGGCGCCGGAGTCGGGGCTCGGCAGCGCCTGGACTCCGTGGCCGGGGATGCTGTACCTCGCCGATCAGGCGCTGCATATCACGATCGCAATCGTCGGCTGGCTCGTGATCCTGGAGGGCGTCGCGCTCCAGCAGGGGTTCGTCGACGTCGTGAACACCGCGCTCCGGAGCTGGGACCGGGTCGTGGTGCACGCCGCCATCCTGACCGGCGTCGTGCTCGTCTCGCTGTTCATCGTCAACACCCGCGCGGCCTTCTACTTCGTGCTCGCGCTCGTCTCGCCGCGCGAGCTGCCGGAAGCGGGGCACCGGGCCGAGTCCGCCCCCGGGACGACAGCCGCCGGGAGGACGGCCGACGTCGCGACCGAGCCGTCGGTTGCGCTGCGGGCCACGCCCTCCGTTCCCACCGGGGCACCCGCCCGCATCGGCGCGACCATCGGCGCCCTCGAGCGGCTGCTCATCGTGGCGTTCGTGCTGGTCAACGCGGAGGCGGCGGTCGGCTTCGTCATCGCGGCCAAGACCATCGCCCGCTTCAAGCAGCTCGACGATCGCGGCTTCGCCGAGTACTACCTGCTGGGCACCCTCGCCAGCGTGTCGGTGGCCTTCCTGAGCGCGGTCATCGCCAAGGCGGCACTGGGCTCGATCCCCTAGCGGTGAGCCTGGCGCCTGCGACGAGGCCGAGCAGGCCCGCCGTCAGCAGCACGATCCAGGGCACAGGTCCTGGATCCTCCGCTACACGGGCCGTGGCTGGGGCGGTGGCGGTATCGGGCATCGCCTGGCGCACGATCGCGACGATGTCGGCGGTCGTCCTGGCGCTGCGGATTGCCGTCAGCGGGAACTGATCGAGCGGGTGTTCCTCCACGCCCACGACACGGCGCGCGTACTGCCAGCGATCGCCGTCCCAGCGCCAGACGACGACATCGCCACCGAACGGCTCGACCGGGAGATGGCCCCGCCGGAAGCGCTCGGTTGCGATCACGACCCGGTCGCCGGTCGAGAGCCTGTTCCCCCGAACGCTGTGACAGCCGACGCTCCAGCCATTGAACACCAGCTCGTCCGGCACCTCCCCGGCGAGGACGCGCTCGATCCGGAGCGCCACGTGCCAGTCGAACGGCGCCGAGCCCGCATGCGGGGGATCCGTCTCGCCGGATGCGTCGACAACGGTCGCGATGAACGCAAACCCGACGTTCAACGTCCGGTCGACAGGTCGGTCATACGCGGTGCACTCGGCCGACGCCGTCGACGGGGCGACCATGGCCAGGAGTGCCGCGATCAGCAGGCCAACGACGAGGCGACTCACGTCCACGACTCCACGGACCGCACCGGCCCTCACACCAGGCGGCGCGGGATCGTCTCGCGCCACTCGCGGCTGAAGGATGGCTCGCCGTCGAGGGTGACGTCCAGGGCCACCGTGACGTCGAACGCCGCCTCGTCCGAGGTGATCGTGCCACGCGCCCGGATGTCGGCGTCGGCGCCGAAGCCGGACCAGCGGTATACGACGTCGCTCTCGAGGCTGGCGTGCGCCGGGTCCGCGTCCGAGGCCGTCAGGACCAGTCGCTCGCTGCTGTACAGGTGCGAGCCATCCTCCTGGGTGCTGCCCCCGCCGTCGAAGATGGTCACGGCGACCGTGCCGCGCAGGATGTCCTCCTCGATCCGCCACTCGGGCGCATCCTCCTCGTACGCGCCCACCTCTCGCAGGACCGCTGGCTCGACGCGGAACGGCGGCACGGGCAGGGTCGCCGCGTCCGCGGGCAGGACCGGGAGCTCGAGGCGCGATGGCGCGGCCGGCCCGTGGTGGACGTGGAGCTCGCCAGGGAAGGGCGACGGCCAGAGGACGGGCCAGTAGCTGGTGAGTACGGTCAGCCGGATCCGGTTGCCGGGGGTGAAGCGGTAGCCCGAGACACGCAGTGGGATCCGGATCTCCTCGACGGAGGGCGGGTCGGCGGGCATCGGCGCGGGATCGATGTCCGAGCGGCGGTGGGTCAGGTTGAGGACGCCCGTGGCGACGAGCGACGAGACCCCGTCCGGGGCAACCTCGGACAGGCGGACGACACAGGTCGCGACGGGCATCGTCGCGGCCAGGTGGAGGACGGCGACCGGCGAGCCGATGATCTCGAGCGGCGCGTCCAGCGGCAGCGACGTGTACACGAGGCCGCGCAGCTCGTCGGGGCGGAGATCGCGGGCCAGGCCGTTGGGCGCGCCGCCCGCCCCCCACGAGAGCGCGCCTGACGTGCCCACGGTGGCCCGGTGGGGGAGGACATCGACGCTGGTCTCCTCCGAAGGCCCGTCTCGGAGCTCGCCGCCGGTGAGCCACAGCTCGCGGCGCTCGGTGCCCGGTACCGGGAACGCGCTCGCCGCCCGCCAGCGCCCTGGCCACGCCTTCGGGAACGGCTCCGGCTCCGCCCACTCCCGCTCGAACCAGGCCAGCGCGGGCTCCCGGTCCCAGCCGTTGTCGCGGCCCTTGAGATACCGGTCGAAGAAGCGGACAAGCTCGTGGAGCCAGTCGAGGTTCGGCCCCGGGTAGGCGTCGTCGGGGTAGCTGTGGACCCAGTTGCCGACGAGGGTCCGCACGGCGGCTCTCGTGCAGCGCTCCTGGATCCGGAACGCGGCATCCGGGTAGGCGTCGGTCCAGCCGGCGACCTGGAACACGGCGCAATCGAGCGCGTCGTACTCGGGCGCGAGCGAACCCCGGCGCCAGTACGCGCCGTCGGTCTGGTTGCGGATCCAGGCCATGAGCCAGGGCGGCGTCTGCTCCAGGCGCGCGAGCCACTCCTCGCGCCACCGCTCGCCGCGGAACGGGGGGTGCGGGGGCATCGCGTTCATGCCCAGCTGGCTGACCGCGTACTGGCACTTCTCGCTGGCGGTCACGCAGCCGCCACGGATGTGGACGTCGTCGCGATAGCGGTCGTCCGTGGCGTACATCGGCAGGATCGCGCGCAGGTGGGGCGGCCGCAGCTTGGCGACCTGGATCGAGGTGAAGCCGCCGTAGCTGATCCCCCACATGCCGACGTTGCCGTTGCACCACGGCTGGGCCGCGAGCCACTCGACGGCGTCGTACCCGTCGAGGGTCTCGGCCTCGGTGTACTCGTCCTCCGCGATCCCCGGCGAGGAGCCCGTCCCCCGGACGTCCAGCCGGCACAGCGCGAAGCCCCGCGCCGCCAGCCACTCGCCCCTCGCCGTATCACTGTTCCGGCGCCAGTTGTCCTTGCCGTACGGGATCATCTCCAGGATCGCCCCGAATCGCTCGTCGGGGCGGTCGGGGGAGGGGAGGGGCAGCCACAGGTTGGCCGACAGCTCCAGACCGTCGCGGACCGGGATGCGGACGTCCCAGCGGGTCTCGAAGGCGTGGTCGGGCCCGCTGGCGTCGAGGCGGCGGTCGGTGCGCGTGGACATCGCGTGGAGTCTAGGCGCCATGCAGGGCGCCCGGGTCTCCGGGACCTCCAGGCGGTACCGTGCAGCCGATGAGGGACGAGTTGCCGGATTCCGTGCGCGTTGGCACCTGGCGTCGCCGGTCACGCACCATCGCCTATGCGAACCCGTGGATGGAGGTGTTCCACGACGAGGTGGACCGCCCGGACGGATCCCCCGGCATCTATGGGGTCGTCCATTTCCGGAACATGGCGGTGGGGGTCGTGGCGGTGGACGATGCCGGACGCCTCCTGCTCGTCGGGCAGCATCGGTACCCGCTCGATGCCTACAGCTGGGAGATCCCGGAGGGTGGGGCGGCCCTCGACGAGCCGGCCCTCGACGGCGCCGTGCGGGAGCTTGCCGAGGAGACTGGCTTCGAGGCGAGCGAATGGCGGGAGCTGTGCCGCTTCTCGCTGTCCAACTCGGTCACCGACGAGCTGGGTGTCCTGTTCCTCGCTACCGGCCTGCGTGCCGGGGTCGCCGCCCCGGAGCCCAGCGAGGATCTCGCGATCCGGTGGGCGACCCTTGACGAGGTGCTCGCCGAGATCGATACCGCGGAGATCCACGACATCCTGACCATCGTGGGCGTGACCCGGTACGCGCTGGAGGTCCGCCGGTGACCCGCGAGGTCGATGTCGCCGTGGTGGGGCTGGGCGCTCTCGGATCCGCGGCCGCGTACTGGGCCTCGCGCCGAGGGCTCCGGGTGCTGGCCCTGGAGCGGTTCGAGATCGGGCATCCCTACGGCGCGTCCGAGGATGTGAGTCGGATCATCCGCCGCAGCTACCACCGGCGGGACTACGTGCGCCTGACGGCCCGCGCCTATGCCTCGTGGGGGGAGGTGGAGCAGGAGAGCGGCCAGCAGGTCGTCTTCCGTACCGGCGGCCTTGACGTGGGTCCGTCGCACCCGGACCACGGATCGGAGGTGGACATCGAGCAGTACGCGTCGGCCATGGCCGCCGAGGGGGTGCCGTTCGAGCGCCTTGACGCGGCCGAGATCATGGCCCGCTGGCCCGCCTGGCGCCTCGAGGATCACCACGTCGGGCTGTACCAGGCGGACACGGGGATCGCGGACCCTTCGCGTGGCAACGCGGCCCACCGCAGGCTGGCCCGGGAGCACGGCGCGGAGCTGCGGGGCCTGGCGCCCGTCGCCCGGCTTCTCGACCGCGGGGGCGAGATCACGGTCGAGCTCGAGGACGGTCAACGGATCCGCGCTGGCCGCGTGGTGCTCGCGACCGATGCCTGGACCAACGACCTGCTGGCGCCGCTCGGCTGCCCGCTCCCGCTGACGGTGACCCAGGAGCAGGTGTCCTGGTTCACGCCCCGGGGCGACCCCTCGCTGTTCGACCCGGACCGCTTCCCGACCTGGATCTGGATGGACGAGCCCAGCTTCTACGGCTTCCCGACCCACGGCCACCCAGGCCCGAAGATCGGCCAGGACGTGGGCGGGCGCGAGGTGACCCCGACGACCCGCACCTTCGACGTCGACCGCGCGGCCCTCGAGCGGACGATGGCGTTCCTCGAGGAGCGCCTGCCGTCCATGGCCGTGGAGCCGTTCCTGACCAGGAGCTGCCTCTACACCATGACCCCGGACCGGGACTTCATCGTCGATACCGTCCCCGGGCACCCGGACATCCTCGTCTGCCTCGGGTCGGCGCACGCCTACAAGTTCGCGTCTGTCCTGGGCCGGATCATGGCCGAGCTCGCGGTGGACGGAACAACCCCGTCGGCGCCGGAGCTGGAGGCGTTCCGGATCGACCGTCCCGTCCTGCGCGAGGAGCACCCGGAGCGCCGGTTCGCGATCTGATGCCCGGCCCGTCAGCGGGTGCATGCCACGCCGAGCGGCCTACTCCACCGGCTGCTTCGACACCTTCGCCGCGTACTCCCTGATCTGCCGGGCGGTCACATTCTCCCCGAGGAAGGTCCACGGGGGGGCGACTCCCAGAACCACGCCCGTGCTCGCGGGACACTTGGTCTTTGGACCCAACAGCGTTGTGGACTGGAGGGTCTCGCCGGTCCGAGCGACGACCACTCGGACCTTCAGCACCTCGCGGAGGCGAAGGAGCTCGCCCCTCACTCCGTCGGCGATCGTGTAGCTCCCGCACGATCCACCGGCCTTGGGTTCCCTGGCTTCTGGGCAGAGGACCAGCTGGATCATCGGGCTCGTCCACTCGCCATCACGCCACTTGCCGTTGATGTCGTCGGGCAGCCAGTCCCACACGCCAGCCGTTCCCCAGGGCGCAGCGATCACCAGGGGGTGCACCTTTCCGGCATAGGGAGCCGCCCAGGCGACAGCCTTCCCGTAGCAGGCACCGATCAGCTCGGCGTCGGGTGAGGGCGTCGGCTGCGGTGTCGGCGATGCGGTCGGGGCCGGCGGCGGCGCGGTGGGGCGCGATGGCGTCGCCGTGCGGCTCGCGTCCCCGGAGCATCCCGCCAGCAGCGCGATCGCGAGCAGGCTCGCCAGGGGCGAGTTCGAAACGCCGCGTCGCAGCATGCACGAGTCCTCCTCGGGACGCACACAGCAGGTGGCCTCGCCAGTGGCTCGGCGGGCGCCGGCATCCAGCGTGGACGCGCGTCCGAGTCCTCGGATGGTGGGCACGTTCGCGGTCCATCGGAGATCTGGCCAGAGCCAGACGTCTACAACTTCGCGTCGGTACCTGGCCCGGATCCTGGCCGGACCTCGCGGTGGATGGGTCGACCCCGTCCGCGTCGGAGCTCGAGGCGTTTCGGATCGACCGCCCCGCGCTGCGACTCTCGGGGCACGATGGCCCGTGGTTGATCGCCATGAACCGCTGCAGGCTGGAACGGACGACTCCGTCCGCACCAAGGGTGATGGTCGAATGCCTCGCATCGGGTCACGGGACCATGGAAATCCGCGGCCGCACCACCGAGGGTGGTGGATCGAGGGAGATCGCACAGGATTGGCGACCCGCTTGCGGAATCAACCACGGGTCGTGGTGAGCCGGGGCTGGTATGGGGGCCGAGCGGCTGGCGCGGGAGCCTACGTGGGTCCCTGCTCCTCCGCGGCCTCGCGCCGCACGACCGCGGGCAGCGGCTGCCCGGACTCGGCGAGCCAGCACGCGGACGCCCGGCCATCGCCGACCTGGATCAGGGGCGGCTCTTCCGTCCGGCAGCGCTCCATGATCCCGGCCTGCTCGGCGAGCGGGCAGCGCGGGTGGAAGCGGCAGCCAGTGGGAATATGGGCAGCATCCGGGGTCTCGCCCTCGAGGATCACGCGGCGTGCCCGGAGGCCGGGCTCCGGCGGCTCCGGCGTCGGCATGACCGAGACGAGGGCCCTGGTGTACGGGTGCCGCGGATCATGGATGACGTCCTCGGCCGGACCAAGCTCCATGATCTTGCCGAGGTACATCACCGCGATCCGGTCGGAGATCACCCAGGCAACCGAGAGATCGTGGGTGATGAACAGGTAGGTGAGGTCGCGCTGCCGCCGGAGATCCAGCATCAGGTTGAGGATCTCGGTCCGGATCGAGACGTCGAGCATGCTGACCGGCTCGTCGGCCACCACGATCTTGGGGTCGAGGACGAGCGCCCCCGCGATCACGACACGCTGCCGCTGCCCCCCGAGAGCTCGTGCGGATAGCGGAACGCAAAGTCCGTGGCGGGACGCAGGCCCGCGGCATGGATGGCCTCGAGGACCCGCTGTTCGCGCTCCGCGGCACTCAAGCCGAGGTTCTGGACCTCGAGCGGCTCGGCCACGAAGTCATGGATCGTCTGCTTCGGGTTGAGCGTCTCGTACGGGTCCTGGAAGATCAGCTGGACGCGCCGCCGGTAGGCGCGCAGCGCCTCGCCACCCCAGGTGTCGGTGACATCCTCGCCTTCGAGCAGGATGCGCCCACCGGTCGGGTGGGTGAGCTTGACAATGACACGGCCCGCGGTCGTCTTGCCGCTGCCGGACTCTCCGACGAGGCCCAGGACCTCGCCCCGCCGGAGCTCGAGATCGATCCCGTCGACGGCCCGCACATAGCCCGCCGGTTTGCGCCGGATGAGGTCGCGCAGACCACCCCGGATCGGGAAGTGGACCTCCAGCCCCTCGAGCCGGATCAGGGCCTCGCCGTCGAGCGGCCCGTCGATCGCGGGCCGTGCATCGACGGCCCGCGTGCCGTCGTCCGGCGCGCCGCCGCTCACGACCGGCTGCTCGCTCACGACGCGACCTCGACGACCGGGAGCACGCGGGGCGTCCCGTCGTCGCCCGGCGGGTAGAGGTGGCAGGCGACCCGGACCCGGTCGTCGAAGCGGACCTCGGGCGGAACCTCGGCGCGACAGACGTCCATCGCCGCCGGGCAGCGGGGTGCGAACCGGCAGCCAGGCGGCGGCGTCCGCAGGTCCGGCGGCGAGCCCGGGATCGTCCCCAGGTCGCGCCGGCCCGCCTTCACGTCCGGGAAGGCCCGCAGCAGCATCTGCGTGTAGGGGTGGCGGGGCGTCGCGAAGATCGTGCCAACCGGTCCCTCCTCGGCCACCCGCCCGGCGTACATGATCATCACGCGGTCGCAGGTCTCGGCGAGCACCGACAGGTCGTGGGTGATCAGGATCAGCGACAGCCCGAGCTTCTCGCGCAGGTCCTCGAGCAGCTCGAGGATCTGCGCCTGGACCATCACGTCCAGGGCGGTTGTCGGCTCGTCGCCGATGATGATCGCCGGATCGCAGGCCAGGGCCATCGCGATCATCGCCCGCTGGCGCATGCCGCCCGACAGCTCGTGCGGATAGGCCCGCGCCCGCGCCTTGGGGATCCCGACCAGCTCGAGGAGCTCGCGGGCGCGCTTCAGCCCGTCGGGCCGGGACAGGCCGAGTCGCTCCACGAGCGGCTCGGCGATCTGGTCGCCGACCCGCTGGACCGGGTTGAGGGCGTTCATCGCGCCCTGGAAGATGATCGAGATCTCGCGCCACCGGTAGCGGCGCAGCGCCGCCTCGCTCTTCTGGGCGAGGTCGATCCCGAACAGGCGAACGCTCCCCGACACCACCTTGGCGTTGCCCGGCAGCAGCCGGAGGAGGGACAGGGCCGTCGTCGTCTTGCCGCACCCCGACTCGCCGGCGATCCCGAGCGCCTCGCCATCGTCGAGCGTGAAGCTGACGTCATCGACGGCATGGACGGTCGCATCGCCCAGGCGGAAGTGCGTGGAGAGCCCCTCGACGACGAGGAGCGGCGCCTCCGGATCCGCCTGCTTGGGCAGTGGCCACTGGCGCTGCGCGCGGATGGCGGCGCGGTCCGTGCGGGCGCCCGCCATCCCGGGCTCGGGCTGCTGCGTCATCGCTTGAGGCCCGCCTTGGGGTTGAGGACGTCGTCGAGGGCATTGCCCACCAGCGTGAACGCCAGGATCACCGCGACCACGCAAACCGCCGGCGGCACGATGTACCACCAGGCTCCAAGGCCGGGGGCTCCCGACTCCTGGGCCGCGTTGAGGAGCTGGCCCCAGCTTGGTGAGGACGGATCGCCGAGGCCGATGAACGACAGCGTGGTTTCGGTGAACACGGCGGCGGCGAACGTGAGCACGGTGTTGGCCACGATGAGGTTGAGCACGTTGGGCAGGATGTGGCGGCGCATGATGTGCCCGCTGCTGCCGCCGATCACGCGCGCGCGGTCCACGAACATCCGCTCCCGCACCGAGAGGGCCTGCGACCGGATGATCCGCGCCGTTGACGCCCAGCTCGTGACGCCGATCACGATGACGATGACGAGCAGCGTCGCCCGGATCCCGAAGAACTCGGCGTCCACGCCGATCAGGTCGAGGATGAGCGGGGCCAGCACGATCGCCAGCACGAACGTCGGCAGGACGAGGAAGAAGTCGGTGATGCGCATCAGGAACTGGTCCCAGCGCCCGCCGACGTAGCCGGACACGATCCCGATGACGGCGCCAAGGATGATCGTGATCGCCGTTGCCATGAGCCCGATCACCATCGAGATCCGCGCACCGTGGATGGTCATGTTGAGCAGGTCGCGGCCGGATTCGTCCGTGCCGAGGACATGCGCCCCCGAGGGCGGCTCGAGGGAGCTGCCGGTCGCGGTGGTGACCGTCTGCAGGGGCCCCACGAGCAGGTCCGGGGCCAGGGCGAGGAAGGCGAAGAACAGGAGCAGGCCCAGGCCCACGATCCCGTCGCTTCGGCCGGCAAAGCGACGGCCGAAGTCCCGCATGTTGCGCAGGCGAAGCCGCCAGCGCTCGGCGCGCAGGTTGGGAGTGGGCAGCGTGCCGGCGGTCATCGCCGCACCCTCGGGTCCAGGAAGCCGTAGATGATGTCGGCCACGAAGTTTGCGAGCACCACCGACACGCTCAGGGCCAGGAAGACGCCCTGGATCACCGGATAGTCGCGGGATCCGAGCGCGTCAACGGTAAGGGTCCCAAGGCCCGGCCAGTTGAACACGATCTCGGCGGTGATCGCCCCGCCGACGACGTAGCCGATGTTGATCGCGATCAGGGTCACGGCGGGGAGCATCGCGTTGGGCAGGGCATGCGAGCGCAGGATCCTGCCTTCGGTCAGGCCCTTGGCGCGGGCCGTCCCGACGTAGTCCTCGGCGCGGGTCTCCGTGATCGAGGAGCGCATCAGGATGGAGTAGCCGCCGATCAGGCCCAGGCTGATCGTGGCCAGTGGCAGCACGAGGTGCCTGCCGAGGTCGGTGAGGAACTCGATGGGCCCCGGGTACGTGGCGCCGGCCGTGAGCATCCCGGAGGTCGGGAACCAGCCGAGGCCCGCCGCAAAGATGATGATCAGCGGCATGCCGATCACGAAGTACGGCATCGAGTACAGGATCAGGCTCGCACCGTTGCCGATGCGATCGGCCATCCCTCCTCTCCGCCATCCGGTGTAGGCCCCGAGGCCCAGGCCGACGATGATCGCGATCAGCTCGGCCAGGCCGATCAGCATGATCGTCGGCCAGAAGCGGTCGCCGATGACCTTGGTCACCTCCTGGCCCTGGAACTTGATGGAATAGCCGAGGTCGCCCTGCAGCGTCGACCCGATGAAGGCAAACAGCTGGTTGTCCCCGGCCACTTCGACAGAGGGCGGGTCAAGCGAGAACCCGACCGGGAGCAGCGGCTTGTCCAGCCCCCAGCGGGCCTTCGCCGCCTCCCGTTGCTCGGGCGTGATGTTCGGGTTCCGCGGGTTCACCCGGTCAGGTGAGCCCGGCATCATCCGGAACAGGATGAAGTTGAGCAGCACGATCATGGCGATCGTGAAGATCGCCTGGAGCGACTGCCTGACCAGGTACCGGGCGTTCACCCGCGGTCAACCCGAACAGGTCGACGATGTGGCCGGCTACTCCTCTTCGCCTGCCTGGGCAGCGGACCGTCGGCGGGCCATCACGAGCCCGGCGACCACGACGACCACCACGACCACGAGGGCGCCGATGATCAGGGCGCTGTTGTCCCCGCCGCCGGTGGTGGACCCGTCGCCCGGCGCGGGGGTCGCGGTCGCCGTTGTCGGCGCCGCCGTCACTCCCGGCGCGAGGCTCTCGGCCGCCGGAGGCGGCGTCTCCACCACCTTGGTCGCGTCGGTCAGCATCGTGTACTGGAGGGTGCCGTAGGTGAACAGCGGCGTCCCGTTGTCGATCGGCTGGTTCTGCCAGCCGGCGAACTTGTCCGTCCGGTAGGCGGCCAGGGCCGAGTCATAGAACAGGACGTCGTAGGGAGCCTCGTCGTAGATCAGGTTCTGCATCTCGGCGAGGATCGCCTTGCGGACGTCGTCCGACGTCGCCGTGGCCTGCTCGGTGTACAGCTTGTCGTATTCCGGGTTGCAGTACTGGCTGTCCGAGGACGAGCCGATGTAGTCGCACCGGAAGATCTGGGTCATCCCGTTGGGATCCGGACCCCATGCCCAGCCCCAGAGCTCGATGTCGTAGTCGGCCCGGTACTCGGGGCAGTTCGGGTCCCGCTTGGGGCACGCCTCCGGCGGCAGGACGATGTCGGCGAGCGTCGAGGAGTCGTACGGCTGCGTCGACACCTTGATGCCCAGCTCGCCGTACCAGTCCTTGACGAACTGGGCCGTCTTGTCGTAGCTCGAGTCCGTGTTGGGGTAGTAGAGGCGGAGGCTGATCGGCTTGCCCTGCTTGTCGAGCCGCGTGCTCCCGTCGAGGGGATACCCGGCATCCGTCAGCTTCTGCTTGGCGAGCTCGATGTCGAACACGCGCGGCACCGCAGGCTCGACGTGCCACTTGCCGAGGACGGGCGGCACGATGGTCGTGCCCGGGTCGCCGTAGCCGCCGAGGATGCGGTCAACGAGGACGTTCTTGTCGATGGCGTAGCCGAGGGCATCGCGGAAGGCCGGATCGAGGAGCGCCTGGGTGGACGGACCGCCCTTCTTGATGGTGTTGCCGGTCCCGGTGCCATAGGTGTTGAACGCGAGCTGGGTCCAGCCATTGGAGGCGCCGACCACGGTCGCGATGTTCGGCTCCGACGCGAGGGCCTTCAGCTGGTCGGCGTTCGGGTTGCGGGCATAGTCGAGCTCGCCGGCCTTGAGGGCCTGGATCATCGTGTCGTCGTTCTTGAAGAACTGCATCACGATCTCGTCCGCGGCGCCCTGCGTGCCCCAGTAGTTGGGGTTGCGCTCGAAGCGCACGAACTGGCTGGTCTCCCACTGGACGGCGTGGTAGGGCCCGGTGCCGACGAGCGGCGTGTCGAACCTGGCGTCACCCATGGACTGCCAGTCCGTGTCGCCCCAGATGTGCTTCGGGATGATCGGGACGTAGGTCTGGAGGACCCGGTCCGATGCGTCGACCGTGTAGACGATCATCGTCTGGTCGTCCGGGCACTCGATGTCGGTGACCTGCGCGTCGGTCAGGCCCGGGTTGATGTAGCCCTCGCCGACGTAGTCGTCCTCCTTGTTGGCATCGAGGTTGAGGCCCCACGAGTAGCAGGCGTCCGCGGAGGTGGCCGGCTCGCCGTCAGACCACTTCATCCCCTCCCGGATATGGAAGGTCCAGGAGGTCCCGTCGGCAGACCGCTCCCACTCGTCCGCGAACCCGGGGACAGGCTCGAGGTTGGGGCCGAAGTCGACGAGCAGGTTGTAGGTGAGCTGGAAGACCTCGTAGCCGGACACGAGGATCGTCGTGTACGGGTTGAGGGAGTCAAGATCCTGGGTGGTGCCCACGCGAAGGACGAGCGGGTCGGCGGCCTTTGCGGGGCCGGCCATCGCGGGCAGCAGCAGCACCGCGGTCATGGCCAGCGCCGCGAACATGCGAACGGTGCGTTGACGGACGGGTGCGTGCATGGTGCTCCTCTCCTCGACGCCGGCGGACGCGTCCGGTCGTCACGCTGGGCAGGTTCTCCCCGGTGCCCGCGCCACAATAGGCACGCTCAGGACGCTGGGTCAAACTGGAACGCGCGTGGCGCGCCACGCGCACCTGCACGGGCGCGCCGGACAGGCCCCGTGCGTGGTCGTCGGTCCGCCCTGCCGTTCAGGCCGCAGGCGCCAGCACGGCCGGTTCGGATTCCGGGGCGAGCTCGAGGTGGACCGCGCAGTCGGGGCAGTCCATGGCGCCGGCCTCGCAGTCGAACGGCAGCGGCCGGAGGCAGAACGGGCAGTCCGCGAACAGCACCGGCCCGGCCTCGAGCGGGATGTGGAACGTCGGCTGGGTCGTCATGACCCCATGCTCGTCCCGGCGCGTGCCAGCTAGGCTGTCACTCGGCGTGAAGGGACGCTTGCCGCCGTCTCCATGCCCGTTTCCGCGATCCAGCCGAGAATGCGCAGATGACCGATCCCGCCGTCGAGACCCGGGGCCTGCGCAAGGTCTATGGGTCCACGACCGCGCTGGAGGCGCTCGACATCCGCGTCGAGCCGGGCGAGGTGTTCGGGTTCCTGGGACCCAACGGCGCCGGCAAGACCACGGCCGTGAAGCTGCTGCTGGGGCTCACGCGTCCCACGAGCGGGGAGGGGACCGTGCTCGGGCGACCGCTGGGCGACCTCCGGGCGCGGCGCTCCATCGGCTACCTGCCCGAGCTGTTCCGCTACCAGGCCTGGCTGACGGCTCGCGAGGTCCTCGACCTGCACGCCCGGCTGGCGGGCCTGGCCTCCGCAGGCCGCCGAGGGGAGATCGACCGCGTGCTGTCCGTGGTCGGGCTGGCTGGCCGTGACCGCGAACGAACCGGCGGGTTCTCGAAGGGCATGCAGCAGCGCCTCGGGCTGGCCACCGCGCTGATGGGCGACCCGGCGCTCGTGATCCTCGACGAGCCGACGTCCGCGTTGGACCCGGTCGGCCGCGACGACGTCCGATCCATCATTCGCGAGGCGCGCGAGCGCGGCAGCGCGGTGCTGCTGAACTCGCACCTCCTGGGCGAGGTCGAACGGCTGTGCGACCGGGTCGCGATCGTGAACCATGGCCGGGTGGTCGCAGCGGGGACCCTCCACGACCTGCTGGGTGACCCGGCCGTGCGCCTCCGGGTCACGGACCTGCCCGGCGGCGCCGCCGGGGAGCTGGCCCGTTTCGGGACCGTCTCGACCGACGAGCAGGGCTGGGTCGTGATCCGGCCGGTGGACCCCGAGCAGATCCCCGACGTCGTGGCCGTCATCGTGGCCGCGGGCGGCCGGGTCCACGCCGTCGACCCGGCCCGGCGCTCGCTCGAGGACCTGTTCCTGGACCTGGTCCGGGCTGCAGGCGACGCGGAGCCCGCCGCATGAACCGCCACGTGGTCCTCGTCATCGCCGGCCTCACCCTGCGCGAGGTCGCCCGCCGGCGGATCCTGTGGGTGCTGCTGGGGCTCTCGGTTGCCAGCGTGATCCTCGTCGGCTGGGGCGTGGACCGCCTCGTCACGATCGCTCGCGAGGAGGGGATCGAGGAGCTCCAGATCCGGATCGGCGTCAGCCAGGTCCTGATCATGATCGCGTTCATGTTCAGCTTCGTGCTGGCGATGTCGGCGGCGTTCCTCGCGGCCCCGGCGATCGCGTCCGACGTGGAGACGGGCACGGTCCACGCGATGCTCGCCCGGCCGATGCGCCGCGCCGAGCTCGTCGCCGGGCGCTGGCTGGGGCTCTCGATCGTCGTGGCCGGGTACGCGGTGCTGTCGGGCCTGCTGGCGATCGCCGTGGTGGGACTCGTCAGCGGCCATGTGCCCCCGGCGCCGCTGATCGCGGTGGGGTTCCTCGCCTTCCAGGCGGTGGCGGTTCTCACCCTGGCGCTGGCGCTGGGCACCCGGTTGCCCGGGATCGCCGCCGGGGCGGTCACCGTGGTGCTGTTCGGGCTCGGCTGGTTCGCGGGGGTGCTGGGGAACATCGCGGTGGCATTCTCGGCCACGCCGCTCGAGAGCCTGGGCGACACCGTCCGCATCCTGATCCCGACCGATGGCCTGTGGCGTGGCGTGATCTACGGCCTGGAGCCGCCCACGGTGCTGCTGGCGACGATGGGCCGTGGCGGCGAGGCGATGCGGGCCAACCCGTTCTTCGCCGATGCCCCGCCGCCCCTTGCGTTCACGATCTGGGCCGGGATCTGGGTCGCGCTGGTGCTGCTCGGGGGCATCGCGCTGTTCCGCCGCCGCGAGCTCTGAGGTTCGGCCTCGGGCCTCGACGTGGGCCCTCGGGCCCTCGACGTGGGCGCCGGGAGCCCGAACGGTTGCGTGGAGGGACGACCCGGGCGCCGGGAGCCCGGGTCAGCACGCAGTGGCGACGCGCCGGGTGACATCCGCGGCCCAGGTCGCCCGAAACGTCCCGGCACGAGCTGGTTGGGGCTCCCGGCGCCCGGTCAGGCGCCCGGTCAGGCGCCCGCTGCCCGCTGCTCGCGGTGTGCGCCGCGCGCAGCGCCGACCGGCCGCGGACTAGGGGCGCGGGATCCTGTGCGTGTCGAACATGTTCGACCGCAGGAGCTTCGAGCCGGCCGGTCGTTGCGCGTTGTACACGGAGCGGAACACATCCGCGGACACGGTCTTCGTCCCCTTCGACCCGCGGAGCACGACCTGGTACAGCCGCCCGGAGACGCCGCGCCGAGTGAGGTCGAGCCCGGTCAGCGAGCCGACGTTGGTCCGGCTGTCCTTCCTGAGCATCGATGACAGCTTGTCCAGCGAGAGCCGCGTCGTCGACCACCGGAAGAACGGCGCATCGGTGTCGTATGGAACCCCGTATTCGGAGCGGTCCACGATCCCGCGCAGGTACTTCACCTTCGAGGTGCCCGGCGTGCCGCTCGACGACACGAAGACATACTCGTTGTTCTCGGTGGCGCCGCCGCCCGTCGAGAAGAAGAAGGCCTTGATCACCTTGCCGCCCTTGTAGCGGATCACGGCCCCGGGCTCGGCGGCGACCAGGGCGTTGGTCGCTGGCTCTTCGGCCTCCCTGCCGCGGTAGACCTGGGACCGGGTGTCGTCATACACGTCGTAGGTGCCCCGGTCCGGGTTGAGGCCGCGGATCCCGTATGACCGTGCGGCGATCACCTGTGCCCGGACCGCCTCCCGCGGCCAGGAGACGGGCATCTCCATCGGCGCGACACCCCGCACGTACTCGTCGATCCCCAGGTGGTTGACAACCGAGACCGTGGCTGACGACGGGCTCGGGAGCAGCCGCAGCGAGCCCCGGAAGGTGTCGTCGGTCGAGGGCTTCGAGAACAGCTGCAGGTAGGAGCCGGCTCCGAGCGGCTTCACGAACGGCTGGCCGTCCACCCTGGCCTTGTAGAGCACCGTACTGGTGTCGGGCGCGGTGACCTTCACCCGCCAGCGGCCGTTGACGTTGCGCCAGGTCTTGAGCTGGGCGCCCTTCGGGAAGGCGTCGGGGGCTCCGTCGATCTCCCATGTCCCGCCGCGCCCGTAGATCAGGAGGGGAGAGGACTTCGTCGTCTTGAACGACGACAGGACCAGGACCCGGATCAGCCGCTCGGGGTTGACGGTCGACATCGTCGCGCCCCGGAAGTAGGCCGCGAGGATCTCCTCGGCCGTCTGTCCGGCGTTCGCGCGGCCCTTGGCGCCGTGCTGGTTCATGCCGACACCGTGCCCGTAGCCCTGGCCGTAGAACTTGACCGTCGAGCCGAGCGTGGTGACGGTTGTGGGCCAGTCCGGTGAAGGCCACGGGGTGGGCGTCGGGTCAGGCGTGGGCGTCGGGTCAGGCGTGGGCGTGGGCGTCGGGGACGGGGACGTGGGACGGTGACGGGGACGGTGACGGGGATCGGTGACGGGGACGCGGATGGGTCAGCGGTCGGCGTGGGATCCGGCGACGGCGTGGGATCCGGCGACGGCGTGGGATCCGGCGACGGCGTGGGATCCTCGAGCGTCACCACGACAGGGTCGGCGGCGATGGCCGGCGCGACGGCGCCGGCGACGATCGACGACGCCAGAACAACGGCCGTGAGCCAGCGAACGGTGCGGTGGCGGCCCGGTCGCGACCGCGGCCTGGAGGTACTGGCGATGCCCATGCTCCCAAGTCTGGGGGTGACGGATCGCGCCGGCCATGGCTCGAGTGGACCACCTCGGCGCCCGGACGGGGGTACCAGCATGCCACGAGGGCCGGGTATTGTCCCCCGTATGTTCCGCATCTTCCTCGGACACGGCGCCTCCGGAAGTGCCGCCTCGATGGCGCCGTGGATCGAAGGCCTGCGTGACGCCGGATACGAGGCCCACGCCCTCACCCTCCCGCGGCGGAAGGCGGAGGACGCGATTGCGGCATTCGAGGCGCAGGTTCCGGACATGCCCGGGGTCGTCGTCGGGGGTCACTCCTTCGGCGGCCGGGTCGCGAGCCTGTCCGCAGCGGGGATCGGGAAGGAACCGGGCGAGCCGGCGCGGAGCTATGCGGCGCTGCTCTGCCTGTCCTACCCGCTCCACCGGCCGGGCGCTCCCGAGACCGCGCCGGCGAGAACCGGGCACTGGCCCCGGATCGAGGTCCCGGCCCTGCTCCTGTCAGGCGCCTCCGATCCGTTCGCCCGGATCGATCTCCTGGAGGCCTCGATGGCGGGACTCCCCCGGGGCCGGCTGGAGACCTGGCCCAGGCTCGGCCACGGGCTGCTCCCCGTGCGGGACGCCGCAATCGCGCGGATCGTCGCGTTCCTGCGTGAGCTCGAACCTGCGGCCGGCGACGCCCGCCCGGCCGGCTGAGCCGCCCGGCCGGCTGAGCCGCCCGCCCGGCCGGCTGACTCGACTCCGCGCTGCTATGACCCGAAGATGCCGCGTCGTCGCGGCGGGGCACCGGCGGACATGGGCGCCGGGTCACCGCGCATCGCCGCCAGCAGCTGGTCGATCTCCGCCCGGTAGGGTGTGCCCTCGGGGCGCTCCCGGAGCCACGCGAGATACCCGGCGTCCACACGGGCGATCTCGCCCAGCGACCAGCCGATGTGGCGCCCGAAGGGCAGCACGGTGCCGCGGCGTGGACCCGGGGGCGGGCCGGCCGCACCCTCGCCGTTGGGACCTCGACGCCAGCCGGGCTGGGATGGCCCCCCGGTCCAGGTGGCCGACCGACGAGCCGGGGGCGACCGTGGAGGGATCGTCGGTGGCCGATGGCTGCACGTGGGCGACCGCCCCGGGCCGTGGGTTGGCCCGGTCCCAGGCAGCACGCCGCTCGGGGTCGCGCAGGGTCGACCAGGCAGCGTTGACCTCGGCCATGCGGCGTTCCGAGCCGGGGTCGGCGGAAACGTCAGGGTGGTAGCGGCGCGCGAGCTCGCGGTACGCCGCTGAGATGGTGTCGGCATCCGCGTACGCCCGGACGCCAAGCACGTCGTATGGATCGCGTTCCGACATGCCGCCCCCTGCTCCCCGCCGGCGAGCACCGGCCGGGCGAAGCATACGCGGGTGGCCGGATGGGGGTCGATCCCGGGTCGGCGTTGCGCCGGCCGAGCAGGCCGGACACCATGAGCGGATGGAGACGTACCGCTGCGAGTGGGCCTCCGGCCCCGACCCTGCCTATCGCGCCTACCACGACACGGAGTGGGGCGTGCCCGTCCGCGATGAGCGGCACCTGTTCGAGCTGCTGGTCCTCGAGGGCGCCCAGGCAGGGCTGTCGTGGTCGACCATCCTCCACAAGCGCGAGGGCTACCGGCGAGCGTTTGCCGGGTTCGACATCGCCACCGTGGCGGCCTTCGGCGATGACGACGTGACGCGCCTGCTGGCGGACGCGGGGATCGTCCGCAACCGGGCCAAGATCGGGGCGTCGATCGGGAATGCGCGGGCAACGCTCGCGCTCCACGAAGCCGGCACCTCGCTTGTCGATCACCTCTGGTCGTTCGTCGGTGGGGCGCCGGTCGTCAACCGCTACGGGAGCCTGCACGAGATCCCGGCCGAGACCCTCGAAATCAGCCGCGATGAGCCGGGATCTGCGGGCCAGGGGGTTCCGGTTCGTCGGGCCAACGATCTGCTACGCCCTGATGCAGTCCGCCGGGCTGGTCAATGACCACGAGACCGCGTGCTTCCGGTGGGCGCAGGTCCGTGCCGGATGAGGCGCGACGGTTCGCCCCGCCGAAGGGCGGTCGGGAGTGCCCGTCACCAAATCTTGGGGAAGAACTCGGTCTGCGGCTCCTGCCACCAGTGGAAGATCGACTGGGCGCCCACGACCAGGTAGCCGAACAGCCAGGCGACCACCACGGCGCAGGTGACGAGGATCAGCGTCCGGCGCAGCGGTGACCATGGCGCGGCCTCGCGGGGCTCGCCGGCCAGTCGACGGAGATAGCGCTGCTGGATGCCGATCAGCACCGCCGGGACGAAGCCGATCACCAGCACCATCGCCGTGACGTCGGCCGAGGCCAGGGGGATCTCGAGGAAGGCGAGGATGACCCAGGCTGCCCCCAGCTGGGACCAGGTCCAGGGCGCGCGGCGGGGGCGACGCGCACGGAACAGGGCGAGGGCCGCAAGGAGGGTCGGCAGCCCGAAGGCAAGGACGGCCGAGGAGACGTCGAGGCCGGCATCGACGACGGCCGGTGGCACATTCGACCGATCGCCCAGGAACCCCGGCACGAGCAGCGCCCCGGCGATGAGACGCAGATTGGCAAGCAGGATCCCGACGAGCAGCAGATCGGCGATCAGGAGCATCGTCGGCCGGCGATTCGGATCGACCCGCTTCATGTCGGGTCGCGGCGTCCAGCGCGGTCGCGCCGACCACCGGCTCATGGCTGTCGGCTCATCGTGCGCCCGGCTCAGTTGCGGGCGCGCCAGGCGTCGCGGATCCGGATGCGGGACCCGCTCTGGAGAACTGCGCCGGCATAGACGCGGCCGCCGACCACGAACAGCAGCCAGATCGCCGCGAGCATGAGCGAGATCGAGAGCACGACCTCCCAGGTCTCGATGGCGCCCAGCGCGACCCGGACCGGCACCACCATCGGGGCCGCCGGCGGGAAGAACGTGAGGAGTCTCGCCACCATCCCGCCGGGCTCCTGCTGGACCACGATGATGGACGCCAGGTAGCAGGCGGTCGCGACCATGGTCACCGGCAGCGAGGCGTTCGACGCCTCCTCCACCCGCGACGAGAGCGACCCGAGGAAGCCCATCGCCGTCGCGTACAGCGCGAAGCCGAGGATGAACCAGGTCAGCAGCTGGACGACGGCACCGACGGTTGTCGGTGGCAGGACGACCTGGCCGCTGACCACGGCAGCGCCGATCCCCGCCGCGACCAGCACCACGATCTGGGCCATGGCCAGGATGCCGATGCCGATGACCTTCCCCATCAGCAGGTCGCGCGCGCGCACGGTGGACAGCACCACCTCCACGACCCGGCTCTGCTTCTCCTCGACGACACCGGTGAGGACCCAGGTCCCGTAGGTGAAGATGCCGATGAACATGAGGATGATCCCGGCATTGGCGAGGATGAACGCCGTGATGTCCTCTTCGGTGGGCGGGTTGAGGGCGGTCACCGCGGGCGGGAGAAGGAGCGGTGCCGCGTCGGCGGCCCGGAGCGCGATCACCGCGCCCGTGGCCACCGCCCGGATCTCGTCGCGCGCCCGCTCCTTCACGATCAGCTCGCCAGGGCTGGACAGATCGGGCGGAACGGCGAGCGCCGCATCGATCGTTCCGGCGACCAGCGCCTCCTCGGCCGCCGTGCGGTCGGGGACCGCCGAGATCTCGAGCTTCATCTCGTAGGCGAGGGACGTGGCGTCCAGCGCGCCCCTGAGGCCGGACGGCGCCGGCTCGACGAGGGCGAGCCGGAACGCCTGGTCGGCGAGGAACATCGTGGGCAGGATGAACCCGGCACCCAGGAGGAAGACGGTGAACAGGAGCGAGGCGAGGTACCCGCGGCTCCGGCCGCGCTCCATGACCTCGCGCATCGCCACCAGCCGGATCGCGCGCAGGCGGCTCACTGGTCATCTCCGGCGGCGGAAGGCTGGGGGGCGTTGACCGCTTCCATGAACAGCTCCGACAGGCGCGGCGGTTCGAAGCTGAAGCGCCGCACCTCGCCCGCCGCGGTGGCTGCTGCCAGCAGGACGTCGAGGTCCACCTCCTCGTCGACCAGCAGCTTGACGCGATCGCCGTCGCGCTCGAGCACCGCGTGGTGGTTGGTGGTACCCATCCACGCCCCGCCCGAGCCGACCACTTCGACCTCGAGGTGCCGCCGTCCCGACGCCGCGCGCAGGGATTCGATGCTCCCCGCGGCGACGACGCGGCCGCGGCTGATGATCACGACGTCCTCGCAGACCTCCTCGACCAGGTCCAGCTGGTGCGAGCTGAAGACGACCCCGACGCCGGCCCGAGCACGCTCCCGCAGGACCTCGGACATGGTGGAGATCCCGATCGGGTCGAGACCGGAGAACGGCTCGTCGAGGACGAGCAGCTCGGGGTCATGGACCAGGGCGGTCGCGAGCTGCACCCGCTGCTGGTTGCCATGCGAGAGGTCCTCGAGCTTGGACTTCGCCCGGTCGGCCAGCCCGAACCGCTCGAGCCACGTGGCGGAGCGCGTCCGCGCCTCGCGCGCCGAGAGCCCGTGGTGCTGCCCGAAGTACGCCAGCTGCTCGGCGACCCGCATCCGCGGGTAGAGCCCGCGCTGCTCGGGCATGTACCCGAACCGCAGCCGCGTCGGGGCGTCCACAGCCCGGCCGTCCCACCGGACATCCCCGGCATCGGGCGTCGCCAGCCCGAAGATGCAGCGCATCGCCGTGGTCTTGCCGGCGCCATTGGGGCCGAGGAAGCCGACCAGCCGGCCACGGCTCGCGCTGAACGACGCATCATCGAGCGCCGTGACGGCCCCGTATCGCTTCGTCAGGCGTCGAATCTCGAGCATCGGCCTCCCATGGCGCGCCGTCGTGGGCAGCGCCTGCGCCCGGCGAGCGCCGGTCGCTCCACTCTACCCCCCGCCGTGGACTCCTCAACGGCCAGGCGACCTGTTCCCACCCGCCCGATCGGCCATGGGCGAGCGTGCCCACCGGGCGTAGCATCTGGACAGCGCAGGGAGGTTGCCCATCATGACCACACGAGATCCGTTCCCGGGCCCCGGTTCAGGTCCCGACGACGCCACGCCGGCCGCACCCCCGGCCGCCCCGCCGCCCATTGGGGCGGCGCCACCCTGGGGGAGCCCCGCGCCGCCCCTGAACGCGCCTCCCCCGCAGGGCTCGAGCGCGTTCTCGCCGCCGACGCAGCGCAGCGCCGGGCGCGCGACACCGCCCGGGCTCGTCGCCGGGATCATCCTCGTGTTCATCGGCGGGGCGCTGCTCGCGGGGCGCCTTGTCGACTTCAGCGTCATCGGCGTGACGTGGCCGCTGTGGATCGTCGTGCCCGGCGTGGCGATGCTGGTCGGCTCGCTGTTCATCCCGCCCAAGGGCGGCGTGGGCCTGGCGATCCCCGGCACGATCATCGCCATCGTCGGCCTGATCCTGTGGGTCCAGGAGACCTATGGCCTGTACGCGACGTGGGCGTACGCATGGGCCCTGGTGGCGCCCACCGGACCGGGTCTCGGCATGTTGATCTACGGGCTGGTGCACCGCGATGGCGAGCTCGTCGCCGACGGATTCCGCACGATGCTGGTGGGCATCGGGCTGTTCCTCGGCTTCGCGCTGTTCTTCGAGGGTGTCATCGGCCTGTCCGGGGAACCGATCGCCAACCTTGACGAGGTCCTGCCGTTTGCCGTGATCGGGCTCGGCGCCCTGCTGGTCGTGCTCAGCTTCTTCGGCGACCGGCGTCGAACCGAGTCGCATCGACCGCGCTGACCGGGCTGCGACCCTCCGCTAGGAGATCTCGAGGATCTCGTAGCGGATCCGGCCGCCGGGCGTGATGATCGTGACCGCGTCGCCGACCCTGCGACCCATCAGGGCCGCACCCACCGGTGACACGGACGAGATGCGCCCCTGGCGCGAGTCCGCCTCGGCCGACGACACGACCTGCATCTCGGCCTCGTCACCGTCCTCCGTCACCCGGACGCGGGATCCGAGCCCGACGACGGCCCCCCGTTCCGTCGGGGCGACCACGACGGCCACCTTGAGCTTCGCCTCGAGCGACTTGATCCGTCCCTCGAGGAAGCCCTGCTCCTCGCGAGCGGCGTGGTACTCCGCGTTCTCCTTGAGGTCGCCGTGCTCGCGCGCGGTCGCGATCCGCCGGATCACCTCCGGCCGCTGGGCGACCAGCTCCGCGTGCTCTCCCTGGAGTCGCTCGTGGCCCTCGGGCGAGAGGATCACGGGCTCCGGGACCTTTCGCGGCGAGCCCTGGGCCGCGTAGGCCGCCGCGGCCGCGATGCGCCCGGTGCCTCTCCCAGGCGACGGTCGCCGGCCACGCTTCGCCTCGTCGCGGGCGCCATCCGCCTCCGCCGGGGGCAGGTCCACCACCCGGGACACGGCCGTTGGCGCGGGTGCCCTGACCTCGGGAAGGAGCGCGTTGGCGATCCCGGTCGGCTTGCGGATCCCGGATGGCGTCCGGAGCACCGCCCACGGCATCGCCATGGCCTCTCCGGGCAGCTTCCGCTTCTCGGCCTCGGGCACGTGCGAGGCGAAGGCGTCGATCAGGGCGTCCTCGTACAGCTCGGGATCCGTCGTGGCGGCCCACCACACGCGGAGGTCCGCGGCGTTGCGGAGGAAGTGCAGCCAGAAGCCGGTCCAGGCGGGCTTGCGGTCACCGGGCACCGTCTTCGCCATCGCGGACAGGCGGCCCGCCACGGAGCCGCTGGAGCCGCCGATGAGCAGCACCGGCTGGGATGGGAGCCAGAACGCGGCCAGCCGGTGCTGGAGATCCTTCGAGGCCGGGCGTGCGCCGTCGAGCGTCAGGTCGGGGACCCGCTCCAGCCACTTGCCGACGAGCGCGAGCTCCAGCGACGGCGCTGCCTGCGGGGCCGGAAGCTCCACGACGAACACGCCCGGGCCGGCGTGCCGGACGGGACGGCCCCATGGGGCCGGACCGTCGGCCATCAGGCCGACCTCGCGGATCAGGACGGGGGCGCTGTTGTCGTCGGGCATCGGCTCCTGCTCGTTGGGGCGGTCAAGCGTATCGTCATCCCATGCCGAACGCCGTCCGAGCGCCGCACGTCCGTTCGCGCGGGGACCAGCCTCCGCTCCGGGCCCGGCTTGCGGCCGCCCTCAAGACGCGGACCGGGGCGCGGATTGGCGCCGCCGGGGGGCTCATCCTGCTGGTGGCCATCGGGGGCGCCCTGGGTGCGGGGCAGCCTGCGGGTGACGCGGCCAGCCCGAGCCCCGGGGCATCGGCGGGTGTCGAGCCGGTCTCCTCGTCGACCGCGGTCATGCCCGGTTCGTCGCCCGCGCCACGCCCACCGGAGCCGTCCCCCACCGGACCATCCGCCACGGCCGCTCCCCGGTCCCCGACGCCCTCGCCCAGCGCGGACGCGACCGGTGTTCGCGCCACGGCGCTCCAGACGCGCCTCGACAAGCTCCGGGAACGGCTGAGCATCCCGGGGGTGTCGGTCGCGATCCTGTGGGACGACGGCCGGCGGTGGCTGGGGGCTTCGGGTCTCCGCAACGTGAAGGCCGGGGACCCGATGACGACCGGGACCGCGTTCGCCCTTGCCTCGATCTCCAAGACCCTGACCGCCGGCGTCGTGCTGCAGCTCGTGGAGGAGGGACGGCTCTCGCTCGACGAACGGGTGGCGCCGTTGCTGCCGGCCTACGACGTCAACCGCAAGATCACGGTTCGCGAGCTCCTCGACCACACCAGCGGCATCCCCGACTACTTCCTGAACGCGAAGATCGACCGGCCGCTGCAGGTCGACAAGGCCGCCTCCTGGACGCCGGAGCAGACCTGGGCCTATGTCGCTCCGCCGCAGAAGCGCTTCCGCCCCGGTCGGGTCTGGCTGTACTCCAACTCCAACTACCTGCTGCTGGGCGAGCTGGTGGAGGCGGTCACGGGCCGGTCGCTGGCCGGGGAGGTTCGTGACCGGATCCTGGACCCGCTCTCGATGGAGTCGGCGTGGTACCAGGCGGTCGAGGAGCCGCGTGCGGAGGGCACGATCGGCTATCGGCTGCTGCCCGCGACCGGGGGTGGCCTGCGGGCCACCCGGGTGGCAAAGCTGACCGACGTGATGCCGTTTCGCTCGGTGGTGACCGCGGCCGGCGGCGCCGGCTCGATCGCGGCCACGGCCCTCGACACGGCGCGCTGGATGCGGGCGTTTGGCGGCGGCGATCTGCTGGGACCCGGGATCCAGGGCGAGATGCTCGCCGATGTCGCGCGCACCAGGGCGCTCAACGCCGAGATCCCGTACGGGCTCGGGATCCAGGCGCTTCCCGTGGCCGGGCGTCGCGCGCTCGGCCACTCCGGCGATTCCTGGGGTTCCGCAACGTCGTCCGCTACCTGCCGGACGAGGGGGTCACCATCGCGGTGCTGACGAACCAGGGTGCCCAGGATCCCGCCCGGATCGCCGAGGGACTGCTCAAGCTGATCCTGCCGCCGCTGCCGGAGCCTGCGAGCTCCGCCGCGCCGTCGTCGTCCCCCTAGGTCCGGCTCCGAGACCCCGCGGACCGGCTTCCGCCGGATCGGCCCCCGCCGGATCGGCCCCCGCCGCCCCGACTGCCGCCCCGGCTGCCGCTCGCCGGCCCGCCCGCCCCTCGCGGCGCGCGCAGCGGCTGCGCCTCCTGGCGCGTGGGTTCGAAGCCGTCGGCGACCTCCCATGCGATCGCCCGCTGGAGCAGCCGCTGGACACCGCGGAGGAGGTCGGCCTCGTCGACGGTCACCAGGCTGATCGCATCCCCGGTCGCCCCGGCGCGCCCGGTCCGCCCGATGCGGTGGACGTAGTCCTCCGGGTTCCAGGGCAGCTCGTAGTTCACGACGTGCGGCAGGTTGTCGATGTCCAGGCCCCGGGCGGCGACATCGGTCGCGACCAGGACCCGGATCTCGCCCGCCTTGAACGACTCGAGCGCCTTCGTCCGGTCCGACTGTGCCCGGTCCGAGTGGATGGCGGTGGCGGCCACACCGTGGCGATCGAGCCAGGAGGCGAGCCGCGAGGCGGCCAGCTTGGTCCGGGTGAACACGAGGACCTGGTGCCAGTCGCCGTCCGTCACGAGGTGGGCCAGCAGCTGCTCCTTGCGGTCGCGGTCCACCGGGTAGACGAGCTGGCGGACCGTCTCGGCAGCGGTCCCGTGGCGGGCGACCTCGATCGTCTCGGGGTTGTTGAGGATCGACCCCGCGAGCCGCTTGATGTCATCGCTGAAGGTGGCCGAGAAGAGCAGCGTCTGCTTGCGGCTCACGAGCAGGTCCAGGATCCGGCGGATGTCGGGCATGAACCCCATGTCCAGCATCCGGTCAGCCTCGTCGAGGACCAGGATCTCCGCCTGCCCGAGGTTCGCGGCGCGTTGCCCGACGAGGTCGAGCAGGCGCCCGGGCGTGGCCACCAGGATCTCGACGCCGCTGCGCAGCTCCTTGATCTGGGGGTCGAGCGGGACGCCGCCATAGACCACCGCTGCCCTCAGCGGCACCTTGCGGCCGTAGGTCTTGATCGCCTCCGCCACCTGGACCGCGAGCTCGCGCGTCGGGGTCAGGACGAGGACACGCACGGGATGGCGCGCGGGCGAGAAGGAGGTGTTCGCGTGGGATCGCAGGCGGTCGAGGATGGGCAGCGTGAACGCTGCCGTCTTGCCGGTGCCGGTCTGGGCCGCGGCGAGCACGTCCCGCCCCTGGAGGACGAGGGGGATGGCACGCTCCTGGATCGGAGTCGGCTCGGTGTAGCCCTCCTCGGCGACGGTCTGCAGGAGGTCGGCCGAGAGCCCCAGGTCTTCGAACTGCAAGGTGGGTCGCGTTCCTTCGGATTCAGGGCCGTCCGGCCGGCGGGAGTCTGTCGTGTCTGATCGCCCGGCTCGGCGCCCACGCGGTGTGGCATGGGCGACGGTGGCCGTATGGGCAGTGTGGCGGCTGGGCTGCTGCACCGCCGGACGCGCCCGAGCATACGCGAAAATGGGCGCATGGGTTCACATGGGACGCGGGCCGTTGGCGCCGTGCGGCGTGCGGGCGTGATGCATACGGTGCATGAATATGCGACCGGCAGCCGGCCATCGCTGCGTGACGGTGGCCGCGGATATGCGCTCGAGGCGGTCGAGGCCCTGGGGCTGGAGGTCGGCCGGGTGTTCAAGACCATCGTCGTCAGCGTGGACGGGCGGCCGGGTCTTGCCGTGGTGCCGGCCGATTCCGAGGTCGATCTCAAGGCCGTCGCTGATGCGCTGGGTGGTCGGCGGGCCGCGGTCGCGACGCCCGCCGACGCCGAGAAGGCCACCGGCTACGTGCTGGGAGGGATCTCGCCCCTCGGAACGCGACGGCCACTGCCGGTGGTCGTCGACGCCTCGGCTGCCGCGTGGCCCACGATCCACGTGTCGGCGGGCCGGCGCGGCCTGGAGATCGAGCTGGCTGCCGCTGACCTGGTCAGGATCGTCGGCGGGTCGATGGCATCGGTGGCCCGCCGAGGCTGACCCGTGGCGCGCCACGCCACGCCGGCGCCCGTCCGGCGCCCCGATCGCCCGCGATGCCGACGCCCGTGGCGCGCCACGCCACGCCGGCGCCCGTCCGGCGCCCCGATCGCCCGCGATGCCGACGCCCGTGGCGCGCCACGCCACGCCGGCGCCCGTCCGGCGCCCCGATCGCCCGCGATGCCGACGCCCGTGGCGCGCCACGCCACGCCGGCGCCCGTCCGGCGACTTCGCTCAGCCGCCGATCTCGGCGCGCTCCGTGCGCAGCAGCGCGACCGCAAGCGCGGCGATGAGCCACAGGATGGTCACGATGATCGCCGTTGCCGGATCCAGCGTCGCTCCGACCTCGGTGCCGTTGACCATCACGCTCCCCCCGGAACCGCTGCTCACCACGGCCCCCGACGCGGTGAACGGGAACCACTTGAGGACGTGCGGGGCGAAGATGCCGGCGATCCCCTCGGCGAAGTAGAGCCCGATGCCCACGCCGACCCCAGCGAGCTGGCTGCGGGTCACGGTCGCGATCGCGAACCCCAGCGCCGCGTTCATCGCCATTGCCAGCCCGGCTCGGACGAACAGCTCGGGCAGCCGGAGCAGAGCGTCGGCATCGCCCATGCCCGACAGGCCCACACCAGTCAGGGCTGCCCCGAGCGCGGTCACGGCGACGCCCACGAGGAACGCACCGACGATGCCGAGCCAGGTGAACACGGCAACGGCCGTGAAGCCGACCAGCGTGTAGGTCGCCCGCCCCTCGCCCCTCGCGACGGCTGCCTTGAGCGTTCCCCACGACCACTCGGACCCGGCGATGGCAGCGCCGTAGGTCACGGCGAGCAGCCCGCCGATGCCGATCACCATCGAGAGGATCAGCTCGTACGCGGTCGGGAACGTGAGGAACTGGCGTGCGGCGAGAGCGGCCATCGGATCCGCCGAGGCCCTGCTGCCGACGACGACGAAGAACGTCACGAGCGCGTGGAGCGCCACCAGCAGCAGGAATGTGACCCAGGTCGCCGGCCGGCTCCGAAGCTTGCGGAGATCCGCGCGGAACAGCCTCATGACGGCCACCCGGGGACCGCACCCGACCCCGGCGGCGTCTCGCGTCCGACGGACTCGCCCCTGCCCCCGGCGGGTGCTCCTCCCCCGGTCCCCGACGCGTCCGCCCCTCCGCCCCCACCCCCGACGTCCGGCATCGTCCCGGTCACGTCCAGGAACAGGGCCTCGAGCGTCGTCCCGACCTCGATCCGCGAGGCGAACACGCCGGTCGAGGCCAGCGCGCGGTTGAGCTCCGCGGCCCGCGCCGGGTCGATCCGGACGTCGACCCAGCCAACCTCCGGTCCCGTCTCGGCCCGGACGGTGCCCGGACCCGCGACTGACTCCAGCGTGGCGCCGGCCCCCGGGACCTCGGCTGCCGCGACCCGCAGCCGGACGGAGCCCTCCTCGCGCAGGAGGTCCTCGACCCGGCCCTCGCGGACCAGCCGTCCCCGGGCGATGATCCCCACGACATCGGCGAGCTGGCCGATCTCGGACAGGATGTGGCTCGACACGAACACCGTCTTGCCGGCCGCCGCCAGCGCTCGCAGCGTGTCGCGCATGCCCGCGATCCCCGCCGGATCGAGGCCGTTTGCCGGCTCATCGAGGAGGAGCAGCCGGGGATCCGAGAGCAGCGCGCTCGCGATCCCGAGTCGCTGCTTCATCCCCAGCGAGTAGCCGGAGACGCGGTCGCCGGCGCGGTCGCGGAGGTTGACCAGCGTGAGCAGCTCGTCCACGCGGGCCGCCGGCGTCGGGGCCCGGCTGCGGCGAGCGCCCGGAGGTTCTCGCGACCCGACAGGTACGGGTAGAACGACGGCGCCTCGATGAGGGCGCCCACGTCGAACAGCCGGCGACGGTCGCCGCGCCCGAACGGCCGGCCGAGCAGCTCCACCTGCCCCAGGTCGGGTCGGACAAGGCCGGTGAGGATTCGCATCGTCGTGGTCTTCCCCGCCCCGTTGGGTCCCAGGAATCCGTAGACCACGCCAGTCGGCACCCGCAGGTCCAGCCCGTCGAGCGCGACACGCGGGCCGTATCGCTTGGCCAGGCCCTGCGTGGCCAGCGCCACGCCCGATCCGTCCGTCACCGTGCCTCCCACCGAACGCCCCGTGCCGCACCTTGGTCCGGGTGCCATTCCAACGATATCTGCTCCCCGTTCCATGGGCCGGATGGCCCGGGGGCGACCCGGGGTCGCCTCTGGCATACTCGGGCGGACCCAGAGGTCGACCATCCGACCGCAGACAGGCCACAACCGAACAGCCGTCGCCCCCGGCAGGGATCCCTGTCGCCCCTCGGGTGGTCCGCCACCCACACCCCGTGACCCGACGCTCGTCGGCTCGCTTCGTGTTCCGGCTTCGCGCCCCTGCGCGTGGTCGCGACGTCCGGATCCCACCGGCGACGGCCAACCACCAGCCGTGAGGGCGCCCTTGCGCGCGCCCGGCTGAACGGAGGCACGACGATTGCCCCACCAACGAAACGGCGCCCAGCGGGCGTCCTCCGGGACCGTTCGGTCCCTCGCCACCGCGCTCCTCGCCGCGCTGTTCCTGCTGACTGCGTCGGCGGCCACCGCTCCAGAGGCCCGTGCCGGGACCGCCAAGGTCGTGATCGTGGTGGGCCCCGTGGGCAGCGCCACCCGGGAATACAAGTCCGGTGCCAACAAGCTCGCCGACCTGGCTCGCAGCTATGGCGCCAACGTGAAGAAGATCTACAGCCCGAGGGCCACGTGGGGCCGCGTGCGTAATGCAGCCGAGGGGGCCAACGTCCTGGTCTACCTCGGCCACGGCAACGGCTGGCCAAGCCCGTATGCGCCGTTCTCGGCCGACTCCAAGGACGGCTTCGGACTCAACAAGAGCGCCGACAGCGGCAACTCGAACCTGCGCTACTACGGCGAGTCGTACATGGCCAAGCTCGACCTGGCGCCCAACGCGATCGTCCTGCTCAACCGGCTGTGCTACGCGTCCGGCAACAGCGAGTGGGGCGCCGGCAACCCCAAGAAGTCGGTCGCGATCAAGCGGGTCGACAACTACGGGTCCGGGTTCCTGGACGCGGGCGCGAAGGCCGTCTACGCGAGCGGCATCACCAGCGTGAAATACGTCATCAGGCGGCTGTTCAAGGCGGCCGGCTCGATGACCCTCTCGAGGCTGTTCTGGACCGATCCGAACCGCACCCGGGACTATGACTTCCAGTTCGCGTCGCTGCGGACGCCTGGGGCGGTCGGGATCATGGACCCCTACGCGCGGCACCGCTATTACCGCAGCGTGATCGGCTTCCTGGACACGACGGTTTCGGACTGGCGTTCGGGAACCTAGTCGGAAAGCCGGCCCGGAGTCACCGCCCGCGCCGGCCACTCGATCATCCGGCCGATCATCAACCCTGATCGATGTCGCCTTGCCCTCGGGCTCGACCGGGTGAAACAGCCCAACCGATCACGAGTGGTGATGATCGAGCAGATATCGGCCGGTACGACGGCCCAGGCACGTTCCACGTTCGCTTGCGGGGCGCCGCCACCTGCCGTTGGCCGCGGCCCCAGGGCGATGGCCCGCATCCACGTCTCGCACGCGGAACAGCACGCAGGCGCCGGCTCCCGCCGCCGTCGAGTCCCCGGAATCGGATCAGCCAGGCCGTGAGGCCTGGCTGATGCCGTTGGCGTGGGATGGGACTGAGGTCAGGGGAGGTCGATCGGTCGCAGGACCCGGTTGATCGTGTGGATGACGCTGAGGCCGGCGCCGATATCGAGGCGGTCGAGGACCAGCCGCGCGTTGCGGGCGTTGCGGTCCTTGTCGGCCAGCCGAACGCTGGTGTCGACCCTGACCGTGAACTTGACGCCGCTGGCGGTCGCAACCTTGGCGCCATCGAGCCCGAGCGCGGCAGAGGACGGCACGTTGCCGGGCACCACGTGGTACAGCAGGATGGCCTCGATCGTATCGATCGTGTTCCTCGGTGCCGACCAGGCTCTCGACGGCCTTGACGAGCTTGTTGAACGTCCGCGCCTCAGTGGCCGGGCGCACGCCGGTCAGATCGTGGACGAGCTTCCGGAAGGCGCGATCGGTGGGTGCGAACACGGTCAGCGTCGCGGTGCTGTCGGCGAGCGCACCGACGGCGCTGGAGGGCTTGGCGTCGAGGACGGTGAGAGCCGCGCGCTCGACGATGTCGTAGTCGCTCCAGTTGCGGTCGAACTCCTGCCCGTCTGCGGCAAGCACGTCGACGACGCTGGGGTCGGCGGCTGCCACCGGGGCGGCGAACGCAACGGCAAGGGTGCTGGCGGCCAGCATGCCGACGATCATTCTCCGAAGCTTCACGCTGGTTCCTCCTGGTGACTGGGCGGGATCGGGATGACGATGAGGCAGTCCGGCCGCCGGGCACCGATCCGAGACGTGTCGTCTCTGCGCCCTACTTCGCCCCAGGACGCCCGGCGGATGGGTCGGGCCGAAAACGACGAGGCGGGCGCCGGCCCGAAGGCCGCGCGCCCGCCACCCGCTGCGGGGAACCCCCGGTCAGACCCCGGCCAGCTCGCTGGGCGCCGACCACGAGTGGAGCGTCTTGAGGTAGTTGGCCCGCTCGAACGCCGTCGGGTTGGCGACGTTGGCCGCGGTCGCGGACCCACGAAGCTGGGCCACGGACTCGTACTCGCGCTCCTCCAGCCAGGCGACGAGCTCACCCTCGAGCGTGCTGACCTGGGCGGCCCCGTTGCGGAGAATGGCCGAGGCCATCATCACCACGTCTGCGCCCACGGCGATCGCCTTCACGGCGTCGGTTCCAGTGTGGATCCCGGTGGTCGCCCCCAGCCCGCAGGACGGGCCAAGCTGCGGCCGGAGGATGGCCAGCCATCGCAGCGGCAGCCGGAGCTCCGACGGGTGGGACAGCGAGACCCGGGTCGTGACATCGAACGTCTCGATGTCGAGGTCCGGCTGGTAGAAGCGGTTGAACAGCACCAGGCCGTCCGCTCCCGCCCCCACGAGTCGTCCGGCGAAGTTCGCCATGGCCGCGTAGTACGGCGACAGCTTGACTGCGAACGGGATCGTGATCGCCGACCGGATCTCGGCCACGAGGTCGATGTCGGCCTGCTCGCGCTGCGAGGAGGTGACCTCCGGGTCGGCCGTCAGGTGGTACAGGTTGAGCTCCAGCGCATCGGCGCCGGCCTCCTGCATCAGCCGCGCGTACCGGACCCATGACCCGCTGGAGTCGGCGTTGAGGCTGGCGACGACCGGGATCGACACCAGCTTCCTGGTCTTGGCGATCCGTTCGAGGTAGCGCTCGCCGACGCCCTTGAACTCGGCGACGTTGGGGAAGTAGCCCAGCGCCTCGGCGAACTGCTCCGTGCCCTGGTCGAGGGCGCGGGACAGCTCGATCTCGTCGTGGAGGATCTCCTCCTCGAACAGCGACGGTAGAACGACGGCCCCGGCGCCGGCGTCCTCGAGCTGCTTGACGAACGACGGGTCGCCGGTCAGCGGCGTGGAGGACGCGACGATGGGGGACCGGAGGTCCAGCCCCAGGTAGCGGGTCCGAAGATCGGGGGTCACGCCTCAGCTCCCTTCTCGGCGCTGTTGCCGTTCGTGTCGCCGGGCGCGGGTGCCGTGACGGGCTCCGTGCCACCATCGGCTGCCCGCAGGTGGGGGACGCTCCGGTGCATGCCGGCCAGCTGCTCGTAGTAGCGCCATCGCTCGTCGGCGTCCTGCTGGATGAGCTCTGCGAGCTCGGCGGCACGCTCGGGATTGGTCCGTTCGAGGATCGCGAACCGGGTCTCGGTGGCCACGAAGTCCTTGATGGGCATCGAGGGCTTGGCGCTGTCGAGCTTGAACGGGGTCCCGTCCTCGACCTCGCTGGGCTGGAACCGGTAGAGCGGCCAGTAGCCGGACTTGACGGCGTCCTTCTGGTGGCTCATCGACTTGCTCATGTCGATGCCGTGCGCGATGCATGTCGAGTACGCGATCACGAGGCTCGGCCCCGGCCAGGCCTCGGCCTCGAGCAGCGCCTTGATCGACTGCGCGTCGTTGGCGCCCAGCGAGATCTGGGCCACGAACACGTTGCCGTACGCCCGGGCGACAGCGCCGAGGTCCTTCTTGCCGGTCGGCTTGCCGGCCGCCGCGAACTTGGCGACCGCCCCGCGCGGGGTGGCCTTGGAGGCCTGGCCGCCGGTGTTGGAGTAGACCTCGGTGTCAAGGACCAGGATGTTGACGTTGCGGCCGGACGAGAGGACCTGGTCCAGCCCGCCGTAGCCGATGTCGTAGGCCCAGCCGTCACCTCCGATGATCCAGATGCCCTGCTTGACGAGGTCCGTGGACAGCGCGTGCAGCATGCGGGCATCCGGGGCGTGCTCGCCGTCGACACCCTCGAGGATCCCGCGCAGCTTCTCCACTCGCACCCGCTGGGCCGCGATCTCGGGCTCGGTGTCCTGCGGGCTGTCGACCAGCTCTGCGGCGAGGGCCTCACCGATCACCGGCGCGAGCTTCTCGACCAGGTGGATCGCGTATCCGTTCTGCGCGTCCAGGCCGAGACGCATCCCGAGGCCGAACTCGGCGTTGTCCTCGAACAGGCTGTTGGCCCACGCGGGACCGCGGCCCGCACCGTTCACGGTGTAGGGGGTGGTCGGCAGGTTGGCACCGTAGATGGATGAGCAGCCGGTGGCGTTGGCCACGACCATCCGGTCGCCGAACAGCTGGGTCACGAGCCGGATGTACGGCGTCTCGCCGCACCCTCCGCATGCGCCGCTGAACTCGAACAGTGGCTCAAGCTGGGCCGCGCCCTTGACGGTGTCCCGCGGGATCGCGTTTCGGTCGAGCGGCGGGATCGCCAGGAAGGCGTCCCAGCGCTCGCGCTCCACGTCGCGGTGGTCGAGGTAGGGGGCCATGTTGATGGCCTTGTGGCCGACATCCGTCTTGCTCTTGGCCGGGCACACGTCGACGCACACGCCGCAGCCCGTGCAGTCGTCGGGTGCGACCTGGATCGTGATCCGGTGTCCGGGCAGGTCGCGGGACTTGAAGTCCTTGGAGACGAAGCCGGCGAGCACGGGCATGTCCGCCTCCGGGTAGACCTTCATCCGGATCGATGCGTGCGGGCAGACCATGGCGCACTTGCCGCAGTCGATGCAGATCGCCTCGTCCCAGACCGGGATCTGCTGGGCGATGGCCCGCTTCTCCCACTTGGTGGTCCCGCTGGGGAAGGTGCCGTCGACCGGGAGCGCGCTGACGGGGAGCAGGTCGCCTTCTCCGGCCATGAGCCGGGCCGTGACCGTCCTGACGAAGTCAGGGGCCGTGTCCGGCACCAGCGCCCGGATGGCGTGGGCCGCGTTCACGGCGCCCAGCTCCACCTTGCCCAGGCGGGCGATCGACGCGTCGATGGCGGCGTAGTTGCGGGCGACCACGGCTTCCCCGCGCTTGCCGTAGGTCTTGTCGACGAACTCCTTGATCCGCGCGATCGCCTCGTCCGCGGGCAGCACGCCCGACAGGTGGAAGAAGCACGGCTGCATGATCGTGTTGATGCGGTTGCCCATGCCGGTCTCGGCGGCCACCGCCATCGCGTCGATCACCCAGAGGTCGATCTCCTTCTCCACCAGCTGCTGCTGGACGTGCCCCGGGAGGTGCTCCCAGACATCGCCGGGTCCGTACGGGCTGTTGAGCAGGAACGTCGCCCCGTGCTTGGCGCGGTCCAGCATCGGGACGCTCTCGAGCAAGCCAAACTGGTGACAGGCCACGAAGTCGGCCCGGTCCACGAGGTAGGTGGAACGGATCGGCTGCGGGCCGAAGCGCAGGTGGGACGAGGTGACCGAGCCGGACTTCTTCGAGTCGTAGACGAAGTAGCCCTGGGCGAACAGGTCCGTGCCCTCGCCGATGATCTTGACGCTCGACTTGTTGGCACCCACCGTGCCGTCCGAACCGAGACCGAAGAACAGCGCCTGCACTTCGCCGGTCGGGCGTGGGTGGCGGAAGGTCTGCGAGATCGGCAGCGAGAGATGGGTGACGTCGTCGTAGATCCCGACGGTGAAGTGGCGCTTCGATCTCGCCGCGAGCAGCTCGTCGAAGATCGGCTTGACCATCGACGGCGTGAACTCCTTGGACGAGAGTCCGTAGCGGCCCCCGGTGACCCGCGGTGCCACGGCGAACGGCGGCTCGTCGACGTCCTGGGCCTCCGCCAGGGCCGCGAGGACCGCCTGGTAGAGGGGCTCACCGACGGCGCCCGGCTCCTTGGTCCGGTCGAGGGCGGCGATCTGCGTCGTCGTCTTCGGCAGGGCGGCCAGGAAGGCATCGACCGGGAAGGGCTGGAACAGGCGCACGACCACCGCCCCGACCTTCTCGCCGTCGGCGACCATCGTCTCCACGGCCTCCTCGGCCGCGCCCGCACCCGAGCCCATGATTACCACGACCCGGTCCGCGTCGGGCGCGCCCTTGTACTCGACCAGGGAGTACTGGCGACCCGTCCGGGCCGCGAACTCGTCGAACACCTCCTGCACGATGCCCGGCACCGCCTCGTGGAAGGGGTTGCAGGCCTCGCGAGCCTGGAAGAACACATCCGGGTTCTGGGCCGTGCCGCGGACGACCGGCGTCTCGGACGTCAGGCCCCGGCGACGGAACGCCAGGAGGTCGTCCTCACGGATCAGGGCCCGCAGGTCGTCGGGCTCCAGGGTCGCGATCTTGTTGACCTCGTGGCTGGTCCGGAAGCCATCGAAGAAGTGGAGGAACGGCACCCGGGCCCGCAGCGTGGCGGCATGGGCCACGGCCGCGAAGTCGTGCGCCTCCTGGACCGAGTTGGCGGCCAGCATTGCCCACCCCGTCGCCCGGGCGTGCATGACGTCGCTGTGATCGCCGAAGATCGAGAGCGCGTGGGTCGCGAGCGTGCGCGCAGCGACGTGGATGACCGCCGGGGTGAGCTCGCCCGCGATCTTGAACATGTTGGGGATCATCAGCAGGAGGCCCTGCGATGCCGTGAACGTCGTCGTCAGGGCACCCTTCTGCAGGCTGCCGTGGACGGCGCCGGCGGCGCCCGCCTCGGACTGCATCTCCACGACCGACGGAACGGTGCCCCACAGGTTGGGCTTGCCGGCCGCCGACCAGTCGTCGCAGTACTCCGCCATCGGCGAGGCCGGCGTGATCGGGTAGATGGAGATGACCTCGCTCATCGCGTATGCGGAGCGCGCAGCTGCCTCGTTGCCGTCGAGGCACTCCCAGTGCTGACTCATCAGTGTCTGCATCCTTTCGGGTGACGCATGCCACCCGGGTTCCAGCGGTGGCGACGGGGACGGGACCGGCAGGATGAGGGCCTGCGGGCCAGTGCAAGTTTGCGCCTGTTGGTCGTCGAGCGGGCAGGCGATCGGTCCCATAGCGGTGGCTCTCGGGTCACGGATTGGCCGGGACCGGCGGGCCGTGTGGCCCAGTCGAGGGTGCCGCCCGGCCCGGCGGATCCCAGCGAATCGGGGCACCATTGCCCCGATGCCACCCCGTCGCGCCAGCAGGGACGAGGCGTGGCGTGCCGTGCGGGCGGCGTCGCCCGCGACCATCGCCGGTCCCCGGCACGCACGCCTGACGTTCCTCGGCCACTCCACGGTCCTGGTCGAGATCGACGACCTGCGAATCCTCACCGACCCCGTCCTGCGGGAGGGTCTGGGCCCGGTGCGGCGCCAGGTCACAGCGGTGCTGCCGGAGCTGTTCTCCGATCTCGACGCGGTCTTCATCAGCCACGGTCACCACGATCACCTCGACGTGCCCTCGCTCCGCCAGATTCCCGGCAAACCCACGCTGATCGTGCCCCGCGGCTTCGGCCGGATCGGCGCCAGGCTCGGCCTCGGCCCCGTCGAGGAGGTCGTGCCCGGAGACCGCCTCGCCATCGACCGGGTGCATGTCTCCGTGGTCGAGGCGCTTCACTCCGGCCGGCGCGAGCCCTTCGGTCCGGTCGGCCCGGCGATCGGCTGTGTCCTCGAGGGCTCGCGTACGGTCTACTTCCCCGGCGACACCGACCTGTTCCCGGGGATGGCGAGCCTGGCCGGGACGCTCGACGTCGCCCTGCTGCCGGTCTGGGGTTGGGGTCCGACGATCGGCCCCGGGCACATGGATCCGGAGCGGGCGGCACGGGCGGCCACCGTCCTGCGACCGCGGCTGGCGATCCCCATCCACTGGGGCACGTTCTATCCGGCCGGACTGCGTCGGGTCGTCCCGCTGCCGTTCGAGACCCCAGGGCTGGCGTTCGCCGCGGCCGCGGCGCGCAGCGCCCCGGACGTCGAGGTGCGGATCCTGGCGCCGGGCGAATCGATCGACCTTCCCACCAGGCAGCCCGCAGCCGGGCGCGCGCCGGGCTGACCGGATCTCAGGTCGCGTCCGCTGCGGCCGGCGCGTAGGTCATCCGCCCGGCAACGCCCCAGGCGAAGCCGAGGAGCGAGGCGCCGGCCACGATCGCTCCGGCGATCGCGAACATCACCGGCACCGCCCCGAGGTCCACCACGATGCCCGCGAGCGCATAGCTGACCGGAGCGAGGCCGAAGGACCCCAGCATCACCAGGCTCATGACCCGACCGCGCATCTCCGCGGCCGTGCGGCCTTGCAGCCACGCCACCACGTGGACGTTGATGAATCCGACTCCGACACCCATCGCGGCCTGGGTGATCAGGGCGACCGGCACGTTGGGGGCCACGCCGACGAGCGCCAGCCCGCCACCAAGCCCGACGCCGATCGCGAGCACCACGCTCCCCAGGCGTGGCACGCGGGCCATCGTGCCAGCGGCCAGCGCACCGGCGAGCGAGCCGGCGCCGAACGCGCTGAGCAGGAGCCCGAAGGTCGTCGAGCCACCGCCCAGGGTGTGCTCGGCCAGGAACGGCAGGCCGACGCTCAAGGGGCCCGTGAACGCGAAGTTGAAAGCTGCGGTCAGGACGATCAGTGCCCTGACAGCCGGGTCGCCCCATGCGTAGTGGAACCCGTCGCGGATGGTCCCGAGGAGGTGTGGCCGATCCCGGTCGGGCCGGCGTTCGACGGCGACCCGGCGGCCGCCCGCAATGAAGGCGAGCGCCATGGCGGCCACGGCGAACGAGATGGTGTCGAACACGAAGGCCGGCCCGGTCTGGACCAGCGCCACCGCGAGGCCCGCGAGCGCGGGTCCGATCAACCCCGCCAGCTGCTGGCTCCCCTGGATCACGGCGTTCGCCGGCGGCAGCGTCGATTCGTCCACCAGCATCGGCAGGATGGCGTTGACGGCGGGGTAGAACAGGGCGTCGACCACACCGAAGGCCGCGGCCATCAGGTACAGGTGCCAGAGCTCGATCTGCCCCGACAGGACAAGGCCCGCGACGCCTCCCACGATCCCCGCTCGGACGGTGTTCGACCAGAGCATCAGGCTCCGCGGCGACCAGCGGTCCGACAGGGCTCCGCCGACCAGCATGAACACCGCCCGTGGGATCGCCGCCGCCATCAGCACGCTGCCCAGCGCGAGTCCCGAGCCCGTCAGCTGGAGCGTGAGCCAGGCCAGGGCCACGAGGTGGAACTGGTCGCCGAGGACCGAGATGGTCTCGCCCGTGAACAGGAGGCGGAAGTCGCGGAACCCGAACGCGCGTCGCATCGCCAGCCCGCTACTCGATGGTGATCAGCACGGCATCGCCCCGGTCGTCCTCGGTGTCCACGATCGGGCCGACCTCGTCCGTCTCCACGGCCTGCCGGATGAGCTCCGCGTAGCTGTCCGGGATGCCCGGCACCATGCGCGCGGCCATCGCCGCGAAGGCGAGCGGCACGCGCACGTCGACGACGGACCGGCCGCCCTCGCTGACGCGGATCCGCATGCGGCGACCCCGCGTCGTGCCCCGGCCCGTCCGGTCGCCGGCCGACCCGGAGGCCGGCCGCGGCTCACGGCCCCCCGCCTCCTCCGCGCGACTGAGCGCCTCGACGATCGGCGCCGCCTCGTCGGGCGTCAGCCGGCCCTCGCTCACCAGGCGGAGCACGGTCTCGAGCTCCTCGCTCACCTCACGCATCTCCGGCAAGGCGACGGGTCGCCTCGTCCACGCTGATCTCGCCCCGCTCGAGGGCGCGCAGGATCTCGAGCTCGGCGGCGCGATCCGGTGCAGGGGCTGGCTCGACCGGCGTGATCCGCCGCGGCCGGCGGACGCGGACATCGCCGGACATCGAGTTGAAGGCGACCCGCGGGCCACCGGTTCCGATGATCAGCCGTCGTCGGTCAACCTGACCCTCGAGCCGGTGATCCAGCTCGCTGCGGACGTCGGTGGAGATGCCGTGCACCTCGAAGACGGCGCTCCCGACGAGACCGACGACCAGGTCGCCACTGACGGTCTCGACCCGGAAGTCGCCTCGACTGTCGAGCTGTCCCTCGAGCTCCACGTCGCCGGATACGGTCGTCGCGCGCAGCGCACGCAGGATCGGGGCCGTGATCGACACGTCGCCCGACACGCTCTGTGCCTGGACGGCGACCGGCGTATCGCTGCGCAGCCTCACGTCGCCGGACACGGCGTCGACGCTGATGGCGCCCCCGAGATCGGTGAGCCGCAGGTCGCCGGACACCGTCCGGTAGCGCTGGTCGCCCCGCATCCCGCTCACCTCGGCGTCGGCGGAGACAGACGTGAGCTTGAGCCGGGCCCCCGCGGGGACATCCGCCTCGACCGAGACCTCGGCGTGACCGTTGCCCCGGAACAGGCGCGACACGATCGATCCGAGCGAGGGGCCACTGCCCTCGTCTCCGACGGCGAGCTCGCCCTCGCCCCGGGTCACGTGCAGCTGGACCTCGCCGAAGATGCGGTCCGCCTCGGCCTCGGAGCCGGCGTGGATCTCGAAGGTCGCGCGCACCTGCGCGTCGCCACCGGGAACCCCGCGTGCCCGGATGTCACCCTCGGTCACGCCCAGGGACACCCGCCCGGCTTCGCCGACGGGGTGATCGATGGTCTGGGTCCGAACGTAGGTGGCCATGTCTCAGCCCTGGCCGAGCGTTCGCAGTGCCTCGGCCGCGTGGTCGGCCGAGATCTCATGGCGGGCGAGCTGCTCGAGAATGGCGCGGCGCCGGTCGGCCGCGGTATCGGCCACCGGGACCGGCCCGGGCGCCGCGATGGGCTCCTCGGTATCGGCGGCAGGCGGCTCGTCGCCGTCGGCCAGGCCGAGCGCTCGAAGGAGCGACTCGACCCGGCCCCGGACGGTGGGGTAGGAGATCCCGAGCTCCCGCTCGAGATCCTTGAGGTTCCCGCGCGAGCGGAGGAAGCTCTCGAGGAGGGCGAGCTGCTCGCGGGACAGCCGACCGAAGCGGCCGACCCCGAACTCCCCCTCCAGCGCCGTGCCGCAGGTGCGGCAGTGAAGGCGCGTGATGGCCAGCTCGCCCTCGCACACGGGGCAGGTGGAGATGACGTCGCGGGCCATCTACCGGCTCCCGGCCAGGTGCATCTCGAAGCGGATGCGGCCGACCTGCAGGGTCCACCGGCGGAAGCGGGCAAGCGCTCCCACCCGGACCTCGAGGTCACGGCGCAGCGGCTCGGTGGCCAGGACGCCCCGCGCCTGCGGGCCGTCGATGAGGAGGCCATGGGTGGCCATCAGGTCTTCGCGGAACGGGTTGTACATTGCTGAGCCTCCCTTCACCTTTTGGCAGGTGCATTGGTTGTTTTCGTATCGCGTGACCACAGACTAGCCAGTGGTGTATCAGATGTCAAGGCCCAGTTTCTACTTTGTGTTCTCCCACTCACAAAGTGGCAACCGGTGCCGCTTGGACGACGACGTGCCGTTCACCGGGCTACGGCCGAGCTGGAGCGTCCGGGGCCGGCGCTAGCCGCTCCATCCCGTCCCGCACCATGTGCGGTGGTTGATCGCCGGAAACGTGAGCGGCATTGGCCGGCGGCACCTGGTAGCCGGCCTCCGGACCACCGGCCATGGTGCGGAGGCTGGTGGGATGCGGATCAGCGGCCGACCGCACCGGTGGCATCCGGATCAACCACCAGTGATGGTGGCGGCGCGGGACCGCGTCAGTCACCGGGCGGTCAACCACCGGTGATGGTGCGGGAAGGGCAGGGCGCAGACCCCCAGGCGCGAGAAGGTGCTTGCTGAACGCCGGCCTCGCAGCGGTCGGGATTGCGCCGGTCAAGCAGCCGCAGGCACGACCTGCCATCGCACGCCGAACCGCACCACCTCGGGCGGCCACGCACCCCGCGCTGCGCCCCCGGGCTCCTCCGATCGGACCGCCAGCTCCACGACCGGCTCGCCCTCGCCCTCGCGCAGGACCAGGTGCTGCTCGCCGACCGTCGCCCGCCAGCGCTCGCTGAACGCGATGCCCAGCGCCGTCCCGTACTCGCGGGCTACGAGTCCCGGATCAGCCACGGGCAGCTCCAACGACACCAGCCGCACCCGACCGGCGCGCGGATGCCGGAACGCCGCACGTGCGACGCGCGCAGCGGGACCCCACTCCACGCCGACAGGCTCGTGCTCGATCAGGAACGGGGCGTGCCCTGGGCCCAGCTCCGGGAACGCGGTGACCCAGCGCACGACCTCCCCGTCATCCCGCTGGCGCGCGCCGGCGACAGGGTCCCCGATCGGCGACCCGGACGCACGTAGCCGCGCCACGTCCCCGGTCGCATCGTCGGTCGCGAGGGCGTAGGTCGCCAGTCCCTCCCGTCCGGACTCGAGCAGCGCCAGGGCGGCGCCGCCGACCCTGAACGCTGTCGAGGAGCGCACCAGCCCGGCATCGAACACGCCGATCAGCTCCAGGTACGTGTCGCCGAGGAACGCGAGCCGGTTGTAGGTGCCCATTGCCTCGTGGCGCCCGCCGCCGGTGAACGCCAGCCCGAGATCGCGCCCCAGGACCTCGGCGGCCCCTTCGACCGACCGCACCGCGATCACCAGGTGGTCGATCCCGAGGATCACGACGGCCGATCCACCGCCCGCAGGTCGACTGCCCGCCGGTCCACCGCCAGGCGGCCGCCCTTCATCACGACCACGGGTGCCTCGGTCACGCGCACGTCGGCCAGCGGGTCCCCGTCAACAGCGACGAGATCGCCGTACCGTCCCGGCCGCAGCGTCCCGACCTGGTCCTCCCAGCCCATGCACTCCGCCGCCACCACCGTCGCGGCGCGGAGCGCGGCCAGGGGCGCCATCCCGTACCGGACATAGGTGTCGAGCTGTCGCGTGACCTCGCCGTACGGATACACGCCGCTGTCGGTCGAGTAGGTGATCCGCACGCCGGCCTCGACGGCCCAGCGAAATGCGGCGATGCCCGTGTCCATCGTCTCGCGCAGCTTGCGCATCGTGTCCTCGGGCCAGCCCACGGCATTGCCCGGCGCCAGCGCCCACTCGCCGTCGTACAGGTCCACGCCCAGGAAGGTGCCCGTGTCGGCGAGCATCCGGATCGTCTCGCGATCGAGCATCGAGCCGTGCTCAACGGACCGGACCCCGGCCCGGATCGCCCGGCGGGCGCCCTCCGACGAGTGCGCATGGACGGCGACGAACGCGCCGTACAGCGCGGCCTCCTCCACCGCGGTCCGCATCTGCTCCTCGGACAGCTCCGGCACCCCCGGCACGCCGCCGCGCGTCAGGACCGCGCCCGTGCCGATGAGCTTGATCACGTCGGCGCCGCCGATCAGCAGCCGCCGGACGCGGTCTCGGACCTCGAGCGGCGAGGTGACCACGCCGAACCGGAGCTCCTCGGGCAGCCGGATATCGGGCGCCAGACCCACCACGTCACCACCGCCCCAGGGCGCCGTGATGTAGGCGCCCGCGCACTGCATCCGCGGCCCCTCCAGCTCGCCCGCACCGATCGTGTCGCGGAGCGCGCAGTCCACGAATGCGCGGAACGTGCCGAGGTCGCGCACGCTGGTCACACCGGCCTCGAGGGTGACCCGCGCGTTGCGCACGGACAGGAACGCCTCCTGGGCGCCCGTCGTGGTCGTGGCGGGGACGCCCGCGGACTGGGGTTCGCCGACGAGGTGGCTGTGGGTGTCGATCAGGCCGGGCAGGACCGTCAGGCCGGACAGGTCGATGACGGGCGTGCCGTCCGGGAGTCCGTCGGCGGGGGACAGGACGGCTTCGATCCGGGCATCGCGGACGAGCAGGACTCTACCGGGGATCGTCTCGCCCGCCTCCACGTCCAGGAGGCGGCCGCACCGGACCGCGAGCGTGCCGCGCGTGTCGGCGAACGGGGCTGGCTTCGTCATCGGCAGATCCTAGCCCCGCCTGCGGCGCGGGTGGCGGAGTGGCGCGTACGATGCGCGCCATGAGTCTGCCCGTCCCCCCCGACCACCTCCCGTTCACCGGCAACCCCGACGCCGATCGGCTCCTCGCCGAGGATCCTCTCGCGCTGCTGATCGGCTTTGCGCTCGACCAGCAGGTCACCGTCCAGAAGGCCTTCGCCGGACCGCTTGAGCTGCGCCAACGGCTCGGCACGCTCGATGCCGCCACGCTGGCGACGATGGACTTCGAGCCGTTCGAGGCGGCCTTCCGGACGCCGCCGGCGCTCCACCGCTTCCCAGGCAACATGGCCAAGCGCGTCCGCCAGCTGTGCGGTGCGATCGCCGATGGGTACGCGGGCGATGCCTCGCGCGTCTGGACCGGGGCCGCCGACGCACGCGACCTCCACGCGCGCCTGATCGCGCTGCCCGGGATCGGCGAGATGAAGGCCGGGACCATCGTGGCGCTGCTCGGCAAGCGCTATGGGATCAAGCCCGCCGGCTGGGACGAGGTCGTGCCGGCCCACCCGACGCTGGGCGACGTGGACTCCGCAGAGGCGCTCGCCGACTACCAGGCCGGCAAGCGGGCGCGCAAGGCCGAGATGCGGGCCCGGGGCGATCGATCATGACCACGACCGACTACCTGGCCGTCGCGGCGACGATCGCCGGCCTGCTGATGGGGATCTCGCCCACGCTCCAGATCCGGCGGATGTTCCAGACGCGGTCCAGCCGGGACGTGTCGATCGGCTACCTGTCCATGCTGTGCATCGGCTTCGTGGCCTGGGTCTCGTACGGGACCGCGCTCGGCAACCTGCCGATGATGCTCACCAACACCGTGTCGCTCACGATCATGCTGGTCACGATCACCGTGGCGCTCTCCTTCCGGCGGCGGGGCAGTCGCTCGCCGCTGTCCGATGAAGGCGCGAACGCCACGTAGCGTCGGCTCAGGCCTCGAGCGCCGAGCCGCG
>CAVOXZ010000012.1:0-133889 GCA_963700555.1 uncultured Chloroflexia bacterium
TGGTCAAGGGGGCCGCGGGACAGGCGATCCAGGCGTTCAACGTGGTCCACGGGCTGCCCGAGCCCTCGGGCCTCCTCCAGCTGCCGCTCGCGCCCTAGCTCGGCCCCTCGCACGGCACGAAAGGCTCGTCAGTGACCCGGACATCCGACCCGCTCGTCGCCTCGCTCCCGGCCGACCGACCGGCGGTGGCCTACGCGGCGAGGATCCCGGCCGGGTTCGCAGCGGCCGGCACGACGGCCGGCATCAAGGCCTCCGGGCGCCAGGACTTCGCCCTGGTGACGGCGGTCGACGGTGCGGTCCCGGCGGCGGCCGTGTTCACGCCCAACCGGTTCGCGGCGGCGCCGGTTCGGCTCTCGCTCGCCAACCTCCAGGCCACGGGTGGGACCGCGGCCGCCTGCGGCTACGCGCGGGCGATCGTGGCGACCTCGGGCAGCGCGAATGCGGCCACGGGACCCGGTGGCGACGCGGACCAGGCGGCCATCGGTGAGGCCGTCGCGGCGGCGCTGGGCTGCGACCCGACGGAGGTCCTCCACCTGTCCACCGGGGTGATCGGCGTGCGGCTCCCGCTCGCCACCGTGACGGGCGAGGTCGAACGGGTCGCAGGCAGCGGCGAGCTGGCCGCGACCGACGAGGCCCTCGTGAGCGCGGCGGTCTCCCTGTGCACCACCGATTTCGGCGGCCAAGATGGCAACCGTGACCGTCGATGTTCCCGCGGCCGGCGGAGGGACGGTCCCGGTCACCGTGACCGGCATCTGCAAGGGCGTGGGGATGATCCACCCGCGGATGGCCACGATGCTGGCCGTGGTCCTGACCGACGCCACCGCATCCCCGGCGACCCTGCGCGGTCTCCTCCGGCGCGCGTCCGCGACGACCTGGGACCAGCTGTCGGTCGACGGCGACACCAGCACCAACGACACCGTGTTCCTGCTTGCCTCCGGCGCAGCTGGGGCGGCCTCCCCGGACGACGACCCGGTGGCCCGGGCTGTGCTGGCCGCGGCGCTCGAGGCCGTCGCGCGGGACCTCGCCCGCCAGCAGGCCCGCGACGGCGAGGGCGCCTCATCGCTGATCACCTGCCAGGTCTCGGGCGCGGCGGACGACGCGGACGCCCGGGCCGTGGCGCGCGCGGTGATCAGCTCCGCGCTGGTCAAGGCCGCGATCCACGGCAAGGATGCGAACTGGGGCCGGATCGCCGGGGCTGCCGGCAATGCCTGTGCCGCCGAGGCCGCCGTCCTCGAGGCGGCCGAAGTGCCGGCCACAGAGGCCGCGGCACGCGCCGGCCGACCGGCCGCCGTGGACCCGGACCGGATGCGGATCGCCATCGCCGGCCACCTCGCCTACGACGGACCGGCCGGCGGTCCGGCCGACATCGACAAGGCCGCGGCCCGGGTCGCCATGGACACCGACGACGTCCTCATCCGCATCGATCTCGGGCTGGGCACCGGGACCGGCGAAGCGTTCGGCTGCCCGCTCACGGAGGGCTACGTGACGGAGAACTCGGAGTACACGACGTGAGCGAGATCATCGTCGTCAAGCTCGGCGGGACGACGCTGGCCGAGCAGCGCCAGATGCTGGCCGAGATCGCCCGGGTGGCCCGCCACCGGCCGATCGTCGTGGTCCACGGCGGCGGCAAGCGGATGACCGAGTGGCTGGAGAGGCTGGGCGTCCAGACCCACTTCGAGAATGGCTTGCGGGTGACCGACCCGGAGGCGCTCGAAGTTGCCGCCGCGGTGTTGCGCGGCGTGGTCAACAGCGAGCTCGTGGCGGCCCTGCGCGACGCGGGCTGCGACGCCGTGGGGCTGTCGGGCGTGGACGGCGGGCTGCTCATCGGCCGCCGCCTCCCCGACGTCGGCCTCGTCGCCACCGTGACCGGGGTCCGCCGCGACCTCCTGGACTCGCTGATGGTGGGCGGCCAGGTCCCGGTCGTCGCCCCGCTCGCCCGCGACGAGGAGGGCATCGTCTGCAACGTCAACGCCGACGATGCCGCCGCCGGGCTCGCGGCCGGCCTCGGCGCCAGGCAGCTGGTCCTGCTGACCGACGTGGACGGGATCCGCGACGCGGCGGGCAACCGCCTCGACTCGATCACGCCCGAGGAGGCGGAGGCACTGATCGCGGACGGCACCATCCGGGGCGGCATGGTGCCCAAGGTGCGGGCCGCCCTCGCGGCCCTCTCGTGGGAGGGCTCAGAGGCGATCATCGCCGACGGCTCCGTGCCCGGGGCGCTGGTTCGCGCGCTCGACGACCCGACGTTCGGGACCCGCGTCAGCGCTCGCGCCCACGCCGGGAGCGCGCCCACCGCGATCGGGCCCGCCGGCGGGAGCGGGCGCCGATGATCGTGAAGCGCGACCGCCACGCCGCGATCCGGCGCCTCGTCGCTGCCCATCCCGTTGCCAGCCAGGGCGAGCTGGTCGCCGAGCTGTCGCAGCTGGGCTTCGAGGTCACCCAGGCCACGGTGTCCCGGGACATCGCGGAGCTCGGGCTGGCCAAGGTGATGCGCGGCGAGCACTCGGTCTACGTGGTGCCCGAGGCCATCGGCGCCCGCCAGCCGGCATCCGACCAGCGGCTGCGCCGGATCCTCGCCGACATCCCGGTGACCGTCGGGCGGAGCGGCCTGATCCTGGTCCTCAACGGCCAGCCCGGCACGGCCAACGTGATCGCCCAGGCCATCGAGGAGTCCACGCTCGAAGGCTTCGTGGGCACCGTCGCCGGCGACAACACGCTGATCGTCCTGTTCCCCGACGAGCCCTCGCTGACGGGCTGGCTCGCGCGGTTCGACGCCCTGAACGCACCCGCCGGGGTGCCCACTCCCACGGAGGCCCTGTCCCGATGAAGAAGGTCGTGCTTGCCTATTCCGGCGGACTCGATACGTCGGTCGCCGTCGCCTGGCTCAAGGAGCAGTACGGCGCCGAGGTGGTGACGCTGACCGTCGATCTCGGCGGCGGATCCATCCGCGAGGGCGTCGAGCGCCGCGCGATGTCGGCCGGGGCGTCGAAGGCCTACGTCGTGGACGCCAGGGAGACGTTCATCAGCCAGTACGTCTGGCGGGCACTGCAGGCCAACGCCGTCTACCAGGGCGCCTACCCGCTCGCCACGGCGCTCGCCCGGCCGCTGCTGGCCCAGCTCCTCGTCGAGGTCGCCCAGAAGGAGGGCGCCGACGCGGTCGCCCACGGCTGCACCGGCAAGGGCAACGACCAGGTCCGGTTCGATGTGGCCGTTCATGCCCTCGATCCCGGTCTGCAGGTCGTGGCCCCGATGCGGGTCGGCATGGGGCTGTCGCGCGACCAGGAGATCGACTACGCGCAGGAGCGCGGGATCGAGATCCCGATCACCCGGGCCTCCCCGTACTCGATCGACGTCAACCTCTGGGGTCGCTCGTGCGAGACCGGCGTGCTGGAGGACCCGTGGGTCACGCCGCCGCCGGATGCCTACGAGTGGACCGTGGCACCGGGCGACGCGCCCGACCCGGTCGAGATCGTGATCGGCTTCGAGGGTGGCATCCCGGTGTCCATCAACGATGAGCGGCTGGACAGCGTGGAGCTGGTGGAGCGGCTCCACGAGCTGGGCGGCGCGCACGGGGTGGGCCGGATCGACCACGTCGAGGACCGCCTGGTGGGCATCAAGAGCCGCGAGATCTACGAGGCGCCCGCCGCCGTCATCCTGCAGACCGCCCACCACGCCCTCGAGGGCCTGGTGCTCAGCAAAGAGCAGCTGCGGTTCAACCGGCTGGTCGCCGACGAGCTGGCCCAGATCATCTACGACGGCCTGTGGTTCAGCGCCCTGTCGCGCGACCTGCGCACCTACGCGATGAGCTCGCAGCGGGTCGTGTCGGGTGACGTGCGGATCAGGCTCGACCACGGTCAGGCCGTGGTGGTGGGTCGCCGCTCACCGCTGTCGCTGTACGACAAGAACCTCGCGACGTACGACGAGGGCGATGCCTTCGACCACGCGTCAGCGGTGGGCTTCATCGAGATCTTCGGGCTGCCGCTCCGTGTCGAGGCGGCCCGGCACGGCGGGGTCGGCAAGCATCACGGGGCGGCGTGGACCTGGACGGATCCGCTCCTCGCGGACCTGCCGACGACCATCGCGGAGGGCGAGGCCGTCCCCGGCTGAGGACCCGGATCGCCGGGCGGCGGCGCATCCGATGCCGTAGGCTCCGGACCGTGAACGATCCCGAGCCCGACCCGGGCACCCCGCCTCCGGAGCCGCCGGCGTCCCCCGCCGGTCGAGCGCCGCGCCGGAGCCGGAAGCCGAGCAGCCGGGACACCTCCGCGGTGCCCAGCGGCGTGGTTGACCAGCTGGCGTTCCTGTACGAGTTCGCGCAGCTCGCGACCCATGCGCGCGACTGGGACGAGCTGATGCACACCGTCGTCGACCGCACGACGGTCGCGATGGGCGTCGAGGTCTGCTCGTTCTACCTGCTGGATCGGGATGGGCGGACGTTGATGCTCGCCGCCACCAACGGCCTCGACCGCACGCAGGTCGGCCTGGTCAGCCTCTCGATGGGCCAGGGCATCACCGGTCGCGCGGCCGAGAGCCGGACTCCCGTCGTGTCACGTGACGTGACCAGCGACGAGCGCTTCAGCTGGGTCCGCGGCTTCGACACCGCCGGCCTCCGCGCGATGCTCTCGATGCCGCTGGTGTGGGATGAGCAGGTGGTGGGCGTGCTCAACGTCCAGACCACCGCCGCACGCGACTTCGCGCCCGAGGAGATCGAGTTCCTGGCGACGATCGCGGCGCTCCTGGCAGGGATCGTGGAGAAGGGCCGGATGCAGGCCGAGGCGAACGCCCAGCTCGACCGGCTCTCGCAGCTGGACGCGGCGCGGGCGGAGCTGCTCGCGGTCGTCACCCATGAGCTGCGTACGCCCCTCGCCGTGGTTCGCGCCTATGTCGATCTGCTGGCTGACGCGGCGGGAGCGAACGATGCCGGCCCCTCCGCGCACGTGGCCGAGAGCTGGCGGGCGGGCGCCGTCGACCAGGTCACCCGGATGGACCGCCTCGTGGACTCGATCCTCGCGTCGGTGCGCGGTGAAGGGCTGACCGGGCTGCGACGCGAGCCGTTCGACGTCGTCGCCAACATCGACAAGACCGTCGGCACGCTCGCGCTGCTGCTCCGGACCCGCGCCGTGCGCTGGGCGCCACCGGGGCATGCACTCGTGGCACTGGGCGACGAGGCGCGCTTCCGCCAGGTCCTGGAGCACCTGCTCGACAACGAGGCCAAGTACGCGCCCCCGGACCAGGGGGTCTCCATCGGCGTCTGGCGGACCGCCGACGAGATCCACGTCTACATCACCGACGACGGCCCGGGGGTCCCGATCGAGGACTGGGATGCCGTGTTCCAGCCCTACGTCCGCGTGGACCGGGCCCGGTCCCGCGGGTCGGGGATCGGGCTGTTCGCGGCGCGCCGGCTGATGGAGGCCATGGGCGGCCGGGTCTGGATCGAGAAGAACGGCTTTGGCGGGTCCCGTTTCGTGGTGGCGCTGCCCCTCGCGTGACCGCGGCGCGCAGGCGCAGACCGGGCAGCGCCGCGGGCCGAACCGCGGGCGACGGGCCGAACCGCGGGCAATCGGGCCGAACCGCCCCCTCGCGATGCACCACGGGCTACTGGCGCCCACCCGGTTGCGGGTGCAGCGTTCCGGCGAGGAGGACGCGATGACCGACCTGCAGCACCCAGCCATCGAAGATCCGCAACCGGTGGCCGAGCGCGCGCACGCGGAGCCCGAGATCCACCGTCTCCCGATGCGCGAGACGGCCGTCGTCCCGCTCGACGTGGCGCAGGACGAGTTCCCCGATGCCATCGGCCACGCCATCGGCGAGGTCGCGGCCGCGATGGAGGCGGCCGGCGTCGAGCTTGCCGGGCCACCGTTCGCCCGGTACCTCGCCTTCGAGCCGCGGATCCGCGCCGAGGTCGGCTTCCCGGTGCTGCGGCCGGCTCCCGATGTCGGCCGGGTCGTCGCCGGGCGACTGCCCGGCGGACGCGTCGCCTCGGTGGTCCATGTCGGCCCGTACGACGGTCTAGCGCAGACCTACGGGCTCCTCACCCGCTGGCTCGGCGAGCTCGGCCTGCGGACGACCGGGTCCATGTGGGAGGTCTACTGGTCGGATCCCGAGACCGACCCGGACCCCGAGACCTGGCGAACGGAGATCTTCGCCCCGATCGAATAGGGCGGGCGGCCCGGCGCTAGCGGCGGACCAGCAGGCGGCGGAGGCTGGACACGGCCTGGTCCACGATCCGGGCCACCTCGTCAGCGTCGGCGTCGTCGCGCGTGCGCAGGCGGATGGTCACGCTGCACGAGCTCGACGTCCCGGCCTCCACGGTGATCGATCCGCCGTAGTCGGCCCCCGGCCGGCCCCAGGTGATCCGCCGCGTCGCCCGGTCGGCCACGAAGCCCGCCTCGGGCGCCCCGGCGCGCTCGGCGAGGTCGGCGTCGGGATCGAGCTCGCCCTCGACCGCGGTCGAGTCCTCGAGCCGCATGGTCGAGACGTACTCGGGCAGGTGGATCGGGTCCGCGAGGAAGTCGAAGGCGGCGTCCGCTCCCGAGAGGACCGTGAAGGTGCGTTCGAGCTCAGCCAGGGGGCCACTCCATTTCCGTCTGCTGCAGCCGGGCATAGCCCGGCTTGACGACCTCGTCGATCAGGTACAGGCGCTCGTCGAACGGGATGAACGCCGACTTGAGGGCGTTGATGGTCAGCCACCGCATCTCGTCGAGGTCGAGCCCGAATGCCTCGTCGAGCGCCTGGAACTCGCTCGAGACCGAGACCCCGCTCATCAGCCGGTTGTCGGTGTTGACCGTGACCCGGAAGCGGAGCCGCCGCAGGAGGTCGATCGGATGGTCGGCGACCGAAGCCACCCCGCCCGTGTGGACATTGGAGGTGGGGCACAGCTCGAGCGGCACCCGGGTGTCGCGCACGAACGCGGCCAGTCGGCCGAGGTGCGCCGTTCCGTCGGGCTCCACCGTGATGTCGTCGATGATCCGGAGCCCGTGGCCCAGCCGCTCCGCGCCGCAGATCTGGAGCGCCTCCCAGATCGACGGCAACCCGAACGATTCGCCGGCGTGGATGGTGACGTGGAAGTTCTCGCGCCGGACGTGCTCGAAGGCGGCCAGGTGGCGCGTCGGCCGATAGCCCGCCTCGGGGCCGGCGATGTCGAACCCCACCACGCCGTCGTCCCGGTGGCGGATCGCGAGCTCGGCGATCTCCATCGAGTGGGCCTCCTGCCGCATCGCCGTGAGCAGGGCGCGGACCACGATCGGGTGACCGTCGCGCGCCGAATGCTCCATCCCGATGCGGTAGCCCTCGAGGACGGCCTGCACGACCTCGTCCGGGGTCATGCCGGCCCGGGTTGAGAGCTCGGGGGCAAAGCGGACCTCCGCGTACACGACGCCGTCCGCGGCCAGGTCTTCGGCGCACTCGGCGGCGACCCTCGCGATCGCATCCGGATGCTGCATCACGCCCACGGTATGGGTGAAGGTGTCGAGGTAGAGCTCGAGGCTCTTGCGGTCGGCGCCGCGCCGGAACCACGCGGCGAGGTCGTCCACGTCGTGGGTCGGCAGGTCCCGGTAGCCGTGCTCGCGGGCGAGATCGATGATCGTCGCCGGCCGGAGCCCGCCGTCGAGGTGATCGTGGAGCAGCGCCTTGGGCGCCGCGCGGATGGTGTCGAGGGTGAGCACGCGAGGTCCTCCAGAACGATGCCCGGATCGTAGCGCGGTCATCGACGGGGCGGAGGCCGGGGAGCGGCCGGCGGCCCAAGGGCGAGCACCGGCCGCTGCCGGGCAGATGGGTCATTCTCCCGATGCGACCGTGGACGGCGGTCGTACACTCCGAGCACGATGAGCCAGGTGCGTCCCCTCCTGAGCCCGATCCTGGTCGGTCGCGACGATCTGCTGGAGCTGGCCGAGCGCCGGCTGGCCGACGCCGCCGCCGGTCATGGCGAGCTGCTCCTCCTGGCCGGCGAGGCTGGCGTCGGCAAGACGCGCTTGCTGGGCGCGATCCTGCGCAAGGCGGCGGGCGCCGGGTTCCGGATCTCGAAGGGTGACCTTGCCCCACAGGATCGCCAGGTGCCCTTGGCATCGATCTTCGACCTCGCCCGGACGATGCGGCGCGAGGCGGCGTTCGGTGAGCTGGGCGACGAGCTGCTGGCGATCCGGGGTGGACGTGGTGGCGACGAGCTGGGATCGCGTCGGCTGCTGGTCCGCGACCTTGCCGAGCGGATCATCACAAGCGTCGACATACCGACGCTGCTCGCATTCGAGGACCTCCAGTGGGCCGACGAGATCAGCCTCGAGGTCATCGGCGAGCTGGCGCGGCTGGGTCGGGACACCCCCCTCCTGCTTGTCGGCTCCTATCGCACCGACGAGCTCCCGGTCGATTCGTACCAGCGCGAGTGGCGTGCACGGCTGCTCAACGGGCGGCTTGCCGAGGAGGCCCGCCTGAGCCCGCTGACATACGACCAGACCGCGCTGGTGGCGACGCTCATCCTGGGCACCGGCCTTCCAGCCCCGCGGGAGATGGTGAAGGCGGTGTACCAGCGAACCGACGGCATCCCACTCCACATCGAGGAGCTCCTCGGGGCGCTGGGCGAGGACGCCAGGCAGAGCGGTCGTGCGATCCGGGAGGCCGTCGTCCCCGACACCATCGAGGATGCGATCCTGGCCCGCGCGGCACGCCTGTCACCGGACGCGCGGGCGGTGGCACACGCCGGCGCGGTCATCGGGCGGTGCTTCGTCCCGGAGGTGGTGGCGGGTGTGCTCGACCGGCCGCTGAGCGACCTTGATGCTCCCCTCCAGGAGCTGGTCGCAAGCTCGTTCCTCTACCCTTTCGACTTCCTCGATCGCGGCTACTTCGACTTCCGGCACCAGCTCCTGCGCGACGCGCTGTATGACAGCGTCCCGGTCGCCGAGCTGCGGCGGCTGCACGCGCGGGCCGGGGAGTTCGGCGCCGGGCTGGCCGGCGCGTCGGAGGTGCATGCATCGGTTCACTTCGAGCGCGCCGGCCTGAAGGCCCAGGCGTTCCGCGCCGCGCTCGCCGGCGCGCGGGCGGCCGCTGCGATCACCAGTCGACGCGAGTCGTTCGAGCTGTATGCCAGGGCCGCCGCGAACCTCCCGAAGGATCTCCCGGCAATCGAGCGCGCCGAGCTGTATGACGGCTACCACGAGGCGGCCTCCGCCGTGGACGACGTGGCCGTGATGGTCGAGACAGCCAGGCTCGCGCGCCGCTGGTACCTCGAGGCCGGCCGGCCGGTTGCAGCGGCAGCGGCCCTGATCAGCGAGGCCGGCGTCGCGCGCCGGGACGTCCGCCCTGCGTCGGAGCGCCTCCACCTGCTCGACCAGGCGGAGGCTGAGCTCCGGGACCTGCCGGACACGCCCGAGCGGAACGCAACGCTGTCCGACCTCCGCCTGTTCCAGGCGTTGGTCCGACTCGACCGGGTCCAGCTCGACGAGGCCGCGGAGCTCCTTGACGAGGCGCGATCCCTGTGGCTCGCGTCGGGCGGCTCTGACACGCGTGACATCGACTACGTCGCGGCCACCGTGGATGTCCTCGCCGGCCGCGCGAGCACCGGGCTGGACGCCATGCTCCGGATCGCCAGGGGCGCCCGCGATTCCCGGCTGGAGGGGACCGGCGTCACCGCGTACCGATGGGCAACCGCGACCGCGATCCGCGTGATGGACTACGCGACCGCCGAGATCGGCCTTCGGGAGGGCCTGCGGTACGCCAACGAGATCGAGCAGTCGTACTGCCGGCACGTCCTCGCGGCCACGTCGGCGCACATCGCCTGGACACAGGGCCGCTGGGACGACGCGATCCGCGCCGCCGAGATCGAGCTGGTGGAGCGCGGCAGCCGGCGGGGCACGCTCGGCTCGCGCGACGCGCTCGGCTACGTCGCCTTCGGCCGAGGGCACGTGGAGCAGGCCCGGAACCTGCTGGAGGCATCGCTCGCGATCGGTCGCGCAAGCGAGGAGGTCGAGCTCGTCCTGCCCGCGCTATGGGGCCTTGCCGAGACCGCCCTGGTCGCCGGCGAACCTGCCGTCGCCGCCGGGCATTGTGAGGAAGCGCTGGAGCTCGCCGACGAGACGGGTGAGCGGGCGCTGCTGGTCCCGTTCGTCGTCACGGGTGTCCGGGCACAGCTGGCGGCCCGCAGACCGGATGCCGCGGACCGGTGGCTGTCGAGGACGAGGTCGATGTTGTCGGCCTGGGAGACGCTCGCCCGCCCCGCCCTCGAGCACGGCGATGGCCTCGTCCGTCTCGCTGCGGGGTCGACGGTGGCTGCCCGGGTGGCCTTGGAGGACGCGATCGAGGGTTGGGATGCGCGCCCTCGCACCTGGGAGGCGGCGTGGGCCAGGCTCGACCTCGCCGCGTGCCTGATCCGGGCGAACCGCCAGGGCGCGGCGCTCCCCATCCTTGGCGATCTGCGCGCCATGGCCACGCGCCTGGACAGCCCTCCGCTGCTCGATCGCACCGAGGAGCTCACCAGGCTCGCGCGCAGCCGCGGTGCCGAGGAGGAGCCGTGGAGGCCGTTGTCCTCGCGCGAGTTCGAGATCGCCGGCCTGGTGTCCGAGGGCCTGACCAACGTCGAGGTTGCGCGCCGCCTGCACCTGTCGCCCAGGACCGTGGGCGCCCACGTGGAGCACATCCTGGCCAAGCTCGACGCGAGCCGGCGATCCGAGATCGCCGCTTGGGTGATGACGGTCCGGCCGGCGGCAGCCACCGAACCTTCCCCGGCCCCTGTCCTCGCCGCGCGCCGCTGACGGCTCGGTCCCCTCGCCAATGCCGCCGGGACGCGCGCCAGCCCCGGTCCGCCCGCGAACGGGGAACCGGGGCCGCAGAGGCGCGGACCGGCCGATCTAGTGCCCGGCGGTGGCCCTACTCGGGTTGCAGGCGACGCTTGGGTGCAGCCCGATCGAGGTCAGGTAGTCCCTGACCTCCCGGGGGATCTGTCCCCAGGACTGCGCGTGCCCGGGATCTCCCCTCGTCGGCTCGACCTTCTGGATCGTGTTCTCGTCGTCGAGGTAGAACTGCAGGTCCTCCTGGCCTGAGAAGGCACATTCGGAACGGCCCTGCACCTCGAGCAGCCTGCCGTTGCCTGTGATCTCGCCGGCGAACACGGCTCCGGCCCCCAGGCTCAGGACGATCGCCGCCCCGGCGACCGCCGCGCCGAGCCTCGCTGCCTTCGTTGCGCGTGAGTGCGTCATCAGTTCAGTCCTCCTGCTCATCGGTGAGCGACCATCGGTTGGCCGCTCAGACCTCCACCGTCAGCTCGTAGACCTCTGGCGTCGGGTGTCCGGCCCGCTCGTGGATCCGCATCACGGCCTCCTTCGAGGGCCCGGTCGCGAGGCAGAACACCTTGCCGGCCTCGGGATCGAGCCACGCGCGCTCGAAATGCACGCCCTCGCTACGCTCGATCGCAAGGTCCCGGTCGTGGGCCTCGCGCAGCTGCTCGGCGGTGACGCCGAAGAAGCCGTCGTGAACGTCCATGTACTGCGCCATTCGTCACCTCCATGTCGGGCACCGTGCCGATGCCATGGCGCCACGGTGGCGGGCCGCACCCGGTCCGTCATCGGTGATTCGACCGATGTGCCCGGCCCGCACGACCGATACCCTTGGCCCCGATCACCGACCCGCGACGTCGACGCAGGACGCCGGGCCGGCAGCAGGACCCGGCACGTGGAGGACCGCCCAACCATGCCAGTCTGGGAACGCACCGACGGTGGTGTCGCCTGGCGCCTGGAGCTGGCTCGCGACCGGCTGTTGCCAGGACGGCTGGTGGACGGTCAGGTCACCGTCACGGCGCAACGTGGCGTCGAGGCCCGCGGCCTGGTCGTCACCCTCCGGGGCAGGGAGCACTGGCGGTACGAGACCACCACGACGGACGCCGACGGGCACTCTCGGACCGAGACCCACACGGGCCACCAGGACATGCCGTCGGTTCCGATGATGCTGGCATCGTCCATCACGCTGGCTGCAGGTGAGATGCAGACACACCCATTCCAGCTCCCGGTGCCAGGGCTCGGACCCGCGACCCTCGAGGCGAAGGTCGCGGGCGTGGACTGGATAGTGGAGGCGAAGCTGGACGTCGCGGGCGGCATGGACGCCTCCATCGAGGTGCCGGTCCGTGTCCTCCAGCCCACGGCGCTCCTCCGCGCGGGCGTCGTCCACGTGGGCGAGTTCGCCCTGTACGAGGCCGCCGACGCGCAGGCAGGCGAGGTGACCGGCACGATCTGGCTGGAGCCCGTGCCGCTGGTGCCGGGTGAGGTATTCCGGGGCCGCTTGACGCTGCGTCCTGGTGCGCCGATGCGGCTCCAGGAGATCCGCGTGGAGCTCCGGGTCGCCGTGGAGGCCACGGTCTCGGGCGGGCTCCGCGAGACGCTGGTCCCGTGGTCTGCCGTCGTCGCGCCGACGATGGAGCTCGCGACGGACCAGGTGCTCGAGTTCGCAGCCACGTTGCCGGACGTCGCGCTGCCCACGATCGACCTGCCGCACGGGCGCGCCGCGGCCGAGGTGCACGTGATCCTGGCCCGGCCGTGGGCTCGTGATCCGCACCTGGTCCGCGACCTGGCGATCGCGACGACCCTGGAGGTCTGATCCGCGGCGCCGCCGGTCGCGTGACCGGCGCCAGCGCTCAGGCGCCCAGGCGCTCCTTCGCGGCCGCCAAGGCTGCCGCGACCCGCCCCGGCGCCGTCCCGCCCGTGACGTCCGCGGCCGCGAGCGACCCCTCCAGCGTCGCGGCACCCCGGAGCTGACCGGCGATCCCGCGCCGATGGGCGAGGTCCCGGGCGACGGGATCATCGCTGCCGTCGAGGGCCGCCCGGATCGCCTCGTCGGGCAGCTCGGCGAGCGTCGGGATGCCCTCGGCCTCGGCGCCCCCGACCAGGCCTCCGACGATGTGGTGGGCCGCCCGGAACGGCACGCCCTGCCTCACGAGCGCGTCGGCGAGGGCCGTCGCGGTCGTGTAGCCCTCCTCGGCGGCCGCCTGCATCCGCGCCCGGTCGATCGCGAGCGTCTCGACGAGGCCCGCCATCACGGCGAGCGAGGCGTCCAGGGTGGACACGGCGGCGAACAGCGGCGGCTTGTCCTCCTGCAGGTCGCGCTGGTACGCAAGCGGCAGCCCCTTGAGCAGGGCCAGCATCCCGGCCAGGGCGCCGATCGTCGCCGCGGCCCGGCCGCGCACCAGCTCGGCGGGGTCCGGGTTCTTCTTGTTGGGCATCATCGACGACCCGGTCGAGAAGGCGTCGGCGACCCGGACGAACCCGAAGCGCGGGTTGGACCACCAGGTGATCTCCTCCGCCAGGCGGCTCAGGTGCACCATGGCCAGCGCGGCGGCCGCGAGCACCTCGACCACGAAGTCACGGTCGGAGACGGCGTCGAGCGAGTTGCCGGTCACGCCGTCGAAGCCCAGGTCGGCCGCGGTCGTCTCGCGATCGAGCGGGTAGCCGGCGCCGGCCAGGGCACCGGCGCCCAGCGGCGAGACGTTGAGGCGCGAGCGTGCATCGGCGATGCGCCCCCGGTCCCGCTCGAGCATCTCGACGTAGGCGAGCAGGTGGTGGGCGAGCAGGACCGGCTGGGCGGGCTGGATGTGGGTGGTCCCGGGCAGGACGGCGTCCCCCTCGCGCTCGGCGAGGTCCACCAGCGCACGCTCCATGCCGACGATCCCGGCGTCGAGGCGATCGCAGGCCCGGCGCGTCCAGAGGCGAACGTCCGTGGCGACCTGGTCGTTGCGGGAGCGTCCGGTGTGGAGCTTTCCGCCCACGCTGCCCACCCGCTCGGTGAGCATCGTCTCGAGGTTCATGTGGACGTCCTCGAGCGCCGGGTCCCAGGCGACGCTGCCGGCCACGACGTCGTCCCGCAGCGAGACGAGACCGCGCTCGAGGACCTGCGCCTCGTCCTCGGTGAGCAGCCCGGCGCGGCCCAGCCCCCGGACGTGCGCGATCGAGCCCGCGATGTCGTCGAGCGCCAGCTCGGCATCGATCTCGATCGAGCGCGTGAAGTCCGCCATCCGCGCGTCCGGCCCATCGCCGAACCGTCCGCCCCAGAGCTGCATGGTGCCTCCTCGGGTTCGTGCCGGTCCATCGTACCGGCCGAGCGTCCGTCGGCCTCGCCACCCGGCCGGCGGTGGCGTGGTTCAGCCGTGAACGTCGCGCAGCCGCTCCGCGGCCTCCTCGGGCGTGAGGTCGCGCTGGGGTTCGCTGAGGAGCTCGTAGCCGACCATGAACTTGCGGACGCTCGCTCGCAGGAGCGGCGGATAGAAGTGGGCGTGGAGCTGCCAGGCAGCCTCGAGATCGAGACCGAACGGGGCCTGGTGCCAGCCCATCGAGAACGGGAACGGCTTGCGGAACAGGGCGTCGTAGCGCCGGTTGAGATCCCGCAGGGCACCCGCCAGCCCGTCGCGGCCGGCGTCGTCGAGGTCGGCGAGGCGGGGGGCCGGTGCCAGCGGGCACCAGCATCGTCTCGAACGGCCACGACGCCCAGAACGGAACCAGCGTGAGCCAGCCGTCCTGGTCCCGGATGACGCGTGGGCCGCCTCGCTCGGCCGCGGCATAGTCGGCGAGCAGCCGGGATCCGGTCGCCTCGAGGTGTTCCCGCTGACGGGCCGCCTCGAGCTCGGCCTCGACCGGGAGCGCATCGCCCGACCAGATCTGGCCGTGCGGATGGGGGTTGCTGGCGCCCATCGCGGCCCCCCGGTTCTCGAACACCTGGACCCACGGGAAGCGCTCGCCGAGCTCGGTCGTCTGCTCCGCCCAGACGTCGATCACCCGGCGGATCGAGGCCGCATCCATGCCCGCGAGGGTCACGTCGTGGCGCGGCGAGAAGCACACGACCCGGCACGTCCCGCGGGTGCCCTCGGCCCGGAACAGGCCCTCCCCCACCCGTTCGTCGCTCGTGTCCGGGCGAAGCGCCGCGAAGTCGTTGGTGAACACGAACGTCGTCGGGTAGTCGGGGTTCACGTCACCGGTGACGCGCGTGTTGCGGGGACACAGGTAGCAGCCAGGGTCGTGCTCGGGCCGCTCCTCGGGCGGCTCCGGCTCCTCGGCGCCCAGCCAGGGCCGTTTCGTGCGACCCGCGGAGACCAGCACCCAGCCGCCGGTCAGGGCGTTGCGACGCCGGTGGGGCTCGGCGTCGAGCGCGGCGACGGACTCGTCGGTCGGCCGGTTCGGGGCGTCGGGCACGGGCGTGACCTCCAACTGGGCTCAGGCGATGCGCCGGGCGCCGGGCGAGGCGGCGACCTCGAACACCCGAGGGACAAGGCCTGTTCGCGCGGGATACCGGCGAAGGACCGCCTCCCGCAGCGAGGGGACGGCGGCCCGGCGGACCAGGTTGATCGTGCAGCCACCGAAGCCCGCGCCCGTGAGCCGGGCCCCGATGACGCCGTCGACCTCGCTCGCGATCTCGACCAGCGCGTCGAGCTCCGGGCTGCTGATCCCGAACAGGTCGCGCATCGACGCGTGGCTCGCGTAGAACAGGCGGCCCAGCCCGGCCAGGTCCCCCGCCTCGAGCGCGGCTGCGGCCTCCAGCACCCGCGCGTTCTCGTGGACGATGTGCTCGGCCCGTGCGGCGACCAGGGGATCCAGGCGCGGCCGGGCCGCCTCCAGCATCGCCGGGGTCACGTCGCGCAGCGCGGTCACGGTGGGCTCGGTCCGGGCGATCTCCGCGACAGCGGCCTCGCACTGCGAGCGACGCTCGTTGTAGGCCGACGATTCCAGGCGGCGCGGCGACCCCGAGTGGCACGCGACCAGGCGCCAGCTCCGGGTCCACGAGCGGGATCGCGCGGTGCGTCCAGCGTGCGGCAGTCCAGCAGGAGCGCGTGACCCGGCTCGCCGAAGGCGCTCGCGAACTGGTCCATCAGCCCGCAGTTGACCCCGACATAGGCGTTCTCGGCCCGCTGGGCCGTGCGGGCGAGCGTCATCCGGTCCAGCGCCGGCGGCTCACCGCCCGAGAGGGCGAGCGACGATGCGAGCTCGAGCGCGGCCGAGCTCGACAGCCCGGAGCCCTGGGGCAGGTCCGATGCCAGGAGGCCCCGGAAGCCGCGGGTGGTGACGCCCGCCTCCGCGAGCGCCCAGGCGGTCCCCGCGACATAGTCGATCCAGCCGCCCCGGCGCTCGCCGATCACGTCGAGATCGAAACCGGCCGTCTCGCCCGTCGCCGCCAGCGTCAGCTCCACCCGCCGGTCGTCGGTCGGCAGGACCGCGATCGCGATGCCCAGGTCGATCGCGACCGGCAGCACGAACCCCTCGTTGTAGTCGGTGTGCTCCCCGATCAGGTTCACGCGGCCCGGGGCGTGGACGACGCGCACCTCGCCGGGGCGTGCCGCGGCATCGGGCGAGATGGCGCACAGCCGGCGCGCGAGGGCGACCGGGTCACCGGCGAGCGCGGGGGCGTCGGGATCCGGGGCGATGGTTGCCATGCGCCGCCAAGCCTACCGTCGCCGGGGACCCATCGTGGCCCCTCCGGCGGCGGCTATCATCCCGCGATGCAGAAGAGCACGGCCTGGGTGTGGATCCCGTTCCTGGCCCTCGGCTTCTTCTGGGGCTCCTCGTACCTGTGGATCAAGATCGGGCTCGGGAGCCTGCCACCCCTGACGCTGATCTCGGGCCGGCTGCTCATCGGCGCCGTCTTCCTGGCCGCCGTCGTCGCCATCGCCCGCCAGGAGCTGCCCCGGCGGCCGATGCAGTACCTCCACCTGTTCGTGATGAGCGTCGTGAACGTCGTGTTGCCGTTCATCCTGATCACGGTGGGCGAGCAGTCCATCGACTCCGCCCTCGCCTCGATCCTCAACGCCACGGTGCCGCTCACGGTCATCGTGCTGGCGCCGTTGTTCCTGCCCGACGAGCGCATCACGCTCGCCCGCGTCGCCGGCCTGGCGCTCGGGTTCGCGGGCGTGATCCTCCTGGTGGCGCCGGACCTGGTGAACCTGGGCGATTCCGATCTCAGCGGTGAGCTGATGATGCTCGGCTCGTCGATCTGCTACGGCGTCGGCAACGTGTACGCCCGACGCAACGTCCACGGCCTCCGGCCCATGATCCCGGCCCTGTTCCAGGTCTCGTTCGCGGCGCTGATCGTGGTGCCCCTGGCGCTGATCGTGGACCGGCCGTTCGAGACGGTCTCGCCGGCGCCCGAGGCGGTCGTCGCGGTGCTGTGGCTCGGCTCGCTCGGCTCCGGGCTCGCCTACCTCGCGTACTTCACCATCCTCCAGCAATGGGGAGCGACCCGCACCTCGATGGTCGCCTACCTGCTGCCGGTCGTCGGGATCGCGCTGGGAGCCATGGTGCTGGGCGACCCGGTGACCCTCAACCGGATCTCGGGGACGGCGCTGGTCATCGCCGGGATCGCGCTGGTCAACAGCGGGCCGGCGATGCGCCGGCTGCGGGGCCGCCGGGTCGAGGTGAGCGCGCCGGTCGCCAAGCCCTGAGCGGAGGCGCCGCCGGCGGGTCAGGCCCCGAGCGCGGTCAGGTGCGCCGTGAGCGCCTCCACGATGAGCGCGTGGTCCTCCTGCTGCGGGAGCCCGGAGACCAGCACCACTCCGACGCGCCCGGTCTCCCGGACCACCAGCGGGAAGCCGCCGCCGTGCGGGGCGTACTCGGGGAACCGGAGCGACGTCGCCGCCTCGAAGCTGGTGCCGGCGGCCTCGTGGCGAAGGCGCTCGTACAGGCTGGCATGACCGAAGTGCTCCACCACCCGGCGCTTGCCGGCGAGGTAGAGGTCGTTGTCGGCGTTGGTGCCTGGCCGAGCGGCGCGGAAGACCAGGCGCTGTCCGTGCCAGACCTCGACCGTGATCGCCAGGCTGCGCTCGACCGCACGATCCAGCAGCCACCGCCCGATCGCCAGGCAGTCGTCGTAGGAGCACGCGGGAAGGATCAGGCGATCCTCCTGGGCAAGGATCTCGGCAGGCATCGGGAACGGCGTCGGGTCGTGCATCAGGCGTCCCTTCAGGTCGAGGCGTGATCTGACGGGCCCCATCGTAGACGCCCGGTCAGCCCCCGAAGCGCTCCCGCAGCCGTGGCAGGACCAGCTCGCCGTAGCGCGCGATCGCCGCCTCCTGGTCGGGACCCGGGAAGTGGAAGACCAGGTGGTTGAACCCGTAGCTCGATGTAGGCCGCAACCTGCTCGAGATGCTCGTCCGGGTCGGCCGAGACGAGCCACCGGCGGTGGGCGTACGGCTCCGCCTCCTTCGCGGCGATCTCCATGTCGCGCGGATCGTGGATGCCCATCTTCTGCTCGCCCGACAGCGCGAGGGCCGCCCAGACCTTGGTGTCCTCCATCGCCCGTTCGAGGTCGGTGTCGAAGGAGACCTTCATCTCGATCATCTTGTCCATCGCCGAGGCGTCGCGGCCGGCCTTCGTCGCGCCCTCCTCGAGCGCCGGCAGCAGCGTGTCCACGTACAGCTCGGGGCCCTTGCCCGAGGTGCAGATGAAGCCGTCGCCGAGACGGCCGGCGAGGCGGGCGGCGGCCGGTCCCGAGGCGGCGATGTAGACCGGCACGCGGCTCCGCGGGCTTGTCGTAGATCGTGGCCTCGTGGGTCCGGTAGAAGTCGCCCTGGAAGTCGACGAACTCGGCGCCCGGCGCGGTGAGCGCCTGGATGAGCGTCACGGACTCGCGGAGACGGGCGAAGCGCTCGCTCTGCTCGGGCCAGTCGACCCCGACGGGGACCTCGTTCATGGACTCGCCGGTTCCCACGCCGAGGATGACGCGGCCGGGCGCGAGGCAGCCGAGCGTGGAGAAGGCCTGGGCGATGACGGCGGGGTTGTACCGGAACGACGGCGTCAGGACCGAGGTGCCAAGGGTGACCCTCGAGGTCGCGATCGCGGCCGCACCCAGCCACACGAGGGCATTGGGGGCGTGGCCGTCGGTGTGGCGCCAGGGCTGGAAGTGGTCGCTGGTCCAGACCGAGTCGAACCCGGCGTCCTCCGCGGCGACGGCGAGGTCGAGGAGGCGGCGCGGAGGGAACTGCTCGGCGGACGCCTTGTAACCGAGGGTCAGGGCAGGCATGGTCACCTCATCTGCAGGGACGCCGCTCGAGGACGTCAATGGTGCCCTGATTCCGCATCGGGCGCCCGTGGGCGGCGAAGGCGGACTCGATCAGCCGGCCAATGCGAGCACCGCGGCGCCCGCGAGCACCATCGCCGAACCCGCGAGCCGCAACCCGATCTCGCGGCGGGTGACGCCCTCGCGGAGCACGATGACCCCCCAGGCGGCCGTGATCAGCACCGCCGACTCGCGCAATGGCCCCACCAGCGCCACCTCGGCCCGCGACAGCGCGAACAGCACGAGCAGGTACCCGCCAAGGGTCAGCAGCCCCGCCAGCACGGCGCGACGCAGGTCCAGGGGCGCCGTGGCGGCAAACCTGCCGCCGGCGATCCGCGGCCGGAGCCAGCCGATCCCCGCGAGGCCGACGGCCCCGACCACCCACAGGATCGCGGCGTAGAGCCACGGCGGGACCAGCTGCGACCCCACCCGGTCGATGCTGGTGTAGGCGGCGATCATGAGCGCGGTGAGGAGCGCGAAGCTGGCCGCGCCCCGCTCGGCGGCATGGCGCCCGCGCAGGAGGCGCCACGGTCGCTGGACGGTCAGCAGGCCGACGAGCAGCAGGGTGACGCCGCCGGCCGCCATCGGCACCAGCCGCTCGCCAAGGACGACCACGCCGATCATCACGATCAGCAGCGGCGCGGTTCCACGGGCAAGCGGGTAGACCACCGACAGGTCGCCGCGACGGTACGCCGCCGCGAGGAACACGAAATAGGCGATCTCCACGAGACCCGACACGAAGCCCACCGCGATCCCCTCCGGCGGAACCGGCGGCTGGCCGAGCAGCCACCAGGCGATGGCCGCACCGGGCACGATCACCAGCGACCCGGCGATCATCCCGGCCGTCACGGTGCGCAGCGGGTCGCCCGCGGTCTTGAGCAGGATGTTCCAGGACGCGTGCATCACCGCCGAGACGAGCACGAGGGCGAGCGCGAGCGAGTCCACCCCGCGAGTCTATGGGCACCGGGCGCCCGCGCGGCGCCCGGTGTCGAGGGGGCGTCGATGCGGCGCCCCCCGTTTCGGCGGGCGCCGGTGCGGCGCCCGTGATCAGCGGCCGACGTCCCGCCGGGTCATCCCCCAGGCGCCGACCGCGATGCCCCCGACGGCCAGCACCACGCAGGCCACGATGCCCACGGGATCCCAGTCGCCGATCATCGGCCGGCCCAGGTGCGACGTGAGCGCCAGCTGGTGGAACCAGTCCGGCAGGCCCAGCGGCGGTGACAGCAGGTCGATCAGGTAGGTGACCACGACGAGGATCGCCGTGACCTCCGCGGCCAGCGAGGTGCGCCACAGCCCGCCGACCGCGAAGCCGATGCCGACGAAGGCTGCGGCGACGAGGCCCAGGGAGGCCGATCCGAGGATCGCGTCACCGGCGGGCGCGCCGGAGCCGGCGGTGCCGAGACCCACGCCCAGGGCGTAGACGACGGTCATCACCAGGACCGCGAGCAGGGCGGCGATCCCCCCGGCCACGACCCACTGCGCCCGGGCGAGGGGCGACGCGAGCACCAGCTCCAGGCGGCCGCTGGTCTCGTCCGATGCCCACTTGGACACGATGGTCGCGGCCGCGAACCCGGCCGCGATCAGGAACAGCTCGGCGTACAGCTGAAGCCAGGCGCCTGCCGTCGTGAAGTCGAAGCCGGGGAAGATCTGTCCGAAGACGACGGTCAGGCTCGAGTCGCGTGCCAAGCGAGTCGGTGAAGCCGCCGACCATGGAGGCCAGGAGCGCACCCCAGATCGCCATGCCGATGCCCCACGACAACGCGCGCGGCAGCTGGTCGCCGAATGCCCGGCTGACCGGCCCGCGGACGCCGAGCACATCGGCCGGCAGCGACGGCAGCCCGAGGCCCATCGTCACCCCCAGGTCACGCCGGTTGAACAGCTCGACCCCGATGACCAGGAGGACAACGCCGATGAGCGCCGTCACCAGCACCGCCGTCCAGTCGAACAGGCCGACCAGCGGGATGTGGTTCACCATCCAGTGGAACGGGCTGATCGTGACGAGCGGCCCGCCGATCTCCAGCCCGCTCGCGACCCACAGCAGCAGCATCGCCAGCGCACTGATCCCCGCCGCGCCGCCACGCCCGAGCAGCGGGGCGAGCGCGAACGCGAGCCCGCCGAAGAACAGGGCGAGCGCCCCGACCCACGCCGCGAAGCCGACGGACTCGAGCAGCGAGATCTGGTCGCCCATGGCCACGTCACCGAACGCGTTCGAGCTCACGACGAGCATGACCGCGAGGATCGCCAGCGCGAGCCCGACCATGGTGAGGTGCGCCGCCAGCTTCTCGAGGGCGATCCGTCGCTTGCCGAACGGCGACGAGGCGACGAAGTCGAGGCTGCCGCGGGCGGACTCCCCGGCCAGCGTCCCGGTCAGCGCCATGACCGACCACAGGGCCGTCCCCACGGCGAACAGCGCGCCGTACTTGAAGGTCAGCCAGCCGCCGAGGGTGCCGAGCGAGGCGCCCATCAGGGTGGCGTTGCCGAACAGGTTGACCATCTCGGGGGGCATGCCGCTCACGAGGGCTCCGAGGTCGGCCCGCGCCTCGGGTGAAGGGAACACCGTCCCGATCGCCGTGCCCATCACCAGCGCGAGCCCGCCGAACATGCCGGCCGCGATGATGAACGAGAGCCGCGAATCGCGGATCGTCTTGCCGTAGATGCTGCCGAGCCCGTACAGGCGGCGGCGGAGCGGGATCGACGGGAGGGTTGCCGCCGCGGGGCGGGGCGGCACGCCGGCACTAGCGGTCATGGGAACCAGCCTCCACGGCCTCGCGGCCGTACTGGGCAAGGAACGTCTCCTCGAGCGACGGCTCGCGGGAGACGAAGTCGAGCAGCTCGAACTGGGCGGCGGCCCGGACCACCGGGGTGATCGCGCCCGTGACCCGCATCCGCAGGACGTGGTCCTCGGCGACGACGTCGCTCACACCCGGCAGGTCCGAGAAGGTGCCGGCGGGGACGGCGCCGGCGAACCGCAGCTCCACCTGGTGGTGGGCGAGGTCGCGCAGGCTCTCGACGGTGCCCGACTTGACCAGGCGCCCGTCGCGGATGATCGCCACCCGGCCGCAGCTCTTCTCGACCTCGGACAGGATGTGGGACGAGAGGAACACCGTGGCACCGTCGGCGGCGACGGTCTCGCGAAGGATGGTGAAGAACGTCTGCTGGACCAGCGGATCCAGGCCCGAGGTGGGCTCGTCGAGCACCAGCAGCTCGGGCCGGTGCTGGAGGGCGGCGATCACGCCCACCTTCTGCTTGTTGCCCTTGCTGTACTGCTTGAACCGCTTGTCCGGGTCGAGGTCGAGGCGCTCGATGAGGGCCGCCTGGTACGCCTTGTCCACGCCGCCGCGAAGGTTTCCGAAGTAGTCGAGGGTCTGGCGCCCCGACAGGCGGTCGTAGAGCGCGAACTCGCCCGGGATGTAGCCGATGCGGCGATGGATCGCGACCGGGTCCACGGTCGACTCGATGTCGAACACCCAGGCCTTGCCGGACGTCGGCCGGATCAGGTCGAGGAAGGTGCGGATCGTGGTCGTCTTGCCGGCGCCGTTGGGACCCAGGAATCCGAACACCTCGCCCTGCTGGACCTCGAGGTCCAGGTCGATGATTCCCCGGCTCGCTCCATAGCTCTTGGTGAGGCGCTCGGTGCGGATGACGGCGGGCATCTCAGTCCTTTCCCGCTGGGACGCTCGCGGAGGCGGCTGCCTCCCGCTCGGCCCGGATCTGGGCGATGAGCTGCGGGAACATCCCGAGCAGCATCGCGTAGAGGCGATGGACCTCGCGGAGTCGCGCGAGCGACTCCTCGGGGCGGTGGGTGGAGGCGAGGAGCATGTCGTCGAGGGCGCGGAGCGAGGGGCGCGTCGCGCGCTCCTTCGCCTCGAGGCTGTGGATCACCGCATCCGGCGACGTCCGCCAGTGCTCGTGGCGGTCCCCGCGCCGCTTGCTCCGCACGATGAGCCCGGACGGCTCCAGCATGCGCACGGCCCCGCTGATCGCTCCTCGGCTGGCGCCGATCGCCGCGGCGATCTGGTCGACCGTCTGGTCGGGCGGCTCGCAGATCAGCAGCCAGGCCCACAGCCGGCCGGCGACTGGGGGAAGCCCCTCGGAGGCCAGGATCTGCGACCAGCGCTCGATGAATGCCTGCTCTTCGGTTCGCATGGCGTGATCGTACGTTCGTTCCGATGTTTCAGTCAATGCTGAATTGTCAGCATTGCCACGACCAGGGTTGCCCACGCCCCGCGACCCGGGGTCTCAGGCGGCGGGCCAGCCCCCGAGCTCGGCCAGCGTCGGCGGGTTCGCGCCCGCCCGGCCGCATACGAACGAGGACGCCCGGACCGCGAACCGCGCGGCGCGACCCACCGCGGCCGTGTCGCCCAGGCCATCGCGTCCGATCCCCTCGTGCACGAGGCAGGCGAGGAAGGCGCCGCCGAACGTGTCCCCCGCCCCGACCGTGTCCACCACGTCGACGGGCGGCGACGGGACCTCCTCCGCCCGTCCGTCCACGACGACCGTCACCGGCCGCCCGCCGTCGGTCACCAGGATCACGCGCGGGCCGTGCGCCGCCACCCAGTCGATCGCGGCCTCCAGGGACACCCCGGGCCGCAGGAAGGCCAGGTCCTCGGCGCTGGCCTTGAACACGTCCGTGCGCGCCGCCACGCGCAGGATCCGGGTCCGCCACGCCTCCGGGTCCGGGATGATGACCGGGCGGGCGTTGGGGTCCAGCAGCAGGACGACATCGTCCGCGAGGGCCCCGACCATCGTCTCCAGGGTCGTCGCCATCGGCTCGAGGACCATCCCCAGGGTTCCCGTGAGGACGGCGCGCGTTGAGGGCGGCAGGCCGCCGGCGAGCGCACCGGGCAGCACCGCCGGAGCAGAGGTGCCCTCGATGTAGAAGCGATAGGCCGCGCTGCCATCGGCTCCCAGCTCGGCGAGCGCCAGGGTCGTCGGGTTGTCGGTCCGCTGGACGAGGTCGAGACCGACCCCATCCTCGGCCAGGCCCGCCTCCAGCATCCGCCCGAAGCGGTCGGACGAGAGGCCCCCGATCCAGGCCGTGGGCACACCGAGGCGCGCGATGGCGCGGACCGAGTTGTACGGCCCTCCCCCGCCCACGGGGACGATCTCGCCCGATGGGCGGACGATGAGGTCCACGAGGGCGTCGCCGGCGACGACGATCAGGGGGTTCCCACCGTGCGCGGTGCTGGGAGGCGTCCCGGGTGTCACCCGCCGATTATCGCAGCGATGGGCGTGCCGCTGCCCGGAGGGTCCCGGCCTGTTGCCCGCGGTGCGCGGCCGCGTTCTGGCGGGGCGCGGGCGTGGCGTGCGGCGCCACGGGGCCCGGCATCGGCGCCTTCGCGGGCGCCGGATGGGCGCGGGCGTGGCGTGCGGCGCCACGGGGCCCGGCATCGGCGCCTCCGCGGGCGCCGGATGGGCGCGGGCGTGGCGTGCGGCGCCACGGGGCCCGGCATCGGCGCCTCCGCGGGCGCCGGATGGGCGCGGGCGTGGCGTGCGGCGCCACGGGGCCCGGCATCGGCGCCTTCGCGGGCGCCGGATGGGCGCGGGCGTGGCGTGCGGCGCCACGGGGCCCGGCATCGGCGCCTTCGCGGGCGCCGGATGGGCGCGGGCGTGGCGTGCGGCGCCACGGGGCCCGGCATGGCGGGGAGCAGCGCGGTCGCGGGCCGTGGCAGGATGCACTCGTGATGAATGACCACCTTCCCGGAAGCTCGGCCCGCTACTTCGCGGGACCGGACGGAACGGTCCAGCGCGTGCGCCTGGCGGCCTACGCGTGGTGCGAGCAGGACGATAGCGTCCTGCTGACTCGCGTCTCTCCTCATGGCCCGGGCGGCGGCCTGTGGACCCTGCCGGGCGGCGGCCTCGACTTCGGCGAGGACCCCGCAGCCGCGGTGACCAGGGAGGTCGACGAGGAGACGGGGTACGACATCGAGCTCGGCGACCTGCTCGGGATCCGCTCGGCGGTGCTCGAGCCCGAACAGACGATCAGCGGTCACCGGGTCCAGACGGTGGGCATCCTCTACCGCGGCATCGTGTCCGGTGGCGATCTGCGCATCGAGTACGAGGGTTCCACGGACCTCGCGGCCTGGATCCCCTTCGGCGAGCTCGATCGCCTGCCGTCCGCGGACCTGCTCACGTGGGCCCGGGACCTGGCAGGTCGCTGACCGGCCCGGTCAACGCCCAGACCCGCCGAAACACGGAACGGCAACCCCGCCGGTTGCCACGAGCGGTACCCTCCGGCACATGCCCGACCATCCTGCCTGGGAGCTGCGGTTTCGCGCCCCGATCCTGTCCTTTCCCACCTGGTCGGACGAGAACCCCGACCGCATCGTCGTCGCGTCCACCGAGAGCGGCTCCTACCAGCTCCACGCATGGGACCGGCGGACGGGCCGCCGCCGTCAGGTCACGTTCGACCCCGTCGGCGTGCTGGAGGGTCGCCCGACCCGCGACGGCACGGGCGTCATCTGGTTCCGCGACGAGACTGGCGACGAGACCGGCACCTTCGTCGTCGCCCCGTTCGACGAGGCGACGCCCCCCGAGCCACTGATCAGCGGGCTGCCGAAGGGCTGGCCGGAGGGCCTTGCGGTCGGCCGGCGGCGCACCGTGGCGGGGATCAGCACCGAGACGACGTTCACGATCTGGGTCTCCGACGACGGGGGCGACGCCCGGCTGCTCCACGAGCATCCGCAGCCCGTCCGGGTCGCCGGCGGCATGGGCATGTCCGGTCCGGTCGATCGCGCCGCGCTGTCGTCCGACGATGCCGTGGTGGTCCTCGAGGTGATGGAGGACGGCGACGTCCTGCATCCCTCGCTGCGCTCGGTCGACGCGGCGAACGGCGAGACCCTCGCGGAGCTCCGCGATCCTGGCCTGGAGCTGGCAGCCTTCGCCTTCTCGCCGGTCACCGGTGACCTCCGCGTCGCCATCACGCATGAGCGCACCGGCGATCGCCGGCCGGCCCTGTGGCACGCGCTGACGGGCGAGGTGACTGACCTCGCGCTGGACCTCGCCGGGACCGTGGAGGGCGTGGACTGGTGGCCCGACGGGAGCGCGCTGCTGCTCGTGGTCCTCGAGGCCGGGCGACACCGGCTGCTCCGCTACGAGCTGGCCGGTGGCGACCTGACCGTGCTCGAGACGGCGCCCGGCTCCATCACCGCCGCCGGCGTGCGTCCGGACGGTGCCGTCTGGTACCGCGGCCACGATGGCGAGCACCCGGCGCGGCTGCTCGCGGCCGGCTCGTCGGCACCGCTGCTGGAGGCCGACGGCCCCGCGGCGCCGCTCGGCCGCCCCTTCGAGACGTGGTGGTTCGACAATCCGAGGGGCCAGCGCGTCCACGGGTTCCTGGTGCGGCCCGAGGGCGTGGGTCCGCACCCGGTGATGCTGCGGGTGCACGGCGGGCCGCACAGCGTGGACATGGACCGCTGGGCGCCCGATCTCCAGGCCCACGTGGACGCGGGGTTCCTGGTGGCCATGGTCAACTACCGCGGCTCCGAGGGTTTCGGCCAGGCGTGGCGGGACGAGCTGACCGGCAACATCGGCTTCCTCGAGCTCGAGGACGTGCTCGCGGGCCTCGACGACCTGGTGGCTCGCGGCGACGCGGACCCGTCCCGCGCGGTCCTCGCAGGCTGGTCATGGGGCGGCTACATCACGCTCCTCGGCGCCGGGCGTCACCCGGACCGGTGGCGGTCGCTGGTCGCCGGCGTGCCCGTCGCCGACTACATCGCGGCTTACGAGGACGAGGCGCCGATGCTCCAGGCGCTCGACCGGGCGCTGTTCGGCGGCTCGCCCGACGACGTCCCGGGGCTGTTCCACGAGCGGAACCCGCTCACGTACGTGGACGACGTCGCAGCCCCGCTGCTGATCATGGCCGGCGAGAACGACTCGCGATGCCCCATCCGCCAGGTCTGGAACTACGTGGACCGGCTCCGGGCCCGGGGCGTGGAGCCGCGCGTCTACACGTACGCCACCGGGCACGCCTCGTTCGACATCGCGGAGCGGATCCTCCAGACCGCGATCGTGCTCGACCACCTCGCCCAGTCGGTGCCGGGGATCCGGCGGATGGACGGGGTGAACGCGCGCCTGGCCGAGGCAGGACTGGTCCCGGCGCCGGTCACGGGCTGACGGGTCGCGGATCGCCGCTGACGCAGCGTTCCGAGTGTCCCGTGCCGTTGCTCGCTCACCGGTTGGCGTCGGGTCCGAGCTCCCGACCGGACGCCCCGGGCCGACCCCGGATCGACCCCTGGAGCGCCCTGATCCGGATCTGCATCAGATCGGGCTGCCCCACGAGGAGCCCGCGCGCTCAAACCCGGGTTTCGGGTCCCGAGCCTGCGTGGAGGGGCGGATCCTGATGCAGACGGCAATCAGGCGGCCAGGGACGAGGCCGGCATCCCGGGCCGCCCCCGCAAACGGCCAGCAATCAGCGGATCGGGATCCTAGCCCACGAACCGGTAGCGCGCCTCCTCGCCGCGGCAGCGCGGTCCGCGCCCGTACGTGATCTCGCCCACGGTGACGTCGGCGAGACACCAGAACGCCGTCACCGAGGTCTCCGTGCCGTCGTCGTGGCGGCAGATCGAGGGGCTCGTGGCATGGTCGGCCAGGAACGCGGCGAGCTGCTGCGGGCCGATGGAGCCCGGGGCCGGACCAGCGCCGTCGGAGCCGTCGAGGAGCTCCCGGGCCCGCGCCAGTCGGACGGCTGACCGTTTCGCATAGGCGGGGTCGCCCTCGTAGCGGCGCATCCGGTCGCAGGCGTAGTGGTTGGTGTGGGCGAGCGTGCCGGCGGCGGACGGGGTCACGAGCTCGGCGTCGGTCGCGGAACCCTCCACGTCGACGACACGCCCGTCGCGGTGGGCGAAGACCGAGTTGTACGAGGAGGCGCGGTCCGGACGCAGGGCCATCGTCACGGCTTCCTCGAGCGTGCGGGCCGTGAGCTGCTCGCGGACCATGAGCAGCCGCGGGACGCCGACCCGCTCATCGTTGGGTGCCAGCTCGTTCCCCGTCAGCGACAGGCCGGCGTCGTTCCAGCCCACGCTGATCCACGGCCCGATCCCGAGCGAGAACACCACCGGCTCGCCGGGCACCCGCCATTCGATCGCGATGACGGACGCCTCCGACACCGGCGCCAGGTCGTTTGTGTGGGCGACCCAGACATGACCATCGGAGGTGGCCGGCGGAACCGCCACGAGATCGCTGCACCGCCCGTCGACGATGGCGCCGGCCGTGGCCTGCGACGGCCGGACGGTCCAGATCTCCTCGACCGAGGCGGCGAACAGCGCGAGCGGGTCGACGTCCGCACCCTCGGCCGCCCCGTCGATCTCGTCTACCAGCCAGGGCGTGGCCTCAGAGGTGATCTCCCGGTAGCGGGCCGCCAGCGCGAGCTGCTCGTCCCGCGGCCGGCCGGCCGGAAGGTCGGCATCGAAGGCAACCGCCTTGCGGATGACGTCCGCAGACGCGGCGCCGATCTGCCGCCCGACCTCGCGGTGCGAGCCGGCGACGACGAGGAACGGGAGGCCGCCCCGTCGCTCCATGGGCAACCCGCCCGGTCCCCTACCGACCCGCGCGGTTGCGCGGCTTGGGCGGCAGGCGGCGCTTGCCCTCGACCAGGTAGTGCGTGAACCAGTCGCGGACCTGGACCAGGTTCTCCATGCGCCGGAACGGCACCCCGCCCCGGGTGAGCTCGTGGCTCTCCTCCGGCACGCGCATGAAGCGGACCGGGCGGCGGAGGGAGCGCAGGACCGTGAACAGCGCCTCGGCCTGGCCGACCGTGGTCCGGATGTCCCGCTCGCTGTGCTGGATCAGCAGCGGGGTCCGGATGTTGCGGGCGTACGCGAGCGGCGAGATCGCGTCGAAGTACTCGGGGTCCTGCCACGGGTAGCGTCCGAACTCCGTCCGGGTCCACTCTCCGCTCGAGATGTCGCCGGTGAGGAACAGCATCCGCATGTCCACGACCGAGCGGGCGGTCAGCGCCGCGCGGAAGCGGTCCGAGTGGCCGACGATCCAGTTGGTGAGGTAGCCGCCGTACGAGCCGCCGGTCACGCCCAGTCGCTCCGGATCGGCCAGGCCGTCCGCGATCGCCTGGTCCACGCCGGCCATGACGTCGGCCATCGGGCCATCGCCCCAGTCGCCGAGGTTGGCCCGGTTGAATGCCTCGCCGTAACCCTCCGAGCCGCGCGGGTTGGAGGCGAGCACCGAGATCCCGGCGCCCGCGAGGACCTGGAACTCCAGCATCGGTGCCCAGCCATAGAGCGTATGGGGACCCCCGTGGATCTCGAGGACGAGGGGGCGCCTCCCCTCACCACCGGGGTAGAGCCAGCCACCGATGTCGAAGCCGCCGCTCCGCCAGTGGCGTTCCACGGGCTCGACCATCGCGACCTCCGCCGCGAGATCGTCGTTGAGGTGCGTGAGCGTCCGGGGCGGGGCCGCGGGTCCCCGCGCGGGCACGTCGATCGCGACGACCTCCGGGAAGGTGCTCGCGGTGGAGCGCACGGCCGCGACGACATCGCGAGCGCTGCCCGTGCCGCCGGCCACCGGTCCGGCATCCCAGCTCGACAGGTACTGGCGCCCATCGGTCAGCCGCTCCGGCTGCCGGCCCCCGTCGATCGCCATCCGCCACAGCTCGTGCGACCCGTCCACCGGGGCCGTGAACAGGACATCGGCGCCATCGGCGGACACGGCGATCCGCGGCTCCTCACCCACCGCCACGTCGCTGTTCATCCCGGCATCGGGCTTCAGCTCGCTGCCCGCCAGGAGGTCAGTGCCGCCTCCAGGTCCTGCGTCCGAGCCGTCGGCGGCGAAGCGCCAGATCCCGGTCCGGTATGCCGCCCGCGGGTACCGGTCACCGAGCGCGATGATCGTCGTCCCGTCGCGCGTCCAGGCCGGGTGCAGGAAGATGCCGTCACCCGCGACGACGGTCGTCAGCTTGCGGCTCCCCAGGTCGACCACGTAGATCCCGGACCGGTCAACGAGGTCGGGGGCACGGTGGCGGTTGGCGGCGAAGGCGATCCGGGTGCCATCCGGCGACCATGCCGGGTGCACCTCGGCCGCCGGCCCCTGGACCAGGGGCTCGGCCAATCCGGTCGAGGCATCGACCAGCCACAGGTGCTGTTCCCGGTCGTCGACGAAGCCGGTGCCGTTGTGCTGGTAGCCCAGCCGGTCGAGGTAGCGGTAGTCGGACAGCGGGTGCTCGCCCGTCTTCGGCCTGGCGGGGCGGCCGCGCAACCGGCGATCCTCGACCTCCGTCGCGCCCAGCGAGCTGGTCAGGATCGCGAGCCGGGTCCCGTCCGGCGACCAGGCGAAGGCGTCCACGCTGCGCGGCAGGTCGGTCAGGCGGCGCGCCTCGCCGCCGTCGAGCGGCAGCAGGAAGACCTGGTCACAGTCCTCGCGGTCCTTCGGGTCGGCCGGTCGCTCCGGCTCCTCCTCGACGTGCAGGCGGCGGTCGCTGATGAAGGCGAGCGTGCGGCCGTCCGGTGAGAAGCGCGGGTGGCGGTCGGTCTTGTGGCCGATCGACAGCTGGCGGGCCGCTCCCGGGCCATCGGCCGCTCCTGGGCCATCGATCGGGGCGAGCCAGATGGACTGGCGATACCCGTCGCGGCCGACGGCGCTGCGCTTGACCGTGAAGGCGACATGACGCCCGTCGGGTGAGATCCGGGGATCCGACGGAACGTTGAGCCGGTACAGGTCATCGGGTTGCGCGGGTCGAGGCACGGAGCCCTCCGGGTGCACGGGCAGATCGGCGGCGCGGGCAGGCGTCGCCTCGTTGGCGCCAGTCTATCGCCGGGCGAGGGGCTACCATCGGTTTGCGATGGCCGAGCAGCTCTCCTTCCGGCTCGAGCCGGCGATGCCGCGGCCGGGCGACGTGGCGCCCATGTGGCCGACGCCTCGCCCCGACCCGTTCGACTCCCCCGACTGGCTGTTCGAGCCCACCTGGGGCGGGCACCGGGTGCTGGTCTTCGTGGAACCGGGTGCGGCGGCTGGCAGCGGCGAGGTCCGGATCACCGATGCCCGCGGGGCCTCGTACGAGGCGCTCCTGCCGGAGCTGGCGGGGCTGGCCGTTCGCGTGGCCGCCCGGTCTGCGGTGCTCGACGGGGAGCTCGTGGTGGTCGATGCCCGAGGCCACGCCGATGACGAGGCGCTTCGTCGTCGACTGTCCGGGCAGCCCGGCGGGCCGGTCGCGATGCTCGTGTTCGACCTGCTCCACCTCGACGGCCGCTGGCTCCTCGGCCAGCCGCTGGACAAGCGGCGGGCGGCCCTGCGCCGCGTCCTCCGCCCCGGCGACGAGGTGGTCGTGGTGCCGGCGATCGGCGGCGAAGGTCTGGCGCTGCACGCGGCCGTGTCCACGCAGGGGATCGCCGGGATCCTGGCGCGCCGCCGGGCGTCGCCGTACCTGCCCGGGGTCCGGAGCACGCTCTGGCGGTCGATCGCGGCCTCGGCTCCTCAAGCCACCGGCGGGGTGATGGCCGCCGGATCACCGGATCTCGGGAGCATCGGCCCGGAGGGGCCCGACGCACCCGGCACCGCCCCCGTGCTCGCCCTGTTCCGCCGCCTCCCTTTCCCCGAGGAGCTCGACGACTAGGCGGGGCTGGCCGCTGCGTGGCTATCGAACGGGGACGCACCCCGGCTTCGCATGCGTTGACGTGAACGCCAGGACCACGTCCGCCCGCCCGATCGAGAGGCGGATGATCGAGGAACGTCGGCGGGTCCCACCCCGTTTGGGATGCGCCCGCCCCTGTCCAGGGGCCCGCAGGTGGTCAGTCGGTCGGATAGACCGGTGACTGAAGCTCGTCGTAGTGCGGGTCTTCTGAGAGGCACGGGGCGATCTGATCGAGCGTGAACCAAACCCTGCGAGCATCATCGAGCCTCAAGCTCACCATGTGAAGGGCAACGCCTTGAGCGCCCTTCGGCACCACGATCCAAACGAGGTCCGAGTCGACGAACACGTCGGTGGCACCGAACGCTCGTGCAGCGTCGGTGCTCGCACCAAGCCAGGCCCCCTCGGCGATCCATCCCGGTCCCGCCAGGTGAGCGGCGTTCGCCTTGCCTGTAAGGTCGTCGACGGCGCCCGGGAGCGGGACCCACTCCACATCACTCTGGGCGTAGCAGGAAACGCCATACCGATCCCGCAGCACCTCGCGGGCAGCCTGCTCGGGGTCGGGGACATCCTTGACAGTTAGCAGTCCAAAGGACGCGGTGGGAGCGGCCGCTACGACCTCGGCACGTTGTACAGGGGCCGCTGAGGGCGCGGCGATCGCCCCGGGCCTACCCGACGTCCGGACTGCAATGATGCCGAGGAAGGCAACCCCCAGGAGCATGATTGCCACCAGTCGAGCGGAGTCCCTCACGAGCTTCACAGCCGAACGCCCTGCTCAATACACGTAGTTGGCGCCACTGATGTCGTCCGCATGTAGCGAACGACTCCAGTACGTATCGTGGTTGTCCGCCGGGGTGTACGGACACATCGTGATCCAAGTGCTCGCTCCCTCTACGCAGTTGCTCGCTGGGTCGTAGACGTGGATCAGACGCACGGTGTGTCCCAATTCGTGGGTGAGGACTCCCCCGAAATCGAAGCGAGTAGTCTCAGCCGGCTTTGCGGCACCCACCCACCAATCCGGCGAGGCGCTCACCTCCATGTTGAAGTAGATGTCGTCGTCGATCAGCCGATACCAGTGCCGAGCCGGGAAGATCCGCTCTTCATAGTGCTTACAGGTGACGGCGAGCACCAAGCCCGTTGGCTGGACCCAGCTCGCGAGGTTGCAGTCCGTGGGTGGCAGGCGGGCATCAACATAGATGCTGTGGCCGGTGCCTTCGGCGACGCCCGGGTTGAACGACGTCTCCGTCCGCCACTCCGCGGTTGCCTCGTCCAGTCGGTTGAGGTGGCTTGCCGACCAGTACGGCCCTTTGGGATCGAAGTCGGGCGGCCCGCTGGGGTCTCCGTCATCGTTCCCGTCCCAGAACCACAAGGGATTGGGCACGGAGAGCAGGTTCGCCCGGACGGGGGCGGCGATGGACCCCAAGGACACGACCAAGAGCGCCACCGCCGCCAGCTTTCGAGCTCGCAACCGCATCTGTCCATGCCGTCTGATGCGGGTAGTGCGGATCGACATGCCGACCCTCTCTGCCTGGAGATAGGGGCGCCATCGGATGCTGGCCCGGACCATAGGCCGTCGACGCCCCCCCCCCGCTAGGACTGGATGGCAGGCCGAACGCGGGACGTGCGGCCTGTTGCCCCCTTCGATGTGGACGGCGGCGCCCGTCAGCCTCCTCGGACCGCCCGGACGAACGTGCCAACCGAGGGAGGCTGCCCGTAGAGCAGCACGCCCGCCCGGTAGATGCGGATCGCCAGCAGCGCGACCAGCGGCACCGTGATCAGCATCAGGCCCAGGCTGAGCACCAGCTCCCAGGGCTCCACCCGCCCGATCGCGAGGCGGGACATCATCACGAACGGGCTCCAGAGCGGCACGTACGACGCGAAGCGGATGAACCCCGCCGAGCTGCCCGACAGCGCGAGGACGGCCGGCAGGTAGCCCATGATGGCCGGGATCGACAGCGGCAGGGCGATGATCTGCAGGTCCTCCGCGCGCGAGAGCATCGACCCGGCGGCCGCGTACATCGACGCGTACAGCGCGAACCCGAGCACGAAGTAGACGAGGAACGCGGCGACCAGCCCCGGCGACAGCCCGGCGAGCGAGCTCGCGGCGGTCGGGTCCTCGCCCAGCAGGGCGTTCCCGATCTGGCCGGAGAAGATCACCATCGCGATCGCCGGCACCAGGACGAGCGTCACCTGCGTCAGGCCGGCGAGACCGATGCCCACGATCTTGCCGACCACGAGCTGGGGGGCCGTGGCGGCCGAGATCAGGAGCTCCATGACCCGGCTGGCCTTCTCGGCCACGATCCCCGACGCGACCCACAGCCCGTAGAACACGAGGGTCAGGAACGAGAGCACCACGAACACGATGCCGACGATCCGGCGGCTGGCGTACTCCGCGGTGTTGATGGTCGTGGCACCGGCTCCGCCGGGGGTGGCCGCTCCGGCGTCGACAACGGCGAACGTGGGCTGGACGAACGGGGCCTGGGTCGGGGGCGCAGACGCCGTCCAGTCGAGGACGCCGACCGCGAACGCTCCGATCTGCAGGAGCTGGGCCTTGTCCTGGCCCAGCGCCCCGACGGTCACGACCCGGAAGTCCAGTCCGCCCGTGCCTGCTCGCTCGACCAGCAGCGCCCCCGCCGATTCGCCATCGCTGACCTGCTGGACGGCACTCGCCGGATCGATCGCGGGGACGAAGTCGAAGGAGCGGTCGGTCGACCCGGACCCGTCCAGCTGGGCGTTGAGGAACCCGTCCATCACCCCGATCGCGCGTGCCGCGAGCCCGGGCTCCTCGGCGGCGACGACGATCCGGGTGACCGTCGCCCGGTCGACGACCCGGACGGCGAGCGGGATCAGCGCGATGACGACGGCCAGCCCGGCCATGAGCACCGTGGACACCAGGAACGCCTTCGATTTCACGCGCTCGGCGTACTCGCGGCGGGCCACCAGGCTCACGTTGCGCGCCGCCGCCCCCTTCCCGGTGGGAGCCTCTCGCGTCACGCGGCGTCCTCGGCCGCATCGGGCGCCGGTGCGAGGTGGGTCTCCTCGTCCGGGGGCCGGCCCACGAAGTCGACGAAGATCTGCTCGAGCGACGGGTCGGCGATCTCGAAGTGGGTCACTCGCGCGCCGGCGCCGACCGCCGCCGCAAGCACCGCGTCGGGCTCGATGCCCTCGTCAAGCTCGATCGTCGACCGGTCCATGCCAGCCTGGATCACCCGGGTGCCCGGGACGGCGGCGAGCCAGGGGAGGCGGTGGTCGCCCTCGACGGAGACGCGGACCATCCGCCGGCCGCTCGCCCGGCGGACCTCGCGCATCGGCCCGCCGATCACCATCCGCCCGCGATCCACGATCGCCACCGACTCGCACAGCGCCTCGGCGACCTCCATCTGGTGGGTGGAGAAGATCACGGTGTGGCCGCGATCGCGGAGCTCGAGGAACGCCTCCCGCAGCAGCATCGTGTTGACGGGATCCAGGCCGGTGAACGGCTCGTCCATGAGCAGGACCTGCGGGTTGTGCAGGGTCGCGGCGATGAACTGGACCTTCTGCTGGTTGCCCTTGGACAGCTGCTCGGCGCGGCGCGAGGCGAGGTCGTCGGCGCGAAACCGGTGCAGTGCCGCGAGCGCCTCCCGCTTCGCGCGCCCCGGCGGCACCCCCTGGAGGCCGGCGAAGAACACGAGCTGGTCCAGGACGCGCATCCGGGGATACAGGCCGCGCTCCTCGGGCAGGTAGCCCCACGTGGAGCGGGGCAGGCGGTGGCTCTCGGTGCCGCGCCAGGTGACCTGGCCGGCATCAGGCTCGAGGACACCGAGGGCGATCCGCATCGTGGTCGTCTTGCCCGAGCCGTTGGCCCCGAGGAAGCCGAACACCTGCCCCGGGGGAACCTCGAACGCGAGGCCGTCGAGGGCGACGACGGACCCGAACCGCTTGTGGAGGTTGTCGATGACGAGGGTCATGTGCGGCGAGCATAGCGGCGACGCGCGGATCGGCCACGGAGGGATGGTCCCGGATCGGGGTGCGGTGATGGTCCCGGTTGCGGTCCTGCGCGAGGCACGCCCACTCGCGTACTCGCCCACCCGCCCACTCGCCCACCCGTCCCTCGGACCGGACCCGGAGTACGATCGAGGCGTGCAGGACCCCAGGACCACCCCCATCCGGATCGACGCCGACCGAGCCGCCGGCACGCTCCGCGTCGACTGGTCCGACGGCCATGCGACGGGCTACGACACCACCCAGCTCCGCTGGCTGTGCCCGTGCGCCTACTGCCGGGGCGAGGCCGGGATGCCGGGTTGGCTCGACACCAACCCGACGCTGACCGCCGAACAGACGCGTCTCGTGGATGTCGCCATGGTCGGGTCCTATGCGATCCAGCCGACATGGGGCGACGGCCACGCGACCGGGTTCCACACGTTCATGCTGCTGCGCGACATGTGCCCGTGCGACGAATGCACGCTCCGTCGCGAGCAGCGGTCCACAGACGGCCAGCATTGGCATGGAGGAGATCGGTGATCATCGCAACCACGCCGTTCATCGCCGGGTACCGCGTCGCGGAGACCCGGGGGCAGGTCTTCGGGCTCGTGGTCCGGAGTCGCGGCCTCGGCGGCAACCTGATCGCCGGTCTCCGCTCGATCGCCGGTGGCGAGATCCACGAGTACACGAGCCTGCTCGAGGACACCCGCCGCCAGGCCATCGACCGGATGGTCCAGAACGCCACCATGGTCGGCGGGAACGCCGTCATCTCGATGCGCTTCGACTCCTCGGAGCTGGCGGGGACCATGTCCGAGATCGTGGCCTACGGCACTGCCGTCGTGCTCGTGCCCGATGCGTCGGCGTCGCAGCCGGGTGGCGATCTCGCGACGGCTGCCCAGCCGGTCGAGTAGCCCATTGGGGGTCACGCTCGCCCGGGGCCTCATCGGAGGCTTCGGGCTGCTCCTGATCCTGGCCGGGATCGCCACCGCCGCGGTGGGCGGTCCCGGCGGGTCGCTCATGGGCGCCCTGACCCTGTTCATCCCGGGGGCGGTGCTCGTCGCCGCCGTGCTGCTCGAGCGGACCCGCTACCGGTCGCTCAACGCCGAGCGGACCGGCGACGGCCACGGGCCGGGTGGCGGCGAGACGCGCGCGGTGGAGCCTCGCTTCCAGCCGAGCGAGGAGCGGTTCCTGGATCCCACGACGGGCGTCGCGATGCGGGTCTGGATTGACCCCGCCACTGGCGAACGGCGGTACGTCCCGGAGGGCTGACGCCGGGGGCACCGCCTGGCACAGCACTCGTCCGGGCGTGGTCCAGCGCTGCGCATCCGAGACATCGTCGCGCGGGGCGTGGCGTCCGTGTCGGGCGTGGCGTCCGTGTCGGGCGTGGCGTCCGTGTCGGGCGTGGGCGTGGTCCGTGTCGGGGCGTGGCGTCCGTGTCGGGGGCGTGGCGTCCGTGTCGGGCGTGGCGTCCGTGCCCTACGCCCGAGCCGTGCACCAGGTGTCCGCGCCCCAGTCGTCGCGCCGTGGCATCCGCGAGCCTCGGCCCTGGCGTCCGCGCCTCCCGGGCGCGAAACCTCCGCGTCTCCCCGTCGCGGCACGCCTCGGGGGCGCGCGAGAGGCCCTCAAAGCCCAGGATTCGGAGGTGCCGCCCGCCTCCGAGGCGCGTCGCGCCTGTCGGGCACCGGGATTTCGCGCTCCCGGGTCGCGGTCGCGGTGGCGGCGCCGGGTGCACCGCGGGCGGCACCGATCCGACGGGCGGCGGCGACCCGACGGGCGGCCCGCGGCGGCATGCGAGCGGCCATCCACCGGGACTCGACCGCGCCCGGCGCGTCGCGCAAGTCGGAGGTGAGTGGCGGAGGCTTGAATGGCGCCATGCGCCACCTCGCCTTCGAACGGGCCATCCGCACCGCCACGACCCGCCGTCACGACACGCTGGTCTCGGATATCTCCCGACTGCGGGAGGATGCGGGGGTCACGGTCGAGCACCTTGCGCGAGCAGCGAGTGTGGATCCCGGCTACTTGCGCAGGATCCTCGCGCGAACTGAGCGAGACGGCGACCGAGGCGACAAGCCTGTTCCGGAACCGTCCCTCGAGACGTACCAGCGCCTCGCCTCCGCGCTCGGGGCAGACCTGAGCACGCGGGTCTACCCCAACACTGGACCGGCGATCCGGGACCGACACCAGGCGCGGATGCTGGAGCTGGTCCTGCGCGGGCTGCACCCCCGCTGGGCGCCGTTCACCGAGGTCGCCGTTCGCCGCCCGAGCCGCGGCTGGATCGACGTCGGTCTGCACGACTCCGCGGCGCACCTGTTCGTCGCCGGCGAGCTCGAATCCGCGTTGCTCCGCCTGGAGCAGCTGATCCGCTGGTCGGCCGAGAAGGCCACTTCGCTGCCCAGCTGGGAGGGCTGGGGACACCTGGGCGAGGAGCCGGCGATCAGCCGCCTGCTGATCGTCCGCCGCACGCGAGCGACCCGGGCGGTCGCCCAGGAGTTCGGGCGCCAGCTCCGGGTCGCCTACCCCGCCCACCCGGACGACGCCATCGCCGCCCTCGAGGGCAGCGCGCCGTGGCCCGGTCCCGCGATGGTCTGGGCGGTCCTGGATGGGCCCCGGAGCCGCCTCGTCCCGGGGCGCTGAGCCGCTCGCGCCGGGACGAGGAGCGCGCGCCGACGCCCGCTGCGGGAACCGGCTCGCGCCCCGACGATGAGCTCGCGAGGAGCAGGACAGCCATACGGAGCCGCCGATCCCGAGTGGTATCCTCGATGGCCCGACCGGGACCGGGGGATGCGGCCGTCGTCACGTGCCACATGCCGGGCCCGTGCGTACCCGAAAGGACCCATGGCCACCGTTCGACCCGCTCCCGGACCCCGAGTCGCCGGCCGTGGCCGCCGACGGTCCGCGCGCGAGCAGAAGGGTCCGATCCTCAACCGTGAGCTGGCGTGGATCGAGTTCAACGCGCGGGTCCTCCACGAGGCGAAGGATGCGCGCAACCCGCTCCTGGAGCGGGTCAAGTTCCTGGCCATCTTCGCGTCCAACCTCGACGAGTTCTTCCAGGTCCGCGTGTCCGGCCTGCGGCGCCAGGACCGGTCGATCGGGCAGCATCACAGCCTCGACGGCCTGACCCCGGGACAGCAGCTGGACGCCATCCGGGAGCGCGTCCGAGAGCTGGTCGACGAGCACTCCACCGCTTGGAACGGGATCCGCGAGGAGCTCGCGACCGAGGGCGTGGAGATCCACGACTACGAGGACGTCCCGGAGCACCACGACACCCTCCGCCGCCGGTTCCACGACGAGATCTTCCCGGTGCTCACGCCGCTGGCCGTGGACCCCGGGCACCCGTTCCCCTACATCTCGACCCTGAGCCTGTCGATCGCGGTGGGGCTCCGCGACCCGGAGACCGGTGAGAAGCGGTTCGCGCGAGTCAAGATCCCGCCCACCCTGCCGCGCCTGTTCGCGGTCGAGCGCGACAAGTTCGTGCTCCTCGACCAGGTGATCGAGGCGAACCTCGACGAGCTGTTCCGGGGCATGGAGATCCTCGAGACCCACCTGTTCCGGGTCACCCGCGATGCCGACATCACGCTCGAGGAGGACGAGGCGGACGACCTGCTGATCGCGATCGAGGAGGAGATCCGCCGGCGGCGCTTCGGCGAGGCGGTGCGGCTCGAGGTCGAGCGGTCGATGCCGGAGCTCACCCGACAGATCCTGATCCGCGGCACGGGCGTCCACGAGGAGGATGCCTTCGAGGTCGCCGGGATGCTGGACCTCACCGCGCTGTGGCAGCTCGTGTCGCTCGACCGGCCGGACCTCAAGGCCCCGGTTCACACCCCGGTCATCCCGGGGCGGCTGCTTGCCGTCGGCGGACGATGAGCCGGTCGACGTGTTCGCCCAGGTCCGGGCGAGCGACATCTTCCTCCACCACCCCTACGAGTCCTTCTCGGCCTCGGTGGAGCGCTTCATCGACCAGGCCGCCGACGATCCCGACGTCCTCACCATCAAGCAGACCCTGTACCGGACGTCGGGCGATTCGCCGATCGTCGGTGCCCTGATCCGGGCGGCCGAGCAGGGCAAGCAGGTCGTCGTCCTGGTCGAGATCAAGGCCCGCTTCGACGAGGAGAACAACATCGTCTGGGCACGCCGCCTGGAGCGGGTCGGCGCCCATGTCGTGTACGGGCTGGTCGGCCTCAAGACGCACTCGAAGGTCGCGCTGGTCGTGCGCCGGGAGGGCTCGGGCCTGCGCCGGTACGTCCACATCGGGACGGGCAACTACAACGGCAAGACCGCGCGGCTGTACACGGACCTCGGCCTGCTGACCTGCCGCGAGGAGCTGGGCGCCGACGTCACGGACCTGTTCAACGTGCTGACGGGCCTGTCGCGCCAGCGGGTCTTCCGGCGCCTGCTGGTCGCGCCGATGACCCTCCGGACGCGCTTCCTCGAGATGGTCGAACGCGAGACCGCCAACGCCCGTGCTGGCCACCCGGCCCGGATCGTGATCAAGGTGAACTCGCTGGTGGACACGCCCACGATCGAATCCCTGTACGAGGCGTCCCGGGCAGGCGTCGAGATCGACCTGATCGTGCGCGGCGCCTGCTGCCTGGTCCCGGGCGTGGCCGGAGTCTCCGAGCGGATCCGGGTGCGGTCGATCATCGGCGAGTTCCTCGAGCACTCCCGGATCTGGATGTTCAACAACGGCGGTCGACCGGAGTGGTACATCGGCTCGGCCGACCTCATGGAGCGCAACCTGGACCGGCGGGTCGAGGTGGTGACCCCGGTCGAGGACCACGAGGCCCGCGTGCGGATGGGCCGGATCATCGAGGTCATGCTCGCGGACGATCGGCGGTCGTGGCAGCTGGGCAACGACGGCCGGTGGCTGCGGACCGAGGTCATCGAGTCGCGCGAGGGCACCATCGAGACGTTCGCGGTGCTCAAGGACGATGCGGCATCGGCGCTCGCGCTCGCGGACGCCTCGTCCCGGTCGATGTCCCCGGCGGGATCGATGGATCCTCGCGCGTGAGCGAGGCCGGACCGGGCGGCCCGTTCGAGGTCGAGCTCAAGTACCACATGACCGACACGTCGGCCGGCGACCGCCTGCTGGGCACGGACGAGCTTGCCGGGCTGCCCGCCGTCGCGCCGCCGGAGACGGTCCTCCACGAGGACCGATACATCGACACGACCGACGGCGCCCTGGCTGCCGCCGGGTACGCGGGCCGCCTGCGGACGAGCGGCGGCGAGACCCTGATCACCCTCAAGGGCCTGCGGCGCGAGGACGACGGCGGCGTGGCGCACCGCCGGGAGGAGCTCGAAGGACCGGCCGATCCCGACGTCAACGCGGCGGAGTGGCCGGCTTCCGCGGCCCGGGAGGCGGTGCTGGCCATCGCCGGCGCCACGCCTCTGCGCGAGCTGGTCCGGATCCGGCAGGTCCGCCGACGGCGCAGCTACGGTGCCGCCGGCGCGATGGTGGAGCTCTCGGTGGACGATGTCGAGGTCGTGGCTGCCGACGATGTGATCGAGCGGTTCGCGGAGCTGGAGGTCGAGCTGCGCGAGGGCGACGAAGCCGTGCTCGAGCCGTTTGCCGACATGCTGTCCGAGATCGAGGAGCTCGTCCCGTCTGAGACCTCGAAGCTCGAGCGGGCCATGGAGGCCGTCCGTCGCGAACAGGCCGCCCGGGCGTCCTCGTCCACGACATCGGCCGGCGAGGGAGACGCCGACCGGCCCGCCGAAGCGACCGGCCCCGCGGCTGCGGCGACGCCCGCGACGGTGATCCAGCCGAACGACGCGACCAGGGCCGCGGGCGCGACCGAGGCCGCGGACGCCGTCCCCGCGCAGGCTGTCCCCGCGACCCCAAGGCTCGTCGTCCCGAAGTCCCCCGGGGTCCTCGCCGACGACCACCTCGCGGAGGCCGGCCGCAAGGTCATCCGGTTCCACCTGGCGAGGATGATCGCCCGCGAGGCCGGGATGCGCGACAGCCACGATCCCGAGGAGCTGCACGCGATGCGCGTCGCCACCCGCCGGCAGCGGGCCGCCTGGCGTGTCTTCGGCGATGCGTTCGACCACCGGTACACGGACCGGTACACGCGCCGTCTCAAGCTGGTCGCCCGCGACCTCGGAGCCGTGCGGGATCTCGACGTGCTGATCGAGGCCGGCGAGTCCTACCAGGGCGGACTGTCGGCGGCCGAGCGGACCGCGTTCGAGCCGATCCTCCGCTCGTGGCGCACGCAGCGCGACACGGCCCGCGAGGTGCTGGTCCGGGAGCTGGACTCCTCGCGGTATCGCCGGTGGCTCGACGCCTACGTGGCGTTTGCGCAGGTCGACGGTCTGGGCGCCAGGTCGGTCGGACCGGTCGAACCGCACCGCGTCCGGGACACGATGGCATCGCGCATCTGGACCGCGTACGAGGTCGTGCGGGCCTATGAGCCGGTCATGCGCTGGGCCGACGTCACGACCCTCCATGACCTCCGGATCGCCGCCAAGTGGCTGCGCTACACCCTGGAGTTCGTGCGCGAGGCACTCGGCCGCGAGGCTGGGTCGGTGATCGAGAAGATCGTGGCGCTCCAGGATCACCTTGGCTGGCTGCATGACGCCGACGTGGCGGCGCACCTTGCCCGCACGTTCCTTGTCGAACACGCCGGACAGCTCAGCGAGGCCGAGAGCGCCGCCATCGGCCGCTACCTCGTCGACCGTGAGCGGGAGCTGGCGCGCCTGCGCCGCACCGTGGGGCCGGCCTGGCGGGGTGTCTCGAGCTCGGCGTTCCGGCGAGCGCTGGGACGGGTGGTCGCCGGGCTCTGACCCGGTCGCCTGTCAGGCGCCCGGTTCGGGCTCGTCCGGCCAGCCCTGGACGAGCGTCCCGAGCCGGTCGCGCCAGGCGGGACCGGCCGTGGCCGCCGCCAGCGCGAGGCCCTCGCGGATCCCATCCTCCGACACGCTGATCTCGCTCGCCCCGTATCGCTCCAGGATCGCATCGACGATGATCGCGCCCGCCGGCAGGATGCGAGCGCGCGCCGGGCGGATCAGGTGGCGCTCGGCGGCCTCCACGCTCCGCTCCACGGCCAGCATCGAGAGGGCGACCGTGAGCCGGCGGCGGGTCAGGGTCCCGTCGTCAGCGGCCGAAGGAAGCAGCCGCAGCAGGTTCGATGCGGTGCCGCCCACGGCCACCAGGCCACCCGGGTGGATGTCCGGGGCATCACGGACGACCTCCTGGACCCGCACCTTGAGCGCTTCGAGCTCGGCCGCGGACGGCGGATCCCCTCGGACCTCGTCACGCGTGAGCCGGGCGGCGCCCAGGGGGAGGCCGTGCGTCTCGACATGGCCCTGCGGGTCGACGACGACGAACTCGGTGCTGCCACCCCCGATATCGACCACGAGCAGGCTCGACGTGAGCGGCCGACCCTTCGTCACGCCGAGCAGCGTCAGCAGCCCTTCCTCCGCGTGGTCGAGGACGTGGAACGGGACGCCGATCCGGGCCTCGGCCGCATGGACCGCCGCGGCGGCGTCGTCGGCACGGCGCATCGGCTCGGTGCCGACGATCGTGACCCGGGTGGCTCCGAGCTGGTGCGCGGAGCTGGCATAGACCGCGAGGGAGGCGATCAGCTCCTGCGTTGCCTCGGGACCGATGCGCCCGTCCGCCGTGATCCGGTCGCCGAGGCCCAGGAACACCGACTCGTCGAGGAGCGGCAGGATGCGGTGGCCGTCGATGGCGGCAACCAGGAGATGGACGCTGGTGGCACCGACGTCGATCGCGGCGCTGATCACGGCGCCTTCCGGGATCACCACGGGGGCGGCCGATTCGGGCGTCATCGGCGCCAGGAGCGGGGCCGGCTCGTCGGGGGCGGGCCCGGGGGCGGGCTCAGGCTCGGGCTCGGGCGCCGGCTCTCGGGCTCGGGCTCAGGCTCAGGCGCCGGGGCGGCCTCGGGCTCCGGTTCGGGCTCGGGCTCAGGCTCAGGCGCCGGTTCGGGCTCGGGCGCCGGTTCGGGCTCGGGCTCAGGCTCAGGCGCCGGCTCGGGCTCGGGCTCCGGTTCGGGCTCGGGCGCCGGCTCGGGCTCGGGCTCGGGCCTCGGCTCGGGCTCGGGCCTCGGCTCGGGCTCCGGCTCAGGCTCGGGCTCGGGCTCCGGTTCGGGCTCGGGCTCAGGCTCAGGCGCCGGCTCGGGCTCCGGCCCGGCTCGGGCTCGGGCTCAGGCTCAGGCTCGGGCTCGGCGCCGGTTTGGGCTCGGGCCCCGGCTCGGGCGCCGGTTCGGGCTCGGGCTCCCGTGCTGCCTCGGCACCCACCCGGCTGATGATCCCGGCGGCCGCCGGCCAGGACGTCTTGCGAACGAGGTCAGCGACCTCCTCCAGCACCGCGCCCGCTGCCGTCGCCCGAGACGCGCGCGAGGCGTCATCGGCAGCAACGCGCGCGACCTTCGCTGCCCTGCGGGCTTCCTTCTCGGCCGCCTTCGCCGCCCTGCGGGCCTTCCTCTCGGCAGCCTTCGCCGCCCTGCGAGCTTCTTTCTCGACCGCCTTCTCGGCCTTGCGGGCCGCCTTCTCGGCGTCCGCGGCCGCGCGTTTCGCAGCCTTTGCCTGCTTGCGGGCGACCTTCGCGGCGCGCGCAGCGTCTCGGCCGGCCGCCTTCGCCGCGCGCCTGGCCGCCTTCGCTGACCGCCTGGCCGCCTTGCGCGCCGCATTCGCGGACACCGCATCGACGCCAGGGCCGGCGGTCGTCGGGCGCGAACCGTCGAACGCGCCGCGGGTCGTCGCCCCGACCTCTCCGGCGTCCGGCATCGCGTCCTCCTGGCTCCAAGTGGACACCCATGCGGGTGGTGCCCTGCAACGGCCAGTCTGCCGCACGCGAGCCGACCGCGCTGGCGCTGGCCGCGCCTCGAGACCCACCTTCGATGCCGGCCGCGAGCGGAAGTGTTAACCGGCGCTTAACCCGATGCACAACACCCGTTGACAACGCGACCTGATCGTGGGACCGGCTACAAGACAGACAGAGGAGTCCTGTTCGTGACGCTCACCCCCCAGAAGAGGCTCGGCGCCCTGGCCCTGGCCGGGACCGTGCTGGTCGCGGCCTGCGGCGCATCCGGAACCGATGCGCCCGCCGACTCGACGGCTCCGGCCGGCGCCGCGGCCAGCCTCACCGGCGCCGGCGCAAGCTTCCCGGAACCGATCTATCTCGAGTGGATCGGCGCCTACGCCGACGTCGCGCCCGACGTGACCATCAACTACCAGGGCATCGGCTCGTCCGGCGGCCGTGAGCAGTTCATCGGCCAGCAGGTCGACTTCGCCGGCTCCGACGCGTTCATGAAGGACGAGGAGATCGCGGCAGCGCTCGACGCCCGGGCGTGCGAGTCCGTGCTGCACATCCCGACGGTGTTCGGCGGCGTGGCCATCGCCTACAACGAGCCCAGCCTCGACGGTCTCGTGCTCGACGGTGAGACGATCGCCAGCATCGCCCTCGGCAAGGTCACCGCCTTCAACGATCCCGCGATCGCCGCGCTCAACCCGGGCGTGGATCTGCCGGATCAGCCCATCACCTGGGTCCATCGCTCGGACGGCTCCGGGACCACCAGCATCTTCACCACCTACCTGTCCGACGTCAGCCCCGACTGGGCCGCTGGCCCCGGCAAGGGCTCCGAGGTCGAGTGGCCGACGGGCATCGGTGGCGACCAGAACGACGGCGTCGCTTCGGCGATCAGCCAGCAGCCCGGCGGCATCGGCTACGTGTCCTACGAGTTCGCCGTCGAGACGGGCCTGTCCGTGGCGGCGGTGGTCAACAGCGACGGCAACGCGATCGTCCCGTCGAGCGACTCGGTCTCGGCAGCCGCCCTCACGGTGACCGTGCCGGACGACTTCCGGTTCTCGATCCTCGGTGTCGGCGGCGATGGCTACCCGATCGCCGGGGCCACCTGGATCCTCGCCTATACCTGCGGCATGGAGTCGGCCCGGGCCGACGCCCTCAAGGCGTGGCTCACCTGGTCGCTCACCGAGGGCGACGCCCTGGTCGAGGAGCTCAACTACGCGCCGCTCCCGGACGAGCTCCGGACCCGCGTTCTCGATCAGATCGACCGGATCAACGCCGAGGGCTGATCTTCCCCCGCTCCTCCTCCTCCAGTCCGGGGAGTCGCCGCCTCAGGAGGCGGCTCCCCGGACCCTTCCCGCACCCTACCGGACGCCCGATGCTCAACGCCGGCAACCAGGACACCCCTTCGATCCACGGCACGGCAGCCGGACGCAGCGCCGACTCCCTCTTCCGGTGGATCGTCCTGCTTGCGGGCGTGCTCGTCCTGGCGGTCCTGGCCCTCATGATCGGGACCACCACCTACGAGTCGTGGCCGGTGTTCGCGAAGGAGGGGCTGGGCTTCTTCACCAGCAGCACCTGGCGGCCCGGCTCGTCCCGAACCGAGATCACCGGCGACTACGGAGCGCTGGCGTTCATCTTCGGGACCGTGGTCACCAGCCTGCTCGCCATCGTGATCGCCGTCCCGCTCTCGGTGGCCATCGCGCTGTTCCTCACCCAGGTGGCCCGGCGGCGGGTCAGGACGATCCTCACCTACAGCGTGGACCTGCTGGCCATGATCCCGAGTGTCGTGATCGGCCTGTGGGCGGTCGTGTTCTTCGTCCCGGCGGTGATCTACCCGTTCATGCAGGTCCTCGAGAGCACCATCGGCCAGGTCATCCCCCTGTTCGAGGCGCCGGTCACCGTCCGGAGCATCTTCGCGGCGGGCATGGTGCTGGCACTGATGATCCTGCCGATCATCACCGCGATCGTGCGCGAGGTGTTCGCCACCACGCCTCCCGATGAGCGACACGCGGCCTACGGGATGGGCGCCACCGACTGGGAGGTGATGCGCCACGTGATCGTGCCGCGCGCCCGGGCCGGGATCATCGGCGCGTCGATGCTCGGCCTGGGCCGGGCGCTGGGCGAGACGATCGCGGTCCTGCTGGTCATCGGCGGCTCCGCACGGATCGGGGTCGGGCTGTTCCAGCCGGGCCAGACGATCGCTGGCCAGATCGCGAGCGCCTTCGCGGAGGCGAGTCCCGAGGGGATCGACGGCCTGATCGCGTTGGGCGTCGCGCTGTTCGCGATCACGATCCTGATCAACATGGGTGCCCGGTTCGTCATCTGGCGGCTCGGCACGGTCGGTGGGGACTCGTCGCTGTGACCGCCTTCGATCGCGCCGCCCCGATGCTCAGCCGCCAGGTGGCCCCCAACGCCGCGGCCCGTCGTCGCAAGAACCTGCTGATGCGGGTGATCCTGTTCGGAGCGGTCCTGATGGCCGTGATGCCGCTCACGCTCATCTTCATCGTGACCCTGGCCAACGGCCTGCCAGCGCTCAACCTGGAGTTCCTGACCACCACCCAGCCGCTGTCGTTCCGACGCGAGGGCGGCGGCTTCCTTCACGGGCTGGTGGGGACAGCGATGATGGTCGGGATCGCCGTCCTGATCAGCGTGCCGCTGGGGATCACGACGGCGGTGTTCGTGACCGAGTACCCGGACAGCCGGCTGGCCCGGCCGGTCAGGTTCTTCACCGACGTGATGACGGGCGTGCCGTCCATCTTCGTGGGCCTGTTCGTGTACTCGACGCTGGTCCGCGAGGCGGGCCTGGGCTTCGGCACCCTGCCGGGCGCGGTGGCCATCTCGATCCTGATGCTGCCGATCGTCGTCCGCTCCTCGGAGGAGATCCTGCGCCTCGTCCCCTCCGACATCCGCAACGCGAGCGCGGCGATGGGCGCCCGCCGCTGGCAGACCACCCTGTACGTGGTCCTGCCCGCCGCCTCGTCGGGCCTGATCACGGGAGTGATGCTGGCCGTGGCCCGTGGCGCCGGTGAGACCGCGCCCCTGATCCTGACCGCGTTCGGGACGCCCTACCTGGTCACCGCCCTGACCGGCGAGGCCCAGACCTCCCTCCCGCTGCTGATCTTCGAGGGCGCCCGGCTGCCGTTCGCGGCGGCGCAGGCCAGGGCCTGGGCGGGCGCCCTCGAGCTTGTCGCGATCGTCCTGATCCTCACGATGCTGGCCCGCGCGGTCAGCAGCCGGTCCCGCGTCAAGGGCTGACCGATGCCCGCCGATCACCCGCAACCCACAGTCCATCCCCAGGGAGACCCGATGTCCAGCGCGATCGACGATCCAGTGGCGACCACGCCGTCGCCCGGCGCCGCCGTCGTGATGCGCGGCGTGTCCATCTACTACGGCTCGTTTCGGGCCGTGAAGGACATCACCTTCGACGTGGCCGCCAACGCCGTCACCGCGCTCATCGGGCCGTCGGGGAGCGGCAAGTCCACGCTGCTGCGCGCCATCAACCGGATGAACGAGCTGATCCCCGGAACCCGCGTCGAGGGCCAGGTCCTCTACCGGGGCGAGGATGTCTATGCGAAGGGCGTGGACCCGGTCGAGGTCCGGCGCCGGATCGGCATGGTGTTCCAGAAGCCGAACCCGTTCCCCAAGTCGATCTACGACAACGTCGCGTTCGGCCCGCGTCTCAACGGGTTCAAGGGCAACCTCGACGAGCTCGTGGAGCAGAGCCTGCGCCGCGCGGCCCTGTGGGACGATGTCAAGGACAAGCTCCGCCAGTCCGGCCTCGCCCTCTCGGGAGGCCAGCAGCAGCGACTGTGCATCGCGCGCACGATCGCGGTCCACCCGGAGATCATCCTCATGGACGAGCCCGCCTCGGCGCTCGACCCGCGCTCGACCCTCCAGATCGAGGAGCTCATGCTGGAGCTCAAGCAGGAGTACACCATCCTGGTGGTGACCCACAACATGCAGCAGGCCGCCCGGGCGTCAGACCGCACGGTGTTCATGAACATGGCCGACGACCGGGCCGGATACGTGGTCGAGCAGGGGCCTACCCTCGACATCTTCACCAATCCGAAGAACCGACTGACCGAGGACTACGTGTCCGGTCGCTTCGGCTGAGACGGGAGACCGCGATGGCAGACGACCAGCAGGAACCGATGCCGGGCATGGCGGGCGCGCTCGGGGACGCAGTGGAGTCCGTCCATGACATGGCGCCGTTCGGCGACCACCACGAGGCGTTCCCCCCGTCCCACGGTGTCCGAAGCGCCTACGACCGCGAGATCGCCGAGATCAAGGACACCGTGCTCCGGATGGGCTCCCAGGTGGAAGCCCAGATCCACGCGGCGATCGGCGCGCTCGTCGCGCACGATGCCGAGGCCGCCCTCGCCGTGATCAAGGCTGACAGCGTCATCAATGAGCAGCAGCGCCTGGCGACCGCGATGATCGCGGCCGTGATCGCGACCCAGAACCCGGTGGCGCGCGACCTCCGCTACCTGCTGACGCTCGACCACGTGAGCTACGAGCTCGAACGCATGGGCGACCACGCGGGCTCGGTGGCCAAGCAGGCCCGCAAGCTGGCGCCGTTCGCGCCGCTCAAGGACTACGTCCTGCTGCCGGAGCTCGGCGGCCGGGTGGCCGACCTCGTAGGCGGCATCATCCGCGCCCTGGTGGACGTGGACGAGCACGCGGCCCGCGCCGTCGCCGCGCTCGACGACGAGGTGGACAGCCTGTACCACCGCATCTTCGACGAGGTGCTGGTCCTCATGCGCGAGGACCCGGCCAACGTGGACCCGGGCGCCCGGATCCTGTTCGCCGCCCACTACCTGGAGCGGATCGGCGACCGGGTCACCAACATCGCCGAGGACATCGTGTTCCTCTCGTCCGGCGAGGTGGAGGATCTGAACCCTTGACGACGGCGACCGGCCCTGCCAGCGTGACGCCCGCATGAGCACGCTGTTCCTCCTTCGTCACGCCCACGCCGGCGATTCCGGGCGCTGGACCCGCGACGACGCGCTGCGCCCGCTCTCGGACAAGGGGCGCCGGCAGTCGGAGCGGGTCGGGCGGATGCTGGCGGGAGCCGACGAGGCCCCGGATCTCCTGATCACCTCGCCCAAGGTGCGGGCGGCCCAGACGGCCGAGATCGTCGGCGCGGCGCTCGATGTTCGGGTCGTGGAGGATCCCCGGGTGGCGGGCTCGCTGGACGCGGGGGTCGTGGGCGAGATCCTCGCGGCCGCCGGACAACCGTTGCGTCCGTGCCTGGTGGGCCACGACCCGGAGTTCTCGTTCCTGCTCGGGGAGCTCATCGGCGTGACGGACATCGCGATGCGCAAGGCCGCCGTGGCGCGGGTTGACTTCGAGGACCATATGGGCGCCGGGCTCGGCCTGCTGCGCTACCTCGTGCCGCCGGAGCTGCTGACGGACCGCTAGATCCCCCCTGGGGTCGGACGCTCGGGATGCGTCACCGTCGAGTCACGGGCGACTGGGATCCGCGACCACCGGACTGAGCTCGTCGAACGTCCACGCTCGGGGCGGTGACGAGCTCCAAGTGGTGGTCCGGCTGGCCAGTCAGTGGTGACTGGCCGGGCCGGCGGCGGTCGGGCCCAACCGGCGGCGGCCAAGCTCAACCGGCGGCCGGCCGTGGGCCCGATCAGGCCTCGAGGCCGCGCGACCGCTCCAGCACGACCTGGTGGTCCTGGGTGAGACCGGTCGCGAAGCCCGCCTCGGACAGCGCCAGGTAGTACTCCCACATCCGGATGAACCGGTCGTCGAAGCCCTGGGCGCGCACCTCGGCCAGGTTGGCCCTGAACCGCGTCCGCCAGGCCCGCAGCGTCGTCGCGTAGTGGGGGCCGATGTCCGACGCGTCGCGCAGGAGCAGCCGGGTCCCATGGAGCGACTGCTCGATGACCGACAGCGACGGGCACAGGCCGCCCGGGAAGATGTAGGTCTGGATCCAGTTGGCGCCCTCGCCGCTGGCTCTCGTAGGCCGCGTCCGGGAACGTGATGACCTGGAGGCTGAACCTGCCTCCGGGCTTGAGGGCACGGTCAACCGCCTCGAAGTAGGTCTCGAAGTACTCGGCGCCGACGGCCTCGAGCATCTCGATCGAGACGACGGCGTCGTAGGTGCCGGTGATGTCGCGGTAGTCCCGGAGCTCGATGTCGACGAGGTGCTCGAGGCCGGCCTCGCGGACGCGCTCCCGCGCCAGCGCGTGCTGCTCCTTCGAGATCGTGATCGACGTGACCCGGCATCCGAGCTCGCCCGCGGCGTACAGGGCGAAGCCACCCCAGCCGGACCCGATCTCGAGCACGTGCATGCCCGCCTGCAGGCCGGCACCCTCGGCAATCCGCCGGTACTTGGCCCGCTGGGCATCGGCGAGGGCCTGGTCCGGCGTCTCGAACACGGCGCACGAGTACGTCATCGTCTCGTCGAGGAACAGGCGGTAGAAGTCGTTGCCCAGGTCGTAGTGGGCCGAGATGTTCTGGCGGGCCCGGTCCTTGCTGTTGCGCCGGGCCCGGTGAGCCAGCACGCGCGGGATCTCCAGCGGGGCTCGCCACCACCCCTTCGCCAGCGCGAGCGCCGAGCGATTGAGCGCAGCAAGCTCGATCAGCGCCTCAAGGTCGGGCGACGACCACTGCCCGTCCATGTACGCCTCGCCGGCGCCGGTCTCGCCGTGGAGCAGGAGCCGCACGGCCGCATCCATGTCATGGATCCGGATCTCCGCGCGCCGCGCAGATGCCTCGTCGCCGAACACGCGCCGCCGGCCGTCGGGCATGACGACCGTCAGCTGGCCGATCCGGATCCTCGAGGCCGCGGCCAGCCCGATCCGTTCGGCAAGCGACGCGATCGTGCGTCCCGGGACGGTGGTCACCCGACGGGACGGGGCAGTCAGGTTCACCGGGCAGGCTCTCCATGTGTCATCGCGGGCGGGGTGTCGGCTCCCGCTTCCCGCGCGGCTTCATGCGCTCGCACCGCGGGTCCATGACGCTGGAACCGGATGCCCAGGCGCCACAGCCGGAGGGCATGGACGTGGATCAGGGCCATCGTACGATGGGTCATCAAGGGGTGACGCAGGAGCATCCGGAGCAGCGACCGGTCCGACAACACCTTCCGCGTGAGCACGAGGCTGGTGGACAGCACGGGGCTGTCACCCTTGCGCTCGTTGATGGCGATCCGCAGCCCGGCTGCCCGATCGGACACGTGGACCGCGTACTGGCCCTCCATGTCGATGAACGGCGAGACGTAGAAGTCCTTGTCCATCCCCGACACGAACGGTCCCTCGGGCGACCGTGCCCGAAGGGTGTACAGGTGCCGCTCCAGGTGCGTGTTGTGCACCTCGACGACCACCACGCGCAGGGCGCCGCTCGCATCACGGCACAGGTAGAAGCTGGCCGGGTTGAACACGTAGCCCAGGATGCGCAGGTTGGTCACGAGGGTGATCCGCCAGCCGGTGGGGTCCTCGCCCTCGGCCCGGAGATGGTCGAGGACCGTCGCGCGCAGGTCCGTCGCCGGCTTTGGCCAGTGATCCGCGTCGCGGAACCCGAACAGGTTGCGACGGTTGCGGCTGACGAGGCGCAGGGACGTGTCCACCTCGTCGAGCTCGGACAGGTCGAGGGCGAAGAAGAAGACGTCGTGCTCCATCGCCCACTTCGCCGGGCTCGACCGCCGGTGGGCGACCTTGCCCTCGAGGAGATGGGATCTCATGCCGCCTGCTCCCGGGCGTCGGCGGGCAGCAGACCGGCCACGGCCATGCCGGACCGGCAGCCATCCTCGTGGAAGCCCCAGCCGAGATGCGCCCCGGCGTAGTACGTCTCCCGGTGTCCCTGCAGGCGGCCGACGGCAGCCTGCGACTCGAGGAACCGCTGCGTGTACAGGGGATGGCTGAACTCCCGGGCGAGGATGACATGCTCGTCGCGCACGAGGTTGCCGGGGTTGACCGAGGTGAAGTACTGCGTCGGACCGGGGAGCGACTGCAGGCGGTTCATGTGGTACGTCATGGTGACGGCCCCGCCCGGCGGGTTGCACGCCGCCTGGTCGACGTTCCACGATGCCCACGCGGCGGGCCGCTTGGGCATCACGCCCGTATCGGTGTGCAGCACCACCTGGTTGCGGTTGTACTCGAAGCCGCCGAGCGCGGACTGCTCGCCGGGGTCCGCATCGGCCAGCAGCGTCAGCGCGTCGTCGGCATGCGTCGCCATCACGACGGCGTCGAACCGGTCCCCAGCTCCGGAACGGGTCCGCACGACCGGACCCGCGTCACCGCGGAGGACGGCGGCCACCGGGTCGCCCGACCGGAGGCTGCCGGCGGGCAGGGCGGCCAGGAGCCGCTCGACGTAGGTGCGCGAACCGCCCGTGACGGTGCGCCACGGATGCGACTTCCCCACGCCGATCAGGCCGTGGTTGTCGAGAAAGCGCAGCAGGTAGTCGACGGGGTACTCGGCCGTCCGGCCGGGGGCGGTGGACCAGACGGCCGCGGTGATGGGAACGAGAAAGTGGTCACGGAAGCCGGCACCGAACCGGCGATCGGCGAGGTACTCACCGAGGTTCATCCCGGTGGGCGTGTCGCCGTCGAGGATGGCCCGTGCGTCGCGGTAGAAGCGGAGGATGTCCGGGAACATGCGCAGGTAGGACGGCCGGAGCGCGAGCGCTCGCTGGGCGAAGAACCCGCCGGCCCCTCGCGAGCCGAACTCGACATCGCATGCCCGGCAGGCCGACGCGAACGACATGTCGCTCCGCTGGGTCTCGACGCCGAGCTCGGCGAAGAGCTTCACGAGATGCGGGTACGTCGGCTCGTTGTAGACGATGAACCCGGTATCCACGTTGACGGGGCCGGACGGCGAGTCCACGGTGACGGTGGCAACATGGCCGCCGGCTGTCTCCTCGCCCTCGAACAGGGTGACCCCGTGGCCCTCGCGGTTGAGCGCCCAGGCCGCCGACAGGCCGCTGACGCCGGCGCCGACGACGGCGATCTTCATCGGGTCGTCGCCCCCGACGCGGCCCGCTCGTCGAGGGTGCGCTGCATGCCGCCGAGGGCGTCCTTGGCGATCTTCTCGAAGGTGCCGCCGACGAGGGGCTGGATCAGCCGCATCCAGCCGGAGAGGCGGATGTCGGCCGTGTAGTCGATCCGGGTGCCGCTGCCGGCAGGCTCGAAGCGGATCTCATCCACCGCGGACACGCCCGACCCCTCGCCGGTCAGCACGACGCGGTTGGGAGCCTCGAAGGCGGTGATGCGGTACTCCATCGGGGCCACGCGCCCGCGCATCCGAACGCCGAGGCTGTAGCGGGAGCCAAGGCCGACCGGGCCGTCGTCGATCCGCTCGGAGGTGGCGACTCCGGGGTCCCAGTGCTGCGAGTTGGCGAAGTCCGCGATGAACGCGAAGGACTCCTCGATGGGCAGGGGTGTCTCGATGATCTCGTGCAGTTTTGTCATGTCGGGTCTCGGTCTCCGGGTCCTGCTCGGGGACCCTCTGCCCTAATCTTCGCTTGGAACGGCGATCCGGATGGGCCCCGAAAGCGAACAGGAGACGTGATCAACCTCAGAGAACTCGCCGACGAGCTGCTGGAGCTGCTGGTCGTTCCCTCGTTCACCCGCACCGGCTACGACCTCCGGCGGCGCCTGTTCGCCTGGGAGGACCCCTCGGCTTGGTCGCTCGCCGGCCGGACCGTGGTCCTCACGGGCCCCACGTCGGGTCTTGGCCGCGAGGCTGCGGAGTCCCTGGCCCGCATGGGGGCCCGGCTCGTCCTCGTCGGCCGGGATCCGGCGCGTCTCGAAGCCGTTCGAGCCGACCTGGTCGAGGCGACCGGGAACGCGGCGATCACCACGCAGGTCGCCGACATGTCGTCGCTGGCATCGGTGCGAGCGGCGGCCGACGGCATCCTGGCGTCCGAGCCCCGGATCGACGTCATCGTCGACAACGCCGGCGCGATGTTCCCGGACCGGCAGGTCACCCCGGAAGGTCACGAGCGGACCCTTGCCACCATGGTGCTCGGGCCATTCGTGCTGGTGTCGCGGCTCCTGCCCCGCCTCGCCGAGAGCCCCGATCCCCGGATCGTGGCGGTCACCTCGGGCGGGATGTACACCCAGTCGCTGCCCCTGGACGATCTCGAGTACGAGCGCGGGACCTACACCGGAGCGCTCGCCTACGCGCGCGCCAAGCGCGCCCAGGTGGCGCTGGTGCGCGAGTGGGCCCGGCGCCTGCGGGCGCGGGGCGTGTCCGTCAACGCCATGCACCCGGGCTGGGCCGACACGCCCGGCCTGGCCGCCTCGCTGCCCGGGTTCCGGGAGCGCCTCGGCGGCCAGTTGCGCACGGCCGCCGAGGGCGTGGACACGCTGCTGTGGCTCGCGGCCGCGCCCGACGGCGGCGCCGCGACTGGGCGCCTGTTCCTCGACCGTCGGCCGCGGCCGTTCGACCGGGTGCCATCCACCCGCCTCGACCGCGACGCGCGGCGGGCGCTGTGGGACGCAGTCGTCGAGCTCAGCGGCGAGGCAGATCCGTCGACGCGGGCCTGACGCCAGGCCCGCGATCAGGCGTTGCGGGTCTTGCCTCGAACGTCGAAGTAGACCGCGACCAGCAGCACCAGCGCCTTGATCATGAACTGGTAGTCGATCTGGATCGACATGATCCCCATGCCGATGTTCAGCAGGCCGAAGAACAGGGCGCCGATCACCGTGCCGGCCACCGTGCCGACGCCGCCGTACGCTGACGCGCCGCCGACGAAGGTCGCGGCGATGACGTCCAGCTCGAAGCCGTAGCCGGCCTTGGGCGTGGCGGAGTTGAACCGGGCCGCGATGATCATGCCGCCGAGCGCCGCCAGGACACCCATGTTGATGAACGTGATGAACACCATCAGCTTGCTGTTGACGCCCGAGAGCATCGCCGCCTTGGCATTGCCGCCCACCGCGTAGATCCGCCGCCCGACCACCGTCCGCAGGGTGAGGAACATGTACACGCCGATGAGGATGAACGCGATCAGGGCGACCATCGGCAGGCCGTTGTAGCCGGCCAGCCGGTAGGCGAGGAACATGACGCCGAAGCTGATCAGGCCCTGGCGCAGCCAGAACTGGAAGGGCGACGACACCTCGAACCCGTACCGGACCTGCTGCGCCCGCGAGCGAAGCCCCAGGACGACCAGGACCGCCGAGAGGAGCACCCCCAGGACGATCGTGGTCAGGTTGAGCGGTGCACCCCCGAAGGGCAGCACCAGGTCCGTGGTGCCGACCGTGGCCACGATCCAGTCAGTGGACCCGAACGGGTCCGGGATCGTGCCGATCAGCTCCGGGATGAAGCCCGACGAGATCGCCCGGAAGCTGTCCGGGAACGGACCCACCGGCTGGCCGCCGAGCATGAACAGGGTGGCACCGCGGAACAGGAGCATGCCGCCCAGGGTCACGATGAACGACGGCACCCGCAGGTAGGCGATCCAGATGCCCTGCCAGACGCCGATCAGGCCGCCGGCGACCAGGGTTCCCGCCACCGCGAGCACCGGGTCGAGGCCGAGCTGCACCATGAGGACCGCGGCGACGGCGCCCAGGAAGCCGGCGACCGAGCCGACCGAGAGGTCGATGTGGCCGATGACGATGACCAGCAGCATCCCGAGCGCCATCACCAGGATGTAGCCGTTCTGGAGGAACACGTTGGTCACGTTCTGGGCGCGGAGCATCACGCCGTCGGTCGTGATCTGGAAGAACACGAGCGCGATCAGCAGCGCGACGAACAGGCCGCCCTGGCTCAGGCCGGACCGGATGCCGGCCATGGGGTCGCGCTTCGCCTCGACCGCCGGCGCAGCGGCGGGAGTGGTCTCCAGGGGTTCGCTCACAGCACGACTTCCTCAGCTCCAGCGTGGGTTAGCTGCATGATGGCCTTCATGACCAACTCCTGGGTCGCCTCCTTCGCGGGCATCTCCGCGGCGATCCGCCCGGCGGCCATGACGTACACGCGATCGGAGATCCCGAGCACCTCCGGGAGCTCGGACGAGATGATGATGACGGCCTTTCCCTCGGCCGCGAGGCGGTTGATGATCGTGTAGATCTCGTACTTGGCGCCGACGTCGATGCCGCGGGTGGGCTCATCGAGGATCAGGACGTCGGGGTCGGCGTAGATCCACTTCGCCAGGACGACCTTCTGCTGGTTGCCGCCCGACAGGTTGCTGGCGATCTGCTTGCACGCTCGGGGTCTTGATGTTCAGTGCGTCGCGGTACTCGTTGGCGACCTTGATCTCCTTTGGCGTGGATCAGCACGCCGGCGTTGGACACGCCCTCGAGATGGGCCAGCGTGATGTTGCGTCTTGACGTCGTTCATCAGGATTGAGGCCGTACGTCTTGCGGTCCTCGGTGACGTAGGCGATGCCGTTGGCCGATCGCCTTGCGCGACCGTGCTGATGTCGATCTCCTCGCCGTCCTTGTACGACCTTGCCGGAGACGAAGTGGCCCTACGACCGGCCGAAGACGCTCATCGCGAACTCGGTGCGTCCCGCACCCATCAGGCCGGCGATCCCGACGACCTCGCCCGCGCGGACGTCCATGCTGACGTCGTTGACGACCATCCGCGCCGGACTGGGTCGGGTGGGCAACCGTCCAGTCCTCGACCGCGAACGCCACCTCGCCGATGTCCGGCCGTGCGCGGCGGGAAGCGGTGCGTCAGGTCGCGGCCGACCATGCCCCGGATGATGCGGTCCTCGGTGACCTGCTCGGAGCGGGCGTCAAGCGATCTCGATCACGTGCGCCGTCGCGCAGGACGGTGATCGTGTCGGCGACGCGCCTCGATCTCGTTGAGCTTGTGGGAGATCATGATCGAGGTGATGCCCTGGTCGCGGAGCTCGCGCAGCAGGTCGAGCAGGTGCCTCGGAGTCTTCGTCGTTGAGCGCCGACGGTCGGCTCGTCGAGGATCAGCAGCTTCACGTCCTTGGACAGCGCCTTGGCGATCTCGACCAGCTGCTGCTTGCCGACGCCGATCTCGGCTGATCTGGGTGTCCGGGGATCTCGTGGAGCCCCACCGCGCGAGCAGCTCGATCGCCTTGGCGTGCGTCTTGTTCCAGTCGATGACGCCGCCGAGTGCGCCTGCTCGTTGCCGAGGAAGATGTTCTCGGCGATCGAGAGCTCGGGGACTCAGGGCGAGCTCCTGGTGGATGATGACGATGCCCTTGTGCTCGCTGTCCGCGATGCCCGTGGAAGCGGCACTCCTCGCCCTCGAAGACGATCTCGCCGTCGTAGGTGCCGGCGGGTAGACGCCCGAGAGCACCTTCATCAGGGTGGACTTGCCGGCGCCGTTCTCGCCGCAGATGGCGTGGATCTCGCCCGGCCGGACCGCGAAGCTGACGTCGTTGAGGGCGCCGTGACGCCGGGAAGGTCTTGGTGATGCCGCGCATCTCGAGCAGATGCGTCGCTCATCGCACCGCCGCCTCTTCTCCGTCGAGCCTATGAAAACGCGGGTGTGCGGGATCGACGACCGCCGCACACCCGCGATGGTACGCGATGCCTAGTTGGCGATCTCCTCGGCCGTGTAGTAGCCGGTGTCGACCAGGGCCTCGGTGACGTTGTCGATGGTGACGGACGTCACGGGCAGGAGGTACGACGGGACGACCTTGACGCCGTTGTCGTACGTCGTGGTGTCGTTCACCTCGGCCGTCTCGCCCTTGAGGAACGCGTCGACCATCTCCGGCGACCTTGGCGCCAGCTTGCGGGTGTCCTTGAAGATCGTGCGGTCTGCTCGCCGGCGAGGATCGACTTGACCGACGGCGATCTCGGCGTCCTGGCCGGTGACGACCGGGCGCGGGCTGGCTGGCGGAGCCGTAGCCGACGCTGCTTCAGCGACGGCGATGATGCCGCGCGAGATGCCGTCGTAGGGCGACAGGACGGCGTCGACGCGGCTCGTCGGTGTAGTAGGTGGCGAGGAGGTCGTCCATGCGGGCCTGGGCGACCGCGCCGTCCCAGCGCAGCGTGCCGACCTGCTCGGGGAAGTTGGTCTGCCCGGACTTGACGACGAGCTTGCCGCTGTCGATGTAGGGCTGGAGGATCGACATCGCGCCGTTGAAGAAGAACGTGGCGTTGTTGTCGTCGGGCGAGCCGGCGAACAGCTCGATGTTGAACGGGCCCGCGGCGTTCGTTGAGGTCGAGCGAGTCGACGATCGAACCGGCCTGGGCGACGCCGACGTCGAAGTTGTCGAACGTGACGTAGTAGTCGACGTTGGGCGAGTCGCGGATCAGGCGGTCGTAGGCGATGACCTTGATGCCCGCGTCAGCGGCCTTCTGGAGCATGTCGGCGAGGGTGGTGCCGTCGATGGCGGCGATGACCAGGACCTTGGCGCCCTTGGTGATCATGTTCTCGATCTGCTTGAGCTGGGTCGGGATGTCGTCCTCGGCGTACTGCAGGTCGATCTCGTAGCCGAGGGCCTCGAGCGACTTGACCAGGTGTCGCCGTCGGCGATCCAGCGCTCGGACGACTTGGTCGGCATCGCGATGCCGACGAGGCCGCCGGCCTCGGGGGCCATGGATGGGCCGACTCGGGGGCCATCGACTCGGGGCCCGTGGTCGGGGCCGGGGTGGCCGCGCCGCCGCCGCAGGCCGCGACGACCAGGGCACCGGCCATGGTGGCCACTGCAAGGAATTTCTTCATCGGTAGCTGTGCTCCTCCTGTGGCGGGGTCTGTGCCCCGCACGTTTGCGTCCTCGATCGCCTGCAGCTGCCGCCGACTGCGCCGCCGGTCAGCTGGGAGCGCTCGGTGCTCCACGGTCGATCTTGGGTGAATGCCTTCCGTTATCGTTCCCGTGAACGATAACGGTCGCCATGCTATGCGGCCGACGCGGGTCGCGTCAAGCCTTTCCGTCGGGCCTCGAGTGACGCTCGACGGATGACGACTTGCCTCCTCACAGGCCCTTGGCCAGCAGCCAGTAGAGATCGTTCCACCGGAGCTGGTCGCGGAACCCGTCGAGGGTGGTCTCCTCGTCGATGACCAGGTACTCGACCCCGGACATCGCGGCGAAGTCTCGCAGATGTTCCTTGGTCGATGCCGAAACCGAGGCTGGTGTGGTGGGAGCCGCCGGCGTGGATCCACGCGGCGGCGCCGGTCCGAAGGTCGGGCCGCGGGCGCCAGACGGCGCGCGCGACCGGGAGCTTCGGCAGGGGCTGCTCCGCGGGCACGACGTCGACGACGGTCGCGATCATGCGGAAGCGCTGCCCCATGTCGGTGATGCAGGCGACCACGGCCGGGCCCGGGTGCGCGTCGAAGACGAGCCGCACCGGGTCCTCCTTGCCGCCGATGGACAGCGGGTGGATCTCCAGGCGCGGGCGGTCGCCCGCGATGGACGGGACAGACCTCGAGCATGTGGGCGCCGAGGATCAGGTCTCCGGTCGCCCGGTCAGGTGGTAGGTGTAGTCCTCCATGAACGACGTGCCGCCGGGCAGCCCGGCCGCCATCACCTTCATGGCGCGCACCATCGCCGCGGTCTTCCAGTCGCCCTCCGCGCCGAAGCCGTAGCCGTCGGCCATCAGGCGCTGGACCGCGAGCCCGGGCAGCTGCTTGCAGGCCGTGCAGGTCCTCGAAGGTGTCGGTGAAGGCCGTGAAGCCGCCCTCGTCGAGGAACCGGCGCAGGCCGAGCTCGATCCGGGCGCCGTCGCGCAGGCTCTCGGCGCGGTCGCCGCCGGGCCGCAGCTCGGCGGCGACGTCGTACGCGTCGAGGTAGGCGGCGACCAGCTGCGTCGACCTCGGCGTCGGACGCCTCGTCGACGACCTCGACGAGATCGCCGACGCCCCAGGTGTTGACGCTGAACGCCGAGCCGGCGCTGGGCCTCGACCTTGTCGCCCTCGGTGACGGCGACCTCGCGCATGTTGTCGCCGAACCGCGCGATCTTGCCGTGCTGCCAGTCGGCCCTGGCGCAGCGCGGCGCGCGTCCAGGTGCCGATCTGCTCCTGGACCTCGGCGTCGCCCCAGTGGCCGACCACGACCTTGCGCGTCGATGCCGCAGCCGGGCGGCGATGAACCCGAACTCCCGGTCGCCGTGGGCGGCCTGGTTGAGGTTCATGAAGTCCATGTCGATGTCGGCCCACGGGATCTCGCGGTTGTACTGCGTGTGCAGGTGCAGGAACGGCTTCGCGCAGCGCTCGAGGCCGGCGATCCACATCTTCGCCGGGCTGAACGTGTGCATCCAGGTGATGAGCGCCGACGCACGCGGGGTCGGCGTTCGCCTCCGCGACCAGCTGGCGGATCGCCGTCGGAGCCCGTGAGCACGGGCTTGAACACGACGCGCACCGGGATCGCCGGCGCCGTCGTCCAGCGCGGCCGCGATCGCGCGCGAGTGCTCGGCGACCGTGGCCAGCGTCTCTGGACCGTAGAGGTGCTGGCTGCCGGTGACGAACCAGACCTCGGACGCCGCAAGGTTGAGCAAGGGATGTCTCCTGGTGGCCGGCCGGCGACTAGCGCTGGCCGTAGACGTTCATGTAGCGGTCGTGGAGGCTGGCCGACGGCGTCCGCCGGGATCTCGTCCGGCTGGCCGAGCTGGAGCGCCGATGAACACCGTGGCCGCGACGTCCTCGGTCATCACGGCGGCCTTGACAGCCGCCGTTGCCGTCGGGCCGATGGTGAACACGCCGTGGTTCTTGAGCAGGATCGCGGGTGAGCTGCCGATCCCCTCGACCACGAGCCGGCCGATGCCCTCGTCCCCGATCAGGGTGAACCCGGCGCACGGGATCTCGCCGCCGAACTCGTCCGCCTGGGCGGTGAGGTACACGGGGATCGACCGGCCGACCGCGGCGAACGCGGTCGCGTACCTCGAATGGGTGTGGACGACGCCGTTCACGTCGGGGCGGTGGCGGTAGATGTACAGGTGGCTCGCCGTGTCGGAGCTGGGCGAGAAGCCGCCCTCGACCACGGTGCCATCAGGGTCGACGACGACCATCGACTCGGCCGTCAGGTCCTCGTAGCGGACGCCGGAGGGCTTGATGGCGACGAGGCCGGTCTCGGGATCCCGGGCGGACACGTTGCCGCCCGTCCAGGCGACCAGGCCGTTCGCGGGCAGCTCCGCGTGGAGCGCCACCAGCGATTCGCGAAGCGCCGCCAGCCGCATCAGCCCACCCCCGCCTTCGCCCGGGACCGCAGCCCGCGAAGGGTCTTCATCACGTCGTTCTCGCCGCGCCCGAAGTAGTCGTGGAGGCGGACGTACTCCCGGTACAGCACGTCGTAGGTCGCGGTCGCCTCCGGGTTCGGCTCGTAGGTGCGGTCCTTGAGGCGGGCCATCGCCCGCGCGGCGTCCTCGATCGTCGCGTAGCCGCCGGCCTCGGCGCCCGCGGCCACCGCGCCGAACATCGCCGAGCCGAGGGCGGGCGTCTGGTCGGACGCGGACAGGCGGAACGGCCGGCCCGTGACGTCCGCGTAGATCTGCATGATCAGGGGGCTCTTGTCGGCGAGACCCCCGCAGGCGATGACCTCGTTGACCGGGACCCCGTTCGCCTCGAGCGCCTCCATGATCACGCGCGTCCCGTACGCGGTTGCCTCGATCAGGGCCCGGTAGATCCTCGGGCGCGGTCGTGGCGAGGGTGGCGCCGACCAGCAGGCCGCCCAGCTCGGCGTCCACCAGGACGGAGCGGTTGCCGTTCCACCAGTCGAGGGCAAGCAGGCCGGACTCCCCGGGTGCGAGGAGCCCGGCCTGTTCCTGGAGGAGGACGTGGATATCGAGGCCGCGCGTGCGCGCCTCAACCTGGTATCGCTCGGGCACGGCATGCTCGGTGAACCACGCGAAGTGGTCGCCGACGCAGCTCTGCCCGGCCTCGTAGCCGAAGTAGCCGGGGATGATCCCGTCCTCGACATAGCCGCAGATCCCGGGGACGAGATGCTCCTCCTCGCCGAGGACCATGTGGCAGGTGCTGGTGCCCATGATCATGACCATGCGGCCGGCCTCGGTCACCGTGGCCGCGGGGACGGAGACGTGGGCGTCCACGTTGGCCACGGCCACGGCCGTCCCGGGCAGGAGGCCCGTCCAGGCAGCGGCCTCGCCGGTCAGGCCGCCGGCCCGGTCGCCGGTGCGGCTGATGTCGCGCCGCATCTTCGTCGTCGACGACGTCGGCCAGGCGGGGGTCGAGGGCCTCGAAATAGGCGCGGTCCGGGAAGCCGTCCTGCTTGCTCCAGAGCGCCTTGTAGCCGGCGGTGCGTCGCGTTGCGGGTCTCGACCCCGGTGAGCCGCCAGACCACCCAGTCGGCCGCCTCGATCAGGCGGTCAGCCCGGGCGTAGACGTCGGGCGCCTCGTCGAGGATCTGGAGCGCCTTGGAGAAGAACCACTCGGAGCTGATCTTGCCGCCGTAGCGCGTGAGCCAGCCCTGGCCGGTGGCCTCGGCCGTCTCGTTGATCCGGTCCGCCTCGGGCTGGGCGGCGTGGTGCTTCCAGAGCTTGACCCAGGCGTGCGGGTTCGCGCGCAGGTCGGGCAGCAGCGCGAGCGGCGTGCCGTCGGCGAGGGTCGGCATCATCGTGCAGGCCGTGAAGTCGATGCCCAGCCCGATGACGTCGGCCGGATCCACGCCGGCCTCGCGCATCGCCTGGGGCACCGTCTCGCGGAACACGCGGAGGTAGTCCTCCGGATCCTGCAGGGCCCAGTCCGGAGGGAGCGGAACGTCCCGATCCGCGAGAGGCAGGCGCTCGTCGATCACGCCGTGGCTGTAGGGCCAGACCGCCGTCGCCAGCTGACGACCGTCGGCCACATCCACCACGACCGCGCGGCCCGACTCGGACCCGAAGTCAACGCCGATCGCGTACCTGCCCACTTGTCTCCCGCCATCCTCGTGCAATATCGCCGTCGGACCGTTATCGTTCCCGTTACCGTTCACGCTACCATAGCGGATCAAGACCGGGCGGAAGCCCAACCCGGGCGCCCCACGCAGGAGAGCTCCAAGCCTTGCCACACCAGCATCGGGTCACGATCAAGGAGATCGCCCGCATGACGGGCGTCTCGACGCAGACCGTCTCCCGCGTGATCAACAAGCGGCCCGACGTGTCGCCCGAGACGAGGCGCGCGGTCGAGGCCGCCATCGCGGAGCACGGCTTCCAGCCCAGCGCGGTGGCGCGCAGCCTGGTCCAGCGCCGCTCGCGGATGCTGGGTGTCATCGTCGCCGGCCTCAGGTTCTACGGCGTCGCGCAGACGGTGAACGGCATGGCCGAGGCGTCCGAGGCCGCCGGTTACTCGATCATCCTCAAGGAGCTGGCCAGCTTCGACGTCCCCGACATCGTGCCCGTGGTCGACTTCTTCGTGGCCCACCGGGTGGAGGGCATCATCTTCGCGCCACCCCAGATGGACGCGAACATCCGGCACCTGCAGGAGCAGCTGCCGGCGTCCACGCCGCCGGTGATCTTCCTCAAGGCGGAACCCTCAGAGAAGTTCACGTCGATCGGGATCGACAACGTCGCCGCAGCGGCCGACATGACCCGCCACCTGATCGCCCTCGGACGTCGGCGCGTTGCCCATCTCTCGGGTCCGCTCGAATGGCGCGAGGCGCGGGACCGCCGCGACGGCTGGCTGCGTGCGGTGGCAGAAGCGAGGCTCGAGCCCGGGCCGACGGCATCAGGCGACTGGTCGTCGGCGAGCGGTGCGACGGCGTTCACCCGGATCCTCGAGGAGGACCCCACGATCGACGCCCTGTTCGCGGGCTCGGACCAGATGGCGCTGGGCGCCCTCCACGTTGCCAACGCCCGCGGCATCCGGATCCCGGAGCAGCTCGCGGTGACGGGCTTCGACGGGCTGCCAGAGGCGGCCCAGTTCACGCCCTCGCTGACCACGGCCCTCCAGCCGCTGCGGGAGATCGGCACGATGGCCGTCACCGAGCTGCTCGCCTCGCTTGAGAAGGACGCCGGGCGCCCGGCGCGCTCGATCGTCGTGCCGACGCGGCTGATCATCGGCGACAGCGCCCCCCTGCCGCCCACCGCGGGCTGATCCGGCTACCCGTCGAGCGCGGTCCCCTCCACGCAGCACGCGAACACGCCCAGGCTCGCCAGCCGGTCGAACGTGGCCCGGCGGCGCACCGTCCACGCCATCACCTCGAGCCCGGCGGTGCGCGCGGGCCCGATCGTGGTGGGCGTCACGGCACCCCAATGGACCGACAGGCCCTGGAGGCCCAGCTCGAGGGCATAGTCGATCGTGGCCGGCGCCAGGGTCCAGGTGGTGAGCCACCGCTTCCAGCCGGGAAGCCGGTGCGCCATGGCGGCGAGCGTGGATGGCTGGAAGGACGAGATGACCGCTTGCTCCCCCGTGTCACCGCGGGCGGCCCGCAGCACCTCGGCGGTCGCATCCCCGTGGTTGTTGCCCTTCAGCTCCACGTTGAGGAACGTGCGCTTCGGCAGGGCGCCCATCGTCGCCGCCAGGGTGGGCACCCCGAGCTCGGCGAGCTGCTCCGCGGACAGCGCATCGACCCGGTCTGCCCGTTCCTGGACCCGGGCGAGCGTCTCGTCGTGGATGAGCACCGGGACGCCGTCGGCGCTCAGGCGGACGTCGAACTCCACCCCGTGGCAGGCCGGGAGCCGCACCGCGGCCTGCAGGGCGGCCAGCGTGTTCTCGGGAGCGACGCGCCAGTCGCCGCGATGGGCCAGCCGCATCGGGTGCGCATGGGTGGCAGGCAGCAGCCGCTCGGCCACCGCGACCGCAGGCGCAGGAGCCCGATCCCGGAACTCCGCCTCGACTCCGACGCTCACGTGGGCAGCGATCCCGAAGTGGTCCGACGGATACAGGCTCGGGTCGCCGACGGCGGGCCGGTTGAAGGTCAGGCGCGCGTCCTCGACCGCGACGGCGCCCCGCACCCAGATGTAGTCCAGGCACTCCGGCTCGCCGTCGGTGTCGATGGCCGGCGCCAGGAGTCCCGTCGGCCACGTCAGCAGCGGCTCCGCCCCCTTGGCGGCCACGTGGGCGGACGTGAATCCCGCCTCGACCATCTCCGCGTACACGCGGTGCCTGGGACCCGCGTTGAAGTCGCCCACCACGATGATCGCGTCATGCTCGGGCGAGGCACCGAGCCATGCCGTGAGGGCATTCACCTGGGCAAGGCCCACGTCCCGCTCGTCGGGCTTGTTGTGCAGGTGGGCGACGGCGAACACGAGGCGAGCGCCGCCGGGCAGGACGATCCGCACTCGGTGGGCCGCGCGCGTGGTCCCAAGGTCGAGGCGGTCGACATCGCCGGCGGCGAGGGGCGACCTCACGAGCATGCTGTTGCCGTACTCGGGTCGCCCGGCCCAGCCTCGGACGGCCTCGTACCGCGCTTCACCGGCCGCCCCCAGCAGCCGGTCCTGCTGCATCGGGTAGACGACCTCCTGCAGGCCGATCAGGTCGGGCTGAAGCGCAGCCATGTCGGCCAGCAGGAGCGGCAGCCGCTCCTCCCATCGGTCGGCGAGGTTGCGGATGTTGAGCGTGGCGACAAGCACGCGGTCCAACGGGGCTCCTTGTGGATGGTGACGCTGGTCAGGCCGATGCGGCCAGCGGCAGGGTGACGGTGAAGGTGGATCCGACGCCTTCGTCGGAGACCACGGCGATCCGTCCGCCGTGGCCCTCGACCACGTGGCGGGCGATGGCGAGGCCCAGGCCGGTGCCGCCGCCGCGGGCACGGGCGCGGTCCGCCTTGTAGAAGCGCTCGAAGATCCGGTCTCGGTCCACCCGCGCGATGCCGATGCCGTGGTCGGTGATCGAGACGGCGATCCCGTCACCTTCGCGGCAGACCGCGACCCGGACCTCGCCCCCGTCCGGGCTGAACTTCACGGCGTTGTGCACGAGGTTCACGAGGACCTGGCCAAGGCGGGTCTCGTCGCCGCGGATCCGCGGCAGCCCGGGTTCGGCATCGGTCACGAGGGTCACGCCGCTGCGTTCGGCGAACAGCCGCAACCGCTCGGTCGAGGTCGAGGCGAGGGAGGCCAGGTCCACCTCGTCGTCCAGCCGGAGCTGGCTGCCGCCCTCGATCCGGGCAAGGTCGAGCATCTCGTTGACCATCTGGGCCAGGTGGCCGGTCTCGACCTCGATCCGGGAGATCCGCTCGCGGATCCTGGGCGGCAGGTCCGCCGTCTCGGCCTCGCGCGCGAGCGTCTCCGCCAGCAGGGTCACCGTCGAGAGCGGCGTCCGCAGCTCGTGGCCGAGATTGTCGATGAACTCGGTGCGGATGTGCTGGAGGCGCCGGAGCTCGGTGACATCCTCGAGCACGATCTCGAGATCGCCCGTGCCGGCCCGCCGGGCGCGCACCACCAGGCTGCGTGGATCCCCGCCGCCGGTCCGGTGCTCGAGGGTGGTCGAGCTGCCGGGTGGCAGGGCGTCCAGCGCCGCCTCCAGGCGAGCGTCGAGAAACGCCTCCATCAGGCTCCGCCCGGCGAGCGGGCGCGTGGCGCCGAGGAGGACGTGGGCCCGATCGCTGGCAGCGACGATCTGCCGATCGGCGGTGACCCGGAGCAGGCCGACAGGCAGCAGGTCGGTCGCGAGCGGGACCAGGTCCTCCACCGGTGAAGGCGCGGCGGGCGGCGGCGGGTCGGCAGCACCCGCCGCCACGACCCGGTCGATCTCGTCGGCGCGACGGCGCATCACGACGAGCGCCGCCCCGAGCGCGAGGGTGAGGCCGATGACGGCGATCAGGAGCACTGAATCCATGACGGCGAGCATCGTATCCGGCATCGGACCGGGCGCGAGGAGCCGGTCGTCATCGGGCGCGCCGGACTCCCGGGTCACGGGCGGGCGAGGCGTCCTGCGCTCCGGTTGCGGCCGTCCACGGCGCCACGAGAGCCGCGAACATCAGCGGCGGGAAGGCGTGCCTCAGCGCAGTCACATGGCCGATGCGGGCCGCCAGCCGCCGGGACCGGGTGGCCACGGCCGGCGCCAGGTCCTCGACCGGGACGGCTGCCGCCACGTCGCGCGCCGCCAGCAGGGCCGAGATCCGGAGCGCCTCGTCCTCGTCCCGGTCGAGGGACACGGGCCATGGGCGGTCGTCTCCGGCAATCCCCTGCGAGGCCCGCAGGAACGCGGCCAGCTCCTCCCGGGTCAGCGTCGATGCCCGGTCGCGGACGGCGGTCACCCCGTCGCCGTTGGGGCCGTAGCGGGGCTGGTCCAGCGAGGCGTCCCACGCACGCAGCAGGCGGTCGCGTGCGCGGCCGCGGAACGGCTCGGCGAGCATGTCGTCGAGGAATGGCGTCAGCACCAGCTCCGCCGCCACCCCCAGGAGCCCCTCGCGCAGGCCGATCTCGGCCCACCGGCCGGCCGGCACGCGGCGGGCGAGCTCCGTCTCGACCGCCGAGAACGACCGCATCGCATCCGGGGTGAGGAACCGGCGGACGGTCGCCAGGAACGCGATCGGCGGCGGCTCGGCGGCGGCCATGCGGTCCAGCTCGTCCGGGGTGAGGCGGGACACCCGGTCCAGGAACCGGGCGAGCCGCTGCTCCGGGTCGCCGCGCACCAGGTCCGGGCGGGTGGTCCGGCGGGCGCCCGCCCGCGCGGTGGCCCGGGAACCCGGCTGTCGCGCCCACGGCATCCGGGAAGCCCTCGGCCGGTAGCCCGATCGCCGGACGCGGGCGGCCGGTGCCACGCCCAGTCCCAGCCGCTCCTCGTCGTAGCGGGCTCGCAGGTCCGGTTCGCTCAGCCAGTCGTGGGCGATGTTGATGCGCTTGGCGCGATCGAGGGCGGCCTCCCCTTCGCCCGCGACGTCGGGGTGGTGGCGCTTGAGCAGCGCCCGCCAGGCCAGCTCGATGGCCTCGGGCGAGGCATCGACGGTGACCTCGAGGCGCGCGTAGAGGTCGTCGTCGGGCAGCGGTTGGCCGGGCATCGGCCGGGGCCCTTCCCGGTCAGGCCGGCGTCGCCGACCTGCCGGTCAGGAACGCCTCGATGTCCTCGATCGGCCGCACGACCTTGTCACCGGTCTCGCGGTTCTTCACCTCGACCCCACCCGCCTCGAGCGAGCGGGGGCTGACGGTGAGGATCCAGGGCATCCCGAGCAGGTCCGCATCGGCGAACTTGACACCCGGGGACTCGTCGCGATCGTCGTACAGGATCTCGTGGGCGGGGCCGGCGTCGGCGGCGAGCTGGTGGAGCCGCTCCGCGGTCTCGGTCACGCGGGGATCCTTGTTGGCGCCGAGGGCAACGAGGTGCGCCGGATACGGGGCCACCTCGGCAGGCCACTTGATCCCCTTCTCGTCGTGGTGGTCCTCGACGATGCAGGCGACGTTGCGCCCGAGGCCGATCCCGTACGAGCCCATCACGATGGGGTGTCGCTCGCCGTCCTCGCCGAGGTACAGCGCTCCGAGCGCCTCGGTGTACTTGGTCCCGAGCTTGAAGATGTTGCCGATCTCGATCCCGTTGCGCAGGATCACGGTCCCGTCGCCGTTGGGGCAGCGGTCGCCCTCACGGACGCTGGCAATGTCGGCGATCACGTCGGGCGTGTAGTCCCGGCCGACGTTGGTGTTGCGCAGGTGGTAGCCCGGCTTGTTGGCGCCGGCGACGAGGTTGGGGCTCCTCGCCACGAGGTCGTCCACCACGATGACCGCGTCGCGCGCGCCGATGGGCGAGCCGTAGCCCGCCTGCATGCCGCGCGCGAGGATCTCCTCGACCTGCGCGGGCCGCATGCCCCCGGTCGCCTTGACCGCGTTGACCAGCTTGGTCTCGTTGAGATCGTAGTCGCCGCGGACGATGGCCACGATGAACCGCCCGTCGCCGGCCACCATGAACACGGCCTTGGCCGTGCGGCTGGTGGGGACGCCCAGGAACGCCGCCAGCGCCTCGATCGTGGTCGCGTCCGGAGTGTGCACCTCCTCGATCGGGAGGGCCTCCTCGGCAGGGGGCGCGTCGGCGATCGTGGGCGCGATCTGGCGGTTCGACGCGAAGTCGCAGGCGTCGCACAGGACCAGCACGTCCTCGCCCGCCGGGTTGAGGGCCATGAACTCGTGCGCGAGGCTGCCACCCATCATCCCGACGTCGGAGCTGACCGGGATGGCCTTGAGCCCGAGCCGCTCGAAGATCCGGGTGTAGGCACGGTGGTGCGCCCAGTACGCCGCGTCCAGCCCTGCGTCGTCGCGATCGCAGCTGTACGAGTCCTTCATCACGAACTCGCGGACCCGGATCAGCCCGCCGCGGGACCGCGGCTCGTCGCGGAACTTGGTCTGGAAGTGATAGACGATCATCGGCAGCTGCCGGTAGCTCTTCACGATGTCATGCAGCAGGTCGGCCACGACCTCCTCGTGGGTCATCGCGAGCACCATGTCCCGCTCGCCGCGGTCCTTGAACCGCGCCATCTCGGGACCGATGGCGTCGTAGCGGCCCGTCTCCCGCCACAGGTCGGCGGGATGGACGACCGGCATCTCCATCTCCTGGCCGCCGATGGCGTCGAGCTCCTCGCGGATCACCTGCTCGACGCGCTGGTTGACCCGGAAGCCGAGCGGCAGCAGCGAGTAGATGCCGGCGCCCAGCTGGCGCACGTAGCCCGCCCGCAGCAGCAGGCGGTGGGACGGCATCTCCGCCTCGGACGGATCGTCGCGAAGCGTGGTGAAGAACAGGCGGGAGAGGCGCATGGCGCGCAGTCTACCGGTCAACCGCGAGGCCGGGGCCGACGAGGCCGGCGATGTCGTCGAGCCACGAATCGGGAGGGTTGCCGCCGGTATTCTTGCGCGTGCCGCCGATCCAGCCTGGGCGGCCTGGAGGAACGCCTCATTCAAGACATCACGCTGTTCCTGTTCGCGGTCATCGTGCTGGCCCTCGCGTTCGACTACATCAACGGCTTCCACGACACCGCGAACGCGATTGCGACCTCCGTCGCGACCCGGGCACTGCGTCCGCAGTACGCGCTGGCGATGGCCGCCGCATTCAACTTCATCGGCGCCTTTGCCGGGACGGCGGTCGCCAAGACCATCGGCGCGGGGATCGTGGACGAGCAGACCACCACCCAGGTCGTGGTCGCCGCCGCCCTGATCGGCGCCATCACCTGGAACCTGATCACGTGGTGGCTGGGCCTCCCCAGCTCCAGCAGCCACGCGCTGATCGGCGGGCTTCTCGGGGCCACCATCATCGCGAGCGGCACCGGGGCCCTCAAGATCGACGGAATCCTCAACAAGGTGCTCGTGCCGCTGGTCAGCTCGCCGGTGATCGGGTTCATCGGGGCGCTGCTGCTGATGGTCGCGCTGAGCTGGATGTTCCGGGCGTATGCCCGCAAGCGCCTGAGCAACGTGTTCCGGCGGCTCCAGGTGTTCTCGGCCGCGTTCATGGCCTTCGCCCACGGCTCCAACGACGCCCAGAAGACGATGGGCATCATCACCCTGGCGCTGTTCTCGGCGGGCGTCATCCCGACCGTGGAGGTCCCCGTGTGGGTCATCGTCGTCTCGGCGACCGCGCTGTCGCTGGGGACGGCGATGGGTGGCTGGCGGATCATGCACACGATGGGCCAGCGGGTCGTCCAGCTGGAGCCGATCCATGGCTTCGCCGCCGAGACCACCGCCGCGACCGTGATCTACGGGGCTGCCCACTTCGGGATGCCGGTGTCCACGACCCACGTCATCTCGAGCGCCATCATGGGTGTCGGCACCAGCCGGGGCCTGCGCGGGGTCCGCTGGGGCGTCGCCCGCCGGATCCTCATCGCCTGGGTGCTCACGATCCCGGCTGCCGGGCTGGTCGGTGCCGGCTCCTGGGTGATCCTCCACACCATCGGCTTCCGATGAGCCACCCCGACCCGCCCGCCCTCCCCCGAACGCCTGCCACCGGAGGCCTGCCATGGTCCGCCTGATCCCCCGCGACGAGAAGTTCTTCGAGCTGTTCATCAAGGACGGCGAGACGATCCTCGAGGCGGCCCGCAATCTCGAGTCGATGGTCGCCGCCTACGATCGCCTCGACGAACGGGTCGCGGAGATCCAGGCGCTCGAGAAGGCCGGCGATGCCATCGACCGAGAGATCGCGATCCGGCTCGAGCGGTCATTCATCACGCCCTTCGACCGGGAGGACATCCACGAGCTCACGGTCCACCTCGACGACGTCCTCGACGGCATCCAGGCGACGGCGGAGACGTTCCTCATCTACAAGATCGGCCACCCGTCCGAGGAGGCCCGCCACATGGTCGGGATCCTCGCCGGCCAGGCGGTCCAGCTGCTCGAAGCGCTCTCGAAGCTGGAGCGGGGCAAGGGGCTCGGGCCGCACCTGGAGCTGATCCACGACCTCGAGCACGAGGCGGACGGGCTGTCGCGAGCCGCGATCGGGCGCCTGTTCGAGGCCGGCAACGATCCGCTGGACGTGATCAAGCAGCGCGACCTGATCAAGAGCCTCGAGGAGACGATCGACGCGGCCGAGGACGCGGCCGAGGTGATGGAGCGGATCCTCGCCAAGAGCTGAGCGGCGTCCCCGGGTCCAGACCCTCTGGTCGGCCGGCGTCCCGCGACGAGGCGCCGGGGATCGTCACCCGCCGGTGCGGCTGTCGTCCTCCGTCCGGGGTCCCATCGAAGCACCCGTCGTCCGGACGCGCCGGGCGTCCGTCGAGGGCGCGGCGTGCTTCCCGGACATCGGGTGACGCCCCTCGGCGTCGATCACGTGCATCACGGCGTTGATCAGCGCGAGGTGCGTGAACGCCTGGGGGAAGTTGCCCAGGTGTCGCCCGGTCTCTGCCTCGATCTCCTCGCCGTACAGGTCCAGCGAGCTGGAGAGCGACAGCAGGCGCTCGCACAGGCGCCGGCCGCGGGCCACCTCGCCGATCTGGACCAGGGCCGAGACGAGCCAGAAGGAGCAGATCGTGAAGCTCCCCTCCTTGCCCGACAGGCCGTCGTCGGTGTGCTCGGTCCGGTAGCGGAGGACCAGTCCGTCCTCGGTCAGCTCGTCCGCGATGGCGAGCACGGTGTTCCGGATCCGCGGGTCATCCGCGGGCAGGAAGCGCACCAGGGGCAGGAGGAGCAGCGACGCGTCGAGCGCCGTGGTGTCGTAGTGCTGCGTGAAGACACCCCGCGAATCGAGGCCGTTGGCCAGCACGTCGGCCTTGATCTCGTCGGCCGCCGCCTGCCAGCGCTCGGCGGTCTCCACGTCACCCCGGAGGTGGGCGAGTCGGACGCCGCGGTCGGCGGCGACCCAGCACATGACCTTGGACGAGGTGAAGTGCCTGGGCTCGCCGCGGACCTCCCAGATGCCCCGGTCCGGCAGGCGCCATTCCTCGATGGCCTGCTCGACCAGGCGGCTCAGGATCGTCCACATGCGCTCGTCGAGTCGGTCACGGGACGAGGTGTGGAGGTAGAACGAGTCGAGGATCGCGCCCCAGACATCGTGCTGGCGCTGCTCATAGGCCGCATTCCCGATCCGCACCGGCTGGGCGCCGTCGTAGCCCGAGAGGTGGTCCAGCGTCCGCTCCGGGAGCTCCCGCTCGCCCCCGATGCCGTACATCACCTGGACGCCGCCGTCGGTGCCGGCGAGCTCGGCCAGGAAGTAGAAGAAGTCGTTCGCCTCCCAGTCGAAGCCCAGCGTGTACAGGCCCCACAGCGCAAAGGTGGAGTCCCGGACCCAGCTGTAGCGGTAGTCCCAGTTGCGCTCGCCGCCGGGAGTCTCCGGGAGCGACGTCGTCGCCGCGGCGACGATCGCCCCGGTCGGCGCGTAGGCCAGGCCCTTGAGCGTCAGCGCCGACCGCTGGAGGTGCGAGCGCCACGGGTGATCCGGGAAGCGTCCCCGGGCCAGCCAGTGCTGCCAGTGGTGGGCCGTCCAGACCAGGCGTTCCTGGCTCTCGTCGAGCGTCCGCGGCGGCCGGCCGCCACCCCAGGACAGCGCGACGAACCTCGTCTCGCCGGCCTTGATCAGCGAGCGGGCGATGGCGCGCGGACCTTCGAACCCCATCCGGAAGTCGCTCGTGAGCGTGAGCTCCGTGCCGTCGGGACCGCGGCAGACCACCTGGTGGTAGTCCTCCTCGGGGTACGACCACTCCCCCGCCGCCCGTCCATAGTCGAAGACCGGCTCGCAGTCGAGGGTCAGCTGCATCTCGCCGTTCACGCACCGGATCGTGCGCAGCAGCACGTGCTCGGCGTCGTAATCGGTGGGGGCTCGCCGGTGCGTCCTCGAGCGGCTCTCGGTGTGGTGCCAGGGTCCCATCAGCAGGACATCGCGGATGATGACCCAGCCGCCGCTGGCGTTCTCCCACGTCGTCTCGAGGACCATCGTGCCCGGCAGGTAGCGACGGGCCGCCGGGACCATCACGTCCGCCGGGCCGAGGCGGAAGCCGCCGGCGTCGCGGTCCAGGATCGCTCCGAACACGCTCGGGGAGTCGAACCGGGGAAGGCAGAGCCATTCGATAGTGCCGCTGGGGGCGACCAGCGCGGTCACCTCGCCGTCCGACAGGAAGGCGTAGTCGCCGATGGGCGGGAACGCCGAGCCATCGGGCGCTGCCGGGGCCATCGAGCCGGCAGGAGCGGGATCGCCCACCGGCGCACCGGGATCGGCGCCCGGCTCACCGGGCGGGGCGCCACGCGGCTGTTCAGCTGACTCGCGCTCGACCTGCATCGCACCTCCGAGGACGACCAGTTTCCCACGCGCGGCAAATCGGGCCCATGGCCCAGGAGGGCCATCAGGGAACGGGACCGCGCCCTCAGCGGCGACGCGCCCCCAGGCGAGACCGCGCCCGGCGCGCCGGGTCCGATCGCGGGGCGAGCCAACGGTGCGCTCGATGACGATCCCACTCGCCCCGCGAGCCGGATCCGGGCGGATGCTGCCCGGGGACGTCCGGTTGCGCACGCCCCGCGAGTGGAACCATGCCGGACCGCACCGTTCACTCGGCCGGCGAGTGAGTCCTGTGGGGGCTGCGGGAACCTGCCGGCGAGCGGGCGCCGGGCGTCCGGGCCTGGCGGGTTCAGGCGGGGCGTCGGTGCACGTAGCCCACCCCGCGAACGGTCTGCACCAGCTGGGGTCTGGCGGGGACCTCCTCCAGCTCGGAGCGGAGCCAATGCACGTGGACGTCCACGGTTCGTGTCTCGCCGGCGTAGTCGTAGCCCCAGACCTTCTCCAGGAGCTGGTCGCGGGTGAACACCTGGCCCGGGTTGCGGACCAGGAAGGACAGCAGCTCGAAGGCCTTGGGCCGCAGCGGGACCGCGACGCCGTCGCGCAGCACGCGATGGCCGGCCAGGTCGACCTGGACCCGGCCCAGGTCCACGAGCGGTGGCGGCCCCTCCCCGGCGGCCTGCTGCTCGGCACGGCGGAAGATCGCCCGGATGCGTGCGGTGAGCTCGCGGAGGCTGAAGGGCTTGGTGACATAGTCGTCGGCACCGAGCTCGAGGCCCACCACCTTGTCCACCTCGCCGTCGCGGGCGGTGAGCATGATGATCGGCACGGCCGACTCGGCCCGCAGGATCCGGCAGACCTCCACGCCCGAGAGCTCAGGCAGCATCAGGTCGAGCAGGACGAGATCGGGGTGGCTGGCCCGGAACCGGGCAAGCGCCTCCCGCCCGTCGGCCGCCGGGATCGCGCGGAACCCCTCGAGCTCGAGGGCCTCGACGAGGGTCTCGCGAAGGGTCGCCTCGTCGTCCACGACGAGGATGGTGCGGGTCATGCCGTCGCGGTCATCACCGCGACGGCGCGGTCGAGGCGGGCGAGCGTCCGGTCGCGGCCGAGCGCGACGAGCGTGTCGAACAGCGGCGGCGTGGCGGCCTGACCGGTCGTCGCGACCCGGACGGCCATGAACAGGTCGCCGGCCTTCCAGCCGTGGGTCTCGGCGAGGGCGCGGAGCGGGGGCTCCAGCTCGTCGGCCTCCCAGGTGACGGCGTCGTGCGCCGCAAGGGCCCCACGGGCTGCGACCAGGCCCTCACGGGTCGTGGCGGCGTCCCAGCGCTTTGGGACCAGGAGCGACGGATCGATCGACAGCTCGTCCTTCCACAGGAAGCCGGCGACGTCGACGATCGCCGCCAGCGTCGGGATCCGCTCGCGGACGATCGGCAGGACGGTCCGAACCTCGTCCGCCGACGGCTCGCGGTCGATCTGCCCGGCAACGCCGGCCGCCTCGAGGAAGGGCAGCAGGCGGTCGACGAGATCCTCGTCGTCCAGGCGCCGGATCCACTGGCCGTTGAGCCACTCCAGCCGCTCCCGGTCGAACCGGGCGCCGCCCTTCTGGACCTTGTCCAACTCGAACCGGTCCACGATCTCCCCGATCGTGAGCACGTCCTCCTCGGTGCCCGGCGACCAGCCCAGGAAGGCGAAGTAGTTGACAAGGGCCTCGCGCAGGAAGCCCTGGGCCACGTAGTCGGCGACCGCCGTCTGGCTCTTGCGCTTGCTCATCTTGGTGCCGTCGGGGTTGAGGATGAGCGGCAGGTGGGCGAACATCGGCAGCGGGTAGCCCAGCGCCTCGAACAGCAGGATGTGCTTGGGCGTGTTGCTCACGTGGTCCTCGCCGCGGATCACGTGGCTGATCCGCATCGACATGTCGTCCACCACCACGGTGAAGTGGTATAGCGGCGTGCCATCCGCGCGGACGATCACGAAGTCGCCGCCGAGGTTCGCGGTGTCGATCTCGACCCGGTCGCGGACCAGGTCATCCCAGCCGACGACCCCGGGCCGGACCCGGAAGCGCAGGGCACCACGCTGGCCGTCGGCTTCACGGGCAGCGCGCTCCTCGGCGGTCAGCGATGCGCATCGCCCGACATAGCGGACCGGCTCCCTCGCGGCCTCTTGGGCCTTGCGGTCCGCCTCCAGCTGATCCGGCGTGCAGAAGCAGGGATAGGCGCGGTCCTGCTCGAGCAGCATCCGCGCGGCGGCCGTGTACAGGTCGAGGCGAGCCATCTGGCGATAGGGCGCGTAGGGTCCAACCTCGCCCAGGCCCCCCACCCCGGGCCCTTCGTCCCAGGTGATCCCGAGCCAGTGGAGCCCGTCAAGGATGTCCCTCTCGAACGCGGAGGAGCTCCGGGCGACGTCCGTATCCTCGAGCCGGAGGACGAAGGTGCCGCCGACGTGCCTGGCGAACAGGTAGTTGAACAGCGCCGTGCGCGCCGTCCCGAGATGCAGGGGGCCGGTCGGACTGGGCGCGATGCGGACGCGGATGTCTGAGGGCATGCCCCGATTGTAGGGGGCGGGCCGGCGGGCACCGCCCGTCCTAACCCCCGAGCGGCGCCGGAACCCGGTGGAAGAGCGCGGGATCGGCCTCGCCGGGCAGCATCCGGATCAGGGCGGCTGGACGAAGCCCCAGGGTGGCCCGGCCACGCGGGCCATCGAGCGTCAGGCTGTCGAGGGACTCGGAGCGGGCCAGGATGGTGACGTGGGCGCCGGGCGTCAGCGCCCTTGCCTCGAGGTAGGACAGCAGGCCCGCGTCCTCCTCGGCCTCCTCCGTGATCCGCAGGACGGTCGCCCGTGACCCCGACTCGAGCTCGCTGAGCGGGATCCCGGCCGGGCGGCGGTGGGTGGTCTCGAGGTCGATCGGGTTGCCGTGGGGACACGTCTCGGGATGTCCGAGGAGCTCGTCGAGCCGGGACTCGACCCGGGGTGAGAGCGCGCCCTGGAGCCGGGCGGCCTCCACGTCGCTCTCGGCCCAGGTCAGGCCCACGACGGACGTGAGCAGCCACTCGAGGAGCGCGTGCCGGCGGAAGATGGCGTCCGCGGCGGCCCGGCCGGCGCTCGTCAGCACGAGTCCCCGACCGGTGGACGGCTCAAGGAGCCCGTCCGAGGCCAGCCGGCGGCACATCTCGCTCGCCGCCTGGGTGGACACGCCGACGTGACGCCCGAGCTGCGCCGAGGTGGCCACCCGGCCACCCGAGCCCATCACGCGCAGGGCGAGCAGGTATTCCTGGGCGGCCGCGGAGATGTCGTCGCTGTCGTGCCGGCGCATGCCCGAAGTCTACGTCGCTCGACGGACCGTCTCGCCCTCGGATCGTGGCTCCGTGGCCGGGTCCTCGCCCGCCACCGGCTCTTCGACGGCGTCCGAACCTGCATCTGCCGCGGCCCGCCGCGCCCGGGCGAGGTACTCCGGGCCGTGCTTTCGAGGATCGGCATATTCACGGGGGTTGAGCGTCCAGTACGTGCCCGAGGAGGGTCCATACCAGGCCCCGCCCTCCCACTCGAGATCGAGCGGCGCATCGGTCGCCTCGTCGTAGGTGGTGGAGCCGGGCGTCGCCTTGCGCGGTCCACGCCTGGGTCCTGCGCGGTCGGGGCCGCCCGGGTCGTCGCCGGCTCCGCTTCGGGCGCGCGGCCCGGCGCCGCGCCGGTTCCATTCGCCCGGGCCGGCCGCCGGCTCCGCAGCCCCCGGAGCACCAGACCCCCGGCCCGGCGCGCTGCCGCCATTGGACCGTCTCGCCCGCCAGGCGTCCCGTGAGGCTCGCGGTCGCGCGGCGGCGGCCGGCCACGGCTCGGCCGCCGCCGGCCGGAGGTGCCCTTCCCCGTCCACGAGGCGCTCGTACGCCGCCTGGATCGCGAGGAACCGCGACAGCGCCCGTTCGCCGGCGGTGTCGGGGTGGTACTGCTTGGCCAGCCGCCGGTACGCGGACTTGATCTCGTTCAGGGAGGCACCCGGCGCCACGCCGAGCGTCCGGTACGGATCTCCCTGCAACGTCATCGGGGCGCCTCCGCGGGACAGTGGTGGACACCTGCCCCGCCTGTATCAGCCGGTGAGCTCGCCCACCGGCGCCAACTCGAAGGACGCGATCGCCTCGCCCACCACCCGGCCGTGTGGATCGAAGCTCGGCGGCCGGTGGTAGCGCGAGAGGACGCGGAGCGCCTGGCCCTCGAGGACGCCGATCTGGCTGAGCGCCTCGACGGTTGCGGCGTGGCCCGCGCGGTCGTATCCACCCCCATCTTCGATCTTGAGGGCGAACCCGGATGGGGTCGAGCCCTCGCCGCGTGCACCGGCGAGAATCCCCACGCAATCAAGTGCCTCCGCGCCCCCCTTGGCGACAATCGCGCCGGGCACCGCCTTCATCAGCGAGGTGTCGAGGCGCTCGCGGGTGCCGGCAACAAGATCCGGGTGCGCGATCATCGCGTCCCGGACGGTCACGAGGTGGCGGGCCACGGCCGACCTCGGGTCCGACGCCGGCAGCGACTCGGGCCCGGCCAGCATCGCGAAGGCGCGCGCGATCTCCCGCAGCGGGAACGCGAAGGTCGCCACCCCACAGGCATCGACGCTGGCCACGAGTCGCGACGGCGCCACCCCGAAGCAGGCCGCGACCACCTCGACGTAGGCCGTGTGCGCAGGATGATCCTCCTGCCAGTAGGTCTCGAGGTCCCAGCCGCCCATCTTCGCGAGCAGCAGGAATGCCGTGTGCTGGCCGGAGCACATGTGGCGGAACGGACCCGGCCGCTCGCCGTCCCGAGCCAGCCGGGCCGCCGTCAGCGTGTCCATGGGACCGTCCGTGCCACACGAGAGGGCCGCCTGCGCGATGCCCGCCCGGCGGTAGAGCCCCATCAGGGTCCGGACATGGAGGTCCTCGCCCGAGTGGCTGGACACCATGATGGCCAGCTCCTCGGCGGTGAGGTCGAACTCGGCCTGGCCGCCCGCCCGCAGCAGCGCCACCAGCCCGAACGGCTTGACCGCCGACCGGAGGTTGACGAGGCGGTCCGGATCGCCAATGGCGTGCAGCAGGCGACCGCTCGCATCGGCCTCGGCGATGTCCCCGCGATGGACCGATTCCGTCACGCCAGTGCGTACCTGGCGGACCAGCACCGGCGGCACCGTCCAGCGCGCGTGTCGAGGTGCGGCGGCAGCTCGTGAAGTGCGACTCGGGGTGCGCGTGGCCATCGCCCGCGAGCATAGCGTGCCGGACACCGCGCGACCCGTCGTCGCGCTAGCATTGGGCCTCGACCGGCAGGAGCATGCCGCCCGGACGCACGGCGCCCGAACCCCGATCAATGCGAGGGAATCCCGTGGCAGACTGGCCGAACCTTCACGTGTCGCAACACCCCGCCGTCCGCCACAAGCTGGGCATCCTGCGGGACGAGGCGACCGAGCCCAAGAAGTTCCGCGAGGTCGTCCGGGAGCTCTCCTGGCTGCTCGGCTACGAGGCGCTCGCCGACGCCCACACCCGACCCATCGACGTCCCGACGCCGCTCGAGGTGATGGAAGGCGAGGAGCTCGCCGATCGCATCGGGTTCATCCCCATCCTCCGTGCGGGCCTGGGCATGGTGGACGCGTTCCTGGAGCTGATGCCCACCGCGCAGGTCTGGCACCTGGGCCTGTTCCGCGACGAGCGCACCCTGCGCCCGGTCGAGTACTACAACAAGCTGCCCAACACGTCGACCATCGACCTGTGCCTGATCCTTGACCCGATGCTCGCGACCGGGGGCTCGGCCACGGCGGCGATCGAGGTGCTCAAGCGCTGGGGCGCCGTCCGGATCAAGCTCGTCAACCTGATCGCCGCGCCCGAGGGCGTCGAGGCGGTCCTGGCCGCCCACCCCGAGGTGGAGATCCACACGGCCGCCCTGGACCGCCAGCTCAACGAGAAGGGCTACATCATGCCCGGCCTGGGCGACGCCGGCGATCGCCAGTTCGGGACGGGCCACAGCGGCTGATTGCCGGCGCGCCCGGCGCGACGCCCCACGCGGCACAGGCGCCGCCGCTAGCATCTGTCGATGCGCCTCACCGCCCGACGGCTCAATCGGGCAACGATCGCTCGGCAGCTGCTGCTCCGGCGGGAGGCGGTCGACGTCGTCGAGGCGGTTCGGCGCGTCGTCGCGCTCCAGGCCCAGGAGCCGGCCTCGCCGTATGTGGCGCTCTGGAATCGGGTGGAGGGATTCGAGCCCACGGAGCTGGACGCCGCGTTCGCCAGCCAGGCGATCGTCAAGGCCCAGCTCCTGCGGATCACGCTGCATGCCGTGACCGCGGCCGACTACCCGGCCTTCCAGGAGGCGATGGAGAACACGCTGCGCGTGGCGCGGCTCCATGATCGGCGGTTCAAGAACGAGGGCGTCTCGATCCCCGACGCGGACGCCCTCGTCCCGGACCTGCTCGAGTTCACGTCCTCGCCCCGGGGCAACCGCGAGGTGGAGGCGTGGCTGGAGGCGCGCTTCGGCGCCCCGAAGCCGCGCGTGTGGTGGGCGCTCCGCCAATGCGGGCCGTTCGTCCACGCGGTGACCGGTGGCCCGTGGTCGTTTGGGCCGACGCCCGCGTATGTGGGCGCCGACAAACGAATGCACCGGAACGATGTCGTTGTCTCGACGCGGTCACTGGTCGTCCGCTACCTCGAGGCGTTCGGACCGGCCACCATGCAGGACATCGCGCAGTTTGGGACGATCTATCGACCGCCCGTGCAGGCCGCACTGGCATCCCTCGGCGACGCGCTCGTACGGTATGAGGGGCCGAACGGAGAGCTCCTCTATGACGTCCCCGGCGGCCAGCTGCCGCCCGAGGACATGCCGGCACCGCCGCGTCTCTTGTCGATGTGGGACAGCACCCTGCTCGCCTACTCCGATCGAAGCCGGATCATTCCGCCTGCGTACCGATCGCAGGTCATGCGCAAGAACGGCGACGTGCTGCCGACGATCCTCCTCGATGGCCACGTGGCGGGCGTGTGGCGCCCGACCGAGCAAGGCATCGAGGTCACGGCGTTCCACGCGCCTGGCGACGATGGGTGGGCAGGGCTCGAAACCGAGGCCCGAGGCCTTCGTGCGCTTCTGGCTGGGCGTGAGCCCATCATCTTCCAAGGCCGATTCGCCCACTGGTGGACCGAGATGCCGACCGACGGCGTGGGGGTGCGCACGCTGGGCAACTGACGTGTGGCCCAACCCGATCGCGCCCGTGTTGGGGCGCGTCACCACGCGCGCGCCGCGTCCGCTTGTGGAGATCAGGCCCGAGCAATGGTGATCGGGCGGCGGCCGGGCGACCGCGTTCACCGGCCCCGATGATCGGCCCGCGTCCCGGGGTACGCTTCTCAAGGGTTCTTGACATCCCGACACGGAGGCGTCCCATGGCCGAGGTCCTGCTGTTCCACCACGCCCAGGGTCTGACCCCTGGCGTCCGTGACTTTGCGGACGAGCTGCGCGCCGCCGGGCACACCGTCCATACCCCGGACCTGTACGACGGGCGAACCTTCGCGACCCTGGACGACGGCCTCGCCCACGCCAAGGAGCATCGGGTTCGAGGCCATCCTCGAGCGCGGGGTGCGGACCGCGGACGACCTCCCGGCCGATCTCGTATACGCCGGGTTCTCGCTGGGCGAGATGGCCGCCCAGAAGCTGGCCCAGACCCGGCCGGGGGCGCGTGGCGCGCTGCTCTTCTACTCGTGCCTTCCGATCAGCGGCGAGTGGGCGTTCGGGCCCTGGCCGGACGGGGTCCCGGTCCAGATCCACGGCATGGACGCGGACCCGATCTTCGTCGGCGAGGGCGACATCGACGCGGCCCGCGAGATCGTCGCGAGCGTGCGAGGACGCGGAGCTCTTCCTCTACCCGGGCGACCAGCACTACTTCGCCGACAGCTCGCTGCCCTCGTACGACGCGGAGGCGACCGCGCTGCTCACGACGCGGGTGCTCGCGTTCCTGGCCCGCGTCTGACCGCGCGCCCGACGTGGATGATCCCGTGATCCGACCCGCCTACAGCCTGTGGCCGCAGGTCAACCGCAGCCTGCGCGAGGTGGTGGCGGCGATGACCGACGAGCAGCTGGCGATCCGCCCATCGCCCGACCGGTGGCCGCTGTGGGCGACGGTGGGCCACCTCGCCTGCCAGCGCGTGTTCTGGCTGTGCGACTTCGCGGGTGAGCCCGGCGCGGAGACCACGCCCTTCACGAATGCCGCGTACGACTGCCCCGGGGACGACGACCTCGAGCACGTGCTGGGAGCCGAGGAGCTCGTCGCTGCGCTCGACGCGACCTTCCGCATCGTCGAGGGCTGCCTGGACCGCTGGACCGTGGGCATGCTTGACGAGGAGATCCGCCACCCGGAGTGGGACGGCTCCTGGGTCCGCAGCCGTGGCTCGGTCATCCAGCGGGTGTTCACCCACGACATCGCCCACTGCGCGGAGCTCAACGAGGCGCTCGGGATCGCCGGCCTGCCCCAGGTCGAGCTCTGGCACTGAGCCGGGTGAGACGCCGGCCGCGACGGTCACGACCCTGACAGCCTGCCTCCGCGGCATGGCCTCGCAGGCCGAGGTATCGTGTCGACCGAATGGTTAGGTCGAGCCTAACTGTCAACACGGCACAAAGGGGAACGGCATCAACGACCAGGAGCGGACCGGCCTCATCGAGGCGGTCGTCGGCGACTACGAGATCCTGCTCGCCCGGATGGCCGAGGCGAACTCCCCGGAGTTCCTGGAGATCGACATCACGATGCCCCAGGCAAAGGTGCTGTACCTCCTGACCGCCGGCGATCTCCACATGTCGGAGCTGGTCGCGCGCCTGGGCGTGACCCTGCCGACCGTGAGCGGGATCGTGGACCGGCTTGTCGAGCACGGGCTCGTCGGCCGTCGCGCGGTGGAATCCGACCGCCGGCGCGTGTTCGTGGGGCTCACGCCCGCCGGAGCGGCGTTGATCGACCGCTTCCGGGACCTCAACGCCCGCCAGATCCGGGACCTCCTGAGCGTCCTCGACGACGAGGACCTCGAGTCCGTGCGCGGCTTCCTTGCCGTGCTCGACCGGGGGGTCTCCCGCCTCGCGGCCGCCATGCCGATCACCACCCTGGCGTCCGACGCGGCGCCTGAAGGGGCTTCGAGGAGCGCAGCGTCATGAACAAGCGAATCGTCGCCATCGGCGGCGTGGTGGTCGTGGGGGTGGCCCTGGTGGGACTCGCGGCGATCGGTGGGGCCATCGGCGGCCAGGCGCCCGAGGTCACGTACCTCACGGCGAAGGCGTCGGTTGCGGACGTGCGCGACACCGTGTCGGTCAGCGGATCCGTCCGGTCCGTGGAGAGCTACGGGCTGGCGTTCGGCGAGGAGCCGGTCCGCTCACCGTCGGCGGCCCCGGTGGCCGGCTCGACGGTCGCCCCGCAGTGGACGGTGCTGACCGTGGAGGTGGCGGCCGGCGAGGCCGTCAAGGCTGGCGATGTGCTCGCGACCGCGGACACCGCGGACGCTGAGCTGGCCCTCACCGTCGCCCGGTCCAACCTCGCCGCGGCCGAGGCGAGGCTCAAGACCAGCGAGAAGCCGGTCACGAAGACGGCTCGCGCCAAGGCGCGGCTCGGGATCAAGCAGGCCAAGGCCCAGCTCACCCAGGCCAAGAAGACACGCACCCAGACACGGGCATCCGGACGGCTCGCGATCTCCCAGGCGTCCGCCGTGCTCGATGACGCCAGGCAGCGCCGCAAGGACGACCGCGCGGCCGGCGCCCTGCCGTCGGTGATCGACGCAGACACCGCGGCCATCAAGCAGGCGAAGCGCGCGCTCGCCACCGCCGAGCGCCAGGCCGCATCGGCAAACACGCAGGCATCGGGTCAGGTCGCGGCAGCCAGGCTTGGCGTGCAGTCGGCCGAGCTCGCGTTCGACCAGGCGGTCAACGTGGACACCGATGCCGCCGTGTCCGCCGACCAGGCCGCCGTCGCCCAGGCCGAATCGGCCGTCTCCGACGCGGAGCGGACGCTCGAGCTGGCGACGCTGACCGCGCCGATCGACGGCGTGATCTCGTCGGTCACCATCGAGCCTGGCGACCAGGTGTCGAGCACGGTCGTCCTGCTCCGCGGAACCGCCGTCGAAGTCGCGGCCTCGATCACCGAGAGCAACCTGCCCGCGGTGGCGGTCGGCCAGCCGGCGGAGGTGTCGCTCCCCGCCCTGGACACGACCGTGACCGGCACCGTGGAGTCCGTGGATCTCGCGGGCGCCACCAAGAGCGCGTCGGGGGTCGTGTCCTACGGCATCGTGATCTCGCTCGAGACGCCGCCCGACGGCGTGGCGCCCAGCATGACGGCCGACGTGGACATCACGACCGCCAGCGCCGAGGGCGTGCTGGCGGTGCCGGTGACGGCCATCGGTGGCGAGCCGGGCGCCTACACCGTGCAGGTGCTGGACGCACCCGATCGCGTGCGGACCGTCCCCGTCGAGGTGGGTCTGCTCACCGCGTCGCTCGCGGAGATCCGCTCGGGCATCGATGCGGGCACCATGGTCGTCACCGGAACGGCCACCGCCAGGGACCTGGTGACGACCTTCCCCACCGGCCCCGGCGGCGGTGGTGGCGCGGGGACCGGGGGCGGATCGGGCTCCGGGAGCCCCCGACCTTGACGGCGTCACCGGGAGCCCAGGACCGGCCGGTGATCAGCAATGGCACCAGCCGGGTCATCGAGATGCGTGGCATCGGCAAGATCTACAGCTCCGGCCGCCTGGAGGTTGAGGCGCTCGTCGACGTGGATCTCGATGTGGCCGATGGGGACTTTCTCGCCATCGTCGGGCCCTCCGGGTCCGGCAAGTCGACGCTGATGAACCTGCTCGGCTGCCTCGACCGGCCCACCTCGGGCACCTACCGGCTGGCGGGGACCGACGTGGCCACGCTCCCGGACGATGAGCTCGCACGGGTCCGCAACCGCACCATCGGGTTCGTGTTCCAATCGTTCAACCTGCTCCCCCGGACGACGGCGCTCGAGAACGTCGCCATGCCCCTCCTGTACGGGGGCATCGGACGGGCCGAGCGGAACCAGCGGGCGCACGCGGCCCTGGCCCGCCTGGGGCTCGAGGACCGCCTGACCCATGAGCCCTCGGAGCTGTCCGGCGGCCAGCAGCAGCGGGTGGCGATCGCGCGGGCGCTGGTGACCGAGCCAGCGATCATCCTCGCCGACGAGCCCACCGGAAACCTCGATTCCGCCTCGGGCGCGGACGTGCTCAAGCTGCTGCACGAGCTCAACGACATCGGCACCACGATCGTCCTGATCACCCACGACAGCGACGTCGCGGTGGCGGCGAAGCGCAGCGTCCACGTGCGCGACGGGCGGGTCTCCGCGTGAACTGGGCGGAGCTGATCCCGCTCGCGATCTCCCGCCTGGCTGCCGCCCGCCTGCGGGCCCTGCTCACGATGCTGGGCGTGATCATCGGCGTGGGCTCGATCGTCGCGCTGGTCTCGGTCGCCCAGGGCGCCACGTCGGGGATCACCAACCTGATCGAGGGCCTGGGGACGAACCTGCTCAGCATCAGTCCGGGCGCCAGCACCTTCGGGTTCGTGCGCGGGGCGGCAGGATCCGGGGACACCCTGACCATCGCCGATGCGGAGGCCATCCGCGAGATCCCCGGCGTCGCGGACGTCGCCCCCCAGGTGTCGACGGTGGCCATCGTGGTGGCCGGCGATTCGAACACCACCACCACGGTCTCCGGGATCACGCCCTCGTTCATGCCGGTCCGGGCGTACGAGATCTGGCGTGGCTCGTTCGTGTCCGAGGCCGCCTACGAGGCGGGGCTGCGCGTTGCCGTGATCGGGTCCACCACGGCCGACGCCCTCCGACTCGGGGAGTCGGCGCTCGGCTCCAGGATCCTCGTGGGCGGCGTCCCGTTCCGCGTGATCGGGATCCTCCAGCCCAAGGGGATCCTCGACGACCAGGTCCTGGTCCCGCTCACGGCCGTGCGCGACTATTTCGTCGCGGGCAGCTCCCTCCAGTCGCTGTCGGTCTCGACCGAGCGGGCGAGCCAGATCCCGCTCGTCAAGTTCCAGGTCACGGAGCTGCTGCGTGTCCGCCACGGGATCGCCCAGGGCGAGGAGGACGACTTCACGGTCATCGACCAGACGCAGCTGCTGTCCGCGTTCGGGACGATCACCGGCTTCCTGTCGCTGCTGCTCGCCGGGATCGCGTCCATCAGCCTGCTGGTAGGCGGCATCGGCATCATGAACATCATGCTGGTCTCGGTCCGGGAGCGGACACGCGAGATCGGGATCCGGAAGGCGATCGGGGCGCGGGGGCGCGACATCATGGCCCAGTTCCTGATCGAGGCGCTGGTGCTGTCCGTGGCCGGAGGCCTGTTCGGGATCGCCTTCGGCGTGGCGGCCTCGGCGCTGGTGGGGGCGTTCGCCGGCTGGGGGCTCAACATCAGCCTGACGACCATCCTGCTCGCGGTCGGGTTCTCGCTGGTCGTGGGCATCGTCTTCGGCGTGTGGCCCGCCCGCCAGGCGGCGCGCCTGGATCCGATCACCGCGCTGCGCTACGAGTAGGTCCATCGAACCGCGTCCGAGTCCCGGGACCACCGGGGACTTGACCGCGGGCGATATCGCCCCATCATCACCCCACACGCCACGGAGATCGGGGAGCACGGGGGTCCGGCCGGATGCCGACATCGGGGAGGATGCAAGCGATCGCGCAGCTTGGCGCGGCGGTCCTGCTGGTGGCCGCCTGCGGCGGCGACCCGGCGACGCCCGACGTCCCGACGCCCGCGCCGACCGCCGACCCGCGCCTCGAGGACGTGGCTGAAGCTCGCGGCGCCTGGGAGCGGCAACGTCCGTCCACGGCGGCCTACACGACGGTCGAGAGCCGCGCGGGCAACTCCGTGACGGTTGTCCACGTGACCGAGATGGACGGGCGGGCCGAGGTCCAGGCCCTGTCGACGGGTCCCGACGCACCCGAGGTCGGCGACACCCAGACCATCGATGGCATCCTCGACCGCGCCGTCGTCGCGCTGAAGGGGCCGGGCGATGGGGTGTCGATCACCTACGACCTCCTGTACGGATTCGTGTCGCGCCTCGACCAGTCCCTGCCGGACGTCGCCGGGGCCGCGGCCAGCGTGGAGGTGCGCGACCTCACGACCGCGGCCGATCGCACCGCCGCCTCGCGTGCCCGGGCGGCCCTCGACAGCCTGCTCCAGGCCTGGAAGGCGCTCCGCTCCCCCGCCTGGGAGTACACGTGGAGCCGCTTCACGGCGGCCGACACGGCCTCGAGCGCCACCACGTACCGGGTCCACCACGAGGATGGCGTGACCACGATCGCCGCCGAGGCAGGGGCGGCCGGCAGCGCGGCTCCCCCGGACGCGGCCACGATCAGTGGCACGGTCGAGACGGCCGTCGGCGTGCTCGCGGCCGGGGGCTGGGTCGACGTCGCTGCTGACGAGTCAGGGCTGGACGCGCTGATCTCCATCGACCCGTCGCCCTCGGCGAAGGCGGACGCCTACTGGATCCGGATCGACTACACGGATCTGTACGCGGGGCAGGCGCGCAAGGCCCTGGCCGCCGCCCGGGCCCGCTGGTCCGCCGCGGCCCTGGAGCGGTACACGTTCCGCTGGCGCTTCGAGGGACCAGGGGCCGCGTGGGGCTGGAACGTCAACCTCAACGGCGATGTCGCCAGGTTCAAGCCGACGACGGGCGCGCCTCCCGTGGAGGGCTCGTTCGTGGCTCCCCGGGTCGACGCCCTGTTCGACCTCGTCGAGGCCATCGTCGACAGCGGCGGCAGGCTGAAGGTGACCTACGACGCGGCGCTCGGGTACCCGACGACGGTCGTCATCGACCAGGGCGGCGGCGTCGCCCCCAGCGGCACGATCACGATCACCAGGCTCAGGGCGAAATAGCCACGTCGGGGTCAGCCGCCACCGGCGTGGAGCCGCTCGCGGACCTCGGTGACGAGCTCGAAGAACCGTGGCGACTCGCGGGTGGCCTCGTCGCGTGGCTGGGGCAGGTCGATGTCCACGGTGCTCAGGATCCGGCCGGGACGGGCGCCCATCACCACCACCCGCGTCGAGAGGTAGACGGCCTCCGGGATCGAGTGGGTCACGAACACCACCGTGGTGCCGGTCCGTGACCAGATCCGAAGCACCTCGTCGTTGAGTCGCTCGCGGGTCATCTCGTCCAGCGCCCCGAACGGCTCGTCCATGAGCAGGATCCGGGGCTCGAAAGCGAGCGCCCGGGCGATGGAGACCCGCTGCTGCATCCCGCCCGAGAGCTGGTAGGGGCGGTGGCCGGCAAACCCGTCGAGATCGACCAGCTGCAGCATCTCGCGGACGCGCGCCTCGCGTCGACCGGCCGGCCAGCGGAGGACCTCGAGCGGGAGTGCGATGTTCTCGGCCACCGTCCGCCAGTCGAACAGGACGGGCGCCTGGAACACGATCCCGTAGTCGCGGTCCAGCCGTGCCCGCCCGGGCGGCTTGCCGTTGACGGCCACCTCGCCCCGGCTGGGCGCGACGAGGTCTCCGATGACCCGCAGGAGCGTGGACTTGCCGCAGCCCGAGGGCCCGATCAGCGAGATGAACGCCCGGGGCTCGATATCGAGGTCGACGGACTCGAGGGCAAGCAGCGGCCCGCCCTCACCACCGGCGAAGGCCTTGTCGAGACCGCGAATGCTGACGATCGGCCCGGCGGCCTGGGTCGCGCCGGCCGCCGGGTCCCCGTCCATGCGCTAGCCGGTGACCACCTGGTCGGCGATGTCCAGGGCGGCGTCGATGACCGCGAAGCCCTCGGCCAGCTGGTCCTCGTTGATGCACAGGGGCGGGTTGGTGTGGATCGAGTTGTTGGCGATCAGGGCGTACAGGCCGCGCTCGCGGAAGAACTTGCCGATCGCCTTCATCTCGTCGCTGGTCCCGTTGAACGGCGTGATCGGGGTCCACGGGTCCTGGCTCCGGACCAGGTCCAGGATGCCGAACAGGCCGATGTTGCGGTGCGCTCCGACGGACGGGTGCTTGGCGGCGAGCGCCTCGTGATGGCGGCGCATGACCTCGCCCATCCGGGCGGCATTGCCGATGAGGTCATCCTCCTCGTACACGCCGATCGTGGCCAGGGCCGCGGCCAGGCTCACGGGGTGGCTGCTGTACGTCAGGCCACCGTAGAACATCTTCGAATCCATGACCTCGGAGATGTGATCGCGCATGGCGACCGCTCCGAGCGGCAGGTACGACGACGTGAGGCCCTTGGCCATCGTCAGCAGGTCCGGCACCACGTCCCAGTGGTCCACCGCGAACCAGCGACCGGTCCGCCCGAAGCCCGCCATGACCTCGTCGGCGACCATCAGGATCCCGTACTTGTCGCACAGCTCCCGGACACCCTTGAGGTACCCGTCGGGCGGGATGAGGATGCCGTTGGTGCCCACGACGGGCTCGAGGAAGACCGCCGCGATCGTGTGGGCTCCCTCGTACTTGATCACGTCCTCGAGGCCGTTGAGCGCCTCGGCGGCCGAGCGCGGCTCCTTCTCGCCCCAGCGGTGGGTGTCCGGGTAGCGGACGACGCCCACGATGCCCGGCTCGTTTGCCCAGCGACGGTAGTCGCCGGTGAGGGTCATCGCACCGGCCGTGGCGCCGTGATAGGACCGGTACCGCGCCAGCAGCTTGTGCTTGCCGGTGACGTGGCGGGCGAGCTTGATCGCGTTCTCCACCGCCTCGGCGCCACCGAGCGTGAAGAACACCTTGTTCAGGTCGCCGGGCAAGATCTCGGCCAGCTTCTGGCCAAGGCGGGCGCGGATCTCGGTCGCGAACGCCGGCTGCACGAACTGGAGCTTCTCCGCCTGGGCGTTGATCGCGTCGATCACGCGCCGGTCGCCGTGCCCGATGTTGACCGACATCAGCTGGGAGTTGAAGTCGAGGATCCGGCGGCCCTCGGGCGTGAACAGGTACACCCCTTCGGCGCGGTCGATCGCGATCGGATCGAGCTGCCCCTGGATGGACCACGAGAAGATCGTGTGCTCGCGGGAGAGGGAGACGATCTCCTCGCTGGTCATGCCGGGCGCGGTGCTGATGCCCATGATCCTCCGTTCCGGACGGCCCGGCAGGGCCATCCGCTGCTGTCGGCCTCGAGTGCCGGCGTGGTGTGCCGTGGAGGCCATTACAACACACGCCCGACGCGTCGGCGGCGGACCAGACGGCCGGGTGATGACAGGTGAAATCGCCTGTTCTTGCACCCGCCCGTGCGGGATCGGGGTTGCCTGTAACTCGTTAAGCAGGTATCATCGGTTACATTCACTCCCTGCCCGCGCCCGGAGGACTGCCCCGTGACCCGAGACGATGTCGCTCGCTGGCTGGACCGGTATACCGACGCGTGGCGGACCTACGATCCCGAGGCCATCCGCGCGCTGTTCGCCGAGGACGCCGAGTACCGCTACTACCCGTGGGGCGAGCCGCTTCGCGGTGCCGCAGCCATCGTCGACGACTGGATCGCGGACCAGGACGCTCCCGGCACGTACGAGGGCTCCTATGCGCCGTATGCCGTCGACGGATCAAGGGCCGTCGCGGCAGGCACCAGCACCTACACGGGCGAGGCTGGCGACCGGCGCTATCACAACGTGTTCCTGCTCGAGTTCGATGAGCGGGGCGCGTGCCGCTCGTTCACGGAGGTCTTCGCGCAGGAGCGCTGACGCAGGCGCCGGACCCTCGCCGGGACCACGGGCACAACTCGGGGCCCCGAGCCGCTGAGCGGCCCAACCAGTCACCCAGGACATCGTTCGGGCCCCCAGGTGGCACGCTTGTCGGGTGCGCGGGTGTCCGGGCGAACGTTCAGGCCGTCCGGCGGCGCGTTCGCCTGCCGCAGCGGACGGTTGGGCCGCCGGGCGACCCGCACCGGTGTCGCGACTCCCGGGAAGGTCACCACCCGCCCTCGGGCACGGGCGCTCGGACGCGGGTCCCGGCGATCCGGGCCGTCCGGCGGATGGCGCCCGCGACCGTCCGGGTGCACGATCTGTGCATGCACCTCACGTTCCGGGTCGCCCGGGTCCTCGTGCTCGCCACGGCGCTCGTCGGCGGACCGACCGCCGGCACGGCGCTGGCCGCCGCTCCCGACACCACGCCACCCGTCGTGACTCCCCCGGTCGGGCAGCCGGCGGCGGGCCAGACCGTGAGGACGGCGGCCGCCCCGATCAGGGTCACGTGGACGGCGACCGACGGCGGCACAGGTGTCGCGAAGGTCGCGCTGCAGATGAGCATCGACGGCGGCTCGTGGACGAAGGTCATCCTGCCCAGGCGGACCGCCCGCCACGCCGTCGTCAGCGTCCGACCACCCCACGACGCCCGGTTCCGGGTCCGAGCCCGGGACGGCGCCGGGAACATGAGCGCCTGGGTGGAGGGCGACGGGCTCCATTGGACGCTGGACTCCGAGCACGCACCGGAGGTGACGACCTCGGGCGCATGGCGCGTGATCAGGGCGAGCGGATTCCTCGGCGACGAGGCCCTCCGCGGCCGCACCGTCGGTGCCGAGCTCTCGTTCTCGTTCACCGGCAGCCAGGTGGCGTGGATCGGCCGCCCGTCCCGATCGGGTGGGTCCGCCCGGGTCTTCCTCGATGGCGAGGACCGCGGGGTCGTCAGCACCTACGCGAGCTCCAGGAGCTACCGGCACGTGCTGTACGTCGCCTCCTGGCCCGAGCCCGGCGACCACACCCTGACGATCCGCGCCCTCGGCACGTCGGGCCACCCCAACGTGGTCGTGGACGGGTTCATCGTGGGCGATGCGCCTCCGCCCGACCCGGTCCTGGTCGGCGCCGGGGACATCGCCTATTGCGGGAATCCGGCTGACAACCGCACCGCGGACCTGCTCGATGCGATTCCGGGGCGCGTGTTCGCGGCCGGGGACACGGTCTACCCCGACGGGACGAAGGCCCAGTTCCGCGACTGCTACGGCCCCAGCTGGGGCCGCTGGCGGCTTCGAACCTCCCCGGCGGTCGGCAACCACGAGTACCACACGACCGGTGCCGGCCCGTACTGGGACTACTTCGGGTCGCGTGCCGGCGAGCGAGGCAAGGGCTGGTATGCATACGACCTGGGCACCTGGCGGATCTACACGCTCAACGCCAACTGCACCGAGGTGGGCTGCGGGGCCGGCTCCGAGCAGGAGCAGTGGCTCCGGACGGACCTCGCCGCCAATCCGCGTGCGTGCGTGGCCGCGGTCATGCACCAGCCGCTGTTCTCCTCCGGCCAGCACGGCGGCGACCCGGCGGTCCGGCCGCTGTGGGAAGCCCTCGACGCATTCGGGGCTGACGTGGTCCTGGCCGGCCACGACCATGACTACGAGCGGTTCGCCCCCCAGACACCGGCGGGTGCCGCCTCCCCCACCGGCATCCGCGAGTTCGTGGTGGGCACCGGCGGGGGTCCGTTGCGACCGTTCGCGACGATCCGGGCAAACAGTGAGGTCCGGGAGGCCGCGACCCACGGCGTGCTCAGGCTCACGCTCAAGGCCGGCTCGTACGACTGGCAGTTCGTCCCGATCGCGGGCCGGTCATTCACGGACGCCGGTACTGGCACCTGCCACTGACGTTCCGCCCGCCACCTGGCCGTTGCCAGGTCCGCCCCGTCGGTGCGATGTGGCCCGGTGGCCGATGGGGCCCGGGCGCAATCACACGGCCGCCGTGTCGGCGGTGAGGAGCCACCGAGCTGTGGGCACGTTCCTGGTGCCTCATCCACGGTCGCACAGTCGTCCGCCATTCACCCTTGACTGGTATCGCCCCACCACCACGAGGAGCTCGCCGCCCATCCACGCACACGCCGGCGACGAGCCCTGTACGGTGGTCGGCCCTCCCAGTCGGTGAAGACTCGGCGGCACGTCGCTCGGCGGCACGTCGCTCGGCGGCACGTCGCTCGGCGGCACGTCGCTCGGCGGCACGTCGCTCGGCGGCACGTCGCTCGGCGGCACGTCGCTCGGCGGCACGTCGCTCGGCGGCACGTCGCTCGGCGGCACGTTGCTCGGCGGCACGTTGCTCGGCGGCACGTTGCTCGGCGGCCGGTGGAGACCCAGCGTCCAGCGCCACCACCCGGCACGCGCCCGCCGGTCTGCCCGCCGCACTTCGTCCCGATCGCCGACCAGTCGTGGCCTGACGCCGACACGGACGACAGCCATCGACACCCCGTTGCGGTCCCTGCCGCGCCGACAGGCTGACTTCCGGCCCTCCGCGTATGGGCCGTCGGGAGCAGAAGGGTTCGGGCGGGCGGCGTATGCTCCGCCCATTCGCCGCCGCGGTGACGCCGGAGGTGGCAGCCGTCCGAGTGGGCGGCAAGCGGGAGTATCGAGGAGGCTCATTCATGCCCCGAAACGTCCGAGGCGCGCTGCTGCAGGCAACCTGGACCGGCGACAAGGAGTCGATGATCCAGAAGCACGAGGGCTATGCCCACGACGCGGCCAAGCAGGGCGCGCAGGTGATGCTCTTCCAGGAGCTCTTCTATGGGCCGTACTTCTGCCAGGTGCAGGAGAAGCAGTACTACAGCTACACGGAGCTGATCCCGGACGGCCCGACCACCAAGCGGATGCAGGACCTGGCCAAGCAGACGGGCATGGTCCTGGTGGTCCCGATGTACGAGGAGGATTCCACCTCGGGCATCTACTACAACACCGCCGCCGTCATCGACGCCGATGGCTCGTACCTGGGCAAGTACCGCAAGACCCACATCCCCCACGTCCAGGGCTTCTGGGAGAAGTTCTACTTCCGCCCGGGGAACCTCGGCTACCCCGTGTTCGAGACCGCCGTCGGCAAGGTCGGCGTCTACATCTGCTACGACCGCCACTTCCCGGAGGGCGCCCGCGCCCTGGGCCTCAACGGCGCCGAGATCGTGATGATCCCGTCGGCGACGAGCCGTGGCCTGTCCGAGTACCTGTGGCGGGTTGAGCAGGTCAGCCACGCCCTGGCCAACGGCTACTTCGTGGGCACGATCAACCGGGTCGGCATCGAGGCCGAGATCGGGCCTGACGACTTCTACGGCCAGAGCTACTTCGTCGATCCCCGCGGCCAGTTCGTGGGCTCCGTGGGCAGCCCCCACGACGAGGAGCTGATCATCCGCGACATGGACTTCGACGTGATCAACGAGGTCCGGCAGACGTGGCAGTTCTACCGGGACCGCCGGCCCGACCAGTACGGCGACCTCACCCGGCCCTAGTCCGCCCGGCAGGGCCGAACGGCACGGTTGCCGAGGCGACCGTGTCGGGTATGATCCCGCGCGGCTCGGCTGTCAAGGAGGAGGACAGCCGAGCCGCCCGATTCTCCCGGGTCCCCACAGGAGGCAGCGGAATGCAGTTCGGCTTCACGCTCAAGCCCGAGAACTCGATCGAGCGCACGATCGCGCTCACCCGGCAGGCGGAGGCGGCAGGCTTCACCTACGGCTGGCTGTTCGATTCGCACGTCCTGTGGCGGGATCCGTACCCGCTCCTGACGCTCATGGCCCAGGCCACGAGCACGATGCGCTTCGGCACCTGCGTCACCAATCCGGCCACCCGCGAGCCGTCCGTGACGGCCTCGCTGCTCGCCGAGCTCAACGAGCTGTCCGGCGGGCGCATGGACCTGGGCATCGGCCGTGGCGACTCGGCGCGGCGTGTCCTGGGCAAGGCCCCGACCACGATGAAGGACCTCGAGCAGGCGGTGCACGTGATCCGGGCCCTCGTCGAGGGCCGCGGCATCGAGTTCGAGGGCGCCATGCTCGAGCTGCCCTGGACACCCGGGTACTCGCTCCCGGTGTGGATCGCCGGCTACGGGCCCGTGGCCCTCAAGCTGACCGGCCGCATCGCGGACGGGGCGATGCTCCAGATCGGCGACCCGGACCTCATCCGGTGGTTCGTGTCCCAGGTCCGTGAATCCGCGGCCGCGGCCGGGCGCGATCCCGGCGCCGTCCGGGTCATGGCCGCCGCGCCGGCCCACATCGGCGATCTCGCCGACGGGCGTGACCGGACACGCTGGTTCCCGGCGCTCGTGGGCAACCACGTCGTGGATCTCGTGAACAAGTACCCGCGGGAGGACCTGCCCGCGGAGCTGACCGCGTACATCCACGACCGGGAGGGCTACGACTATCTCCACCACGCCGAGGTGGGTTCGGAGAATGCCTCGTTCGTGACGGACGAGATCGTTGACCGGTTCTGCCTGGTCGGCGGCCCCGACGCGCACATCGAGCGGCTCCGCACCCTGGCCGAGGCCGGCGTGGACCAGTTCAACCTGTACCTGATGAACGGCAACGAGGAAGAGCAGCTCGAGCTCTACGGGAAGCACGTGATCCCGGCTCTGCGGGACGTCGCCGCCGCGCCTGTGTGAGGCCGGAGGCGGCCGGCCCGCCCGGCCCACCATCACGCGCCGGTGACGGGGGGCACCACGATCGCGCCGGTCTCGAGGGGTTCTCCACGGCGGGTAGGGTCCGGTGTGGTGCGGTGGGGGGTCACGGGACCTACGTCACCCTCCCCTCCTCCACCCCATCGGACCGACACTGTCGGGGCTGGAGGTTGTCCGATGACCGATCACTCGCTGTTCCGCCGCCGGGATCCGTTCTGGGAGGTCGATGGGCCCGCCGCCCGGCGTGCCTACCGGCTTCGCCAGGCTCGCGGAGCAATCGCCTTCCTGTTCGCCGTCGCGGCCGTCGGGGCGGCGGCCCTGGCCTGGTCGATCGAGCTGGGGCTCGCCGCCGCCCTTGGCGTCCCGCTCGCGCTGCCGGCCTTCTGACGCCTGCGGGAACCGCGGGCGGGCCGGTGGGCCCTGCCGTTGCGGTTTCCGGGGGCACGTCTCCGCGTCGATCGGCCCTGTCGGGGCCGGGCTCCGTCGCTAGGATGGGTCCACGAGCGTTCCACCGCCTCCGGGAGAGGCGGGCCCATCCACGCGAGGAGGACCGATGCGGACCCTGATCGCCAACGGCACCATCGTCACCGCCGACGGGTCATACCAGGCTGATGTCCTGGTCGACGGCGAGACGATCGCGCAGGTCGGCTCGAACCTGGCCGGTGCGGGAGTGACGGCGGACCAGACCGTCGACGCGACCGGCAAGTACGTGATCCCGGGCGGGATCGACGCCCACACCCACATGGAGCTGCCCTTCGGCGGCACCTTCGCCAAGGACACGTTCGAGACGGGAACGCGCGCTGCGGCGTTCGGCGGCACGACCTCGATCGTGGACTTCGCCGTCCAGGCGAAGGGCCAATCGCTCCACGAGGGCCTCGAGGCCTGGCACCAGAAGGCCGAGGGCAAGGCGGTCGTCGACTACGGCTTCCACATGATCATGTCGGACGTCAACGATTCGACCCTGGCCGAGATGGACCAGCTGGTCGCCGAAGGGGTGCCGGACTTCAAGCTGTTCACCGCCTACCCGGGAGTCTTCCTTTCGCCGGACGACCACATCTTCCGGGCGATGCAGCAGACGAAGAAGAACGGCGGCCTCATCCTGATGCACGCCGAGAACGGACCGGTGATCGACATCCTGGCTGCCGAGCAGGTCGGCGTCGGGGTGACCGACCCCATCGGCCACGGCCTCGCGCGTGACTCGCGCCTGGAGGGCGAGGCAACCAACCGCCTGATCCGGCTGGCCGAGGTCGCCGGCGTCCCCGTGTACTTCGTCCACCTCTCGGCCAAGGAGGCGCTCAAGGCGGTCAGGGAAGCCCGGGCCCGCGGCTCCATGGCCTGGGCCGAGACCTGTCCCCAGTACCTCTATCTCTCGCTCGACGACCTTGGCCACGGCTTCGAAGGGGCCAAGTTCGTGTGCTCGCCGCCGCTCCGCACCCCGGACCACGCGGTCGAGCTCTGGAACGCGCTCAAGCGCGACGACCTCCAACTGGTTGGAACGGACCACTGCCCGTTCGACTTCCACGGCCAGAAGGAGCTGGGCCGCGGCGACTTCCGGAAGATCCCCAACGGGCTCCCGGGCGTCGAGGAGCGGGTGGACCTGATGCACCAGGGTGTCGTCGACGGGCGCTATTCCCGGGAGCGCTGGGTCGAGATCGTGTCCACGGCCCCGGCCAAGATCTTCGGGATGTACCCGCAGAAGGGCCTCGTCGCGGCAGGCTCGGACGCCGACCTGGTCGTCTACGACCCGAACCGCAAGCACGTCCTGTCCGCGAAGACCCACCACATGGACGTCGACTACAGCTGCTACGAGGGCATGGAGGTCCAGGGCGGCTCCGACGTCGTGATGTCACGCGGCACCGTCGTGGTCCGCGACGGCGAGTGGACCGGCGCGGCCGGCCACGGCAAGTTCCTCAAGCGCGGCCTCGCGACCTTCCCGCGCGTGTCGTAGCCCTCTGCGCCGCTCCCGCCGGCCCGGTCCGCTCCGCGCGGACCGGGCCGGCGGCTGTTCTCGGGATCCAGCGCTGACGCTGGGCGCCAGGCCGAGCGACGCGGGCCCCAGGCTCCCCCACGGGCGCCGGGCGCTCGAAGGAGCGCATCACGGAACGAGCCGGTCGCGGGGCGCCCCATCCGTCACGCGCCAGGGCCATGCGCGTGACGTTCCGGGCGCCGGGCGCCCACCGCGGCGCATCACGCGCCGGTTGAGGCTCCCGGCGCCCCAGGTGCGAGTCGAGCCGCCCGGGCCGGCGTCGCAAGCCGCCCCGGCGGCACGCGACCTAGGACGAGCAGCCGACGCAATCCTCGACGTGCAGGCCCAGCGCCTCGCGGGCCTTGCATTCGTCATCCACGCAGAAGGCCATCTCGAGCTTGCCGGGCCGGCTGCCCGCCTGGATCACGCCCGTCACCAGCACGCCCGCATCGGCAAGCTTCTGGCTCACCGCACCGAGGCTCCCGGGCTCATCGGGGATTTCGACCATCACGGGTTCGCCCTCGATGAACTCGTGGCCCAGGCCCTTGAGCACGGAGCGGGCGGCATCGTCGTCGGTGAAGGTGACGAACATGCACTGGAGCGGCCCGGTCCCGGCGCACGCCGCGTGGTGGATCTGGACGCCACGCTGGGCGAAGGTCCGGCTGAGCTGCGCGAGCTCGCCAGGGTGGTTGTCGAGCTGGACGACGAACTGCCGGGCCATGGAACGCTCCTCCGGATGGATTCCCCGCGATCGGGGCCTAGCCTCGCCTGACCGCACGCGGACGGGCCAGTGCCGGACGGCGCGCGAAGGTCCCATCCCGCGCCCCGCGAACGGGCCAACGGGCATAGATTCGGGGTCTTGAGGCATCGTCGCCACCGGGAGCCGCCGCCATGTTCGTGACCCTCGTCCACTGCCACGTCAAGCCCGAGCACGTCGAGTCGTTCGAGGACGCCTGCCGGGCCAACTGCGAGGCCTCCAGCCGGGAACCCGGCAACGTCCGCTTCGACCTCCTGCGACTGGCCGACGACCGGACCCGCTTCATGATCTACGAGTGGTACGTGGACGAGGCGGCTGCCCGGGCCCACAAGGACACCCCGCACTACGCGGCGTGGCGCGAGGCGACGGCCGGGATGTTCGCGGAGGACCGCTACGGCGTCCGCTACACGGGACTCTTCCCCGGCACCCCGGCATCGTGAGCGACCGCCTTGCCCAGCTGCCGCTGGGGCTGCCCGACCGGGCGGGTCCCGTGCCACCGTTCGTGCTCGGGCGGATCCCGCGAATCACGTTCGGCGCGGGCACGTTCGCGCAGCTGCCGGGGATCGTTGCGGCCCTCGGCAGCCGAGTGCTGCTGATCACCGGCGGTCGGTCGCTCGCCGCCACCGGCCGGCGTGACACGCTGCTGGCGGGCCTCGCAGCCGCGGGCGTCGCGGTCGCGGGGGAGGTCGCCATCACCGACGAGCCATCGCCGGGCGTGGTGGATGGCGCCGTGCGTGCACACGGAGGGTCGGGAGTCGATGTCGTCCTCGGGATCGGGGGTGGCAGCGTGCTCGACGGGGCGAAGGCGATCGCCGGCCTGCTCCGGTCCGGCGCGAGCGTCGTGGACCATCTCGAGGGCCTCGCGGGCTACCGCCCCTATGCCGGGGCGCCCGTCCCGCTGGTCGCCGTTCCGACGACCGCCGGCACCGGCTCTGAGGCCACGCGCAACGCGGTGCTGAGCGAGCGCGGCCCGGCCGGCTACAAGCGCTCGTTCCGCGACGAACGCCTGGTGGCGGCCGACGCCGTCATCGACCCGGATCTGCTCGCCGGCACTGGACCGACGCGGATCGCGGCCCACGGCATGGACGCCGTCACCCAGCTCCTGGAGGCCTACGTGTCAACGAAGGCCGGGCCCGTCACCGATGCCCTCGCGCTGGCCGGGCTCGGGGCCGCCCGGGACGCGCTGCTGGCATGGCACGCCGACCCCGATGGTCCGGCTGCGCCGGCGGCACGCTCGGGGATGGCCTTCGCGGCCCTGCTCTCCGGGATCTGCCTGGCCCACGCCGGGCTCGGTGGCGTCCACGGGCTTGCCTCGCCGCTCGGGGCCCAGCTTCCGATCCCCCATGGCGTGGCCTGCGGGACCACGCTCGCCGGGATCGAGGCGGCGAACGTGGCGGCGCTCGAGACGCGCGACCCCGGCTCGTCAGCCCTCGGCCGGTACGCGACTCTCGGCCGGCTGATTGCCGGCCTGCCCGAGACGGCGCCCGACCGCGAGGCTCGTCACGCGCTCATCGCCGAGCTTCGCCGATGGAGCACCGCGCTGGCGATCCCGGGGCTCGGCAGGTACGGCCTCGACGAGGCCGGGATCCCGGCGATCGTCGCGGATGCACGCGGGAGCTCGATGCGGACGAACCCCGTCCTGCTGACCGACGAGGAGCTGGCCTCGGTCCTCCGCGCCGCGCTCTGACGTCGCGCCGGGCTCAGATCCGGGGGCGCGACGACGGATCGGGCCACTCCGGCTCGCCCGGCGCCTTCGCGCGCCGCGGGGTCGGCCGTTGGACCGCCGGGGATCCGATGCTCCTCGCCGCGCGCCGCCCACGGACGACCGCCACCGCGCCGATGAGCAGCATCAGCCCGTACGAGACCGCGGCGATCGCGATCGAGATCACCTGGTCCATCCGCAGCGGGCCGAGCACCTCCGGATCGCGCCACGTTGCGGCCACGATCGCCCGTGCAATCGCCCAGGTCCCGATCGCGAACAGGAACGCCCCGCCGTTGCGGCCGGGGAAGGCATCGAAGGCGAGCACCCAGGCGACGATGATCACCACGGCGAGCGTGGCCAGGGCCTCGTAGATCTGGGCGGGGTGGGCGGCCAGCTGGGGCGCCAGCGAGCCCCACGGGCCGGGACCCGTGTAGGCGGTCGCCCATGACGCATCGCTGAGCTGGCCCTGGCCGGTGCCACCGAGGGCCATCACCGCCTTGCCGGCCGCCAGCCCCAGGAGCATCGGGATCGTCATCGCGTGCAGCCATCGACCGAGCGGCGCCCCGAGCAGCGCGGCCACGATCGACGCCGTGATCACCCCGCCCACGACGCCAAGGGACAGCTGGAGCCCGCCCTGGGTGAGGTCGAGCAGCGCCCCGGGATTGGCCTGGTAGAAGTCCCAGTGGAGCAGCCAGTAGCCGAGGCGCGCGCCAACGGCGGCTCCCGGCAGCGCCGCGACCGCGATGTACAGCAGATCGTCCGCCCGGAGCCAGTTGAGCTCAACGGGCACCTCGCCCGGGGCGTCGGCGGGCTTGATCAGATCGACGGGCGTGGCGTGGGCGACGAACAGCGCGATCACGAGCGTGAGGAACACGACGAGGGCCGCGCCGATGGTGTCGAGGCGGACGCTGAAGTCGCCGATCCGGACGATCGGGTCAAACGCAAGCTCGATGATGGCGCGGGGCGCCACGAGGTGGAGCACGACGCCGCGAGTCTATCGCGCCGCGGCGCCCGGACAGGCCCTCCGGCAGCCATCCCCGCGCGGGAACCCTGACACGCCGTGGCGCGTTGGAGGGGCATGACGACACGACCCGCTCTGCTCCTCGGTGCAAGAGCCCTGCTCATCGGGATTGTGATCACGGCGTGCACGGGCGGCGCCGGGACCGGGTCGGCTCCCGCGAGCCCATCCGACAACGCCTCCCCGGCCGCAACACCGGGGCCGGCAACGCCCACGCCGTCACCCCTGCCGGCGAGCATGGAGCCGCCCACCACCATCCCCGGCACGAGCGATTCGATCCCCGGCGCGTACATCGACTCGGCCATCGCCGACGCTGCATCGCGCGCCGGCGTGGGCCCCGGGGATGTCCGGGTGATCTCGACCGAGGCCCGTGACTGGCCCAACGGCGCCCTGGGGTGCCCGGTCCTCGGCTACCTGTACGCCGAGATGATCACGCCGGGCTACCGGATCGTCGTCGAGGCCGGTGGCACGACCTACGACTATCGGGCGGCGTCCCGCGGTGCCGGTGAGGTCCGCCTGTGCGAGAACCCGCTGGGACCGAGCCCGCAGGGGGCGGGCTGATCCCGCTGACTCCCCCACCGACAGCAATGCAGGAGGCCCCCGGCGGTGCCGGGGGCCTCTTCTGTGGCGCTGTGTGAGGGCGACCCGATGGGCCGCCGGTGCTACGGGTCGACGCGGACGATCGTCGGGTTCGGAAGGCCGGTCACGCTGCCGCTGTAGGCGACGGAGCCGAGGTATTTCGTTCCGGCGGTCAGGCCGCTGAACTCGAGGGTGATCGCGCCGGTTTCACCGAGCGTGGCCGACGCGGGGGCGGTGACCGTCATGTTGCCCTCGTCAGCGGTGCCGAGGACCCAGGTGTGGAGCTTGAACGGGGTGGACCCCGCGACACCCCAGCCCTGGACGACCACGGTGTACTCAGCGGCGGTCGGGTTGAGGAGGTTGACCTCCTCCGCCGACGTGCCGCTGCCACTGGTACCGACGTTGCTGGTGCCCCTGAACACGCAGAGGTCTAGGTCGCTGCCGGCGTTGACGTCGGCATCGAACAGCGAGAACCGGGCGTACGTGCTGCCCGCCGGCACCGTGACCGGGATCAGCTGCGCGTTGGGGGACGTGAGCGAGCAGGTGCTGTCGGTGGGATCGTCGGAGACGGTCCCGTCCGTCACGGCTGCCGGGATCAGGCCGCGAGCGGTCGCGCTGAAGTCGCCGGTGTAGCCGAAGGTGACCGAGTAGCTGCCCGAGACCTGCGCCGGAGCGGCGAGGGCCACGGGACGCACGACCATCGGGATGCGCACGTTGTGCGTGCCGTCGGTCCAGGTGAGCTGGCCGCCGGTGTACGCGTTGAGCGCGGCGGTCGTCCGGGTGAAGCTGACGGTGAACGTGCCGGTCTCACCCCTGTCCAAGGTGAGCGACGCCGGGCTGACCTCCACGTCGAAGCCAACCATGCCGGTGTACGACGCCGTGTACGTGGCGGGCGAGGAGCCCACGTTGGTGACCCGCCGGGTCACGGTCTGGGCGCCGGCGAGATCGCCGATGGCGATCGAGGCGCTGTTGTAGTCGCTGAGGTCCGTCGAGTAGCCGAGGCCCTGGAGCGCCGCACACGTCGCGGGGCCGACCGCGCTGGACCCGCCGCACAGGAAGGCGAGCCAGTCGTTCCAGCCGGCGTTGAAGACGAGGCCGGGATCGGCCGCGCTGTTCGGCTGCACGTGCCCGGCACCCTGGCGGAAGATCAGGACCGGGTTGTCACTCGGCGCGGGGGTGCCGCCGTCGAGGACATCGGTTCCGGTCGTCATCAGCGCCGACTTGATCATCATCGGCGTCCAGGTGGGATGGAGATCCATGAGCAGCGCCGCGAGGCCGGCCACGTGCGGGCTGGACATCGAGGTGCCGCTGTAGAGGTCGAAGTCGCGCCCGGCGTTGCCTGGCGGTGCGACGGCGGCCAGGATGTCCTGGCCGGGGGCGATCAGGTCCGGCTTGAGCACGTCGCCGCCACCCGCGCGAAGCGGGCCGCGGGACGAGAAGGAGGCCGTGAACGGCGCCGGATCGTCGTACACGATCGTCGCCGGGTTGATGGTCGCCGAGGCACCGGACGTGGCGGCGTAGGCCTTGACGGCGGCGCGGTCGGTGTTCTGCAGGTGGACCGTCGGCACGAAGTGGAAGTCGGCGTTGATCGAGTTGGCGCTCGTGTTGAGCAGGATCATCCCGACCCCGCCCGCCTCCTGGACGGCGAGGCTCTTGTTGACCCGGGCCGTGACGCCGCGGTCGCAGACCACGATCTTGCCCTCGACCTTCGCCGGGTCGAGGACCACCTCGCCGTCGGCCTCACCGAAGCACAGGGCGAGGCCCGTGGGATCGGCGCCGGCCAGTCCGGCATCAATGGAGTCGATGAGCGGCGCGGTCACCGCGGTGGCCACCGACGCCCCGAAGTAGGTTGCGCCGTCGCCCAGGGTCACGGAGCCCTGGCCATTGCGATTGTGCGTGCCCGCCGCGACCGTGGTCGTCCACGGGCCGGGGTGCGCGACCGTCGAGGTCGTGGGGCCGCTGTTGCCGGCGGACTCGGCCACGAAGATCCCGGCGCGCGCCGCGAACAGGAACGAGATCTCCACCGGGTCGGCGAAGTTGGTCTGGGTGCCGCTGACCGAGTAGTTGATGACGTCCACGCCGTCCGCGACGGCCTGGTCGATGGCGGCCACGAGGTCGACGGTGAAGCCGCTGCCCTGGCCTGGCGTGGCCTCCCAGAGCGCCTTGTACGTGGCGATCCGGGCGCGAGGCGCGATGCCCGAGATGCTCCCGAACACGATCGCGGCGCCCGTCGTCGGGACGTTGGCGTTGCCGCCGGCGGTGCTCGAGGTATGGGTGCCGTGCCCGCCGAAGTCGCGGGCGGAGTTGAACTCCCAGGGCATGGTCGCGTCGACACCGGCATTGCCGCCGTAGCCGGCGTTGAACCACTGGGCGCCGATCAGCTTCTGGTTGCACATCGAGGCGTTGAACCCCTCACCGGGGGTGCACTTGCCGTGCCAGCCGGGGATCTGCTGGAACGCGCGCTTGGCGCCCGGGGCATAGCTCGGCAGGCCGGTCGCCATGTCGATCCGGTCGGCGAAGCTGAGGCTCTCGGGCCAGATGCCGGAGTCGACGATGCCGATGATGACGCCCTCGCCCGCGCTGCCGATGCCGCCGAGCTGGTCCCACAGCCCACCCTCGTCGACCAGGCCCAGGAAGGCCGGGGTCGACGACGTGTCGGCCATCCGCAGCTCGTCGGGGCTGACCGCGAGCACGCCGGCGAGGCCGGCGGCCTTGTTCGCCTGCGACGCCGTCATCGTGGCCGCGAAGCCGTTGAAGCTGTAGCTGTAGTCGTAGATCTTCTTGCCGCCCGAGGCCTTCAGCGCCCTGGCGTGCGACGTGGCGAGGTAGTCGGTGTAGGCCTTCACGGCCGCGCTGTTCGGGTTGATCTTCGCGCCTGCCTTGGGCGCGGTCGCCTTGAGGCCCTTGATCCCTCCCTCGTATGCGACGACCGGCGGGTCGGCCATCTGCACGATGTAGTTGCCAGCCTCCTTGAACGGCCCGGTGACCGGCGCCTTCGCCGCGGCGGGCATCGGGAGCATTGCCGCGAGCAGCAGGCCGCTCCCGAGCAGTGCGAGCACTCTTCGGTTCATGTTCCTCCTCGATCGACGTCCGGGACGCCCGTCCCGGCATGCCTGGTGGTCGCGACACCTCCTCGCGACCGGAACCATTGCTCCCCGAGCAGTCCACGGGCCCCGACCGCTGGTCGGGGCCCGATGGGTGGTCGCTCGCTACTTCACGAGGGCGTAGACCGCCGCGTGCGCGACGAGGCCTCCGCCGTCGGTGATGACAAGCCATGCCTGCTTGTCGCCCTTGACGGCCTTCTTGCTGAACGCCGCCCTGACACTGAACGTGGCGGATCCGCCCGCCGGGATGCTCACGGACGAGACGCTCGTCGTGAACTTGACACCTGCGGCGCTGCCGTAGGCCGCAATGTCGACGCCCCAGTCAACGTCGGTGTCGCCGGCATTGAGGAGCGTCACGGTGACCGTCCTGGACACCCCCGAGCCGGACGGCGTCGCGCCGAAGCTGACGCTCACCGGATCCAGGAGCGCCGTGGCATTCACCGCCGACTCGAGGTTGGCGATGCCGCTGCCGCTCACGTTGACGTCCATCTCCAGGTCGATGCCGTTGGTGGACCTCGTGAGCCGCCCGACGTCGGCGGTGTTCACGATCGCCGACCGGACCGCCCAGGAGGGCCAGTCGGGATGGGCCTGGACGACGATCGCCGCCAGGCCCGCGAGGTGCGGAGCCGCCATCGACGTGCCCTGGAAGAACGCGAAGCAGTCCACGCCCGGATCGCAGTACGACTGCGGGATCGAGCTCAGGACGTTGACCCCGGGGGTGACCACGTCGGGCTTGACCCGGAAGTCCACGTCGGTGGGACCCTGGCTGCTGAAGCCGGCCATGATGTCGGCGTTGGCGGTGCTGAAGTACGCGTTCGTCGCACTCAGCGTGGCGCTGGCGCCGTCGGCGGCCATCAGGGCAGCCCTGTCTGCGAGCGATGCCATGTAGGCCGGGATGGTGGGCTCGTTGGCAATACCGCCGAGGCCCATCGCGGTGGGATCGCCGGCGACGTTGTTGACGACGATGGCCGCCACCGCGCCCGCATCCTGGGCGTTGCGGATCTTCTGGGAGAAGGTGCAGGCCCCCCGCGAGATGATCGCGATGTCGCCGGCGAGGCTGCCGGCGGCAAGCGGGGCACAGGCGTTGTCCAGCGCACCGCCGGATGCCAGGGCCACGCCCAGCGGCGCCGTGAGGTCGGCATCGACAGTGGCGAAGTCGCCGGCGGCCACGCCGACGGTGCTGCCGTCAACGGTGAGCGGCGCGCCCACGAAATGCGGCACCGTGGAGGCGCCGGCGGTCAGCGCGCGAGCGGCGGAGCCGGGCGAGCCCACCGTGTAGTGGCCGGGACCCTCGTTGCCGGCGGAGATCGCGGACACCATGCCCGCGCGATCCATGTTGTCGACGGCCATGGTCAGCAGATCCTGGATCCCGCTGGCGGGACCGCCAAGGCTCATGTTGATGACGTCCATGCCATCGACGTACGCCGCCTCGATCGCGTTGAGGATGTCCTCGCTGCGGGCACTCTCGACGTCCCCGGGGAACACGTTGTAGTTGCCGAGCAGCGCCCGCGGTGCCACGCCGGAGATGCCGTACGGGATCGCCACGCCGTCCACCGTCGCGGGGGTGTCGTAGTTGCAGGCGATGGTGCCGGCGACATGGGTGCCATGGCTGTCGATGGCTTCGGCCGTGTAGCCGCGGCTGCCGGCCTTCATGTTGAACACGTGGGCCGCGATCACCTTGTTGTTGGTGAAGCGTCGGTCGCCCAGCTGCAGGTGGTTCGGGTAGCCGGCATCGCTGAAGCACGGGTGCGTGAAGTCGATGCCGGAGTCGATCACGCCGACCTTGATGCCCTCGCCGGCGTCCGCGGAGGTCGCCCCGGCGGCGGTCCAGCCGGCCATCGCGTTGACGAGCGCGAGATCGGGATCATCGGCGGTCGGGTAATAGCGGCCCTGGTATTGGGCGCGCACGACCATCGGCGCGGATCGGATCGTGGCCAGCTTGGCCCCCCGGAGCTTGACGCTGACGCCGTTGATGGCGAGGTCGAAGCCCTGGACGATCCTGGCCTTGGGGGCGTTCTTCCGCAGCCACGCCTTGAACTCGTTCCGCTGTGCCGCGAGCTGGGCCTTGTAGGACTTGACCGACCGGTTGTTGAAGTCGACCTTCTTGCCGGGCGCGGGCTTGGTCTTGCTGGAGGTGGCCAGCGGGGCGCCCTTGAGCTGGACGAGGGCGTAGCCGCGGGCAACGGCGGAGCCGCCGGCGGACGCATCGGTCCCCGGCTGGCGCGCCGCGGCCCCCACGGGGGCTCCCACGACGAGCGCTGCGGTGACCGCCGCGGCGAGGGCGAGTCTCAGGCGTCGCACGATATGTCTCCTCCGATCGCACTTGTGGCCGGGCCCCGGACACAGGCAGACGTCATCGGGACCCGGCGGATGCCACGAGACTACCCGACCTTCCACGCCGGCACCACCCTCCCAGGCGCAGCTCGCGGTGCGTCGCGGCACCGGGCGCGAGGGCCGTCAACAAGGGCACGCCGGGATCAGGAGGGGAGCGCGGCGACCAGCTCCTTGACCGCGTTGACCGACCTCGTGAATGCCGCCTGCTCGTCCGGGGTGAGCGAGATCTCGAACACGCGGTCGAGACCGCCTCGCCCGAGGACGACCGGGACACCGACGTAGTACCCGTCGACCCCGAACTCGCCCTGGAGGAAGGTGGCGCATGGCAGCACGCGCTTCCGGTCGTTGAGGATGGCGTCGACCATCTCGAAGGCGGAGACCGCGGGGGCGTAGAAGGCGGACCCCGTCTTGAGCAGGGCCACGATCTCGGCGCCGCCGTTGGCAGTCCGGTCCTCGAGGGCCTTCACGCGGTCGGGCGGGAGGAGCTCGGTGATCGGCACGCCGGCCACGGTGCTGTAGCGGGACAGCGGGACCATCGTGTCGCCGTGGCCGCCCAGCACGAAGGCGTGGACGTCCTTCACGGACACGCCCAGCTCCATCGCGATGAACGTCCGGAACCGCGCCGAATCGAGGATGCCGGCCATGCCCAGCACGCGCTCTCGCGGGAAGCCGGAGGCGTCCTTGGCGACATGGCACATGACGTCGAGCGGGTTGGTGACGACGATGATGATCGCGTCCGGCGAGACGGCGGCCGCCTGCTTGACGACCCCGCCGACGATCCCGGCGTTGGTCGCGATCAGGTCGTCGCGGCTCATGCCCGGCTTGCGCGGGATGCCCGACGTGACCACGATGATGTCCGAGCCCGCCGTGTCGGCGTAGTCGTTGGTGCCCAGGACCTGCGAGTCGTGGCCGACGACCGGAGCCGCCTCGGCGAGGTCGAGGCCCTTGCCCTGGGGCATGCCCTCGACGATGTCCACCAGCACCACGTCGGCCAGCCCGGCCTCCGCGATCCGCTGGGCAGTCGTGGCGCCGACGTTCCCGGCGCCGATGACGGTGACCTTGTTGCGAGCCATGCTGTCGCTGCTCCTCGGCGTTCCGCTGGGGGCGCGGGACGGGCGCCCGGAGGTCTCGGTCAGGTTGCCCGCATTCTAGCCCGCGGACGTGCCCAGGAACCCCGCGTAGTCCACCCGCCGGTACTCGACCTCGCACGGCTGGCCGTCCGCGATCCACATCGTGCGGCTCTCGAGGTCGTACAGGACCGACGCCACGCTCATGTCCTGCTCCAGCTCGGGCATCGACGGGTCCGGGTGCGCGCACACGCCGGCCGGGTGGTTGACGTGGTCACGGAGCATCGCCTCGAGCATGGCCGGGTGGACGCGTCCGCGATGCTCGGCGAGGAGGCTGGAGGCGCGCTGCTGCCGGAACGGGCTGTCCGGCGAATACCAGCGCATCACGTCCCTGAGCCCCGTGTCAGCCAGGTAGTGGTTGGTGTGGACCAGGGCGTCCGGATCCGGCCAGGTCAGCCACACCTGGCTGTGGTCGCCCGGCGCCGCCTCGATGTCCACGGCCATGCCCTCGCGGCTCGCGACCAGGTAGTTCGCCGCCGAGGCGCGCGGGTGGCGGGTGACGGCGTCGAGCGCCTGGGGCAGGTTCCGGGCGTCGAGGATGGCGCGCAGCACGACGTGGTACGGCAGACCGGGCTCACCGCGGTCCTGGTCGCTGATCAGGGCGTTGGTCACGAGGCCGACGCCCGCGCTGTTGAAGCCGGTCTTCGCAAGCAGCCCGGCCTCGACCACCGTCACGTACGAGGGACCCTCGTCCTGCTCCGCCTCGAGGACGACGAGCGTCCCGGTGCAGTGCGGCTTCCAGTCCCAGTTCTGGCCGATCAGCGGGTGTCCGCCGGCCGTCCCGGCCGGCAGGACGGCGAACGCGGTGCACTCCCCCGCCGCCTGGCGGGCAACCGCCGCGAACATGACCTCGGTGCGGACGTTGATGGCGAGGATGTCGTCGACCGCCAGGCCGGCGCCCTCGGCGATCCCCGCCATCTCCTCGAGATAGCGCGGGTGGGCAGCCTCGATCGCAGGGCGGTACTCGCGGGCGTGCGACGTCACCTGGTCCCACGACCAGCCGGCGTAGTGCTCGAACACGCGGCGGTAGAGGGCGACACTGCGCTCGACGCGTTCGCGGGCCTGCTCGCCGTACTGGCGACCGCGCTCTCGCGGTCCGCCCGAGACCCGGACGTGAGGATAGGTGCCTGGCATGGTCGAAGTATCGCAGCCCGGATGCCCGCCGGCCATGGAACAGCCCCGGCGGGATCGTCTCCTGCCGGGGCCGTCAGATCGTCGAGGACGGGCTGTGGCCCCTGGAGGCCAGTCCGTGAGGGTCAGCCCTGGGGGGTCGCCTCCGTGTCCACCGGGACCGGGCCGGCCGTGCGGACCGCCTCGGAAACACCGGCGGCGTACTTCGCGAAGTTGTCGTGGAACATGCCGGCGATCTTGCGGGCGGCCGTGTCGTAGGCGGTGGGGTCGGCCCACGTGTTGCGCGGGATCAGCACCTCGTCGGGAACGCCCGGCACGCTGACCGGGACGGCCACCCGAAAGATCGGGTCCATCACGGTCTCGATGCCGTCAAGGTCACCGTTGATGGCCGCGCGGACCATGTTCCGGGTGTGGCTGATCACCATCCGCTGGCCGACACCGTACGGGCCGCCGGTCCAGCCGGTGTTCACCAGCCAGACCGGGACGTCGAACTGGTCCAGGCGGTCCATCAGCATGTGCGCGTACTCGCCGGGATGGCGCGGCAGGAACGGGGCGCCGAAGCCCGCTGAGAAGGTCGCGCTGGGCTCCTTGACGCCAACCTCGGTGCCGGCGAGCTTGGCCGTGTAGCCGCTGATGAAGTGGTAAGCGGCCTGCTCGCGGGTGAGGCGGCTGATCGGCGGCAGCACCCCGAACGCGTCCGCGGTGAGGAACACGACGTTCTTGGGGCCGGGGCCGACCCCCGTGGGATCCGCGTTGCCGATGAAGTGGAGCGGGTAGGCCGCGCGGGTGTTCTCGGTGAAGCGCTCCGAGTCCAGGTCCAGCTCCCGGGTCTCGGGGAACATGTCGGTGTTCTCGAGGATGGTGCCGAAGCGCTTGGTCGTCGCGAAGATGTCCGGCTCGTACATCGGCGACAGGCGGATCGTCTTGGCGTAGCAGCCGCCTTCGAAGTTGAACGTGTAGCCGTCGCCCCAGCCGTGCTCGTCGTCGCCGATCAGGCTGCGCAGCGGGTCCGCGGACAGGGTGGTCTTGCCCGTGCCCGAGAGGCCGAAGAAGATGCACGCGTCGCCTGCCTGGCCCACGTTGATCGAGGAGTGCATCGGGAGCACGCCCTCGTCGGGCATCAGGTAGTTCATGACCGTGAACGCGGACTTCTTGATCTCGCCCGCGTACATCGTGCCGACGATGATGATCTCCATCCGACGCAGGTGGAGGAGGATCGCCGTGCCGGTCCGCGTGCCCTCGGTCTCCGGGTCCGCCTGGAAGCTGGGCACGTTGATGATCGTGAAGTTCGGGGTGAAGGCCGCGAGGTCCTCGCGCGGCGGGCGGCGGAACAGGTTGCGCGCGAAGATGCTCGCCCAGGCCGTCTCGGTGTAGACCCGCAGGCTCCGGCGGTGGGCCTCGTGGGCGCCGATGTACATGTCCTGTGCGTACAGGCGCCGGTCCGAGACGTAGGTCATCAGGCGGGCGCGGAGCCGGTCGTAGTGCTCCTCGCTGATCTCGTGGTTCACCTCGCCCCACCAGACCTTGTCCTGGCTCCAGGGCTCGCGGACGATGAACTTGTCCTTCGGCGAGCGGCCCGTGTGGAGGCCCGTGCGGACGACGAGCGGCCCCTCCGCCGCGAGCGTGCCTTCCTCCTCGCGGATGGCGCGCTCGTACAACTCGGCGACGGGGAGGTTGGCGAGGACGGTTCCCCCGATGGTCTCGGTTGGGCCCGGCAACGTGATCACCATGATCGGATACCTCGGCTGCAGGGCGGGCGTGCTCGCCCGCACATCACTCTGACCGGCCGCGCGTGACGGGCCCGTGAGGGACCGGGAGTCGGCTTCCGCAGTCAAGGTTGCGATTCAGTTGCGGATCATCATACAAGGACGCGCAACCCGGGTGGAGCAGGTGTTCCGGGTCAGCCGGGGATCGGCTCCGGACGCTCGGGCGAGCGACCCCGGGGCGTCCGACTCGGGGCGTCCGACCCGGGGCGTCCGTCTCGGGCGTCTGGAGCCCCAGCCAGCGCAGCGTGGGACGAAAGGGGCGCCCGAAGCCCCGGCTGAGGCGCCGACCGTCCTTCCACGCAATGGGCGGGGCGGCGGCGGCCCGGATCGATGCAGCACGCGACCGTTCGGGCGCCTGCCGCCCGCCGCCCGCTGCCCGCCGCCGCTCGCCGGGTTCCAGCTAGCGGAACAGGTGGGTCAGGCGGGTCCCCCGCAGCCGGGCGCCGGGTCGTGGAGCCACGTCCTCGTGCCCCTGGCGGACGGCCCCGGCAACGTGCGCGCGGAGACCGTCGGCCACCCGGTGGGCCAGCTGCTGCTCCTCCACCGACCCCGTGACCGGCGTGGCCCCTCGCAGGCTGTCGCCATCGACCGCCGCCAGCGCCTGCCACGTCACCGCAGGCTGCACCCGGACGGTGATCCGGCGACCCAGGTACAGCAGGTCGTTGCCGCCGATGACGATCGAGACGATCGACGCGCCGGAGCGGACGGCGACATAGCCGATGCCGGGCGCGACCGGCCGGGTGGCCCCACCGGCGCCGGAAATCCAGACTCCGGGAACAGGAAGAACACCGCGCCCGCGTCCAGCAGCTCCCGGGCGCCGGCGACGTGCGTCGCAAACGATGGAGGCCCTCCGCGCGACGGGATGGGCAGAATCCCGCCGACTCATCGCACGACCCGACGGCGCAGCGGCGAGCGGGCCATCGTGCGCGCATCGCCGAGGAACGCCAGGCGCGGCTCCACGGGCAGCCAGCCCCACAGGAGGAACGGGTCGATCCACGACCGGTGCGGCAGTCCCGCCGCGATGTAGCCGCCGACGAGGTGCGAGGCGGGGTCACGGGGCAGGTGTTCGAGGCCCGTCATCTCCACGCTGAACCCGAGCAGCGCGCCCCCGATCCGCCACGCGCGCTGAAGGATCCGGTACCCGACGCCGGCGCTCGGCGACGCGCGGCCGATGGGGCCCGGCGACAGCTCCGGGGTCCCGGGGGGATCGGGCTCGGGCGCGCGCGGCACGCGTCAGGCCCCGTTGCGGTCCAGCCGCCCTGGGCGCAGGAACAGCCAGGTGAGCTGCCGGCGCAGCCGTCGCGGGTGCGCCGGAGGGTCCACGGTGCGCGGATGGAGCGCCTCCACCTCGGGACCGAGGAGCGCCTCGAGGCGGGCGGTGACCTGCTTGGCCAGCTCCAGCTCTGCGCGGGATCCGGGCACCGGAGGGGTGCCGTCCCACGCGTCGCCAAGGAGAGTGTGCGCCGACGTGGCCGGCAGCACCTTCGAGGCCATCCGACGCCCGAGGTACAGCTCCTCGGTGCCCGCGATCACGAGCGGGACCAGCGGCGCACCGGTCCGGATGGCGATCAGCGCAGCCCCGGGGCGGAACGGCCCGATTCGGCCGGCCGGCCCGGAGACGGTTCCCTCCGGCATCTGGACGAAGATGCCGCCATTGCGGATGACGGCGCGCGCGGCGGCGACATGGCCGTCGATCCCGAGCCCGCCGCGCCAGACCGGCAGCAGCCCGCCGAGGCGATGGATGAGCACCTCGCGCCAGCGGGCGGTAAAGGTCGAGGGCCCGCTGCCCAGGAACCATGCCCGGGGCTCGACGGGGAGCGCGTGGATCACCACGAACGGATCCATCCAGCCCCGATGCGCCGCCCCGACCAGCAGGTAGCCTCCGCCCGGCGGCAGGTGCTCGCGGCCGGACGCCTCGATCCTGAACCGGAACACCCCGAAGGCGACGAACCGGGCGAACAGGCGAACCACCCGGTAGAGGACCGAAGCCCGCGACTCGGGCTCGCGGCCGAGCCACTCGAGACCCTCCCGGACGCCCGCGCGGCGGGCCGCCTCGAGCACCCCCGGCGCGAGGCGCGACCTCGGGCGCCGGCGCACGGGCGCGACTCGCTCAGGCTCCAGCGGAGCCGCCACGGCCTGCGCTGCCACCGGGTCCATCGTCGATCTCGATCTCCTCGACCACCTCGTCATCGACGTCGACCTCCTCCACGACGTCGCTGTCGTCGATTCGTTCCGGAGGCTCGCCCCAGCGGTCCCCACCCGACGCTCCCGGTCGGTGCCGCCACAGGAGCGTGGCGCCGGCGAGCGCGAAGATCACCGTGCTCACGATCATCGCCGTCGGGACGCCGCCGAGAGTCCAGTTCTCGGCCCGCAGGGTCTCGAGCGCGAAGCGCACGACCGCGTACCACATGGCCCAGATCAGGAGCAGGTCGCCGGGGCGCATCCGCGGCCCGAAGCGGCGGGCGATCCAGAGCAGCGTGATGACACCCGCGATCCCGCTCACCGACTCGTACAGGAACAGCGGGTGGAAGCCCGTCGTGGCCTCGGGAAAGGTGGTGCACGGGTAGTCGGCGACGCGATGGGCGCAGTCGATCGTGATCCCCCACGGCAGCGTCGTGGGCGGCCCGTAGAGCTCCTGGTTGAAGAAGTTGCCCCACCGCCCGATGGCCTGCATCACGAACAGGCCCGGGGCGACGACGTCCGCCCAGCGCCAGAACGGCTGCCGCCAGATCCGGATGAGGATCCAGGCGGCGATCGTGCCGATGATGATCCCGCCGTAGACCCCAAGCCCCGTGAAGCCGGCGAACTGGTACCCGCCGTCGGCCGTCCGCGCGATCGGCAGCAGGATCGTCAGCAGGTCGTCCTTGTAGCGCTGCCACTGATCGATGACGTGGTAGAGGCGCCCGCCGAGCAGGGCGGCGACGGCCACGACGATGATGCCGGTGTCGACTCGCGTGGCGTCGAGGCCGCGGCGCCGCGCCTCGCGCGTGATCACCAGATAGGTGGCGGCGAGCCCGACCGCATAGGCGATCCCGTACCACAGCAGCGGGATCGGGCCCAGCTGGAGCGCGACCGGGTCAGGGGTGACGTTGATGAGGGCGATCAGCGGCGGCAACAACGACCCCTTTGCACGGACATCGCGCGGAGTGTAGCCCGACCGTCCCTCGGGCAGTCCGAACGCGTCGACCGGGCCTGTCGGCTATCCTCCGCCCGATGAGCGGCGACTTCAACTGGTGGCTCCTGGTCGTCGGCGCGGTTGCCGGCGTGGCCCTCACGTGGCTGGTGCTGGCCGACTCCCAGCGGCGGGAGGAGGAGATCACCGACGAGGAGCTGGACGCCGAGGCCGGCTGGATCGCCCGGAGCCTCCCCGGTGGGCCGCGCCGCGACGCCGTCGAGCGCGTCCTCCGTGCCCATCGCCGGTACCTCGGGTTCGCGCCTCCGGACACGCTCGTGGACCCGACCGAGCTCACGGAGCTTGAACGGGAGCGGCGGGCCGGCAGCGACCCGGAGGCGGCAGGCTAGCCCGCTACGGGGACGGGCCGTCAGCCGCCGCCGACGAGAACCGGCTCGCCGGCCACCGCCCCCGCGGGGACCCTCGACACCCCGAAGACGGCGCCCGGCGGCAGCGCGACGAGACCGTCCACTGACCCAGCCCAGGCAAGGAGATCGCCGCCCGGGTACATCCGGCCGATCCGGGTCCTGGTCCCGCCCACCTCGACCCAGCAGCCGTACTCCTCGCCCGGGCCCAGTGGGGCGAGCCCCTCGGCGACCATGACCAGCTCGCCGGTCGACGGCGAGTAGACCAGCGTGCCTGAGGCCGTGCCGCCGACCCCGGTGGCCGCGAGGGCGATGCGCTGGCGGTCCGGCCGTGCTTCGAGCCGCAGGGTCATCGTGGTCGCATCCTCGAGCACCTGGATCTCGTACCCGAGACGTTGTTCGGGGCCGGTGACGGTTGCGGCACTGAAGCCGATCCCTGCAGCGAGCACGAGCGCCGCGGCGACCGCCCCGTAACGGAGCCAGGGCCGGTTCGGCGACGGGGGCCGCGGGGCGGCAATCGCTGCGGCGGGCGGCGGCTCCGCGGACGACGAGGCCGGTCTGGCCGGGACCGTCCCGAGCGCGGCCGGCTCGGGCATGGCGGCGGACCGAGCCCGGCCGACCTCCCGGACATACGCCAGCGTCCGTTCCCGCAAGGCGGGATCGGGCAAGGAGGCGATCGCGTCGCGGACGATGGCCGCCGCCCGGCGGGCTCGCGCCAGCTCTGCCGTGCACGCCGGACAGCCGGCGAGATGGCCGGCAACAGCGCCGCTCTCCGGCGTGTCACCCGCCATCAGCCGGTCCAGGCCACCGGGCTCGACGGCAGCAAGCTCGATCAGCTCCAGCGTGTCAGCGTGGTCCATGTCCATCCTCGCGGGCAACGCCGGCCCCCACCGGCGCGTCGTCCGCCTCGAGCAGCTCCCGCAGGCGGGCGAGCGCCCGTCGGGTCCGCGTCTTCACCGTGCCCAGCGGCCAACCCAGCCGCTCGGCGATCTCCAATTGCGTCAGGCCGTCGCGATAGGCGAGCACGATCACCGTTCGTTCCGCGTCAGGCATCGTGGCCAGCGCCGCGCGGATCCCTGCCCGGTTCGCGGCCGACTCGGCCGCCGCCTCCGGACCCGGGTCCGGCGCCAGCGCCGCCGATCACGACGGCATCGGCCGACAGCCGGTCGACACCCTGGTCGGCATCGTCGGCGTCCCCGGGCCGCCGGAGGGACACCAGCGTGGGTCGCCGACCCTTGGCCCGCAGCCGGTCCACCGTCCGGTTCCGGGCGATCGAGCGGAGCCACGTCGCGAGCGACGCAACCGTCGGATCGAACAGCTCTGCCCGGTTCCAGAGCGTGAGGAACGTCTCCTGCACGACCTCCTCGGCGAGTCCACGATCGCCGCTCAGCCGGAGCGCAACAGCGTGGATGCCGTCCACGTGCCGGTCATAGAGCGTCCGCGAGGGCCTCCTCCGAACCGCTCGCCACGGCTCGAACGAGCGCAGCCTCGTCGGCTCCGCCCACGCGACGCTCCGTCCTCTTCCTACGTCGTCCCGGCGCGTCCGGTTTCTCCCGCCTCGTCCGACGGCGGCGAGATGGGCAGCGGGCGGTTCTCGAAGCCGGTCGTGAACACCACGTCGGTCTCGGTCGCGAACACGTCCTTGGTGGTCTGGATCTGGCGCACGATCACCCCGAGGTGCTCCATGTCGCGGGCGCGGATCTTGAGGATGTAGTCCGCCTCGCCGGTGATGTGGTGGCACTCCTCGATCTCGGGGATGGCGCTGAACTCCGGCGTCAGGTCCTTGGACACCGTGCCGGGCGCCTGCGTGACCCACGTGAAGGCCAGGACCGACAGGCCGACGGCGGCCGGATCCACGTCGGCCGCGTAGCCCCGGATGACCCCGCGGGCCTCGAGCTTCTTCACCCGCTCATGGACGGACGGAGCCGCCATGCCAAGGTCCGAGGCGAGGTCCGCGTAGGAGCGACGTCCCTGCTCCTGGAGGATCTCGAGGACGCGGGCGTCGTTGTCGCTGATCGGGACATTCTTGCTCATTTGTTACCTATTTATTAGGCAAGACGCTTGCAAGACCTTCGTATCTTAGGTACATTGTCGCCACCAGGGTTACGTCTGGGGTGCCGACCCCGCCGGATTGGCCGGCGGGACCTTACGGTCCGCGGCCCAGCCCCGTTTAGCGAAGGTTCAGACATGGTCGTCGTTGCCGTGTTCACGCTCCTCGCGCTGTTCTCGATCATCAGCATCGTGATGAGCGCCGAGGATCACGACCGGTTGGCCGACCCCAGGGACAATCCGCTCCTCTGGGGCACCGTCGGCCGCCGATAGGCGCGCCTTACAGCCTACTGCACGAGACCCCGGCCGATCGGCCGGGGTCTCGTCATGTCCGGCGTCAAGGCTCGAGGCTGCTACCAGGTCCCGGCCGCGTGCCGGCGAAGCTCGCCGAGCGAGCCCGCCGGGAGATGGGCCTCCAGGCACGTCACACCGTCCGGGCCCACCAGGGCGTCGTGCCGGGTGCCGGCCGGCAGGTCCAGCCGCTCGCCCTCCGCGAGATCGACCGCCGATCCCCGGTCAGGCATCCCGAACCGCACCGACCCCGCGGTGCACACCAGCACCTTGTCGTAGTCGTGCACATGCGCCGCGTACCGGTCGCCCGGCCCGTTGGACCACGAGCCGGCGGCGAGTCCCGCCGCCTCCAGCCGCGCGGCCAGCCGGCCGCGGCTCACCCGCCGACCCCGACGCCGATGATGCTCCCCACCAGGTACGTGACCGCTGCCGCCGCCGCGCCGATCCCCAGCTGGCGCACGCCGCTGAACAGGGCCCCCCTGCCGGTGAGCAGGCTGACGCCGGCGCCCACCGCAAACAGGGCGACCAGCGACAGGCCCAGGCTGACCACGAAGGCGGTCGTGCCGCCCCCGACCAGGTACGGCGCGACAGGGATGATCGCGCCGACCGCGAAGGCGAGGAACGACCCGAATGCGGCGCCCCAGGGTGATCCCAGCTCGTCCGGGTCCAGGCCCAGCTCCTCGCGAACGAGGGCATCGAGCGCCGTCTCCGGATCTCGGAACATCCGTTCCGCGATCCGACCGGCCTCCTCGCGCGGGAACCCCTTGGCGACGTAGATCTCGGTCAGCTCCTGCTGCTCCTCCTCCGGCATCGCTTCGAGCTCTGCGCGCTCCAGCTCGATCTGGTGCTCGAAGAGCTCGCGCTGGCTCTGCATCGAGATGTACTCGCCGGCGGCCATCGAGAAGGCGCCGGCGAGAAGACCCGCGACGCCCGCGAGGAGGATGAGCGAACCCTGGTCCGACGCACCGGCCACGCCCATCACCAGCGACAGGTTCGAGACGAGGCCGTCGCTGACGCCGAAGATGACGGCACGCAGCGTTCCGGACCGCCCGCTCCGGTGCCATGTCTCACCCCTGGTCACGGCCTCGGCCGAGGCGCCATCGCCGGCGCCCACGGGGGGGTGGTCCGCGGCGGTGACCAGTCGTGCCGCACCGGCCCGGCGGCTGGCCTGGCGGCTGGCCCGTCCCCGCGGCCTGGCGCCCGGCTCGCGGTGAGGCATGGGGGTGTCGCCGGGGGGGCTCGTCGCCGGTGCGCCGGTCGCCGCCTCGCCGTCGAGACGCTTCCAGATCTCGGCGTGCTCGCGCTCATCGGCCGCGATCGACTCGATGGCCGGGGTCGCCTCCTGGGCGTCGTAGATCTCGACCTCGTTGCCCTCGAGCGCCTTGACCATGTCGGAGACGGCCCGGGTGCCGAGGACACGAGCGGCCAGGATGATGAACCGGACGCGCACCCGCGGACGGGCCGGTGGTGGCACCGTCGCCCCCAGCTCCGTGAGGCGACTTGCCCAGATCTCGGCGTGGCGTCGCTCGTTGTCCGCGATATGGCGGAACGCAACCGCGCGACGCGGGTCCTTCTCGATCTCCGCGAGCGCGTCGTACAGCGCGACGGCGTCCTGCTCCAGCCGGAGGTTCTCGAGGCTCTGGGCGATGTTCACCGGGCAAGGGTAGCGAAGGCGGCCGCCTCGGGCGCAGGTCGCGCTCCGCCGCGCGGGAGGCGGCCCGCCTACACTCTGGCCCATGACCGAGCTGCCGCCGCTGCGCTACCTGACCGCCGCCGACGTCGCCGCGGCGATGCCTGCCCTGCCGGATCGACTCGCTCTCGCCGAGCTCACCCTGCGGGGCCTGGCCGGCGATGCCGAGCTGCCGGCCAAGATCGGCCTCCACCCGACGCCGCCCGAATCGTTCGCCCACGCGATGCCCGCGAGGTTGCCGGGGGCGGCGGCAGACGGTTCGCAGGACCGGATCGGGATGAAGTGGGTCAGCGGCAACCCGGCCAACAACGCCGCCGGGCTGGCGGGCATCTACGGCCTGCTCGTGCTCAACGATCCCATCACCACCGTGCCCGTCGCGATCCTCGATGCGGGACCGATCACGGCCGAGCGGACCGCGGCGATCAGCGGGGTCGCCATCCGGGCGTGGGCGCCACCCGCCCGGGCAGGACAACCCCTGCGGGCCGCGCTGATCGGCGCCGGCGTCCAGGGGCGGAGCCACGTCCCGGTCCTGGGCCATGTGCTGCCCGGCGTGTCACTGGCGCTGTTCGACCGTGACCGATCGCGCGCGGCGTCACTCGCCGACCTCGCGGCCTCGACGGCGGGCATCGGCCCGGTGGAGGTGGCGGCCAGCGCACGCGAGGCGGTGGACGGGGCCGACGTCGTGGTCACCGTCGCCTCGTTCGTCGCGCCCCCCGAGCGCCAGGTCATGACCGGCGACTGGTTGGCGCCCGCAGCGCTCGTGGTGCCCGTCGACTACGCCACGTACTGCTCGGCCGAGGTGGCTCGCGACGCTGACCTGTTCCTCGTGGACCATGTCGGGCAGTTCGTCGCCAACCGGGATGCAGGCAACTTCGATGGCTACCCGGATCCCTCGATGACCTTCGGCCGCGCGCTGGCGGCCGGGACGGCGCGGCCGGCCGGGCGGGTCGTGGCGACGCACCTCGGGACCGGCCTCGCGGACGTGGTCTTCGGGTCGGCCATCCTGGAGACCGCCGCGGAGCTTGGGCTCGGAACGATCCTCCCGCGCTGACGGGGATCGCCACCGAGACCGTGCCTGCCGTTCGCGCGGGCGCGGTCCATCCGTCTCGGTGGCGCGGCTGGACCTGACGGCCCCGCAGACGGCCGGAGCCCGCCGGTACCATCGCCGGCATGGCCTTCGACCGCGCGCCGCTGACCGGGGTTCTCGCCGCGATCGTCGCTGCGTCGCTGTTCGGGATGCTCGGGCCGCTGGCCCGGTTCGGCGCCGACGCCGGCGTCGGCGGCGTGGCGTTCACCGCCCTGCGCGCGGGCCTGGGCGTGGCGTTCCTGGGCGTGCTGATCGTGGCGCGCGGCGCCGCCGGCTCGTCGCTTGCCGCCGTTCGGGGGCTGTCGGGACGGGGACGGGCATCCCTGGCGATCGCCGCGCTCATGGGCGTGACCCTCAACGTGTCCATCTTCAGCGCGTTCGGCCTGGTGCCGATCGGGCTCGCCCTGATGCTGTTCTACCTCTATCCCGCCGGAGTCGTGGCGGTGGACCTCCTCCTGGGCCGCGAGGAGATGTCAGCCACGCGGCTGGTGGCGCTGCTGCTCTCCTTCGGCGGCGTGGTGCTCGTGCTCGCGGGCGGCATGGAGAACGGTGCGGGAACGACGCTCAGCGTCCTCGGGATCGCGCTGGGCCTCGTGGCCGCGGCCAGCCAGGTCGTGTTCATCACGGTCAGCCGGGGCGGGTACTCGAGCGTGCCGGCCGATGCCGCGACACTCGTGATCCTCGCGACCTCCGTGGTGGGCGCTTCGCTGATCGCCATCCTGGCGGGCCAGGGCGCGGATCTGCTGGTGCCGCTGCGGGACCTTGGCGTGTGGCCCGTCATCGGCCTCGCCGGGGTGGCGGCCGCCGGGCTGTCGTCGCTCCTGTTCCTGACCGCCATCCGGGCGATCGGCGGCACGCGCACCGGGATCCTGATGCTGCTCGAACCGGTCGTCGGGGTGGTGCTCGCCGCCCTGCTGCTGGGCGAAGCGCTGCTGCCCATCCAGATCCTGGGCGGGGTGCTGGTCCTCGCCGGCGCGCTGGTCCTCCAGGTCCGGTCCGCCCCGGATCTCGAGCCGATCGCGGAGACGGACGCGGGCCCGATCGTCTGACCCGGGCCGGTCCCCGCCCGCCGGTCGCGGTGGTCCTTCGTCGCGCTCGCCCCCGGCCCCTACGCCTCCTCGTGGAGCTCCAGCGGTCCCTCGTCAACCTCGATGACCACGCGGCCCTCCTCGACCCGGACCTCGTACACCGCGAGCGGCAGCTCGGCCGGCGGGTCGAGCGGCTCGCCATCGGTCAGGTCGAAGCGCGACAGGTGCAGGGCGCAGGTCAGCGTGCCGGCGGTCAGGAACCCGCGGTCCAGCTCGAAGTACTCGTGCGAGCAGGTGCCCTGGAGCGCGTGGAACTCGCCGTTGACGTGCACGACGAGCACCGGGTCGGACTGGTCCACCCAGACCATCCGCATCTCCCCCTCCTCGAGCTCGTCGGCCCCGAGGAGGTCGATGACCCGGCTCAGGCCGCCGTCGCGGAACCTGCCGCCGCGAGCCCGGCGGCCCACTTGGCCTCCAGGGCATCGCGCAGGCGGTCCTGCGCCTCCTCGAGGGGAACCCGCGCCACCACCGGCTCCAGGAACCCGAGGACGATGAACTTGCGCGCCTCGTCGGGGGCGATGCCCCGGCTCTCGAGGTAGAACAGCTGGCTCTCGTCGATCGGGCCGACCGAGGAGCTGTGGGCCGCGCGCCGGCAGTCCGGCTGGTCGATCTCGAGCGACGGGATGGCCACCGCGCGCGCCGCCTTCGAGAGGTTCATGCCGAACTCGCCGAGGTAGCTGTCGGTGCCGATCGCGGTCTTCTCGATCACGATCAGACCCTTCATGTAGCTGCGGGCCCTGTCGAACAGCACGCCCTTCGAGAGCAGCTGGCCGGTGGTGTCGCGCCCGACGTGGCGGGTGTGCGACGTCAGGTCGTGCAGCTGCTCTTCGGCGCCGAAGACGATCTCGACCTGCTCGACGACGCTCCGATCGCCGGCGAGGACATTGTCCACCCGTGACCGAACGAGGCGGCCGCCCAGCTGGGCAAGGGCCCAGCGCAGGTCGGCGCCCTCCCCGATCTCGGCCCGGCGCTGCTGGAACACCACGTGGTCCGGACCCAGCTCCTGGAGCGAGGCCATGGCGAGCCGGGCGCCGGCGCCCGAGTCGGATCTCGGTCGTGGACGAGAGCAGGGCCTGCGAGCCGGCGACCGCCGTGTCGCTCGCCACCAGCTCCTCCACGATCGTGGCCTCGGCGCCGTCCTCGAGGACCAGGAGCGTGCGCCCGATGAGCGGTCCGCGGGGCGCCCAGCGACCAGCGCACGACGATGGGGCGGTTGACGCGGACGCCGGCCGGGACGTGGACCACGACACCCGTGGTCCAGGCCGCGCGGGACAGCTCGGCCAGCTTCTCGTCGGCGGGCAGGAGCGGCGCTCCCTCGAGGAGCGACCGCGCGAGGGCCTCGTCGGACGCCACGAGCTCGGGCAGGGTCAGCAGGCGTACGCCGTCGGCGGCGGCCAGCGCGTCGAGCGAGCGCGACGATGACGCCCTCCTCGCCCAGCTCGATCAGCCCGGCGACATCGTCTCCGGGCACGCCCTCGGCTCCCCGTCCGGCCGGCGCCGTGAACGGCAGCGCCCCGTCGAGCGACGCGGCGCGCAGGTCCAGGTACGGCGTGTACAACCGGTTGCTCTCCACCGGCAGCGCCTCGAACGCGGCCAGCGCGGCGAGGCGGTCCTCGCGAAGCCAGGCAGGCTCGCGCGGCCGCCTCCGAGATCGCGTCGACCAGCGCCCGGTCGACGAAGCTGAACGGCAGGTCCGCGGCGGCGCGGCGCGGCGCGCGCGCCGGGCGCGCCGCAGGCGACGAGGGGTCGGCGACCTCCGTCATCCGAGCGACCCCTCCATCTCCAGCTTGACCAGGCGGTTGAACTCGATCGCGTACTCCATCGGGAGCTCCTTGGTGAACACCTCGAGGAAGCCCTGGATGACCAGGTTCTGCGCCTCGTTCTCGGTCAGGCCGCGGCTCATGAGGTAGAAGATCTGGTCGGCCGAGATCTTGCCCACGGTGGCCTCGTGGGTCATCGTCGTGTCGTCTTCCTGGATGTCGATGTACGGGTAGGTGTCGCTGCGGCTCTGATCATCGAGCATCAGGGCGTCGCAGCGCACGCTCGCGGTGACGCCGGTCGCGCCGGGCGCGACCCGGAGCTGGCCCCGGTAGGTGGCGCGGCCGCCGTCCTTGGACACGGACTTGGACACGATCCGCGAGGTGGTGTTGGACGCGAGGTGGATGGCCTTCGCCCCGGTGTCCTGGTGCTGCCCCTTGCCGGCGACGGCGACCGAGATGACGTCGGCGCCGGGTGCCCTCGCCACGCAGGTAGATCGCGGGGTACTTCATCGTGAGGCGCGAACCGGTGTTCGCGTCAATCCACTCGACGTGCGCCAGTTGGCGTGCGCGTGGGCCCGCTTGGTGACCAGGTTGTAGACGTCGTTCGACCAGTTCTGGATGGTGGTGTAGCGGACCTTGGAGCCCGGCAGCGCGACGACCTCGACGACGGCGGCATGCAGCGAGTCGGTCGCGTAGATCGGCGCCGTGCAGCCCTCGATGTAGTGGACCTTGGCGCCCTCGTCGACCACGATCAGCGTCCGCTCGAACTGGCCCGTGTTCTCGCCGTTGATGCGGAAGTAGGCCTGGAGCGGGAGCGGGACCTCGACGCCCTTGGGCACGTACACGAACGAGCCGCCCGACCACACCGCCGAGTTGAGCGCGGCGAACTTGTTGTCCTCGGGCGGGACCACCGTGCCGAAGTACTGCCGGAAGATCTCCGGGTGCTCCTTGAGCGCCTGGTCGGTGCCCATGAACACCACGCCGATCTTGGACAACTCCTCGCGCACGGAGTGGTAGACCACCTCGGAGTCGTACTGGGCGCCGACGCCGGCGAGGAACTTGCGCTCGGCCTCGGGGATGCCCAGCTTCTCGAACGTCGCCTTGATCTGCTCCGGGACGTCGTCCCAGGACTTCTCCTCGCGCTCGGACGGCTTGCGGTAGTAGACGATCTTGTCGAAGTCGATCTTGCCCAGGTCCCCGCCCCAGTTGGGCATCTTCCGCTTCAGGAAGTGGTCGTAGGCGCGGAGGCGGAACTGGAGCATCCAATCCGGCTCCTCCTTGAACCGGCTGATCTCCTCCACCGTGTCGCGGGTCAGGCCGCGCTTGGTCTCGCGCAGGTACACGATGTCGTCGTGGAACGCGAACTGGTCGCGCTCGTCCTTGACGAGATCACGGGTCGAGGTCATTGCAGCTCCGTTCGCGGCCGCCGGGCCGACGGCTGGGGTCCGGTTGGGTGGTGGCGGGTCGAGAGGGAGGCGCCGCGACCCCGGGGACGCGGGGCCGCGGGCTAATCCCTAGTGGAATTATCGGAATTACCGGCCGATCCGTCAACGACGACCCCGGCACGAGTGACGTAGCGTCTCTTGTGGGGTTTCGGAATCGAGCGGGCGTACAACCTCAGGTGATTGCAGCACCAAGGAGTACGCCCGATGGCAACAGTACCCGCTCTGACCGACCGCACGGAAGCCCAGCGCTGGGCCGAGGTCCGTGACGAGGACGCCCTGTGGGGCGACCTGCGCCCCGAGCTGCTCGAGGCCGTGCAGCGGATCCTGGAGACCACGATGGAGGACGAGCTCGCTGGCGAGCTGCTCGCGACCCGCTACGAGCGGACGCCGTGGCGCCGGGACCTGCGCAACGGGTCGTACCACCGGACGCTCGTGACCGAGCTCGGGGCGATCACCGACCTGCGGGTCCCGCGTCGGCGGCTCGTCCCGTACCGGCCATCATTCCTCGACCGGGCGGCCCGCCGCACCCGGGTGGTCGACACGGTGCTCCGCCAGGCGTTCCTGCGGGGGCTCTCCACCCGCGAGACGGCGGCCCTCGCCACCACGCTCACCGGGGTGCCGCTCTCGGCGGCCTCGGTCAGCCGGCTCGCCCGCGAGCTCGACGCCCAGGTCGCCGCCTTCCACCGCCGCCCGGTCGGGTTCCCCGCCCGCTACCTGCTCGTCGACGGCCTGTGGGTGTCGGTACGGAACCGGCCGGGCCGGGCCCAGCGGCGGGTCGTGCTCGCGGTGTACGGGATCGACGATGCCGGGCGCCGGGAGCTCCTCGACTACCGCCAGGCGGCATCCGAGTCGGCGGCCGAGTGGGGGCGGCTGCTGACGTCCCTGGTCAGCCGCGGGCTCGATCCGGATGCCGTCGTCCTGGTCACCGCCGACGGGGCGGGCGGGATCGCGGCCGCGGTCGCCGAGGCGTTCCCGGGAGCGGACCTCCAGCGCTGCTGGACCCACCGACTGCGCAACCTGCTCGACGCTCTCCCGACTGGCCGAGCGGAAACCCTGCCTCCGGGGGCTGCGCGCGGTGTACCGGGCCCGGACCCGGCGGGCGGCCGTGGCGGCGTACTGGCGTTGGGCGAGCGTCTGGCGGACGCGTCACCCCGTGCTCGTGCGCAACCTCGAGCGCGACCTCGACGCCCTGCTCGCGGTGTTCAGCCTGCCCGAGCCGCTGCGGGCCAGCCTGCGCACGACCAACCTGATCGAGCGCGCCTTCCGCGAGCTCCGCCGCCGGCTGCGCCCGATCGGCTCGCTCACCGACCGCCGGTCAGCCGACCGGATCCTTTACGGCCAGGTCGTCCGCCTGAACGGCCTGCTGGCCCGACGCCCGCTCGCCGCATTCACACAAGAGACTTGACGTCATCCCCGGCACGCGCCCCGTGCGAGCCCGATGGTCCGCCGATCCCGCCTAGAAGTGGGTCGTGCACCAGGGCGGATCGGCGGTCCGGAACAGGCCGTCAGCGTCGCCAAGCGCACCCGGCCGATGCTCCTCGTACCCGGTGCTCAGGGCGATGTGCGCAAGGCGCGTGCCGCCGAGGTAGGCTCCAGACAGCGCCGCGACCGGAACCGTGAGGTCCGGTGGACGGTCCGTCGGGCGGCACGATGCGCCCTCTGGCCCGACCTCGAGCAGGAGACGCGACGTCCCGCCCCACATCGGATCGTCGATCACCTCGATGACCACGCGCCCGGTTCGCGCATAGGCCCGTGCCTCCAGGGCACGCGGCACGTCGAACAGCCGGACCCAGAGCCCGTCGACCCAGTCCGTGACCCGGGCTGCCCGGGCATTCGTGAGCAGCCATGGGAACCGCTCGGATTCGCGGCGGTCGGGCAGCCTGACGGTCGCCAGCAGGTCGAGGTCGAGCACGAACCGGAGCAGGTCGTCCTCTGCGGTGTCGGTGAGGGCGTGGAGCTCGTTGACCTCCACCACGCCCATCGGCAAGCCCTGCTGCCACTTCGGGTCCGCCTTCCAGCGGACGTACCCGTCGACCGCGCCCGACGGGGCGCGGTGGAGCGCGACAAACCCGTTCCAGCGCTCGCCCCAGGGCTCGTCACGCAGGCCGAACGCCCGGTCCCAGGTGGAGTCGCGGCGCCGGATCTCGCCGGGCTGGCGGAGCCGCCACGCGTCGAACACGGCGGCGCTGGCATCGCGGCTGGCCGGTGCCGCCGGGACGAGCTCGACGGCGCCGCCGAGCTCGCCGTGGGAGCCTTCTGGCTCGCCGTGGGAGCCGTCTGGCTCGCCCGCGGAACCGCCGGGCTCGCCACGGAGCCGGGTCGCGCGGGCGTCGATCGTGTACTCCACCTGACGCGTCGCCGGCGCGTAGCCGAGCCGTCCGTAGATGCCGTACTCGGCCGCGTAGAGCAGCGCCACGGGCTCCCCGCGCTCACGCAGGGCCGCGTGCTCGCGGGCCGCGAGGGCCGTCATGATCCCGCGTCGCCGGTGCGTCGGGAGCACGGTGACGGCCGACACGGCCGATGCAGGCAGACGTCGCAGGCCGGGGGCCGTCACCTCCGTGGGAAAGGAGCGAAACGTCCCGACCACCCGGTCCCCGTCGAACGCGAGCCACACGCGGTCCGGGTCCCAGTTGGCCCGCATGCTCTCCGCCACGGCGCGGTTGTCGGGCCGCTCCATGAACGCGGTGGTGATGACGTCGACGGCCGCCTCGTAGTCGTCCGGCGAGGCGTTCCGGATCTCGATCGCCATGCCATCGACTCTAGCACCGGGCGGGGTCGCGCTAGACTTGCCACGTTCGTGGACAGTGGAGGAATGAGCGCTTGACCAACGAGAGTCGGCAGTCCGACGACCTGCGGTTGCCGGACGGCCGGATCCTCGTGCACATCGGGCCGCACAAGACCGGGACAACGTCGCTCCAGGCCGCCCTGTTCACCGCACGGCCGTCCCTCCGCGAGCAGGGCGTTCACCATGCCGGCTGGTCCCGGAACCCGGCCCGCGCCATCCAGTCGGTGACCGGCCAGGTCTCCGCCTGGAGTGACACCCCTCCTCCCATCCGCGGCTGGCTGAACCTGGTAAAGGACATCCACCGCGCGCAGCCCGACCGCGTCATCCTGAGCAGCGAGTTCCTTGCCCACGCGCGGCCCGACGTGGTGCGCCGGGTCGTGGACGACCTGGGCCGGGACCGGGTCCACGTGGTGACCACCCTGCGGCCGATCGCCAGGATCCTGCCCTCGATGTGGCAGCAGAGCATCAGGGCGGGACGGACCACAGCCTTCGACGCCTGGCTCCGTCGCCTGTTCGCGACGGACCAGCCGCCGGCGGGCTTCTGGACCCTCCAGGAGCACGATGCGCTGATCCGGCGATGGGCCGATGCGGTGGGCATCGACCGCGTCACGGCCGTCGTGCTCGATGAGGGCGATCGCGAGATGGTGATGCGCACGTTCGAGCGGATCCTCGGCCTGCGGCCAGGCACGCTGCAGTCCGTCTCCGGGCTCGCCAACCGGTCGATCTCCGCGGAGGAGGCCGAGGCCATTCGGGCCTACAACATCGCGCACCGGCACGCCGGCCTGGGCAAGGCGATGCACGCCCTGGTCATGCGCTTCGGTGCGGCGCAGTACCTGTGCCGCCTGGATGCGTCCGAGGGCGGCACCACGATCCGGCTTCCGGGTTGGGTGCTCGATGACGTCGCCCGCAAGGCCGACGCGATCGTATCGGGCATCCGGGCGTCCGGGGTGCGCGTGGTCGGAGACCTGGACCGGCTGCTCGAGGTGCCCGGGCCGCCGAGCCTGGAGGACGAGACGCTCCCCGAGGACGTGCCGCCCGAGGTTGCCGCACGCATCGCCATGGGGATCCTGATCGCGAGCGGGCGGACGCGGCTCGACGGGGCGGTCGAAGACGAGGAGATCGCCGAGGTCGTGTCGGCGATTGCCTCACGGCAGCTCGCCGCCGCCGTGAGCCTGCGAACCCGCGCATCGCTGTGCCGAAAGCGAGATCGGGGCCTGCAGCTCCTGACGGGCGGGCTCGAGCGCGCCGGCCGGGTGATCCGGCCGCCCGCAGGACAGGATGCCTCGCCCGCGGCAACAGCACCGGCGGGAGCCGGTGCGGCGCACCACCCGGACGCGCTTCCGGCGGGCACGATCCTCGTCCACATCGGGCCGCCCAAGACCGGGACGACCGCGGTCCAGGCGGCGTTCGACGAGGCCCGTGCGCGGACCGCGGCGCAGGGCGTGCACTATGCGGGCCGGCGACGGCACTCGATCTCCGCGGTCCAGGCCGTGCTCCTCCGGCGCGGGATCAAGTCCGAGACCGTCCCGCCGATGGGTGCCTGGAACCGGCTGCTCGACGAGATCCGCCACACCGCCGCGGGCCGGGTGGTCCTGAGCAGCGAGTTCTTCGCCGACGCGACGCCCGACCGGATCCGGGCCGTGGTCGATGCGCTGGGGCCGGACCGCGTGCAGGTCGTGGTGACCCTGCGGCCGCTTGCGAGGGTCATCCCAAGTCAATGGCAGCAGTACGTCCAGAGCGGACTCAAGACGAGCTACGCCTCCTGGCTGGATGCCATGCTCAACCGGCCGCCCGGCAAGCTGTCGCCGTCCTTCTGGCATCGCCATCGCCACGACGAGCTGATCGCCCGCTGGGCTGCAGTGGTTGGCCCCGATCGAGTGACCGCCATCGTCGTCGACGAGGGTTCCCGCGAGTCGATCCTGCGCCAGTTCGAGCAGCTCGCCGGACTGGAGGAGGGCACCCTCCGCCTCCAGGAATCGCTCCAGAACCGGTCGCTGACGTTCGAGGAGGTTGAGGCCGTCCGCGCGCTGAACGTGGCCTTCGCCGCCGCCGGACTCCGGCGACCGCTGCATGCCGAGATCGTCAACTTCGGCGCGACGGAGCACCTCAAGATCGTTCCGCCCGAGTCCGGGACGACACGCATGGAGCTGCCCGCGTGGGCGGCCGCACGGGTGAGCGAGATCTCGCAGGAGGTGGCGGCCGGCATCACTGCCTCGGGGGTGCGGGTGATCGGGGACCTGGACCACCTGCGTGAGGTCGTGGCCGGTGGGGGCACCGGACCCGGGGCGGAGCCTGTTCGCATTCCAGTCTCGGTGGCGGCGCGCCTGATGCTGGGGGTCCTGCTCGCGACCGGCCTCGTTCCCGACGGGCTCAGGACCCTGGAGCGGATCGCGACACCGGCGCCCGCGGCCGGGCGTGGAGGCCGGGGCGGCCGCAGGGATCGCGTCCCGACACCGCGCACGATCGGTCCCCGGATGGCCGAGCCGATCGAGATCGCTCGCGTCCCCACCCGGCGCCTCGTCGGCATCCTCGCCAGGCGGGGCCGCACGTCGCTGACCGCCCGACTTCGGAAGCATGGCGCCTGACGCCCTGCCCCCGGTCACGGTCGGCGCGAGCGCGCCGCCGCGCATCGAGCCTTTCCCGGTCGGGACCCGCCTCCTGCACATCGGGCCTCCCAAGACGGGAACGACGTCCCTCCAAGCCGCGTTCTGGGCCGCCCGCGAAGACGCCCTTTCGCAGGGCGTGCGCTACGCAGGCTCGAGCCGCCACTCCTCGAGGGCGGTCCTCGCGGTCACCGGACGGATGTCCTTCGCCGAGGACCGGGCGACCCCGGACATCGGGCACTGGGAGCGCCTGCTCGCCGAGATCCGTGGGGCGCCCGAGCCTCGTGTCGTCCTCAGCAGCGAGGGCTTCTCGTACGCGAGCGAAGCGGCGCGGGACCGCGTCATCACGGACCTCGATCCCGGTCGTGTCCACGTGGTCGTGACGCTGCGGCCGATCCCAAGGCTGCTGGCATCGGAATGGCAGGAGCACACGCAGAGCGGCCTGCGAGTGCCGTTCGACGACTGGCTCGACCAGCTGTTCAATCGGCCCGACACGAGGATCGCGCGGGCATTCTGGTGGCGGCAGCGCCACGACCGACTGGTCGAGCGGTGGGGATCCCCGGTGGGGATGGACCGGGTGACCGCGGTGGTGGCCGACGATCGGGACCCCGAGCGCCTGTACCGGGTGTTCGAGGCGTTGACCGGGCTGCGGCAGGGGACGCTCGTCCCCGACCCCAGCCTCGCGAACCGGTCGCTCACGCTCGAGGAGATCGTCGCGATCCGCGCCCTCGCGGAGCGGTTCGACGCCGAAGGCTCGAGCATGGCCGCCTTCCACCGGGTGGCCCGCATGAAGATTGCCGCCTACATGAAGCGGCGCCAGCCGGCCGTCGGCGAGGCGCGGATCGAGACGCCGCAATGGGCGCTCGACCGTGCCGGGGAGGTCGCCCGGGAGGTCGTGGCCGGCGTTGCCGCGTCCGGGGCCCGCGTCGTCGGCGATCTCGAGCTCCTGACATCGCCGCCCGGGAGCGGAGCGGACGGCGAGCGGCTGCCGGAGGTGCCCGTCTCGCCCGAGGTCGCCGCCTGGATGGCCATGGGGCGCGGTGATGGCGGGCGACCTGGCGGAGCCCGGCGGACGCAGGCGGGCCGGAGCGTCGGTGGACCTGGCCTCGGTGCCGACGCGCCGCCTTGCCCGGACCCTCGCGGGAAGGGCGAGGCGCTTCGTCACCCGGCGCCTCGGACGCCGGCCGGCCTGACCGTCACGACGCTCAGGCGCCCAGCCGGTCGTCCAGTTGCTCCCGGATGCGGGCGACGGCCACCTCGACCGTCGTGATGGTCGTGTCCACCACGACGTCCGCGTCGTCTGGCGCCTCGTAGGGCGACGAGATGCCGGTGAAGTCCGCGACCTCGCCGGCCCTGGCCCTCGCGTAGAGGCCCTTCCGGTCGCGGGCCTCGCACACCTCGAGCGGGGTGCTCACCGCAGACCAGCAGGAACGCGCCATTCGCCTCGGCCATGGCCCGCACCCGGGCCCGCGAGGACGCGAACGGGGCGATGGGTGCCGCGACGGCAATCCCGCCGTGGCGGGCGAGCTGCGCAGCCACCCAGCCGATGCGTTCCACGTTGCGCTCCCGGGACGCCCCGTCGAAGCCCAGCTCCGCCGACAAGTGCTGGCGGATCTCGTCGCCATCGAGGAGTGTCACGGGACGGGCACCCCCATCGAGCAGGTCGCTCGACCAGGGCCCGGGCGATCGTCGACTTTCCCGAACCGGACAGGCCGCTGAACAGCACGACGGCCCCGCCTGGCGGGGTCCCCGATCCAGCGCGCAGGATCTCGGCGGCCGACGCCTCCGGGTAGATGGCCCGCACCGCCCGCCCCCAGGCGCCCGCGAGCGACGAGATCCGGTCGAGCTCCTCGGCGGTTCGCAGCGCGGACAGGGCAATGGTGCGCGTCGCTCCGTATGCCTCGAGGACCTCGGGGAGGGATGGTGACCGCCAGCCGGCCGGCACCGGACCGGAGGGAAACGGAACGACCACGGGGACGACCGGCGTCCCGGGCAATCGCTCACCGAGGGCCTGGGCCGCCGCCACCGCGGCCCGGGTCAGGCCGGCCCAACTCACCGACCCCGCGGGCCGGTGCCGTCGCGCCACCGGGATCGCGAGCAGGACGGCCCCCGGCCGGGCTCCCTCGAGGATGCCGGCCGCCCGGTCGAGATCGGCCAGCGTGGGCACGTCGTCCACGACGAGCGCCGTGATCGGCTGCCGCCGAGGCCACCGTCCCGATTCGGGCCTGGACGGCGGCGACCGACAACCGCAGCGCCGGATCCAGTGCGGCCCTCCATGGGGAGCGAACGGACGTCTGGCTCGAGGATCCTCCTGCCGGCGACCGTCGACAGGCGGGCCAGGTGCGTGTTCTCCGCGTCGGTGAGCACGACGCCGTCCTCACCCGGATCGATCCCGGCGGGGGCGTCGGTGCCGGCACCGCGCCACCGAGGGCGAGCTCGAGGAGATCCAGGCCCACGTCGTCGAGGACGATCTTCGTCACCCCGCGGCCTCCTCGGGGGACGCTTCGGACAGGCGCGCCCTTGCCTCGGCCCGGGCGGCCTTCGCCGCCGCCGTCGCCCGGGCGCGAGATGCCCGGGCCCGATCGCGGATCAGGATCCAGATCAGGCTGCCGAGCCCGAGCGCAGCCACGGCGGCGAGCAGGACGATCTCATCTGCTGAACCCCAGCAGCTTGAGCGACGACGAGAGCAGCAGCACCGCGAGCACGCGCCGGATGATGCCGCCGGGGCGCGGGTGGAGACCTCGGCCCCGGACCAGGCGCCGGGGATCGCCCCGAACAGCAGCGAGAACGCGACGGCGAACGAGAAGCTGCCGAACAGCATGTGGCCGGCAGCTGCCGAGCCCACCAGCGGGATCGCCTGGACGAGGTCGGTACCGACCAGTGCCGACGCCTGCAGGGCGGGGTGCATCATCAGCAGCCCGACCACGATGATCGATCCCGCGCCGACCGAGGTCAGGCCGACCATGAACCGGCAACCGACCCGCAGGAGGACGGTCCGGATCGGCTTGAGGACCACGGCCGGCTTCTCGGGCACGCCGATGCCCTCGCCCAGGGGCAGCTGCCGGCTCCACATCTGGATCAGCGCGCGGCTGATCAACCCGATGGTCGCCAGCATCAGGGCGAGCCCGAGACACGCTTGAGCCTCACAGATCGAGGTCGACGTCGGGGGGCACTGGCTGATCAGCCAGGCCCCGGAGAACGCTGCCGGCACGGAGCCCACGCACAGCCAGGCCACCAGCTTGAGGTTGACCGTTCCACGCCGGAGGTGGACCCATGCCCCCACCGGCTTCATGAACAGGCTCACCACGATGTCGCTCGAGATCGCCGTCAGCGGGTCAACGCCGAACAGGAACACGAGCATTGGCGTCATCAGCGCCCCGCCACCCATCCCCGTGAGGCCGACGACGGTGCCCACCAGGAGCCCCCCGATGGCCAGCGGCAGATCGAACGTCATGGGCGCGCGCGACCGCGCTGCCGGGCGTGGAGGGTGCAGGACATGCGCGGATGATAACTTCGGTCCGGCCACGCGGGACCGGCGACAGCGAGCCGCGTGCGCGGATGAGCACGGTGAAGGAGAACGCGGCGGATGATGGCAGGCAGGCCGTGGTGACGAGCGAGCGCGTGAACCCTCGCCCGTCGCGCGGATCCTCGCCGACCTCGGCAACGACACCCGCCTCGCGGCTGCCCTCGCCGATGGCGCCGGACGGGTCCTGGTGGCGCTGCGCGAGCGCGCGGGGACCGACGCGCTCCTCGACGGCAAGGCACGCACCGCGCCGCCGGAGACGCGGCAGCGCAGGCGTGGCTCGCCGCCGCCCTGGCGGAGCATCGCCCGGCGGACGCCGTGTTGTCCGAGGAGGCCAAGGACGACCCGGCCCGCCTCGACGCCGGCCGCGTCTGGATCATCGACTGCTACGACCTGGAGTACGCAGAGATCGACCCGGACGGTACCCGGCGCATGGACTTCGCGGTCCACGTCGCCCTCTGGCAGCGTGGCCGCGGCACGGTCGCTGGCGCGGTCGCGCTCCCCGGCCGCGGCCGGGTCTTCGACAGCGCCAGCGTCACGCCCATCACGGACGCCGGTGCGCGGGCAGTCATCGCCGGAGAGCGGCCACTGCGCATCGCGGCATCCCGGACGCGTCCGCCCGCGGTCGTCGGGAGACTCGCCGAGCGCGATGATGTCGAGCTCGTGACCATGGGCTCCACCGGCGTCAAGGTGATCGCGGCGGTCGAGGGCGAGGTGGACGTCTACCTCCACGCCGGCGGCCAGTACGAGCGGGATTTCTGCCGCACCCGTCGCCGTGGCCCAGGCCGCGGGCCTGACCGCCACCCGCCTCGACGGCTCACCCATCGAGTACAACGGGCCGAACCCGTGGTCGCCCGACCTGCGGGTCTGCCACCCGTCGCTCGTCGCCCACGTGCGCCGCCTGCTGGCGGAGGCCGGGCCGGACGACGCCCCAGGAGCACCCGAGTGACCACCCATTCCCTGAGCGAGCTGTGCGCCCTGGAGGCCGAGAGCATCCACATCTTCCGCGAGGTCGCCGCGGAGATGCAGCGCCCCTGCCTCCTGTTCTCGGGTGGCAAGGACTCGATCGTCATGCTCCACCTGGCGCGCAAGGCGTTCGCACCGGCACGCATCCCGTTCCCCGTGATGCACGTGGACACCGGGCTCAACTTCCCGGAAACCCTCGCCGACGCGCAATTGCTGGATGAAGAGCTGGGCGACCTGCTCTGCGGTCGCCTCGGTGCCCGATGCCATCGCCCGCGGCGTGGTCCGCGAAGGAGCCGAATGGATCCCGCAACCGGATCCAGACGCCGGTCCTGCTCGAGGCCGCCGAGCGGCATGGGTTTGACGCCCTGTTCGGGGGCGCCCGGCGCGACGAGGAGAAGGCCCGCGCCAAGGAGCGGGTGCTTCCTGTTCCGCGACGAGTTCGGGCAGTGGATCCCAAGAACCAGCGGCCCGAGATCTGGAGCCTCTACAACGGCAAGGTCCACCTGGGCCAGAGCATCCGCGTGTTCCCGCTCTCGAACTGGACCGAGCTCGACATCTGGACCTA
>CAVOXZ010000013.1:0-82135 GCA_963700555.1 uncultured Chloroflexia bacterium
ACCCTTCCTGCCCCCAGGAAGCCAAGAATTTCGTGGCCAGCGCCTTTGAGCTTTCGGAAAAATACGAAATCCCGGTGCTGCTGCGTCCCACCACCCGGGGACGCCACGCCCGGCAACCGATTTCCTGCAGGTGCCGAAGTCGCCGATCACCGGTACGGTGTTCGAGAACGCCAAGTCCACCAAGATGGTGCACATCATGGAGTTCGTCGCCGATCTGATCAAACACGGCAAACTGAAGCTCAATCCGGCCAGAAACGATTACCTCCGCGTGACGTTCCACGATTCCTGCAATCCGGCCCGGGCCATGGGACTGCTGGAGGAACCGCGTTACGTTTTGCGCAACGTGTGCAATCACTTTGTCGAGATGCCGGAGAACACGATTCGCGAGCAGACGTTCTGTTGTGGGGGAGGTGCCGGTCTGGGCACTGACGAAAACATGGAGATGCGCTTACGCGGCGGCCTGCCCCGGGGCAATGCCGTCAAGTACGTGCAGGAAAAGTACGGCGTCAATCGGCTGGTCCGAATCCCGCCCGTGATTGATCGCGCCACGCTGGTCACCGTGTGTGACTATTGGGCCCCTGGCGTGAAGGTGACCGGCATCACCGAACTCGTCGCGAACGCCATGGTGCTGAAGGGCGAGAAGAAAAACCGTTGCCTTGACCTGCTCGGAGCTTATCCCGGGCATGGAACAAGACGACGAAGAGAAGGAAGACGGCACCGATGAATGACAAACTCGTGATCATCGTCGGGTTGGCCATTCCGCTCGTCACCCTGACGTTTCCGTTCTGGCGAGATTACGGCGGGCCGGCCGATGCCGCCGCCGGGCGCAATGGCGACGGCGGAATCAGCTGCCGGGGCACGATGTACCTGCCTACATCAAGCCCGACGGCCAGTGTGTTGCGGACGACATGCGGGCCAGCCACATGCAGCTGCTCAATGAGCGGCGCGACGCGGTGGTCCGCGGCGAGGGTGACGCAGCGCCAGTGAAGGTCGCCGGTAAGAGTACCCCAAGAGCCTGACCAGAGGTTGCATGGCGTGTCACACGAGCAACGCGAACTTTTTCGCTCGCTGCCACGACTACGCCGACGTCCATCCGACGTGCTGGAATTGCCACGTTGAACCCGAAGCGGTCGCGTCGGCAGCGGATTCGAAAGAGGAATGAACGATGGCTGAAGTAGGCGGTGCTTCTGGAAGAGAGCCAGCTGTGCGACGGCCGCCGTCGGCTGTGGCTTTCCGCTGCTGGCGGCTGTCAGTCGTCGGATTCCAGCACGCCACCCGGTGCGCGGTGTAGGCGCTTGCGAAACGGGTTCGGTCGCCGTTCGCACCAAGTTCCCCGACTGGTCGGATGACCTCCAACATCGGCATATCTATCCAGCAGCGCTCGACCCGCCAGGCGCAGCGCGGTGCGAACGGGCATCCAGCCGGTTCCCCGCGCAAGTCGGGAGGTACTCCCTCGATTGGGATCAGTGGCTCGCCCTTCGCACGGTCAAGTCGCGGAATTGAATGGAGAAGGCCAACCGTGTACGGGTGCCGCGGTCGGCCGAACAATTCCGGCGTCGTGGCGGCCTCGACCACAAACCCCGCATACATCACGTGAACCCGCTTCGTTCTCCCTGCGACAACGCCAAGATCGTGGGTGATGAGGATCACGGCGGTCTCGTGTTCTGTGGTGAGCCGCTCGAGCAACTCGAGCACCTGCGCCTGAATCGTCACGTCGAGGGCCGTCGTCGGCTCGTCCGCGATCAGGAGCTTCGGCTCGAGCGAGAGAGCCATGGCAATCATGACGCGCTGGCGCATCCCGCCCGAGAATTGGTGCGGGTAGCCCCGAAGCCGCATCTTCGGTTCCGGGATGCCGACCATGTCGAGCAGCTCGATCGCCCGCTTCCGCGCGTCGGCCTGTCTGACCTCCCGGTGAGCGCGGATCGTTTCGACCATCTGCTCCTCGATCGTCAGCACCGGGTTCAGGCTCGTCATCGGGTCCTGGAAGATCATCGCGATGTCCCGGCCACGGATCTCGCGCATAGCGGCTTCAGGGAGTGTGGTGAGATCGGAGCCTTCAAAGAGCACGGCACCGCCCTCGATGCGCCCGGCTGGCTTCGGCAGTACGCGCAGGATGGCAAGGTTCGTGACGGTCTTGCCGCTGCCGGATTCACCCACTAACCCGAGGGTGTCACCCCGCTCGACGTCGATCGAGACGCCGTTCACGGCGTGAACGACGCCGTCGTACGCTCGGAAGCGGACTACGAGGTCCCGGACTGAAAGCAGCGGCATGACTGTCCTAGCGCCTCTGACGAGGATCGAGCGACTCACGCACGCCGTCGCCCAGCAGGTTGAAGCCGATGACCGTGAGCACGATGGCCGCCCCAGGGAAGAACAGCAGGAACGGGGCTTCGCGGAGGTACTTCGTCGAGTCGGTGAGCATCGCTCCCCACTCTGCCGTCCGCGGGTCGGGTGGCCCGAGCCCAAGGAAGCCTAGGGACGCGACGGTCACGATCGCCGTCCCGAGACTGAGCGTGCCTTGCACGATCATCGGCGTGATCGCATTCGGTAACATATGCCGCAGCAACAGGCGCTTTCTGGAGGCTCCTGTGGACCGGGCCGCGATGACGTAATCGGCTTCCCTCAGGCTCAAGATGCTGCCGCGCAAGAGACGTGCGAACACGGGTGTGTATGTGATACCCACCGCCAGCATCACCTGTGGGAGTCCGCGGCCCAGCCAGGCAACGATACCAATGGCCAACAGGATGCTCGGGATCGCAAGGAGCGTGTCCATCAGTCGCATAACGACTGAGTCGACCCACCCACCGACCACCCCTGCGACGGCGCCGAGAGACCCACCAACAAGGAAGCCCACCGAGACGGCAACCACTCCCGTGAGTAGGCTCACTCGAGAACCAAACACCAACCGGCTAAACACATCTCGTCCTTGGAGGTCCGTGCCCATCAGATGGGCCGCGCTGGGAGGCTGCAGCCGCTCGCTGAGACGACCGGCGAGGGGACCATAGGGGGCTATTGCATCGGCGAAGACCCCGAGCACGACGAAGGTGAAGAATCAGCACAAGCCCGAACATCGCCGGCGGATTGCGCCGCAGTCGGCTCAGAGCGTCAGCTAACAAGCCTCGGCTAGGACGGGTGCTTCGAGGGTCATCGATCAGTGCGGTCGTGTGGACCATGGCTAGGAGTACCGGATGCGGGGATCGAGGAATGCGTAGAGGATGTCCACCAGTAGGTTCACCCCAAGGAAGATCACACCGAACACCAGAATGGAAGACTGAACGACAACGTAGTCGTGGTTGTTGATCGCTTCGACAACCCAACTCCCGACACCATTCCAGGCAAATACAGTCTCGGTAATGACCGCCCCCGCCAGAAGAAAGCCCGTCAGTAGCCCGATAACGGTCACCACCGGTAGCCAGGCGTTGCGCATGATGTGCCGCTTTGATACCCGGGCTTCCGTGAGCCCTTTGGCTCGCGCCGTTCGCACGTGATCATCGTTGTGGACATCGAGAACCGAAGCCGTGGTTATGCGCGCGATTGTGGCCATGGGGATGCTCTCCGAGGGCGATCGCCGGAAGCACAAGGTGGCTGATCGCACTGAGAAAGGCATCGGGCCTGGCGGCGAGAATGGTGTCGACGAGCATGAAATGCGTGACCAGCGGGAAGTCGAGTCGTGCGTCGATGCGCCCCAATGTCGGCAGGAGCTGCACCTGCACCGATAGGAGATACTGGAGCAGCAGTCCCAGCACGAAAATGGGAATGGAGATGCCGAGCAGGGACACGATCGTCACCAAGCCGTCGGTCAAGCCGTGAGGTCGTGAAGCCGCCAGGCGGCCGAGGGGCACCCCTAGCCCTACCGCCAAGAGCATCGCGACCACGGATAACTCGATAGTTGCAGGGAACTTCTCGAGGAAACTGGTGAGCACGGGCCTGTTATAGCCAGCTATTGCCGAGGTCGCCCCGCAGCAAGTCGGCCATGTATCCGAGATACTGCTGCGGCAGTGGCTCGTTCAGACCCAGCGTCTCCCGCAGACGCGCCATGGCCTCCGGTGTGGCTCGCTCGCCTAGTATCGCCACTGCCGGGTCTCCTGGCAGCAGGTGCAGAAACGCAAACACCAACGCCGACAGTCCAAAGAGCACGGGGATAGCGGCGAGCAGACGTCGGATGATGTATTTGCCCATCACGCCACCGCGCAGCCGGTGGTTCGCGGATCAGCAGCAGCCCCTACCGCAGCCCCGTGAGGGACTGCCGTAGAACCGTTGCCGATCCGCGACATCACCGCTCCTGCGGATGCTTCCACAAGAGCAAGAGCCTACTTGTCAAGCCAGACTGCTTTGTAGGACTCGATCGCGGTCCCGGCCCCGATCCAGCCCTTCACGTACGTCTGCGCTGCACCGGGCGGTGAAGTATGAACAAGCGGGATTGTCGGAATGTCTTGCCCCAATTCGTCTTGGCCCAGCCCCCACAGCCGGCCGGCCTCCGCCACTGATGGAGCTGCGAGTGCATCCAGCATGTACTGGTTCATCTCGTCGTTTCGATAGTCGAACCTCGGTGCCGGTTCGGTGCCCGAATACCCAAAGAAGGAAGTGATGTAGGAATCCGGAGCGGCCCAGTCACACTGGATCCCCGCGAGGAAGACCTCCAGCCCTCCCGTGAATTGCAGATCCGAGTAGTTCGGACGGAAAGGCAGAGCCTGCGGCTCGACCATGAAACCGACTGCCTCAAGGTCGCGCAGGATAGCTTCGAACAGGGCCTTCGGGTCGGGCATGTACGCGCGCGTGACGCCCGTGGGGTAGGTAAACGTGACCTTCAGCTGGTCTCCAGTCAGCCCGGACTGGGCGATCAAGCTCCTTGGCCTTAGCAGGATCGTAGGTCGGCAGATTGAGAGGCTTCCAATACTCAGTGGAGGGCGGCATCCAGTTGTCTGCCAACTCGCCAAGCCCCGACCACAGCGCATCCAAGTAGCCCTGGCGGTCCAAGGCGTACATCATTGCCTCGCGGATGAGGGGGTCGGAGACGACCGGGAACGAGTGATTGATCCCAATCATCGTCACGTTGCACGTCTCGTCCCTGGCAATGAGCTGAAGGCTGGAATCCTCGTTGACCGCCTTTGCATCCTGGGGAGCGATGATCGTAGCCCCATCCACGGATCCTGCCTGAAGGGCATTCAGCGTGGCGCTCTGTTCGCCAATGATCTTGAACACAATTCGATCGAGGTGGGCTGGCGCGGCCGAGTCCCAGTAATCTGCGTTCTTGACGACCGTCACGCTGTCTGCAGGAAGCCACTCCTGGAACTTGAAGGGCCCTGTACCCACCATTGACGGCGATTGACCTTGCGAGTACTTCGCCTTGCTGTTGTCAGGATTGTCCGCGTCCCCGGCCTGCAACGCGGCCGGGCTGGAGATCGCAAAGACGATGAGTGTGGAAGCCAGCAGGAAGCTCGAGTTGGGCTTCTTCAGTTTGATAGCGACCGTGTATGGGTCGAGGACATCGACAGATGCGAGGTTGGACTCCGTGCCGAAACCGCCGAACACCGTCCGCCAGTAGTAGGCGTAGTCTTGGAGTTCGGTTGGGAAGTTGTTCCAGCGATCGTAGTTGTACTTGACCGCTTCGGCATTGAACGGGGTGCCGTCGTGGAACTTGACGTCCTGGCGCAGGGGGAAGGTGTAAGTCAGCCCGTCGGCGCTCACCTCGGGAAGACTCGCCGCCAAGCGCGGGACGACCTCCCTCGTGCTCCCAGGCGCCGTGTCGACGAGCCCTTCCATGACTTGTTCCATGACTGTGTATGCGTTGTTGTCGAGGGCAAGGGCCGGATCGGTGCGACTCATGTCACCAGGAAGGGTAACGACAAATGTGCCCCCCTCCTTAACCATGTCGTCCGGAACCGGGGCGGCTGTCTCTGGCGGAGGAGCCGACGCGCTGGCTCCCGGCTCGGAACTCTGTGGCGAGGGCGACTCTCCAGGCGAACAGCCCGCCGCCAAGAATACTGCGGCCAGAATCGCCACTAATCGACGGTACATGATCCTCTTCCTCCATCGCACTACAGACGAACGACCACCATGCGGAGTGCCATTGGCTGCGCTCTTCACAGACCCGCAGGTGCCGGACCCTGATGGGACGTTGGTCAGCGCCACAGCACCGTCAAACAGCTCGCTTCCCCTGGCTGCCGCAACTGCGGCGAACGGGAGTCGCTTCGCGACAAGTCAGTAGATCTCAATAGGCGAGGCCCATCAACGGATCGCCGTCGTTGATTGCGAGCGCCGTGACCAAGAAGAACACCATGCCTGTAACGGGAGCGGTCACGGTCTGAAGTGTCTGGCCGAAGAAGTCCTTGATATCGCCGAGCACTTGTCCCTGCACAACATGTTCTCTCAACTCGATGCTCGGGTACCAGCAGCCCGAGAGGTCAGCCTTCAGGAACGACGTTCGGGAGATCACCTTCGAGGCCTGAGGGGGCGTCGGATCTTGATCGGGTACGAGTCCCGCGGCGCCGAGGGCACGGCGCAGACCTTCTTCGTGGAGCCGCGTTTCTTCGGCGGTCCAAGAACCTCTTCCACCCACCTCGGTCCACATCGCCGGTATGGAGGCCGCCCGGGCGGCCGCAATCGCAGGTCCAGTGGGCGCTTGGCCGCTACCACTTACGATGTACTCGAGGCCATATGCCTCGGCCATTGCGAGAGCGACGGCGTCGACATCGGGCGCGACCGGGGCACCCAAGCCCACGAAAGGCACCAGTACTTCGTTGAGGTCTCCGGAGTGCATGTCAATGTAGCGATCGGACGGCAGAATCACGCTGTCCAGCAACCACCGGGCAAGTCGCTGAGTCGGGGAGCCTAGTGGATCGCCTGGAAAGACTCGATTCAAGTTCAGTCCGTCCGGCGGCGTGTAGTAGACCGACCGAGCGAAGAAGGCGGCCGTGTTGGCCACAAGAACGGACACCAGCGTCCCGGTGACCTCCGACGGCTCTAGCGAGGTGGCGACACGCCGCAGCGCCGGGATGCCCGCGTACTCTCCCCCGTGGATGCCGGAGGTTACTGCCACGCGTGGCCCGCGCCTCGTTCCGTTCACGATTACGAGCGGGACGTCCACGCTTGTGGTACCGACGTCGATGCTGACTAGTCCTTCTGCCTTTTCGCCGGGCGCGGCCGACAAGCTGCCAATCGTGACAACGCCATTCACCGGTTAGTCCCCTTCGCGCGTCCTCAGGTTGCCAGTCATCGATTGCCGTCAGTGCGGACCCGCAGCCCGACGGCTGACACGAATGGTGGTGCGGCCGGAGATCCGCGTCTGGCGGCAAGCTTTCGCGAACTCCGCATCGCCGACGGACATGTGCCCGATTAGACTGCCAGGCTGTCCCTTTTCGTAGAAGTGCCGCAGATCCGTCTCGCCGTACATGAAGCAGAGCTCGTAGATCGGATCCGTACCACCGGGCACGCGCTCATCCGGTCGCTTGTAGAAGAACATCAGGTCGCCTGGCTTAGGTAACATCGTCCACGCTTCAACCGGTGGGTCGACGATGTCCCCGTCCCGGCGGAAGGGAGCCATGAACACGAACAACTCTTCCCCGTTGAAGGCCGCGTGGCCTGTGGGCCCCTCGAGGGGAGACTCCAGCGCCTCCCACACGAGCTCGGTCAAGATCTGGAGCGGTCCGCGAGAAGAGTTTGACGATGGCCCTCACGTCGTACTCGGGTAGCCTCGATATCGAGTTCGTAGTCCATGGCTTCCACCTCCCTACCTCAAGAACATGGCCATAAGTCTCCTGCGCCCCTCTAACCGGCTGCCGCACCCGCGCGGTCGTGCGGGACGGGAGGCGCGGCGCTCTTATCGATACTGAGAACCCCGCCTCGCGCCCAGTTCTCGGGGTCCCCCTCCACGATCTCGATGCTGACGAGCTCCGGTCCGACCTTGAACACCTCCACCACATCCGTGGTAATGCGCTTGACCAGCTCTCTCTTCTGATCGAGTGTTCGTCCTCGGGACGCTTTGATCGTGATCATCGGCAAGCTGCTGCTCTCCTCTCGTTCCGTGAGCGTCTGCCGCACGGCTCGGACGCCGCGCGAGCGGCAGGCACAATCTCGCACCATCTCTTCTAGCCTGGAATGAGGAAGCCCTCGGGAAACGGATCGGTGGGATCGAGTAAGTACGTCGCCAAGCCGGTTACCCAGGCTCGACCCGTGATCCGCGGGATCACCGCCCGTACCGCACCGATGTCCACGACGCCAGCAAGTTCGCCGACAAACCGTGAACCAAGCACGGAGTCGTGGGTGTACGGTTCGTGAAGATCGAGTTCGCCCTTGCTGTGCAGTTGAGCCATTCGCGCGGAGGTTCCAGTGCCGCAAGGTGAACGGTCGATCCATCCTGGATTCACGACGACTGTATTGCGTCCGGATGAACCATTTCTGCCGGGAGCAGTGAAGAGCACGTGATGGCAGACGTCGATCTGAGCGTTGACGGGATGGACCGGCCGCGCAGAGCTATTGATGGCATCGATCAGCCGTACGCCAGTCGCGACAAAACTCGGGACGTTCGCGATCTCAAGCTCCAAACCGATCGAGCGCGCGGGCAGAATCGCATAGAAGTTCCCGCCAAACGCCATGTCGTAGCAGATGCTGCCTATCCCCGGCAGTTCCAGGGATAGGTCCGCCGCGAGGAGGAAGGACGGCACGTTCTCAATCGTCACGGACTCGGCATGTCCATCCCGAACACTCACCTCGGCAACCACCAGACCAGCTGGCGTGTCCAGGCGAACGATCGTCGTCGGGTTCGGTCACGGTGACCATGCCCATCTCGACCAGCGCTGTGGCAACGCCGATCGTCCCGTGGCCGCACATCGGGAGGCATCCGGAAACCTCGATGAACAGGACCCCCCAGTCCGCGTCCTGACGCGCCGGCGGCTGGAGAATGGCTCCAGACATCGCGGAGTGGCCACGCGGCTCGTACATGAGCAGCGTGCGGAGGTCATCCATGTCTCGCTCGAGCGTGAGTTTCCGCTCGAACATGGTGTCCCCATCGACGAGTCCGATTCCACCCACCACGACCCGAGTGGGCATGCCCTCGGTGTGCGTCTCCACAGTCGAGATGACCCGCCGTCCGCGCATCAGCGTTGCCGCTCCTTACCGCAAATGATCTGGGCGACCGTGCGCGCTCGTACGGGCAACCCGATGGCCGACATCAAGCGCTCTCGACCATCGGTGCGAGACCCATCGCCGCGCCTGAGCGCTCCGACGAACTCTCGGCCTGGTCGCCTCCAACTGCACCCAACCGCGGGATCAACAGGGAGATGTGGATGTTGAGGTGATCCACAACGGCCGCTCTGAAGGCAGGCACGTCACCACCCTCGACGATGCTCACGATGTCATCGTGAGTGCGAACCTCGTCTTCAAGCGTGTCGAACGTGGCGTGCTGGAGTCGGAGGTACATGCGGATTCTCGTCTCAAGGCGGGACCAGAGGGAGAGTAGGAGAACGCTGCCGCATTGCTCATAGAAGACGCGGTGGAAACGGGCATGGGCCGCTGCAAGTGCGTCAGGGTCGCTCTCTACGGCTGCATGCATCATGTCGGCACGGGCCTCCCGAAGAGGAGCGAGGAGCTCAGATCCGTGCAGTGCGTGAGCACGCTCAACTACATAAGGTTCCAGTAGTGTCCTGACGGTCAGGATGTCCAGGTAGTCGGTCCTGGTCACGCGCACCACGCGCGCCCCTCGGTGAGGCACTGAGACGATCAGTCCCTCCTCCTCCAGGGTCCGCAACGCCTCGCGCAGAGGCGCGCGACTAATCGCCATCGCTCGTGCGAGCTCAGGTTCGCTTCGCTTCGTTCCTTGCGCCAACCGTCCCGTCAGGATCGCGTCGCGGACGATAGCCGATGTCGAGGCCGGGAGTAGTCTGCGCTCGGGCATGCCGATATCCCCGATGGCGTGCCCGGGGAAACCCGAGGATTCCACATGTCGACATTCTACACATAGTCAGGAGCGGCGTCAACCGCTTGTACTCGTTCAGTACGTCCGATACACATCCCGCCCGATCGACGCCAGGTACTCGGCCGGGGTGAGGTAGCCCAGGGCCTGGTGGGGCCGGATCGTGTTGTACACGGTCTCCCATGCGCGCAGCTCGGCCTGGAAGGCCTCGAGCTCGGGCTCCGCGTCGGTGACCTCGTAGAACTCCTCGGTATGGGTGCGGTTGGCCCGCTCGACGGCACCGTGGAGCTTGGGCGAGCGGGGCGGCAGGGCGAGCAGGGCGATGCCCCGGGCTCGCAGGCCTGCTCGAACTCGGCCATGAACTCGCAGGAGCTGCCGATGAGATCGGAGGGCGCTTCTATGTCGCAGGGAACCGCACCCCGCCAGGCAGACGTCTTCGGAGACACGACCGAGTCTGCGCTCCGAGGGTCCGGCCCGACTCCATCCATGCCCTGCTCCACCGGGAGTGCCAGCGCTCTTCCCCGACGAGCTGTTCGCGACCTCTTCGCCGACATCGGTCGGCCGGCGCTCCGTGCCGCCCATGATCGTGGCGGTCGTCATGGTCCTCCAGCGCCTCGAGGGCCTGTCCGACCGGGAGGCCGTCGAGCGCTTCACGTTCGACGTGCGCTGGAAGTACGCCGGCGGCGGCCTCGACTTCGACCACCCCGGCTTCACCCACACCGTGCTCGTGGACATGCGCGCCCGCCTGGCGCGCTCGAGGCGCCGGAGCGCATCTTCGAGGTCACCCTCGAGGCGCGCGGCGGCGGGCCTGGTCGGCGTCCGCCGGGTGCTCGACTCGACCGCGCTGTACGACGCGGTCACGACGATGGACACGGTCACCCTGCTGCGCTCGGGCATCCGCGGCCTGCTCGCCGCGCGGGCGACCGCGAGGCCGCGCTGCGGGCGCACCTGCGCCGCGACGACGACTACCGAGCAGCGGCAAGCCCGCCTGCGACTGGGAGGACCCCGCCGCCCGCGCGGCCCTTCGACGCCCTCGCCCGCGACGGCCGCCGCTCCTCGCCGCGCTCGAGGGCGAGACCCTCGCGCCCCCTCGCCGAGGCCGCGGCGCTGCTCGCCACGCTGCTCGGCCAGGACCTCGAGGCCGGCCGACGGGCACCTTCCGCATCGCCCGCCGGGTCGCCCCCGACCGGGTCATCAGCACGGTCGACCCCGACGCCCGCCACGGCCACAAGACCGCCGCGGCGGCTTCGACGGCTACAAGGGCCACATCGCGATCGACCCCGACAGCGAGATCGTCACCGCGACCGCCGTGACACCGGGCAACGCGGGCGACGCCGCGGTCGCGCCCGAGCTGCTCGCGGCCGAGCTCGCCGAGGCGCGCCCACCGGCCCGCCCCCGTCTACGCCGACGCCGCCTACGGGGCCGGCGCGGCTGCTCGAGACCCTCGAGGCCGCGGGTGCCGAGCCGCATCAAGGTCCAGCCCCCGGCCGGCGTGCCGGTCGCTTCAGCAAGGCCGACTTCACCATCGACACCGAGGCCGGCACGGTCACCTGCCCGGCCGGGCGGGGACCCGCTGCCCCGTCGGCGCGGGTCCGGTCCGCTTCGGGCCGGCCTGCGCCGCCTGCCCCCTCGTGGCCCGCTGCACGACGACCGCCAGCGGGCGCACCATCAAGGTCGGTCCCCACGAGGCGCTCCTCGCCCGGGGCCGGGCGGCGCGCCGCGACCCCGCCTGGCTGGCCGACTACCGGGCCACCCGGCCGAAGGTCGAGCGCAAGCTCGCCCACCTCATGCGCCGTCGCCACGGCGGTCGGCGGGCCCGGGTCCGGGGCAGGCCCAAGGTCGCCGCCGACTTCTCGCTCCTCGCCGCCGCGGTCAACCTCGCCCGCCTCGCGGTGCTCGGACTCGTCGGGAGCGGCGGAGCCTGGGCGGCGGCCCGGACTGGCTGACTCCACGGGAGCCGGACCTAACGCCCATCCCAACAGGATGGCCACTGTCGGCCCCGTCCACGGGTCATCCAGGCCCGAGTTCCCGGATCGGAGTCCCTCTCCCGCCCTGCGGCACCCGCGCCCGCCCGTCAGCCCCTCAGAACGTGCGTTTCACACCGGCCTCGTAGCTCCAGACATCGAAGTCGACGCCGCATGGATCTGGCGGGCCCCGCCGACCGGCCCCATCCGCCAGACTTGTCGGGTGCCTCTTCGAGTTCCTGCCGGTCATCCTGTTCTCCGCCGTCGGCCTGCTCGCGTACTTCGTCCGCGGGTTGACCGGCGTCGCGAGCGCGATCGTTGCCAACGCCTGCTTCGTGATCCTGGTGGACAATGCGGCCGGGAAGCTGACGCTCCTCGACGCACTGTACTGGGTTGAGTTGGTCAACGCGGCCGCCACGGTCGTCCTGCTGTGGGTGCTCCGCGATCAACTGACCCTGGGGCCACACGGTCGTCGCTATCTCGCCGGCGCGATACCGGTCACGGTGGCGTTCACCCTGCTCCTCCCCCGGGTGGACCTCGCCGCCCTGGGCGCGGGCCTTGGCGTGGCCCTCATCGGGGCCGGGGCGTACCTGGCCGTCCGGCGCGGCGCGCCATCGATCGCCTCGGAGCATCTCCGGCCGTGGGCCATCGGGGCCGGGGTCGCGAGCGGGGTCGTCGGAGGCCTGTACGGGATGGGCGGCTCGATCGGCCTGTTGTTCTTCAGCCGGGCCGAGTCCGATCCGACGCGATTCCGTGCCCTCACCACGTCGGTCTTCGCGTTCACCGGGATGATCCGCCTGGGCGTCCTTGCCTTCCAGGGCGTGTACACGCCGGAGCGGGTCACGTGGGCGCTCGTGAGCCTGCCGGCGATCGCCCTCGGCCTGGCCGTCGGTTACCGCGTCCACCGGCACGTCTCCGCAGCACGCTTCCGCCTGGCTCTCGGCGGGCTCGTTGCACTTTCGGGGCTCGTGGGGCTGATCCGGGTCGGCATGGCGTAGGGCGCCATCGAATACCGGCGACCTGGCCCGGGGTCGTCGGCCGTTGATCGGCCGATTGAGGCGGCGCGTCGGCTCCGCTAGAATGATGTTCTCCCGAGCGGGAGAAACTCAGCTGGCAGAGTGTCTGCTTCCCAAGCAGAGTGTCGCGGGTTCGCGCGTCGCCGTTTGCGCGCGCGAAGGCCCGCCGACCCCTCCGGCCGGAGCCCGCCCGCGGCTCACGGCCGCGAAGACCGCCCTCCCGCCAGGTCGATGTGCTCGCGGCGTTCGTCGCCGCGAGTGGCTCGGTCGCCGAGGTGGCGGCGCGTCGGTGTCCGGCCGAGTACCGCGAAGCGCCACCTGGTCGATCTGCGCGCGCGGTCGGTTCACGAGGGTGACTCCGACAGCGTACTTCGCGGTGTTGTACATGAGCATGAGCGCCCATCCGGGCTACTTGCCGCGCGATAGCATGCCGCTCATGGCGGATCAGCCCGCGACTTCCTGCGACTGTGAGGACCGGCCAACCCATGGGCGCGGCAGGACGATCCTCGACCATCCCAAAGGCTGCGAGTTCCCGGACGGGCGGTGCACGAACGACGACCGGCGGACGATCCATGAGAAGTGCGGCCGCCCGGTCAAGATGCTCTTCTGCGCCTGCATGCCCTCGGGCTACACGCACGATGTCGAGCGCGACTGGTGGGTCCACTACTGGTGTGGCTGGCCGACACGGGCCTGGTCCAGGGAGTGGGGCAAGCCCGCCCCGGAACACCTCCGGGGATTGAAGCCCGTGACGTTCCACGAGTTCGTCATCGTGCCCAAATCGCCCAAATCGGTCTACGATCGGCTCCCGGCCGAGCAGCGGGCGTTGAACGACCGCTTTGCCGGCGCCTCGGTCTGGGACTGACGGCTAGTCGATCTCGACCCCTATCGCCCGCCAGAAGGCGGGCTCCGCGATCCGCCGGGTGCCGTAGGCGTCGGCCTTCTGCGCCTTGCCTGACTGGCTGTCGGGATCGGCCATGACAAGCAGGTCGAGACCCCGCGAGACGCCGGGGCGTACGACGAGCCCGGCCTCTTCTGCAAACGCCTCCTGGTCCTCGCGGGTCAGTTTGGCCCCGCCGATCGTGACCACGCTGCCGCCGGTGAAGCAGACCGACTTGCCCACGAGGCTCTCCAACCGGACGATCGGCACCGCTGGCGCGGCGTCCGACACCCCCTCGAGCGGCACGCCGAGGAGGTCGGACAGCATGTCCAGATCGCGGCGCTCGTTGGGGGTGACGACGCCGTCCGCCTCCGCGAGCGACCGCATCCCGCCGAGGTATGCGGCGTGGAGTCGCCGGACCGCGTCCCCGTCGAGGCCCAAGCCGGCCGCAGTCTCGTGGAGTGCGTCGACCTCGTCGTCGGTGATGTGCCGGTCTTCAAGGACGAGATCGAGCAGCCCGAGGTAGGCCACGGCCGCATCCTGGTCGCCTCCATCCCGGTGGGCACGCCCACCCTGTCGGCGAGCCGGCCCCGGCTGGTGTCGAAGCGCGGGGGCGGTGGTTCAGTGCGCAGGCGCGGGCGGATCCCGAACGACGGGTCCGGCCATGCTGTCGCGGGGTGGGGCACCGCCACGCGGCCCCGGACCTTGCGCAGCGTGAAGGCCAGCAGCCCGGCCGCGGATCGGGCATCTGAGAGCGCCGTATGCCCGTGGTCGTAGGGCAGGCCGATCTCGGCACAGCAGGCATCGAGGCTGCGCGACGAGACGACGCCGAGTCGGTTCGGGACGGCCATCGTGCACAACGCGTCGGGCCGCGGCCAGGCGACGCCGGCACGGGCCATCGCGGTCGCGAGGAAGTCGAGGTCGAAGCGGGCGTTGTGCGCCGCGAAGCGGCGTGCCCGCAACGCGGGCCGCGAACTCGTCGGCGATGTCCGCGAAGGTGGGGGCGTCGCGCACGTCCGAGGCGCGGATGCCGTGCACCTCGGTTGCGCCAATGTCGCGCTGCGGGTTGAGCATCGTGGTCCAGGCGTCCATCTCCGTGCCGTCTGGTGCCAGGCGGACCACCGCGATCTCCACGATCCGGTCGTACCGCGGGAAGAGCCCGGTGGTTTCGAGGTCGACGACAGCCCACGCTGCCGGACGCGGGATGGCGACCCAGGGGACCTTGACCGGTGACGCGGGCGCGGGAGCCGTGCGAGCCGGAGGCGCCACCATCGGGACGTCCACCCCGCGACAGGCAGCGCAGCGGACCGGTGGTCGGCCGCGCTTGCCCGTGGGCTCATTTGGCCGCCGCAGTCGCGGCACACCGCGGCCGCCGCCCTGGCTGCCTTTGCGGCCTTGGCCTCCTCCGCCCGTGTAGCTTCGGCTGCTGCCTCGGCGGGGGTCAGGTAGTCGGCGTCCTCGCGGGCGAGCAGACTCACGAACCAGGCGTGTCGCCCGATCCAGAGTTGGGTCGTGATGCGCGGCGCGAGGCCCTCGTGCTCGAGCCGGTCCATGAGGTCGCCCCACGCCGGGGCGACATCGCGTGGGATGTAGCCGACCGTGCGGCCCTCGATCTGGACGGCGATCGCCCCAGCGTCGTAGATGTTGTCGGGCTCGGGGACCAGGGTCGCCGTTGCGCTCACGTTCCGGTCCGGCTCGTCAGGAGCGGGCGGGAACAGTTCGGCGAGCACGTCCTTGTAGTGGACGACGCCGGCAATCTCGAAGCGGCCGCCCGGCGGTGGATCCCACCAGCCGCGACGCGGTACCACCGCCTGCTGGGGCTCAGGCTCTGGTGGCGGCGTGGACGCCTGCTGCCGAGTATGCGCCGAAGGAACGACACCCCCAAACGACCTCCATTTGTGTTCCTCGGCGCACGCTACACCCGCGACCATCGGTCCCGGAGGGCCGATCGGCCGGGCGTCATGGACCGAAGCTTGCGGATGGGCTCCTGTGGCGAGCAGCCGCCGCGGCCTTGCCGCATGGCCTACCCAGCGGTGTCTGCCCGTGGCTGGAGCAGCGAATCCATTCGGTCCGCGGCGTCGCGTGCCAGCGCCTGCACGACGTGGGAGTACGTGTTCATCGTCAGGCTGATCTGACTGTGACCGAGCGTCTCCATCACGACTCGCGGCGCAACCCCTTGGAAGAGGAGCAGTGACGCACAAGCGTGGCGGAGGTCGTGGAACCGCTGGCGGGGCAGTCCAGCTCCCCGGAGGAGCGCCTGGAACCTCCGCGTCACCGTGATCCCGTCGAGCGGCGTGCCGACGGTAGTGGTGAAGACGAGGTCGCGCGGATCCACCCGCCAGCGGGCCCCGGCATAGAGCCGAGCGCGTCGCTGGCGGGTTGCATGCTCGCGGAGCGCCTGGACGACGGTCGCCGGCAGCGCGAGGGTCCGGTGGCTCGTGGCGGACTTCGGCTCGACGAGCGCCAGGCGCCCGTCGATTTGCTGGAGCGCGTGGCGGATGGTGACCGTGGCCCCGGCGAGGTCGAGATCCGGCCATGTCAGCCCGAGGAGCTCACCCTGGCGGAGCCCGACCGCGAGCGCCGTCAGGTACAGCGCTTCGAGGGGGTCGCCGCGGATCGCATCGATGAAGCGTCCAGCCTCGGTCGGCGTCAGGGGCCTGATCTCGTGACGGGGTACCCGCGGCGCTTGGGTGAGCTTCGCGACGTTGCGCGTCACCAGATCCCACCGCTCGGCCTGGCCGAGGGCCTGACGCAGGACCGCCCGGATCATCGCCACCGTTCTCGGGGATGACCCTGCCGCAGATCGTCCGTTGAGGAAGAGTTGGACCTGGCGCGGGCTCAGTCGTGCGAGAACGAGCTGCCCGAGACCGGGTTTGAGGTGACGACGGACGATGCCGCGGTAGCAATCGAACGTGAGCGGCCGGATTTGCGTCCGGACGACGTCGAGCCACTGCTCGAGGAAGATGCCCACCGTCAAGCGCCCCGACGGCTGCACCGAGCCGCGCGCCTCCAGCCCCAACGCCTCGTGGAGCTTCTCGGTGACGGCCGCCCGGGTGCGGCCGAGGAACGACCGACGGACGCGCCGCCCATCGGACGCCGTCAAGACCACTCGCGCCTCCCAGCGACCATCGGCGCGCCGCCGAATCGTGCCCTCGTTGCGACCGCGTCTGTTCACCTTCCAGTTGCCTCCGAAGGGTTGGCGACCGACCGATGGCGCCGACCCATTCATCACTTGCCCAGCGATCGAAAGCAAGTCCTTTCAGTTCCTCGAACAGGCCCGGGTCTGGATCGCGCTCGGCTGCGCGCGGGAGGTCGGCATGGAGCCAGTTCGATAGGCGACGACTCCGGCGGAGGCTCGGGCCAGTCCAGTGACGACGCGGAATGCCGAGTCACCGACCCCTGACCTGACCCCTCCGCGAACGGCGACGCGATCCTCGACCGGGCTGCGCCCGCGGCGGCCCCCGGGGTGGCAGTCGATCGGCTCTCGTCGGATCCTCGAGGATTCCGGAGCCGTCACGCTCGGAATCGGGGCCCGAGCGACCGTGGCCAGGCGAAGTCTCGACGGCGCCCGCGAGGAGCGCCCGTCCGGACCTGACGTCGCACGCGAGATGCTCTGGCCCGGAAGCTCGTTCGTCCCTACGCAGAGCCGAGAACTCGACGATCCTCGCGATTCGTAATCAGCAGGTCCTCGGTTCGAAGCCGGAGCGCGCTGACCACGTAGCTCGCCTTCCAGCCTCCGGAGGCCGCCTTCCTCGCTAGTGTTCCGGCACGGAAGTGACTAGACCGTTGTGATGATCGCAGCTACGCTTCACCGCATGGCCCATCCTCCCGCGCCCCAGTTGATCGTCAGCCCCTCTGAGCGGGCGGTCCTCGACCGCCTGGTCCGCGCCCGGACGAGCGAGCAGCGGCTCGCGCAGCGGGCCCGGATCGTGATCCGTGCTGCCGACGGCGTCGCGAACAAGCGGATCGCCGCGGAGCTCGGCGTCCATCTCATGACGGTGCTGCTGTGGCGCCGGCGCTTCGAGCGCGATCGACTTGCCGGCCTGCACGATGCGCCACGGCCAGGACGAACACCGACCTACACCCGGGCGGACCGGGACCGGGTGATCGCCCTGACCCTGGAGCGACCGTCCGATGGGACGACCCACTGGAGCGCCCGCCGGATCGCGAGCCGGGTCGGCATGTCGATCACGACCGTCCAGCGGATCTGGGCCGAAGCCGGCCTCAAGCCGCACCGCATCGAGACGTTCAAGTTCAGCACCGATCCAGAGCTCGAGGCCAAGATCCGGGACGTCGTCGGGCTGTACCTCGATCCACCCGAGCGGGCGATCGTCCTCAGCGTCGACGAGAAGACCCAGATCCAGGCGCTCGACCGGACCGCGCCCATGCTGCCGCTGCGCGGGGGCTCGGTCGAGCGGCGGACCCACGACTACATCCGCAACGGCACGACCAGCCTGTTCGCCGCGCTCGAGATCGCGACGGGCACGGTCACCCAGGAGGCCCGCTCCCGCCACACCGGCGCCGACTTCCTTGCCTTCATGCGCCGGGTCGAGCGGGCGTACCCGGAGGTCGAGCTCCACGTCGTGCTCGACAACGTGTCCACCCACAAGACCCCCACCGTGCTGGCCTGGCTCGAGCGTCATCCGCGGATCACGTTCCACTTCACCCCGACCAGCGCGTCCTGGATGAACCAGATCGAGACCTGGTTCGGCATCCTCACCCGCCAGGCCATCCGCCGGGGCAGCTTCGGCTCGGTCAAGGAGTTGATCTCGACGATCGACACGTTCACCGCCAACTGGAACACCGGCTCGACCCCATTCGTGTGGACCAAGACCGCCGACGAGATCCTCGCCAAGGCCGTCCGCAAGGATCGGGCGATCAGCGAATCGCGACACTAGCAGCCCCAGCCTCGGAGGGGCTGATTGTCCGGTGTGTGGCCCACGTCGACCCCGTCGACTTCCAGCCACAGGGCGCCGTGCTGGCCCCACCAGGCGCTCACGACCTCGCCCTCGGGAGGAGGGACGCACCAGCACTCCCCGTAGCCGGGGATCTGGACGTTGAACACCACCGTGTGGCCCATCGCCCTGGCGGTGGCGGCGGCCGCGGCCGGCGACTTGCCGACGACACCGTCGACGACGGGCTCCCCGTCGAAGGTGGTCATGCCCGCTGGGCCGATGCCTCGAGCGTTCTGGCAGCCGGAGCTGCCGACATCCATGTTCGGGATCGCCGAGCAGCCCGTGACCAGGGGCCAGGACCGCGAACAGCGTGCCGACACGAGCCATTCGGTGCACCGGCCCAGTGTGGCACTCCGAGGCCACGACGGGGGCAGCGCCCGGCGCTCGGGTTCGCGAGGATGGCGGGCGGCTGCTCCGGCGCCTTGATGCCGGCCTCCCGGCCCCGGGCGTACCATCAGGACGCGCACCCGACGTTCGCTTGATGCTCAGGCGGCCCGGCTGGTGCGCCTGACTCTTGCGGGGATGTTCGCCTGACACCCCCGGAATCTGACGGCGCGATGCGCCCGAGGAGAGGTCGAAACACCGGCCCCTGAACGTAAGACGGGGCCAACCGCTGGCGCGTGGCTCAACGGTAGAGCACCTGACTCTGGATCAGGGGGTTGAAGGTTCGAATCCTTCCGCGCCAGCCAGCTCCCCTCCCCCTCCGGACCCTGGTTGCGCGCGCCCTAGCCCGGGAGCGCGAGGCGGATGACCTGTGTCCGGACGCGACGGAGGACGCGAGCTCCGCGACGCTGCGACGGGGAGCGCGCCGGTGGCGGGTTCCCGCGCGTCGAGGGCCCGGTCGAGCGTGGACGAGGTGACGGCCTGGTAGCGCGCGGCCGGGCGCGGGTCGTGCGTGGGGTTCATACGTGGATCATCGACGCCCGGGAGGGCAGACCCAATGAGCCGATGGACTGATCCGGCACCGCGCATGGTCCTGTCACCCGGCGCCCGCACGCTGCGCGCGGTGCGTGCTGGCAACCCCGGTCGCCCGAGTGCCCCTTCAGGCCGTGGGATCGAGGAGGCGGGCGCCGGTGCCGGCCACGTCGCGGACGTTGCGCGTGACGAGGACCAGGTCGTGCACCAGCGCGGTCGCGGCGAGCAGGCCGTCGACGGTGGGGACCGGATCCGGGACGTTCAGCGCGCCCCAGCAGTCCGCGACCGCGGCATCGACCGGGAGGATCCGGTCGGCGAAGCCCTCGGCCAGGCGACCCCGCCACTGCTCCAGGGCGGCCGCGGCCGTCGGGTCCCGGCGGCGGAGCAATTCGGTCCCCCGACGCAGCTCGCCGAGGACGAGCACGCTCGTGTACAGCTCGTCGGCGCGCGCGGCCGCGAACCAGGCGCGCACACCCGCATTCGCGCGCTCTCCCTTGCGGAGCTCCGAGAGGACGTTGGTATCGACCAGCCAGCTCACCTGAGCGGACGCGGCAGGTCGCGCGCCGGCGCGAGCTCCTCGTCCGTGGCCACGTCCGGCATCGAGCCCAGCAGCGCCTTGAAGGCCTCGGCGCCGGTATCGGCGGCCAGGGCGCGGCGCAGGATCTCGCGGTGCTCAGCTTCGGCCGAGCGACCGTTGCTGGCAGCACAACGCTTGAGCGCGCGCACGATGGCGGGATCCACGTTGCGGACGATCAGCTGGCTCATTCGATCACCTCTGATATCAATGATAGCACTCCGCCGATGGTGACCCGCTTGCGATATCCTCCGAGTCAGGTCGCTGATGCGTGGCTCACGGTGGGCACCTGGCGCTGAGCCAGGAGGCCCGGGTTCGACTCCCGGAGCGTCAGCCAACTCCGCCAGGGAGTGTGGTGCGCCCGCTCGCGAGACGCGGCTCCTCCCCTACCGGTAGCAGGAGTCGAACGATGAGTGAACCCTCCACCGAGCCCGGGACCGCCGAGGGCGCCCGGCGTGACTTCATCCGCGAGATCGTCGCTGCCGACATCGCCGCGGGCCGGATCACCGCCCCCGTCACCCGGTTCCCTCCCGAGCCCAACGGCTACCTCCACATCGGCCACGCCAAGTCGATCGCGCTCAACTTCGGCATCGCCGCCGAGTTCGGCGGCACCTGCAACCTGCGGTTCGACGACACCAACCCGGTCAAGGAGGAGCAGGAGTACATCGACTCGATCCAGGACGACATCCGCTGGCTGGGCTTCGACTGGGGCGAGAACCTGTTCCACGCCTCCGACTACTTCGAGACGCTCTACGAGTGGGCGATCCACCTGGTCAGGGCCGGCAAGGCGTTCGTGGATGACCTCACCGCCGACGAGATCCGCGAGACCCGGGGCACGCTGACGGAGCCCGGGGTCAACTCCCCCTACCGCGACCGCTCGGTCGAGGAGAACCTCGACCTGTTCGCGCGGATGCGCGCTGGCGAGTTCCCCAACGGCGCCCGGGTTCTGCGGGCCCGCATCGATATGGCCGCTGCCAACATCAACCTGCGCGACCCCGTCCTGTACCGGATCGTCCACGCGACGCACCCGCGGACCGGCGACGCCTGGTGCATCTACCCGACCTACGACTACGCGCACGGGCAGAGCGACGCCATCGAGGGCGTGACCCATTCGATCTGCACCCTCGAGTTCGACGTCCACCGGCCGCTGTACGACTGGCTGATCGCCAACCTGCCGGTTCCCCACGTCCCCCACCAGTACGAGTTCGCGCGCCTGGCGCTCACCTACACGGTGCTGTCGAAGCGGTTCCTGCTGCGGCTGGTGCAGGACGGGCGCGTTCGCGGCTGGGACGATCCCCGGATGCCCACGATCTCCGGGTTGCGGCGGCGCGGCTTCCCTGCCGAGGGCATCCGCGACTTCGCGACGGCGGTGGGCGTCGCCAAGGCGGATTCGACCCACGAGGTGGGGCTCCTCGAGCACCACGTGCGCAGCGTCCTCAACCGGACCTCCCCGCGGCGGTTCGGCGTCCTCGATCCGGTCAGGGTGGTGATCACCAACTTCCCCGAGGACCTGGTCGAGACGATGGAGGTCGTCAACAACCCGGAGGACCCCGAGGCCGGCGAGCGGCCCGTGCCGTTCACGCGCGAGCTGTGGATCGAGCGCGACGACTTCATGGAGGAGCCCGCGCCCAAGTTCTTCCGCCTCGCGCCGGGGCGCGAGGTCCGGCTGCGCAACGCCTACTTCGTGACCTGCGACGAGGTGGTCAAGGACGCCTCGGGGACCGTCGTGGAGCTGCGGTGCACCTATGATCCGCTTACGCGCGGGGCGACTCGCCCGATGGCCGCAAGGTCAGGGCCACCCTCCACTGGGTGTCGGCGGCGCACGCCGTCCCGGCCGAGATCCGCCTGTACGACTACCTGTTCACGAGGCCCGATCCCGGCTCCGAGGGTCGAGACCTGCTCGAGGACCTCAACCCGGACTCGGAGCGGGTCGTGCGCGGCTTCGTGGAGCCGTCGCTGGCCGACGCCGTGCCCGGCGAGACGGTCCAGTTCGAGCGCCTGGGCTACTTCTGCGCGGACACGGACTCACGCCCCGGGGCGCTGGTGTTCAACCGGACGCTGACGCTCAAGGACACGTGGGCGAAGGTCCAGGCTCGGGGGTAGGGCGGGCACGTAAGCGGCAGCAAAGCGGCGACCGCCACCATCGGCCGGTGACCCTGCCCGCCCCGGTGCTCGACATGGTTTCGTCTGACCACTATTCTGACCACATGGCGAAGACCGTGACGGCGACCGAGGCGAAGACGCACATCCTGGCGCTGCTCGACGATGTCGAGGCGGGCGAGGAGGTCGAGATCACGCGCCACGGCCGGCTCGTCGCGCGCCTCGTGCCGGCGCGGCGCGGTGCCGCGCTGCGGGGCAAGTACGCGAGCCAGGTGCGGACCAACGTGACCGACGAGGAGCTGCTGTACTCGACCGGTGAGGCGTGGTCCGGCGACGAGGACAACCTCGCGTGACCGTCCTGCTCGACACGCACGCGCTGGTGTGGTGGACGTCAGACCCGGACCGGCTCTCGGCGGCCGCGATCCGTGCGATCGAGGAGGCGGACGAGGTCGGCGTGGCCGCGATCACGTGGTGGGAGCTGGCGGGGCTCGTCGAGCGCGGGCGGCTGTCGCTGTCGATTCCGGTCCGGGCGTGGATCGCGGACCTGGCCCGCAACCTCCTGACCCTGCCGCTGACGCCGGCCATCGCAATGAGTGCCGCGCTGATGCCCGACCCCTTCCCTCGCGACCCAGCGGACCGGCTGATCTACGCCACCGCGGTCGAGCACGGCTGGCGCCTCGTGAGCAAGGACCGCCGGTTCCACGAGCACGACCTGGGGGGTGCCGTCGTCGTCTGGTAGCCGGGGTGGCGCCGGCCCCGGCGCCATCCGGACCTACGGTGAGCCGGACGGGGATCCCTTCATGCTTCCTGTCCGTTCTCATCGGCCTTCGGCCAGGACGCGGGCCACTGCCGGTCAGACCGGGTGCTGGCCGAGTCCACGCAGGAAGCCGGCTTCCGCCGCGTGCATCCTCGCTGCACGACAGGGCCGCGTCGAGCGGCTTCCCCCCATCGGCCGGTTGTGGCAGCCGTCCGGCGCACGGGTGCGATCATGTGCGGAGTCGGTGATCGGTTTCAGAGGCGGAGATGCCCGTCGCCGAACCGGCGGCGCAACGGAGAAGCGCGTGTTGCCCCTTCGCCCCCAAGCCCCCCACGCTCCGGCCGGGCAGGCCTCGACCGCCACGCCCGGCTCAGGCCACGGCCTTCTGGTCCGCCGGCATCGTCGCGCGCCTCGCCGGGGTCGCGCTCCTCGCCGGGATCGCGCTCGCGATGGCCGCCTGTGACGCCGACGGGCAGGGCTCGTCGCCCGGCGCAGCCGCGTCAGCGGGACCCTCCGGCGAGCGCCCGTCCGACCCCGCGGCGATCGGCCGCGCCTTCATCGAGGCGCTGGCTGCCGGCGACGTGGCCGCGGCCGAGGCGATGGAGGACCCGACCATGCGTGCCGCCGCCCCGGCCGCGTCGCTGGCCGTCCTCTGGAGCCAGCTCCAGGACCAGTTCGGAACCTATGGTGGCATGCTCGACACGAGCACGGCCGCCCAGGACCCGTACACCAACGTCACCGTCACCGCGAGCTTCGCCAAGGCAACGGTGCCGTTGATCGTGACGGTCTCCTCGGATGGTCTGGTCGCGGGCTTCCACCTCGGCCAGCCCGGTCCGGCCGCCACGCCCGATGGCAGCGCTGGCGCGTCCGTCGAGCCCGCGCCGACCGCGTCGCCAGCGCCCTACGTGGACCCGTCGTCGTTCACCGAGACCGAGGTCACCGTCGGCCAGGCGCCGTGGGCGCTGCCTGGCACGCTGTCGATGCCCGTCGGAGCTGGCCCCTTCCCGGCCGTCGTGCTGCTCGCGGGATCCGGCCCCAACGACCGCGACGAGACCATCGGCCCCAACAAGCCGCTGCGCGACCTCGCCTGGGGCCTCGCCTCGAAGGGCATCGTCGTCCTCCGCTACGACAAGCGCACCAGGGCGCACCAGGCCGAGATGGCCGGCCTCGCGACCACGATCACCGTCCGCGAGGAGACGATGGACGATGCCCTGATCGCGGTGGACCTGCTGCGGGCGACCCCGGGAGTGGACCCGGACCGCGTCCTCGTCGTCGGTCACAGCCTGGGGGGCTACCTCGCGCCGCGGATTGCCGCGGAGGGCGCCGGCCGGATTGCCGGGATCGGTGTGCTGGAGGGGAACGCCAGCCCGCTCCAGGACGTGATCCACGACCAGCTCGCGTATCTCGCCTCCCCCGAGGGCGGCTCGGACCCGCAGGCGCGGGCGATGGCCGAGGCACTCCCCGCACAGCTCGCGCTGGTCGAGTCGCCCGACCTGTCGCCGTCCACGCCGGCCTCGCAGCTGCCGCTGGGCATCCCGGCTGCCTACTGGCTCGACTTGCGCACCTACGACCCGGTGGCCGTTGCCGCCGGCCTCTCGATCCCGATCTTCATCACGCAGGGCGGTCGCGACTACCAGGTCCCGCCGAGCGAGCTGGCGCTGTGGCGGGCGGGACTTGCGGGGCGAACCAACGTGACGATCCGTGAGTATCCGGCGCTCAACCACCTGCTGATGGCCGGGACCGGTGCCAGCCGGCCGGCGGAGTACGCGGTGCCGGGGAACGTGGATGGCGAACCGGTCGACGACCTCGCGGCGTGGGTGCGGGCGATACCCTGACCCGGTCGTCGCGAGCCGGCCCCGGGCATGCGCTACGGGCGGGTGCGGATGAACGTGGTGAACGGGTCGCTCAGGGCACGGATCCTCGTGATGCGGATGTCCTGGCGCGGGTTGAGCGCGGAGATCGCGCGGCCCTTGCCGATGTAGATCCCGACGTGGCGGCCATTGCCCCAGACGACCACGTCGCCGATCCGCGGGTTCCGCTTGCGCGTCTTGTCGTGCTTGCGCGCCCAGGCGAGCATCGCGCGGGCCGATTGACCTCCGCCCAGCCGCTTGCTGATGCCGGCCTGGCGGTAGACGTACCGGACGAGTCCCGAGCAGTCGAAGGCGTTGGGTCCGGTCGCGCCGCGGACATATCGGTCGTGGCGCTGTCGGACGGCGACCTTCGCGGCACGCACATAGTCCGCACGGATCAGCTCCGCCCGGGTGGGGGCTGACGGCGCGGGGGCGGTCGTCACCGCGATCGGGTCGGGGGTGGCCGACGGGTCAGGCGTGGCCGACGGGTCGGGCGTGGCCGACGGGTCGGGCTGCGGCGTGGGCGTGGGCTCGGCCGATGGCGTCGACGTCGGGGCAGGCGATTCCGATGCCGTCGGGCTCGGGCTCGGGCTGGGGGATGGGTCGGTCGCGACGACCGGGGCGGGGGCCGCGGTGAGCGCGGTGAGCGCGATGACGGTCGCGATGCCGATGGCCGGCAGGCTGAAGTTCGGACGCAAGGTGTCCCTCTCTCCCGACCGCGCGACCATCGGCTGGTCGTCGTGGTGGGGCGGCGCCGCCCGGCATCGGAGGAGGGGGCGCGCAAGAAGGCACGCAGGTGGGGTCGATCGGACTGGGGATGATCGACCGCGCGGCAGGAGGGTCCTGCCGGGTCGGCGCTATGCAGCTGTGATCCCTGTCGATGACCGGTGGAAGGCTTCTGACCCTATCAGTGATCGCCAGTTCCGGCCGTCGCGGTTCGGTAACCGCCGGCTCGACACGCCGGCCCGTCTGGTTCGTCATGACATTGGGAGGGTGCGCGCGCACGAGACACCTGCCATCATCGCGCCCACGTGCCGCCCCATCAGCGACCGGACCCCGCGCAGTCCCGCTCCCCGGAGGACATCGCGATGACCGTCGAGGCACTGCCCGCCACGGACGATCCGTCCGCGCGACCCACCGCGCTGCTGCCCGGGGGCCAGCTCGTCCGGCTCTCGCTCTACTGGCTGGGGCTGAGCTCCATCTTCGCCGGGCTCAACAACATCCTCGGCGGCCGGATCATCTTCGAGGGCCTCGGTGACGAGGCGTTCAAGGCCACGACCCTGTTCATCCTGAGCGCGATGGGGACGCTGATCGCGGTCCTGGTCCAGCCCACGATCGGGTCGATCAGCGACTACACCATCAGCCGCTGGGGCCGCCGCAAGCCCTACATCTTCATCGGCACCACCCTCGACCTCGTGTTCCTGCTGGGGATCGCGTCGTCCAACACCGTGATCGCGATCGCCGCGTTCATGGCCCTGCTCCAGTTCTCGTCCAACTTCGCCCAGGGCCCGTTCCAGGGCTACGTCCCGGATCTCGTCCCGGAACCGCAGGTGGGGCTTGCGTCGGCGCTGGTCGGCTTGTTCCAGGTGCTCGGCAATGCCGCGGGCTTCGCGATCGGGGCGCTCGCGGTCGCCACCAACAGCTTCTGGCTGGGGACGATGGCCCTCGGGGTCCTCGAGTTCGCGACGATGCTCTCGGTCGTCATCCGCGTGAACGAGGGACGGGCGGCCAAGCCACGCAGCGGCCGGAGCTGGCGCGCCGTCGGGCTCGAGGCGTGGGGCACCGACATCCTCCGGGAGCGCTCGTTCGTGTGGCTCGTGGGATCCCGGTGGTTCGTGCTGATGGGCATGACGATGCTGACCAACTTCTCCCTGTTCTACTTCGTCGACTCCTTCGGGCTCACGCAAAGCGAGACGGGCACGCCGATGCTGGCCGTGCTGGTGGCGTTCGTGCTCGGCAACCTCGTCGCGGTGCTGCCCGCCGGACGGGCATCGGACCGGGTCGGGCGCAAGCCGGTGATCTACCTCTCGTGTGGCGTGGGGTCGGCCGGACTCGCGATCGTGGCCGTCGCGCCGGTCATCCCGGTCGCCGTCCTCGGCGGGCTCGTGATGGGCGTGGGGTTCGGCATGTTCCTCGCCGTGGACTGGGCGCTGCTGACGGACCTGGTGCCGAAGGCGTCCGCCGGCCGCTACATGGGGATCAGCAACGTGGCAACGGCAACGGCGGGGCTGGTGGGTCTCGCCGTCGGCGGCCTCCTGATCGACCTGTCCAACAACTTCATCAGCGCCGGGATCGGACCGCGGATCGCGTTCGGCATGGCGGTCGCCCTGCTCGTGATCGGGGCCATCCTGCTCCGGCCGGTGCGAGAGCCGGTGCGGGTGCCAGGGCGCACCACGCCACCCGGCTGAAGGCGGCCGGCCGGACCTGCCGAAACGCATACTTGGTCACTGCACATTCGGTCCATTGCGACCGATCGCCGACCGTAGCCGCTCCCCTACCGTAGCGTCATGGCAGCCGCCCTCCGTCCTCCGCTCCGCCGCGTGACCGGTCACCGCCTCTGGGTACCCCGGCAGCACGGTGCGTGGGCGATGCTGCTCCTCCCGGTGCTGCTCGGGGTCGCGGCCAGCCGGCCCGACCCATGGCAGCTCGCCGTCGCCGGGCTCGCGCTCGCCGCATACCTGGCCTCGGCCACCGCCCAGACATGGTCGCGGAGCCGCCGTCCCGCGGAATACCGCCTCCCGATCATCGTCTACGGCTCGATCGCCGCCGTGCTCGGCGTCCTCCTGCTGGTGGCCTTCCCGCTGCTGGCGCTGGCGGGCGTCGTGGTCGTCCCCACGGCGGCGATCGTGTTCCGTGGCGCGCAGCCCGGCACCCGCCGGGACCTCGCCAACAGCCTTGCGCAGGTCGCGCAATCCCTCGTGCTCGTGCCGGCGGCAGCGTGGGTCTCGGGCGACTGGGACCCGGCGCGGGTGGCCACCTACACGCTGATCGCCGCCGGGTACCAGCTGGGCGTGGTGCTGGTCGTGCGCTCGGTGCTACGGGAGCGTGGCAACGGGGCATTCCAGGGGCTGTCGGTCGGGTTCCACGGGCTGCTCGTGGCCGCCGCGCTGGTCACGCTCCCCGTCCCCTACTCGATCCTCGCCGCGGGGCTCACGGCGAGGTCCGCCGCGCTGCCCTGGCTCGGGCGGCGACTCGCTGCGGGCGCTCGACCGCTCCGCCCGGTGCACGTCGGCGTGACCGAGATCGTCGCGTCGCTGGCCGTCGTCATCGTGAGCCTCACCGTCCCCGTCTGATCGCAACGCATCCCACCCCACCTTCGGCCGGCCGTGTGGCGAGCCGGGATCCCGGGACTACGGCTCCGGCGTGGGCGTGGGCTCGGGAGTTGGCTCGGGCGTGGGCTCGGGGGTTGGCTCGGCGGTCGGTGCCGCGGTAGGGCTCGGCCTGGGCGTGGGCTTGGGGGTCGGTTTCGGCGTCGGCCGGGGCGTGGCCACCGGGCGAGGCACGCTGATCGTGCGGGGTTTCGGCGTCCCGGGCAGGAGGGCGGCCACGTCCCGGCGGACCTGGTTCACCCAGGCCGCCGTCATGAACGATGGGTAGCGCGAGGGGACGATCCGCAGCTGCTGGACCTCCTGGCCCTGGGTCTTGCCGAACAGCTCGACGAGCGCCGGCAGCGCCTCCCTGGGCAGGTCGGTCCAGGCGGTGCCCTTGGTGGCGGCGAACAGGGCCGGCGCACTGAGGATGGTCTCGGGACCGAGCTGCTTGCGGATGGCCAGGAGCAGGGTCTGCTGGCGCTCCATCCGCCCGTAGTCGCTGTCCTGGTGGCGGCTGCGGGCGTAGGCCAGCGCCGTGTGGCCGTCCATGTGCTGCTTGCCGGCCTTGATCCTGATGTGGATCTTGCCGCTGCCGGGATCGGGGTAGGCCCAATCCTCGACGGCGTACGGAACGTTGATATCGACCCCGCCCATGGCATCGACCACGCGGATGACACCGATCAGGTCCACGATCAGCACGGCGTCGATCGGCCGGCCGGTGAGGGTGCTCACGACCGAGCGCACGGCCCCGATGCCCTTCACGGCTCCCCTGCCCGGCCAGAGGCTGGGACGGCGCGCGGTGGCCTCGACGTACATCTCGTTCAGCAGGCCCGGCTGGCAGCCGCAGGCGGAGGCGTCGCGGGCAGGTCCAGGGGGGTACGGCGCGTTCTGCAGGTTCCGCGGCAGGCCCACCATCGCGATCCTCCCGGTGGCGACATCGACCTCAACCAGGAGCATCACGTCGTTCCGACGGCTCCAGCGGCCCGCGCCGGCATCGGACCCGATGAGCAGCAGGTCGAGCCGGCCGTCGTCGCCCCAGGGCTGGGCAGGGTCGGCGCGTTCCCACGGGACGCTGGCGCCGAAGGCGGGCAGCGTCCCGTCGCCGCCGTCGCTGGGATAGGGCGGGATGACCGGCGTGGGCGATGGGGTCGGCAGGGCGTCAGAAGGCGCCGGCGTGGCGCCGAACGGCGTCGGCGTCACCTCGGGCGGCTCGGTGAAGGTGGGCCAGGGCGTCTCCACCGCGGCCTGGCCCGGGTTCGACGATGCCTCTGCGCCCGCGAACGTCGCGTCGAGGAACGCGTCCGTCGCCCCCAGCGTGCCGGCGACCACCAGGTGCGGGATGCCGACGACGACGAGCAGGACGATCGCCGAAGCGACGGCGCTTCCGCGACCCGGGCTCGTCCGCCCCATCACGTCGACTGCCGCCGAGGTCCGCCACCCGGCGAGCAGGATGTTGGTCGCGATCAGGACGGTCAGGGCGCCGGGGGTGACCAGCCACGCGGCCACGCCGTAGATGCCCGCGCTGGCCACCCACGCGGCGGCGAGCGCGGCGGCGACGAGGGTCGGAACCAGGTACAGCAGCCCGACGCCTCGACGGCCGATCGCGAGGTGGCCCAGCCCGGGAACGAGGGTGCTGGCGAGGACGAGCGCCGTCGGCCGGAGCCGGAGCCGCATCCCCACGGTCGGGGGCGGGGCGGCCACAGGCTCGGCGATGTCCGTGCCGCCATCCTGGTTCATGCGCCACCTCCCTCCACATGATGTCCGATCGCCGCCCCGGATGGGGTGGCAGCGGGTCACAGGACGGTCACGGGACGGTCACGGGAGCCCGGTCGGTTCCGTCGCGGGATCCACCAAGGCGCCTGCCGGCGCCGTCGGTACCATGGATCCGACAGGCGGCTGGCGAGCGGCCCGGGGAGCGATCGGGTGACCTCGTGAGGAACAGCCGGATTCCAGGGAGAGCAGCATGAAGCTCGGCGCCTTCTCGATCAGCCTCACCGTCGAGGACCTCGCCGCCTCCCGCGGGTTCTACGAGAACCTCGGGTTCGGTGTCGTCGGCGGCGACGCGGAGCAGGGGTGGCTCATCCTTCGCAACCCGGACGCGGTCACGATCGGCCTGTTCCAGGGGATGTTCGACCGCAACCTCATGACCTTCAACCCGGGCTGGGACCGGGAGGCCCGGGAACTCCCGGAGTTCATGGACGTGCGTGAGATCCAGGAGCGGCTCGACGAGCGCGGGGTGACCGTGACGAGTCGGGCAGACCCGGCCACGACGGGACCGGCGAGCCTCATGCTGGAGGATCCCGACGGCAACCAGATCCTGATCGACCAGCACCGCTGACCGGCGACCAGCAAGACCGTCCGCAGGGACGGTCAGAGGGCCCTGACCGGTTTCGGCCTGACGGGAACGGCGCGCGCGGCAAGGAGAGCCTGGAGGAGGAGACCGGACAGGACCATCAGCACGCCCGCCCAGGCGACGACGTCGAGTCGCTCCCGGAGCAGGAACACCCCCAGCAGCGTCGCCACCACCGGATCCGCGAGCATGAGCGTCGCGACCGGGCCACTGGCCAGGTGCCGCATGCCGCGGACGAGCAGCACGTTGGCCACCGCCATCGTCGCGACGCCGAGGTAGATCGCCAGGACGATGCCCGATGGTGCCCACAGCCAGTCGAGCGGCTGGCTCAGGAGCACGGGGAGCAGCAGGATGCCACCCAGGGCGAAGCTGCCGGCCGTCACCTCGACGCTGCTCACGCCACGATCGAGCTGCGTTCGTGCCGCCACGTTGTAGCCCGCGATGCACGCGCCTGCACCCAGCGCGAGCAGCAGGCCGACGGGGTTGCCCACGGCGAGGCCGGGCAAGGAGAGCGCCGCAAGGCCGACCACGGAGATGGCCGTCGCGGCGAGCCAGCCGCGGGCCGGTCGGTGACCGAGCACGAGCCAGCCCAGCAATCCGGCGAACACCGGCGCGCTCCCGACCGCCACCAGCGTGCCCAGGGCCACACCGGCAAGCTGGACCCCGGCGAAAAAGCACAGCTGGTAGATCGCTGCGGTGAGCGCCGTCACCAGCATCGGGCCCGACCGCCACCGGCGCGGCAGGTGCCGCACCGAGCCTCCGACCAGCGGCGTTGCGGACAGGAGGGCGAGCGCTCCGATCCCGATCCGCAGGACCCCGACTCCGAGCGGCGTCGTGCCCGCCGGCCCCAGGGCCTGGGCGGTGCCTGCCGTGCCGAACAGCGCGCCCGCAAGCAGGACCAGGAGGGTGGCGATGCGCGGGCCGGACATGGATGCCAAGGCTACCGGGCCGGGTCGCCCCATGCGTCTTCCGCCGCCATGGGCAGGGCCGGGGTCCGTCAGCACGGTCGGGGGAGGCCTGCTGGCGCGCCCGGCGCAGGGCCGTGGAGCGGCGCGGACTGCCCACGAGCTGCGCGTGGGATGCCGGGGGCGCCTACGATGACGCCGATGAGCCACCAGAACCGCACCGGGGGTCACCGACCGTGAGTCAACCCGAAACGATCCTCCGGGGTGAGGCGCGGCGATCCGACGGCCCACCGGGACCGGCCTTGGTCACGCTCGGTTCGGATGGCTTCTCGATCTCTGTCACCGGGCTGCCGCCCGTGCATGCCGGGTATCGCGACGCCACGGCGGTCACGGTGGATGCGGGGTCGGTTCGCGTGCGGCTCGGCGACGGACCGGCGGCCGCCACCTGGCTGCTGGAGCGGTTCGGCACCCAGACGGGAGCGCTCGCGCGTGGCCTCCGCGAGGGTCGCCTGCGCCAGCGGCTGACCGACGGCCTGGTCGAGCTCGCTTCCGATGCCGAAGTGGACCTTGTCGAGTACGACGCGCCCGGCGAATCGGGCGTCGGCCAGCTCGCCTATCACGCTCGCGGGGTCGTGCTGGCGCCCGTGGACGAGCGTCACCCGTGGAAGCGGGTACGTCGCGCCGACATTGGCGAGGTGACCCTGGAGCCGGCGGTGGGCGGCATGCGGATCGGGAGCGCAGGGCGGTCACTGCCCGTCGACGCGACGGGCAGCCCCGCACTGCGGCTCCTGCGCACCGGCGCGCTGGCCGTCCGCCACCAGCAGCGCTGGACGGCCCTGCGCGACGGTGCCGCGGCCGACGCCGCCGCGATCGTCGGCGGCCTCATTCCGGACGCCCCATACGCCACTCGCGCCACCGCGGCGGCCGTGCTCGTCGACGGCCGGCCGTGCTCGCCCGAGGTCCTGGGTGCCGCCTGGGCGCCGCTGGAGCGGGCGGTGCTGGGCCACGCGCCGTTCGATGCGTCGTATGCGGTGCTGCGGGAGCTGGCCGGAGGCGACGCGGCGCCACGATGGCTCGCCTCGGCCCCGGAGCGGCCAGGCGCCCCGGAAGCCCCGAAGACCTGGTTCATGGTCGGCCTCCCCGGCAACCTGCTCGCGCTGGAGCTGGTGAGCCAGGGATCCCATGCGACCTACTGCTTCCGGGTCGTCCCGCGCAGCTCGTTCGACGGGGAGGTGTCGGCGGGCGCGCTCGAGAGCGCCGTGTCGGACATCTCCGAGGCGCTGATCGATGCGCGGTTCCTGCGCGAGCCGATCGCCCTCCCCGCCGCCCGGCTCGCCGAGCCCGACGGCCTCCGGTACCGCCTGGCCATCGCGGCCCTGCCGACGCTTGCCGCCGCCCGCACGCGGTTCGTCGCCCGGCTCGTCCACCGCGACGCGTCGAGCTGGTCCGCGGCACTCCGCGACCTGGTGGCATGGCACGGCTCGACCCGCGACGACGCGGCGGAGTGGCCAGGCCGGGTCGAGCAGGAAGGGCAGATCGGCGACGCCGCCGCTCTGGACTGAGGAGGCCGGCGTTGCCCACCTACAAGCATCCCTGCCCGCGCTGCGAAACCTTCATCGACCGTGACGCCAGCGCCTGTCCCCGGTGCGGAACCAGGGATCCCTTCGCGCCGGCCCGTTGTGCGTCGTGCCGGGCGCCGTTGGACGACCCGACATGGGTGGCGTGCCCACGGTGTGGGGCACCGGTCCCTCCGTCGGCAGCCGGCTCAGCGGACGCGCCGGAGGCGTAATCGCCGGAGTCGCCTGCGGGGACTACGCGGTCTTCGCCCCGCAGTTGCCACAGAAGCGCGCGCCGGCGGGCAGGTCGGCGCCGCACTGGGCGCATCTGTCCTGGCCGGTGGGCGTTCCGCAGTTGGAGCAGAACTTCTCGGACCCGACGGGCTTGCCGCACGTGGCGCACACCGTCTGCCTGGCGGACGTGTCACCCGAGAAGACGGTCTCGGTCTGCATCGCCTGGCGCATCTGCGAGATCTCGACCGACGCGCGCTCGGCCTCGAGCTCAGGGGCGAGGTTCGGAGCGCAGCCGACGCACAGCCCACGCGCCGGGTTCCAGCAGGTCTCATCGACCCACCGGCTGCAGCGCGGACAGCGCGTGAACAGGCCCATGATCTCGTTGCTGGCTCGCTGCAGCGCCTCGTCACGGGCGCCGCGATCGGTCACGTCCTTGATGCGGTCCGCCGCATTCGCCGCGCTGCCGAACAGGCCACCGACGAGGCTTCCGGCACCGCTCAGGAGGTTGCCGACAGTCCCAAGGTTCGACCTGATGAACTCGCTCCGGTAGCCGCTGCCGCAGTTGTCGCACTTGAACTCGAACTGGTACCCGTTCTCGTCCGACAGGTCCGAGTAGTTCTTCGTGAACGGGGTGAACCCGGCCATCAACCTCTCCTTGGGCAAGCGCGATCCTGAACGCGAGGATACGCAAACAGCGGACGGCGCGCGGGCCCCCCGAGCAGCCGGGTGCGGGGTCGGTCAGCCCGCCCGCAGCGCCTCGAGGAACGGGGCCAGCCGGGCCAGCGTCTCCGGCGTGAGCGCTGGATTGCGGCTGGGGTCGTCGGGCGTACCCGCGTAGAGTGTCAAGTGGTGCAGGCCGGCACCGGCGAACCCGCGCGCGACGGCTGCCATGGTGTCGGGCGAGCCGGCCAGGCAGCCCTCGATCGGGAGGCCACTGCCCTGGTCGTCGAGCACGACGCGCGCCCACCCGGTCATCGCGAGGGTTGCAGGGTCGCGGTCCACCGCCATGCATGCCCGTGCCACCGACGAGATCATGGCGTCCACGCTCGCCACGTCGTGCAGCGGGACGTTGACGTTGATCGCGTCACCCCACCGTGCGGCGATCCGGCTGGTGCGGTCGCCCTTCGCGGCCACCCAGATCGGCGGCGCGGCCCGAACCCGGGACCGGGGAACGAGCTGGGCGTCCTGGGTGCGCACCTTCTCGCCCGCGAAGGTGACAGCCGGCTCACGGAACAGCCGGGTGATCACCTCGACGGCCTCGGCGTACCGGGTCACGGGCCGGTCGAGGTCGTAGCCGAAGGCGCGCCAGCTGGCGTCGGTCGCCGGCACGCCGCTGCCGAGACCCAGGATCAGCCGCCCGCCGCTGACCTCGTCGAGCGATGCCGCCATCCGGGCCAGCAGCGCCGGGTTGCGGAACCCGGTGCACGCCACGTGCGGCCCGATCCCCACCCGGGTCGTCGCCTCGGCAAGGGCGGTCACGATCGTCCAGCACTCCCAGAACCCGATCCGCTCGCCGGACGCGAGGTCGCGCTGGAGGTGGTCGGCGACCCACAGGGTGTCGACGCCCATCGCCTCGGCCTCGAGCGCGAGGGCCCGGATCTCGGGCCAGGTGGCGTAGGTGCGGTCCGCGCGGGGCCAGGTCGGCAGGCTGAGCCCGATGGCGATGGGCGAGCTCGCGGTCGTCATGGCGTCAATCATGGCGTGCCGGCAGCTCCGCGGCGTGGCGTGTCGTCGTCAGCTGGGTGCCGCGAGGTCCCGCCGCGGGAACCGCCACAGCCCGTAGGCGGTCGCGACAACCGCGAGGGCGGCGAGGACCAGCAGGTCTCGCAGATCGCCGGTCCCCGAGAGGACCTCGAGCGGCCGCAGGTAGTGGAACGGCGTGTATGGCTGGAGGAACTCCGCGTCGGGCCAGAGGGTGCCCAGGGCCTCGAGGAGGTACCCGACCAGGAGCAGGGCGAGGCCGATGCCCACCGGTGCCGCGAGCCGATCGAACGAGGCGGACGCGGCGAGCGCGATCGCCGCCAGCGCCACGAGGAACAGCCACGTGTTGAAGACCAGGAAGGCGAGGTTCGCGGCCGGAAGCCCGTCCATCACCCCGTAGGCGATGGACCCGGCCAGCGTCCCGGCGAGCGCCGAGGCGACGATCAGGGCGGACACGAGCGCCAGCGTCACCAGGTGCGTGGCGAACAGCGTGCGGCGAGAAATCGGCCGTGAGAGCAGCACCTCGAGCGTCCCGCGCTGCCGCTCGCCGGCGATCATCGCGGAGCCCAGGCCGAGCGGGAACAGCACGAACAGCCCGATCGTGATCGGGTGGACCCAGCCGATCGAGATGGCGCCGATGAGACTGAACGGATTGGCCCCAAGGAAGCGCAGGAACGCGTCGGGGATGATCCCGGCATCGAGCAACGCCGAGAGCTGGCGGCCGAACGTCGCGTAGATCACGGGCATCAGGAAGCGACCAGATCCCGAGCCCGAGACCGACCAGCGCCACGCGGGAGCGCTGGGCCCGCCACGTTCGGCGCATCAGCGGCAGGCTGACGACGGCCTTCATCCGCCCGAACCGCTGCCGGCGGCCGAGACCTCGGCGGCCTCCTCGCCCGCGTACAGCTCGAGGAACGCATCCTCGAGCCGGGCCGGTTCGATGGACAGGTCGGTGACCGCCGAGCCGCGGACCGCGTCCAGGAACGCGCGCGGGTCGCCGGCCAGGGCGCAGGTGAGGAACCCGCCCAGTGGATCGACAGTGACGTCGCTGACCCCCGGCACGCCGCCCAGGTCGGGGGCCTCACCCTCGAACCGCAGCTCCACCCGGCGCCGCCGCTGGCCACGGAGCGTGGCGACATCGCCGCTGAGCACGAGCCGGCCGGCGCGGACGATCGCGACCCGGTCGCACACGCGCTCCACCTCGGACAGCACGTGCGACGAGAAGAACACGGTCCGCCCCGCGGCCCGCGCCGACCTCGAGCACCTCGTAGAAGGCGCGCTGCATCAGCGGATCCAGGCCCTCGGACGGCTCGTCGAGGATCGGCCAGCTCCGGGTCGTGCTGGAGCGCCTGCACGATGCCGATCTTCTGGCGCATCCCGCGCGAGTAGTCGCGGATCGGGCGGCGCAGGACCCGGGCGGACAGCTCGAGGGCGTCGCAGATGGCGGCCCGGCGGATCGGCGGCCGACCCGAGAGCGCGGCCAGGTCGTCCAGGTGGCGCTCGCCAGTGAGGTTGTCGTCGAGCGCGATGCCGCCCGGCAGGTACCCGATCCGGCCGCGGATCGCGACCGAGTCCCGGACGATGTCCAGCCCGAGCACGCTCCCCCGCCCCGCCGTCGGATGGATGAAGCCAAGCAGCAGCCGGATCAGCGTGGACTTGCCCGCCCCGTTGGGTCCCAGGAAGCCGAAGATCTCGCCGGGCCGGACGTCGAGCGTGACGCCGTCGAGGGCGCGCACCGGCCCGTAGTGCTTGGCGAGGTCCTCGACATCGATCGCGTGCATCGCGCGCAAGCCTACGCCCGGCCAGCCTTCCCGGGATGCCGCCACCGTGTGACGGGTGGGGGCGCAGCGCGGACGGGGTCGGAGCCGGTAGATTCGGATCGTGCTCTACCGCGCCGATCCCTGGCTCCACGTCATCGCCGGCTGCATGTCGTCCGGCAAGACCGACGAGCTGCTGCGCCTGCTCCGCCGGGCCGAGATCGCCAAGCGCCGGATCCTCCTGGTCCGCCCCGACGTGGACGACCGCACGCCCGAGCGACTACGCGGAGAGCCGCAGCAAGGCTCGCTACCCGTCCGTGCTGATCGGCAAGGGCGAGCCGGTCGAGATCCTGTCGCTCGCGCGCGAGCGCGACGTGGACCTCGTGGGGATCGAGGAGGCCCAGTTCTTCGACGGTTCGGTGGCCCAGGTCGCGGACACGCTGCGCCAGTCCGGCCGCCATGTCATCGCCAGCGGCCTGAACACGGATTTCGCCGGGCGCCCGTTCGGCGCCATGCCGGCGCTCCTGGCCATGGCCGACGAGATCACGATGCTGACGGCGATCTGCGTCGTGTGCGGAGAGACGGCGACCCGCACCCAGCGCCTGGTGGGAGGCCGGCCGGCAGCCATCGACGATCCGCTGATCGTGATCGGCGGCTTCGACGGCCGGGCGGTCGAGACCTACGAGGCCCGCTGCCTGCGCCACCACGAGGTGGCGCCGGCTCGATCGGCTCGAGGCGTGATCACGGACGAAGGCTGAGGCCGGCTGCCGCCGGGCGCCCGGAGCTCCCTGTCCACAGGTTGTCCACGCGAGGACGCGAGGTCGTGGACAACTTCACCGGTCCCAGGCCGAAACTCGTGGACAACCCGGTTGGCACCCACGCCCCAGGCCGATATCGTTCGGTTTGCCCGAAGGGGCCGGTGGTACCGACGCCGGACCGGTCAGCGATGATCGGACCGGGTCCCCGGAACCGCCGCCACGGAAGCCGCAAGGCCGACGGGGTGGTGGGACTGGAGCCGCTGCGGCAGGGCCGAGCTTGCTTGGCAGTGTCGTGGGCGAGTCGGTGCGGTACGGTTCCTTCGGGCGCTTTCGTGTGCACCGTGCCCGATCGGAAGCCCGTGGCCAAGCTGTCCGCCGGTCTGCTGCTCTACCGTCGCTCCGCCGACGGGATCCAGGTCCTGATCGCCCACCCCGGCGGCCCGATCTGGGCTCGTCGCGACGCGGGCGCCTGGTCGCTGCCCAAGGGCGCCCTCGACGACGGCGAGGATCTCCTTGCCGCGGCGCGTCGCGAGTTCGAGGAGGAGACGGGCGAGCGCCCGCCCGATGGCGACGCGATCGATCTCGGCGAGGTACGGATGCGCTCGGGCAAGATCGTGCACGCCTTTGCCCTCGAGGGCGACCTGGACCCCACCCGGATCCGGAGCATGACGGTCGAGGTCGAGTGGCCGCCGCGGTCCGGGCGCATGATCCGCGTCCCGGAGATCGATCGCGTGCTGTGGGCCGGTCCGGCTGAGGCACGGACGGCGCCTCAACCCGGCCCAGGCGATGTTCGTGCGATCGCCTGTTGGAGACCCTGGCGGGGAGGGTACGGTAGAGGCCACGGCTACCCGAGCCCAGTGTCACGCCGAATCTGAGGGAGGCAATCGCCCAATGTTCAAGGAGTTCATGGCGTTCCTGACCAAGACGAACGCCCTCGCGCTGGCCATCGGCGTGATCATCGGCAGCGCGCTCGGCGCGGTGGTCACCTCGCTCGTGGCCGACATCATCATGCCGCCCATCGGCGTGCTGCTCGGCGGCGTCGACTTCACGCTCGCTCAAGATCGTGCTCCAGGAGGCGGTCGGTGGCGACGCGGCCACCGAGGTCGCGATCCGCTGGGGCAACTTCATCCAGGTCGTGATCGTGTTCATCGTGGTCGCGCTGGTCGTGTTCCTGATCGGCAAGGCGCTGATCAAGGAGGAGCCGGCAGCCCCCGCCGAGCCGTCCGACGAGGTCAAGCTGCTGACCCAGATCCGCGACTCGCTCGCCAAGGGCTGATCGCCGGCGGGTCGCGACCCGAACCCAGACCCGGCCGACGAGCCGCCCGCGACCGACGCGGGCGGCTCGTTCGTGTCTCCCGCCCGGCGCGCTACGCTGGCCGCCAAGGAGGCACCGGTCATGACCTACTCCATCGTCGCGCGGGACCCCGCAACCGGCGATCTCGGCGTCGCCGTCCAGTCCAAGTTCCTGGCCGTGGGATCCGTGGTCCCGTGGGCGCGGGCGGGTGTCGGCGCGATCGCGACCCAGTCCTACGCGAACGTCGCCTACGGGCCGGACGGGCTGGCCATGCTCGCCGGGGGCGCCTCCGCAGAGGCCGCGCTCGCCGCGCTCGTCGAGGCGGACGCGCTCCGGTCACAGCGGCAGGCGGGCATCGTGGACGCGAACGGCGGTTCCGCCACCTACACGGGTCGGTCGTGCTTCGCTTGGGCGGGCGGCCGGACGGGAGCCGGGTACGCGGCCCAGGGCAACATCCTCGCCGGCGCCGGCGTGGTCGACGCGCTCGCGGACACGTTCGAGGCGGCTGGCCATCCGTTCCCGGAGCTCCTGGTCTCCTGCCTGGCTGCGGCCGACGCCGCGGGTGGCGACCGGCGGGGGCGCCAGTCGGCCGCACTGCTCATCGTGCGGGAGGGCGGCGGCTACGGCGGCGGCAACGACCGCTGGATCGACCTCCGCGTCGACGACCACGAGGACCCGGTTGGCGAGCTGGGCCGCCTGCTCAGGTTCACGCACCTGCTTCTCGATCGCCCGCAGCCGGCCGACCTGGTCGCCCTCGACGCGTCGCTGGCGGCCGAGATCCGCGGTCATCTCGGGCGCCTGGGCTGGGATCCGGCCACCGCCGGCGCCTCGCTCTACGTCCCGATGTGGCCCGACGAGGCCGAGCCCGACGATGCCCGACCCAGCGTCGGCGAGCCACGACCGTTCCCGGATGGCTGGGACCCCGCCTGGCAGGATCGCCTGCTGGCGTGGATGGCGGTCGAGAACCTGGAGGAGCGGACCGCTGGCACCGGGCTGGATCGACCCGATGGTGCTGGAGCACCTGCGGGGCGCTTCCGCGCGAGGGTAGCGACCGGGCTCGTGGATCGCGCGCCCGTCCGCGCGTCGCCGGTCAGGCTGCGGGCGGACCGGCCTCGCCGGACTCCGGCTCCGCGACCGGGTGCTCCTTGTCCGGGAAGGCGCGCATGAGCCGGCGCAGCAGGCGGTGGAGCTCCTCGCGCTCGCGCGGCTCGAGAACCGATGCAATCATCGCCTCGCGCCGCGCCTGCGTGCCGGTGGTCCGATCCCAGGTCTCGTTGCCGGCCTCTGTCGGTTCGACCAGGGTGCCGCGGCGGTCGTTCGGGATCCGGCAGCCGGCGGATCAGGCCCGCAGCCTCCATCCGGTCGAGGCGGTTGGTCATCGCCCCGCTGGACAGGCGCATGTCGGCGGCGAGCTGGCCCGCCGATCGCTGGTACGGCGGGCCGCACCCGTCGCAGGCTCCCGAGCAGGTGGTACGAGCGGTGGTCCAGCCCGACCTCCAGCAGGGTCTCCTCCAGGGATCGGTTGAACGCCTTCGCGAGGATCTCGATGCGCTCGACGATCCCCTCGGTGAGGGAGTTCAACTCCGGGATCTCGCGCTCCCAGGCAATCAGCGACTCGTCCAGCCAGTCCCGCTCGTCGTCCATGCCACGAGTATCCACGCATCCGACACGATGTCAAGATTCTCTTGGCCATACCTCTTGACATCAAAGTATCTACCCGCTAGAGTGCCGCCATAACAGTTTGATATCAAGAGTCTTGACATCGAGACCCGTTGTCGGGATGCAGGAGGACGGACAGATGGTCGGCACCAGGGCGGTGACCAGCAACAAGCTCACGACGAGCCTGCGCTTCGAGCTGATCGGGCGGCCGGTCGGCCGCCTCCAGGCCCTCGCCACGCGGACCGATACCGTGGAGGTTGCGGGCGTGACCTCGCGGTCTCGCGAGGCGGACGCCCGCCAGCAGGTCCTCGAGCAGTACCGGGAGCTCGCGGCAACCCCGGTCCGCTGGGTCCGGCTGACCTGAGCCCGGCGCACCACGCATTGCCAGGGTGGCAGCGGCGACGCTGCCACCCTTCTTGCTGTTCAGGGACAATGCGCGGATGACGAGTCCGTTCCCCTGGACCCTGCGGCGAGCCACGGGTGCGGACGCCCTCGCGGTGGCCCGGATGCACGTGGCGACCTGGCGGGCGGCGTACCGGGGCATCGTTCCGGATCCCTTCCTCGACGCGATGGACGTGGCTGCCCGGGCGGCGCGGTACACCTTCGACCGTCGCGGCCCGACCGACCCGGCGACCTGGATCGCCGTCGACGGCGACCTCGTGGTCGGGATGGTGAGCGTCAGCCCGAGCCGGGACGAGGATCTCCCCGGGCTGGGCGAGATCCAGGCGCTCTACGTCTCTCCGGATCGCTGGCGATCCGGCGCGGGCCGGCTGCTGATGGCCAGGGCGGAGAGCCTGCTGGACGAAGCCGGGTTCCGCGATGCGCTGCTGTGGGTGCTGCGGGACAACGAGCGCGGACGCACCTTCTACGAGGCCGCCGGGTGGCAGGCCGACCGCTCGAGCAAGACGGTGGTCATCGGCGGTCGCGAGCTGGTGGAGGTCCGCTACCGGAAGTCGCTGGCCGCTCAACCGTCAGACCCACGGGCCTGATCGCACGGCCGCCCGGCTCCGCGAACCCGCCGGTATCCTCGAGCCATGGAGCCACGCCAGCCCGACGTGCCCGCGATCCTGACCCCGCGGTTCGAGCTCGTGTCGATGTCGCTCGAGTTCATGAAGGCGCTGCTCGGCGGCGATCTCGACGCCGCCTCCCGCGAGCTGGGGGCCGCGCTCGCGGACGGGATGCGCGAGGACCTGGCCAACTTCCTCGCCTACCGGATCCCGGCGCTCGAGGCGCGCCCCGACAGCCAGCCATGGCTGGGCCGGTCGATCGTGATCGCCCGTCCCGACGGTCGCCGCGAGGTGATCGGCACCATCGGCTTCCACGCCCCGCCGGACGAGACCGGGCGAGTGGAGATCGGCTACCGGGTGGAGGCCGCGTTCCGGCGCCGCGGCGTCGCCACGGAATGCGTCGGGGCGCTGCTGGACTGGGCGGAATCCGTGGGCACGCACCGCTTCCGCGCCTCGGTTGCCCCGCACAACGTGGCCTCGCTGGCGATCGTCCGGTCGTTCGGCTTCCGCCAGGTTGGCGTGCAGGTCGACGACATCGACGGCAAGGAGCTGGTGTTCCACCTCGACCGCCGGTAACGGTCCCGGTGGCACGTTCCGCCGTTTCCCCGCACACTCCCGACCATGAGCTTTGATCCGAACGGCTACCCGTACCCCGACGATGGGCTGCCCGTCGACCGCTCCCGCCGGCGACGGCGCTCGGGCATCGGCGTCGCCGCCACGATGGGCCTGGTGGTGTTCATCGCGTTCGTCGCCCTCGGCGCCACCGGGGCGGTGTTCGCGGTCACGACCTACGGCTCGCTGGCGTCCGACCTGCCGGAGCCGAGCGTCCTCGAGCGCATCGAGCTGCCCGAGCAGTCGGTCGTGTACGACCGCACCGGCACCGTCGAGCTCGCCCGCTTCGGCGAGTTCAACCGCCTGGTGGTCTCCTTCGCCGACATCCCGCCGCTGCTGGCCGACGCCACCACCGCCGTCGAGGACCGGACCTTCTGGGACAACAGCGGGTTCGACCCCGTCGGAATCGTCTCCGCCGGCCTCGACGCCCTGCGCGGTCGTCCGCGAGGCGCCTCCACCATCACCCAGCAGCTGGTCCGACAGCGCCTCCTGACCGAGGACACCAGCGCCCAGACCGAGGTCACGGCGACCCGCAAGCTGCGGGAGATCATCCAGTCGATCCGCGTCACGCAGGCCTACCCGGGCGAGTCGGGCAAGCAGCGGATCCTCGCGGCCTACCTCAACCAGAACTACTACGGCAACGACTCGTACGGCGTGGCGGCGGCCGCCGAGGGCTACTTCGGGGCCGAGCTCAAGGACCTGACCCTGGCCCAGGCGGCGATCATCTCGGCGCTTCCCAAGTCCCCCTCGACCTACGACCTGGTCGCGAACGCGGTCATCGAGTGCGTGGATCCTGCCGCCGACCCGGAGACCTGCGAGGAGACGCAGCTGGTCGTCCCGCCCGACTCGGCGATCGTGCTCCGTCGCAACATGGTCCTCGACCAGATGGCCGCGCCGGGCGGCACGCCGCTGACCGGCAGCCTGTTCACTGCCGACGACTTCGCGGCCGCCAGGGCCGAGCCGGTCATCCTGGCGCCCCAGCGTTCCAACCTGTGGAAGGTCCCCCAGTTCGTGTGGCAGGTCCGGCGCGAGCTCACCGCCCGCCTGTGCGGCGACGAGGCGGAGACCTGCCCCGTCCTCGAGCGTGGCGGCCTGACGATCACCTCGACCATCGACATGCGCCTCCAGGGCATCGCCGAGAAGTGGGTCAAGGCGGCCGCCATCGTGCCCAAGGCCAAGAACCCCAGGGCGACGGCCCGGTCGCTCGGCCTGACCTACGAGCCGTGGATGGCCAACCTCGAAGACAAGAACCTGCGCAACGGCGCCCTGATCGCGATGGACTACCAGACGGGCGAGATCGTGGCCTACCAGGGCTCGGCCGACCCCACCGCGACCAGGGCCACCAAGCGGTTCCAGCCGCGCTACGACGTCCTCGCCGACGGCTGGCGCCAGCCGGGATCCGCGTTCAAGCCGGTCGTGTACGCCACGGGGATCGACGCCGGGACGATCACCGGTGCCACCATGTTCATGGACGTGGTCACGGACTTCGGCGGCGGCTATACGCCGGTCGACGCGGACCGGCTGGAGCGAGGTCCGGTGCGCGTGCGCGATGCCCTGCGCTTCTCGCTCAACATCCCCGCGGTCAAGGCGGTTGCGGTCATCGGCATCGACACGATCCAGGCCAAGGCGGAGTCGATGGGCGTCACGTTCGCCGACGGCAGGACCGATGCGGGGCTCGGGTTCGCCCTGGGTGTCGAGGAGGTCCGCCCCAAGGACCTCGTCCGCGCCTACGGCGTGCTTGCGAACGGCGGCCGACTCGTGCCCCAGACCACGATCATCGACGTGCTCGACAACACTGGGACCTCGATTCTCGAGGATGCCGCCGGCCGGGTCACGACCCAGGCGCTCGACGAGGGGGCGGCCGGCATCATGACCGACATCCTGGCCGGCAACACGGATCCGTCGCAGAACCCCTACTGGGGCAAGTTCGAGATCACCGACGGCGGCAAGCGCCGCCCGGCCACGCTCAAGACGGGCACCAACAACGACGCCAAGGATCTCAACGCGTACGGCTACATCGGGGCGCCCAGCAAGGCCGAGCGAGAGCAGGGCGAGTACGCCCTCGCGGTGGGCGTCTGGAACGGCAACTCGGACAACTCGCTGGTGTCCACGGCCGCCGATCCCCTGTTCTCGATCGACGTCTCCACCTATGTCTGGCAGGGATTCCTGCAGGAGGCGGCCGAGGGCTGGTCGGTGAACGGCTTCAAGGTGCCGGGCTCGCTCCAGGCGGTGGCGGTGGACCCGTGGACGGGCCTGCGGGCCTCCGGCGGCCGCAGCGTGACCGAGCTGTTCCTGCCCGGGACGACACCGGGTGGGGCTCCATCCGCCGACCAGGGCTGCGGGGAGCCGCTGCTGGCCATCACCGGCTTCGAGAACCGGTACCCGAGCTGGCTGGACGCGAATCGCGGCTGGATCGCCCGAGCGGCCAAGGGTCCCGGTCGCGCCGGCGGACCCGAGAACACGCGGACCGCGTACTTCTACAACGGCGTGTTCACGCCCTACGGGAAGTCGTGGGGACCGCTGCTCGGCGCGGGCGACGGGTGCGCCACGCCCACTCCCACCCCCACGATCGATCCCTGCGCGTCGCTTGATCCGTTCGCCACGCTGGACCCCCTGGCAACGATCGATCCGCTGGCCACGCCGGTCGTCTGCCCGTCGCCGTCCGAGTCGGCCTCGGTCGAGCCCTCCCCCACCGAGACGCCACCGCCGGCCACGGCATCGCCACCCCCGGCGACACCGACGCCACCGCCGGCCACGCCGACCCCCAGGCCACCCACGCCGTCGCCGCCGCCGGCCACGCCGACGCCGCCCCCGCCGACCCCGACGCCACCCCCGGGCTGAGCGCGGCCCGGCGACTCAGGCGCCCGGCGCGAACTCGGCGCGCAGCGCCGGCAGGACGTCGGTCGCGATCCGGCGCAGACGGTCCGCGGGCACGCCCCGCGGGACGGCCGCGATGTCCGTGAACCCCAGCGAGAGGTGCCGCCGGGCGAAGGCCGCATAGGTGGCCTCGTCCGCCAGCACCTCGGGGCCGCCCCAGACCGAGCGGCGGATGGTCGCGGGGTCGCGGCCCACCGCAAGGCACGCCGCGTCGAGCATGGCGATCCGCTCCGCGACCGTGCTGGTCACGCCATCGGTGGCGGTGCCGGGGAGCTCCGGGAACGTGTCCCACTGGTCCGCCCAGCGGGCGGCAATCCGGATCATCCGTGGGCGATGGGCGGCGATGAGCAGCGGGATCCGCGGCTCCTGGACCGGGCGGGGCTCGAACACGGCGTCATCGGTCCGGTAGAAGCGGCCCTCGAACGTGAGCCGTGGCTCCTGCTGGAGCCGGACGAGCAGCTCCACGGCCTCCTCGAACCGGTCCACGCGTTCGATCGCCGGCGGCAGATCGAAGCCGTACCGGCGGTGCTCGTCCTCGTGCCATCCGGTCCCCACGCCGAGGATCAGCCGCCCGCCGCTCACGTGATCCACCGTCACGGCCTCCTTGGCGAGGAGCGACGGGTGGCGGAAGGTGTTGGAGGAGACGAGGACGCCCAGGCGGATCCGGCGGGTCGACGCGGCCAGGGCGGCGAGCAGGGTCCAGGCCTCGAGGCAGGGCAGCTCCGGCGGCCCGTCGGTGTCGAGCAGGTGGTCCACGAGCCAGGCGTGGTCGAAGCCGAGCTCCTCGGCCAGCGCGAACTCGTCGCGCACCTGCGACCAGGGCTTGCTGGCCTGGCTCATGAACAGGCCGAAGCGGGGCTCGACGAGCGTCACCGGTCACCTCCTGCAGGAGCCCCGCATGGACCGCCGACTCTCAGCGATCTCTCAGGGGATCCGCCATATCATCAGGCACGAGGCCCGGCAAGGACCGCTGATGACGGCCGGGCAGCTGACCCATTCCAGATACACCTCGGAGTCACGCCATGTCGGATCGCGCCTCCCGGCAGCCGGGTCGAACGCGCCTTGCGGCCCGGGCCGCCCTGCTGCTTGCTGTCCTCGGCCTGGTGGCCGGTCCCGTCGCGCCGCTCGTGGCAGCGGCGACTGGCCTGTCGGTGACCACCCCGTTCCCCTCGATCGTGGCCGAGCCCGGGTCCACGGCTTCGTTCAAGGTGACGCTCGACTCCAACCAGGATGGCGAGGTCAGGCTCGCTGCCGCGGGCGTGCCGACGGGCTGGACCGCGCGCTTCACGGGGGGCGCGCTCGTGATCGCCGGCGCCTACGTGACCAGGGACGAGCCGGTGGACGTCAACCTCAACGTCGACATCCCCGCTGGCGCCGCCTCCGGGACCTCCACGTTCCGGGTCGAGGCCACCGGTCCGCAGGGCACCACCGTGCTGCAGCTGACCGTCCGGATCGAGGAGAAGGTGGGCGGCGACGTCACCCTCACCTCGGATTTCCCTGAGCTGCGCGGCCCGGCGTCGAGCACGTTCTCGTTCAACCTCACGCTCAAGAACGGGACGGCCACCGAGTCGACCTTCGCGATCGCGGCCACCGGACCCGACGGCTGGACCATCACCGCCAAGCCCGCCAGCCAGGCGCAGGCCACCAGCACCGTCGTCGCCGCGGGGGGCACAGCGTCGATCACGGTCACCGCCGCGCCGCCACGCGATATCGACGCGGGTTCCTCGGACATCAACGTCACCGTCACCGGCAGCGACCGGACGGCCACGGCCGACCTCAAGGTCACCGTGACTGGCAGCTACTCCGTCGACGTGTCCACGCCCAACACGGTCCTGTCCACGACGGCCAACGCCGGCGCGACCACCGACTTCCCGCTCACGTTCACCAACACGGGCACCGCGCCCCTCACCGTTGTGAAGCCCACGGCGAGCGCCCCGACCGGCTGGAAGGTCGAGTTCGACCAGGAGAGCGTGCCCGCGATCGCCCCCGGCGAGAGCGCAACCGTGACCGCCAGGATCACGCCCACGAGCGACGCGATCACCGGTGACTACAACGTCAGCATGACCGCCACCGCCGCCGAAGCGAGCGGCAGCGTCACCATCCGGGTCAAGGTGGACACGCCGGCCTTCTGGTGGATTGCCGGGCTCGCCCTGATCGCCGCCGTGTTCGTCGGCCTGTGGTGGGTGTTCCGGACGTACGGGCGGCGGTAGCCACCATGACCGACGAGCGGACCACGGTGTCCGCCGGCAGCGACGGCGAGCGGCCCGTCCGACCCTGGGAGGTGGCCCCTCTCGATCGGGCTGGCGGCCGGGAGACGGGCCGCCGGGAGCAGCCACGGACCAAGCGCCGGGTCACGGTCGCGGAGGTCCTGGCCGACGTCCCGGACGACGCGGTCATCGTCGCGCGGCGGCTGACCAAGCAGTACGGCGAGTTCACCGCGGTGGACCGCCTGGACCTGACGATCCGGCGGGGCGAGGTGTTCGGCCTGCTGGGACCCAACGGCGCGGGCAAGACGACCACGGTCCTGATGCTCCTCGGCCTCACCGACCCCACGCGGGGCGTCGTACGGGTCGTCGGGCTCGATCCAACGCGCGAGCCGCTGGCGGTCAAGCGCAAGGTCGGCTACCTGCCCGACAACGTCGGCTTCTATCCGAGCCTCACCGGGCCGCGAGAACCTGCGCTACACGGCCAAGCTCAACGGGATGCCCCGCCGCGAGGCGGAGGCCCGCATCGACGAGCTGCTGCACGAGGTCCGCCTCGTGGACGCCGCCGACAAGCGGGCGGACCAGTACTCGCGCGGCATGCGCCAGCGGCTGGGCATCGCCGACGCGCTGGTCAAGAGCCCGTCGGTGCTGATCCTCGACGAGCCGACGATCGCGATCGACCCGTCGGGCGTGGAGGAGCTGCTCGCGATGCTCCGGCGCCTCGTGCGGGAGCACGACCTCACCGTCCTGCTCTCGTCGCACATCCTGGGCCAGGTCCAGTCGCTGTGCGACCGGGTCGGCTTCTTCAGCGCGGGCAGGCTGATCGCGTCCGGTCCCCTCGCCGAGCTGGCCGGTGGCGCGGACCAGGCCGTCCAGCTGGAGGTCGCGATCGAGGGATCACCCGCGTCCATCGACCCGGTGGCGCTCGCGGTCCCGGGCGTCACGTCGGTCGTCCCCGACGAGCGCGAGGAGCGCCTCCGGATCGTCACCGCGGCTCACGACGTGGCGGCCCCGCTGGCCGGGGCCCTGTCCGCGGCCGGGTTGACGCTGACCCACCTGCGGCGCCGCGGCACCGACCTGATGGACCTGTACCGCAAGTACGTCCCGGAGGACAGCGATGGCCGCATCCGCTGACACGTCCCGCCGCGCGGACGCGATCCGCCGGGCCCGCCGCTCCGAGAAGGCGCCGTCCGGTGGCTGGCGCACGATCGCCGCCAAGGAGCTGGCGGACCACCTCTCGAGCGTCCGGTTCTTCGTCCTGCTGCTCGTGGTGGCCTTGGCCGCGGTGGTGCCGCTGATCTTCATCTCGGGCGACTTCAGCGCCCGGGCGCCGCAGATCTCGGGCGCCAAGGCGCTGTTCGTGGCCCTGTTCGTGCTCGGCTCGGACCAGATCGGCGGGCTGACGACCGTCGCCCTGGTGGCCCTGCTGGTGCCGCTGGTCGGGATCGCGTTCGGGTTCGACGCGATCAACAGCGAGCGCAACCAGGGCACCCTGCCGAGGCTGCTCGCCCAGCCCGTCCACCGCGACGACGTGGTGAACGGCAAGTTCGTCGGGCGGCATCGCGGTCATCGGGCTGATGCTCGGGGTGCTCGTGATGTTCGTGGCGGCGGCCGGGATCATGCGACTGGGAATCATCCCCAGCCCCGAGGAGATCGCCCGGATCGTCGTGTGGCTGATCTCGACCACGCTCTATGCGTCGTTCTGGCTCGCGTTCGCGCTGCTCCTCTCGGTGGTCATCCGGGGCGCCGCATCGGCCGCGCTGGTGGGCTTCGGAACGTGGCTGGGGCTGACGCTGCTGGGCGGGATCCTGCTGCCGCTGATTGCCAACACCCTGTTCCCGACCGCCGCCAGCACGACCTATGACGAGCTGTTCGCGGCCTCGTCCGCGCAGCAGCTGATCCTGCGGCTCTCGCCGGCCCAGCTCTACAACGACATCCAGGTCGCGGTCCTCAATCCGTCGATCGCGAGCGTCCTGGGCCCCGGGACCGTCGGCCAGGCGATCAGCCAGCGGGAGGCGCTGCCGTCGCTGTTGTCCCTTGACCAGTCGATCCTGGTGGTGTGGCCGCAGATCGTCCTGCTGGTCGCCCTGACCGCGGCGATGTTCGCCCTGGCCTACGTGCTGTTCCTGCGCCAGGAAGTCCGCGCGTAGCACTGCCGACGCACGGCGTCACCATCGCGTCATCGGCGAGGGGCAGCATGGGTCACGTGCCCGGGTCCGTCCCGGGCCGCCAACCGATCCGCCGGGCCTCCGGCGACGAACAGACGGTGACCGATGAGCCAGCCCTTCGCAGCCCCCGAACCCGGGTCCCCGGGACCCACAACCGCTCCTGCCGCTCCCGGCCGCCTGCCGGCGGCGGCGGCGGGTGTCGTCGCGGCCGGCGCCGCGCTCGCCGCGGGGGAGCTGGTCGCCGCGATCACCGCCGGGACTCCGTCACCGCTGATCGCGGTCGGCACGGCCCTGATCGACTTCGCGCCTCCGGGAGCCAAGGAGGTGATGGTCGCGCTGTTCGGCCTCAACGACAAGCTGGCGCTCAACGTGATGCTGGGGGCCTCGGTGCTCCTGTTCGGGGCGCTGATCGGGCTTGTCGCCCGGCGGACCGCCGCGATCGGGTCGCTGCTCGTCGTGGCGCTTGTCGCGGTCGGGATGCTGGCGAGCCTTCGCGATCCCACGGCCTCGATCTCGTTCGTCGCCATCTCCGCGCTCGCCCAGGTCACCGTCGGGCTGCTCGTCCTGGAGCTGCTGATGGGCGCAGCCCGAGAGCCGGCCATCGCCGCGTCTCCCGTCGCGGCCGACACGGCCCGGCGCGGATTCCTCGTCCGAGCCGGCGGCCTCGGCTTCCTCGCCATCGCGGGCTACGGCATCGGCCGGGCCATCCTCGACGGCCGGGCGACGCAGGCCGCCACGGCCGATGTCAGCGTGCCCGACTCCGTGGATCCCGCGCCCACCTTGATGCCCGACAACAGCTTCGACATCGCGGGCCTGACCCCGCTGGTGATCCCCAACGACAGCTTCTACCGGATCGACACCGCGCTGGTCACCCCGGCCATCGACGTGGCCACCTGGACCCTCCGCGTCCACGGCATGGTGGACCGAGAGGTCACCCTCACCTTCGACGAGCTGGTCCAGCTGCCCCTCGTCGACCGCTACGTGACCATCGCCTGCGTCAGCAACGAGGTGGGCGGCCGGCTGATCGGCAACGCCAAGTGGACCGGCGTCCGGCTGACCGACGTCCTGGACCTGGCCGGAGTGCAGGCGGGCGCCAGCCAGGTCGTGCCGCGCTCCGTGGACGGCTGGGCCGCCGGCTTCCCGACCGAGTGGGTCACCGATCCCGGCCGTCCGCGTGACGCCCTGATCGCGGTCAGGATGAACGACGAGTCGCTGCCGGCGGCCCACGGTTTCCCGGCGCGGCTGATCGTCCCGGGGCTGTACGGCTACGTGTCCGCGACCAAGTGGGTCACGGAGATCGAGCTCACCACGCTCGAGGCCTTCGACTCCTACTGGGTCCCGCGCGGCTGGGCCAAGGAGGCGCCGGTCCTGACCCAGTCGCGGATCGACCTCCCCAAGGGCTCTGCGCTCCACCAGGCCGGCGACGTCGTCCAGGTCGCGGGCGTCGCCTGGGCGATGGATCGCGGGGTCTCGGGGGTCGAGATCCAGGTGGACGACGGAGCCTGGCAGCCCGCGACGATGTCCACGCCGATCGGGCCCCAGACCTGGGTCCAGTGGCGGTTCGCCTGGACCGCGGTGCCCGGCCGGCACACGTTCACGGTGCGCGCGACCGATGGCGACGGCGTCGTCCAGGAGGCCCGCGTGACGCGTCCGGACCCGGACGGAGCCCGCGGGTACCACTCGGTCGCCGTGCAGGTGGGTTGAGCCCGATTCCGGTACCCTCGCTCCCCTGATGCCTCGACACCGCTTCCTGTTCGACACGCCCGACCGGTTCGTTGCCGGCACGGTCGGCGCTCCCGGCAACCGCACCTTCTTCCTCCAGGCCCGTGATGGAGGCCGGATCACCTCGGTGGCCCTCGAGAAGGTCCAGGTCGCCGCGCTCGCGCAGCGCCTCGGCGACCTTGTCGAGGAGCTCGAGCGGCGCGGGGTGGAAGGCGCCGCCGAGTCGCCCGGGATGCTCGGGGACACTGCTGCCCTCGACGAGCCCATCAACGAGGCGTTCCGGGTCGGCGTGCTGTCGATCGGCTGGGACACCGCGGACGACCTCATCGTGCTCGAGGCCCGCGAGATCACCGAGGCCGACGAGGAGGCCGAGGAGGGCGACGATCCCGACTTCGCGGCGGACGACGACGAGGAGGGCCCCGACATCCTCCGCGTCCGGATCACGCCGGCCGCCGCACGCGCGTTCATCATCCGGGCGCTGCGCGTGGTCGCCGCGGGCCGGCCCCCGTGCCCGTTGTGCGGCCAGCCGCTCGATCCACAGGGCCACCTGTGCCCGCGCCGCAACGGCCACCTGCTGAACTGACGGCGGACCGGCGTCCCGTGAGCACCCCAGGCGAGGCGGGTCCCGAGGTTGAGCGACACGCCCCCGGCGGACCGGGCGCCGAGGGTCTCGAGGCCGAGATCCTCGCCGAGATGGCGGCCGAGGTGGACGAGGGCGAGGAGATCCTGCCTGCCGATGCCGACGGCGACGACGATCCCGGCGAGGAGAGCGCCTCGGTCGAGGATCTCGGGCTGCCGATGCCGGTGCTCGGGCTCGAGGAGGCGATGGCGCTCATCGGCCGGGGCGAGCTGGAGCTGGTCGGGCGGCTCTGGGCGTCGACCAACAACGCGATGCTGTGCGTGGCACGGGCTGACGGCCTCGAGGCCGCCTGCATCTACAAGCCGGTCATGGGCGAGCGGCCCCTCGGCGACTTCCCCGATGCCACGCTCGCCCGCCGGGAGGTCGCCGCGTTCGCCGTCTCCCGGGCCAGCGGCTGGGACCTCGTGCCTCCCACCGTCCTGCGCGAGGGGCCCTTCGGCGAGGGCATGGTCCAGCTCTGGGTCCGGGCCGATCCGGACGCCGATCCGGTGGCGCTGGTCGTGGAGGAGGATCCGCGCCTGCGGCCGATGGCCGTGTTCGACGCCGCCGTGAACAACACGGACCGCAAGGCCGGACACCTGATCCCGGTCCCTGGCGGCCACGTGTACGGCGTGGACCACGGGGTCACCTTCTCGCCGGTCCCCAAGCTGCGGACCGTGCTGTGGGCGTGGCGCGGGCAGCCGTTCCTCGAGGTGGAGACGGCGGTACTCCGGGGGTTGCGGGCCGGGCTCGATGCGTCGCTCGGAGACGAGCTGCGGGGGCTCCTGGACCGGATCGAGGTCGCCGCGACGGCCCGGCGGATCGACGCGCTGCTCGAAGGCGGCGTGTTCCCGTACCCCGATCCTCGGCGACCGGCGCTGCCCTGGCCGCCGGTCTAAGTCGACACGGCGTGCCTGCCCGGCGCCAGGGGCTGACCCCGGCGCCCCGCCGGGCGCGGCAGGGCCACGTGGACGCCGCCCGCGGCGGCGCTCATTGGGGCACGATGGACGCATGCGGCGCTGGAACGGCTGGGGCGACGAGGCGGACGACACCCGGGTGGGTTCGTCGCCGCGCCGGTTCCTCGAGGGCCTGGTGGGTCCGGCGACGGCGCCGCGAGATGCCACGCTGGACGACGTCGTGGCCCGGGTCCCGGCCTCGCGCCTCCACGATGCGCTTGGCGGCCTCCTGGACACGGATCCCGAGCTGCGTGTCCGACGTGCCCGCGGCCAGTCGTTCCCGGACCTGGTCGAGGTTCGTTCGGGGCGTCTGTCAGCGGTTCCCGATGCGGTGGCCCGGCCGCGCGTCGATGCTGACGTCCGGGGGCTGATCGACCAGGCGAAGGCGGCCGGTGCCCGGCTGATCCCCTACGGTGGCGGCACCAGCGTGGTCGGCGGCGTGAGCGCGCGGCCGTCGCCTGACCCGGTGATCACGGTGGACCTCGGAGGCCTCAACGACCTCCGATCGCTGGACGAGTGCAGCGGCCTGGTCACGGTCGGCGCGGGGATCACCGGGCCGGACCTGGCGGCTGCGCTCGCAGAGCACGGGCTCACGGTCGGGCACGAGCCGCAGTCGTTCGAGCTGGCGACCGCAGGCGGCTGGGTGGCGGCTCGCGGCTCGGGCCTGCGCAGCATCGGCGCCGGGCGCATCGAGCAGCTGTTCGCCGGCGGCACCCTCGAGGCGCCGGCAGGGACCCTGGACATGCCTCCCTACCCCGCGTCGGCGGCCGGACCGGACCTGCGCCAGCTGGTCCTCGGGTCGGAAGGGCGCCTGGGCATCCTCACCGACGTGATCCTGCGCACGATGCCCCTCCCGGAGGTGGACCGTCTCGAGGCCTATGCGCTGCCGGGCTGGGAGGCGGGCGAGGCCTGCGCACGGGCGATCGCCCAGGCGCGACCCGGCCTGTCGGTGCTGCGCCTATCCACGCCTGCCGAGAGCCGCACGCTTCTTGCGTTCGCGGATCGCCCGGCCCAGATCCGCGCGCTGCGGACCTACCTGCGGATGCGGCGCCAGCCGGCCGACTGGTCCCTCCTGCTGGTCGGGGTCGCCGGCCGGAAGCGCATCGCCGGGGCGGCGCGCGGCGAGGCCCGCTCGATCATCCACGCGCACGGCGGCACCGGGATCCCCGCGCTGGCCCGGACCTGGGCAAAGACGCGCTTCCGGTCGCCGTACCTGCGGAACGCCCTGTGGTCGATGGGCTACGGGTCGGACACGCTGGAGACGGCGACCGACTGGACCCGGGTGCCCGGTCTTCTCGCCCGGCTCGAGGCCGCCATCGCCGGTGCGCTCGAACCGGTCGGCGAGAAGGTCCACGTGTTCACCCACCTCTCCCACCTCTATCCGTCGGGGTCCAGCCTGTACCTGACGTTCCTGTTCCGGCTCGCGCCCGACCCGGACGAGACGGCCGAGCGCTGGCGTGCCATCAAGCGCGCCGCATCGACCGTGATCTCGGCCGAAGGTGCGACGATCAGCCACCACCATGGCGTGGGGACCGACCACGGGCCGTATCTTGCGGCGGAGAAGGGGCCGCTGGGGATGGCCGCGCTGGAGGCGGTCGCCCGGACGTTCGACCCGGACGGGATGATGAACCCGGGCGTGCTGCTCTCGGACCGGCATGCGTGAGCCTGTGGGGGTTGCGATGCGCGGGGTGAACCGGCGATGAGCGCCGACCGGGTGCTGGCGATCGACGTCGGAACGCAGAGCGTCCGGGCGATGGTCATCGACCCGGCGGGGAACCTCCTGGCCATCGCCAAGGTGCCGATCGAGCCGTATGTCCCGGGGCCGCCGGGATGCTGCGAGCAGGACGCCGACCTCTACTGGCGCGCCATTGCCGAGGCGTGCCGGCAGCTCTGGGATCAGCCGGAGGCCCGCCGTGACGCGCTCGCCGGCGTCGCCCTCACCACGCAGCGCGGCACCATCGTGCCAACAGATGAGCATGGTGATCCGCTGCGACGCGCGATCGTCTGGCTGGACCGCTGCCGCTCGGAGGGGCTTCCCCGGATCGGCGGACGGTGGGGCCTCATGTTCCGGGCCGCGGGCGTCACCGAGACCGTCGCGACCTTCATGGCCGAGGCCGAGGCGAACGTCATCGCACGTCGTGAGCCCGAGACCTGGGCCGCAATCCGGCACTACCTGTTCCTGTCCGGCTTCCTCGTCCATCGCCTGACCGGCGCGTTCCGGGACTCGGTCGCGGCCCAGGTGGGCTACGTCCCCTTCGACTACAAGGGGCTGGCGTGGGCGGGACCGGGCGACTGGAAGTGGCAGGCGATTCCCGTCGAGCGCGGCTGGCTGCCCGACCTCGTCCCGCCGGGCGGACGGCTGGGGTCCATCACCGCCGCCGCATCGGAAGCGACCGGGATTCCGGCCGGCCTGCCGCTGATCGCCGCCGCCGGCGACAAGGCCTGCGAGGTCCTCGGCTCCGGGGCACTCGATCCGCATATCGGCGCGATCTCGCTGGGCACCACCGCGACGTTCAACACGACCCACCGGCGCTACGTGGAGGTCGTCCCGGTCGTCCCGCCGTACCCGGCCGCGGTGGCGGACGCGTACTCGCTCGAGGTCCAGGTCTACCGCGGCTACTGGATGATCGAGTGGTTCCGGCGCGAGTTCGGCGCGGCCGAGACCGCCCAGGCCCGCGAGCGGGGCATGGACGTCGAGCCGCTGTTCGACGAGCTGGCCGCCTCGATCCCGCCGGGGTCCATGGGCCTGGTCCTCCAGCCGTACTGGTCGCCGGGGGTCCGCGTTCCCGGCCCGGAGGCGAAGGGCGCCGTCATCGGCTGGGGGGACGTGCACACGCGGGCCCATCTCTACCGCGCCATCCTCGAGGGCCTCGCCTACGCGCTGCGCGAGGGCATGGAGCGGACGGTGAAACGGACGAAGGTGCCCGTGACCGAGGTCCGCGTGTCGGGCGGCGGGTCGCAGAGCCCGGCTGCCGTCCAGCTCACCGCGGACATCTTCGGCCTGCCGGCGAGGCGGCCCCACACCCACGAGACCTCGGGCCTGGGCGCGGCGATCGATGCCGCCGTAGGGCTGGGAATCCACCCCTCGTTCGAGGCGGCCGTGGCGGCAATGACCCGCGTGGCGGAGACGCGTGACCCCGATCCCGCCGCGCACGCGCTGTACGAGGACCTGTACCGGAACGTCTACCTGCGGCTCTACGAGCGCCTGAAGCCCCTGTACGAGGAGATCCGGCGGATCACTGGCTACCCGCCGGAGGTCTGAGGGTCAGGAGCCGCCCCGGGCCGTGAGGCCGCCACCGGCACCCAGCAGCGTCAGCGAGCCAGCCTCGATCGAATAGGCCACGTCCCCGGAGAGCACGCGCAGAACGTGCGTCTCGACGGCCATCGCCGGGTCGCCGCAGGCCATCTTCGTGGTGCCGATCGGCCCGAAGCTGATCGCCGTCTCGCCCACCTCGGCCGGGCCGCTCCCGGAGTTGCAGCCGCTCCGCACGCCGACCTTCCCGTCGGCGAACTCCAGCGTCGCGGTGACCCCGACGGGCATCGACGAGACGGCCTGGTTGACGATCAAGCCGTCAACGACCCAGGTCGTGCCCTCGAGCGGGAGATCCGGCCTCACAACGGTCCTGTCCACGGCCGTCAGGATGACGCCTTCGCGCGCCAGGGCGAGCGTGTCGCCAGCAAGCGTTGCCATCGCCCCGTTGACGAACGTGCTGATCCACATGTCCTGGGCCATCAGCGGCTCCTCGCAGGCCATCTCGGTCATCATCATCGCGCCTACCTGGAGCCCGCCATCGACGACCTGGTAGGCACCGCCCATCTGGTTGCAGCCGGCGCTGATCCCGAGCTGTCCCCGCTCGAACCGGAGGCTGATCTCGGAGCCGGGCACGATCGTGTACCCGTCGGCGCGGGTCACGATGAAGGTCCGGCCGTCGAGGTCCCCGGCGCTCGGGGCGCCGCCGGCAACTGACGGAGGTGCAGAGGGCGTCGCCGAGGCCGGCTGGGTGGGAGCCGGAGTTGCCGATCCTGGCTGGCAGGCGGCGAGCAGGAGGACGGCGACCAGCGACGCGGCGGTGAGGGGCAGTTGGCGCATGCGGTTTCACCTTGGTTCGGGACGGGTGACATCGGAGGAGGCGGCGGGCCGCCGTGCCCAAGACGGCGTCGGGGCGGCCCGGGTTTCCTGCGGGGTCAGTGACGCGCACTCGGGCCGGTTCGGGCCGGTTCGTGGCTCGGGGCGCCACGCCAGGTGGCTGAAGGCATCTGGGCCGCGGACCTGGACCGCGATCCGGACGGCGATTTCGGCCGTGTGGGTCCTGCCCCAATCGGGGCAGTTGACAGGAACGCCTGTTCACCCCCATGATTCATCGATCGCCCGACGTACGCGGCCGCGAGGCCGGCGCCCAACACGCGCATCCCGCCGCCGCACCGGGCTCAACATCACACCGCTCCGGCCCCCGAATGTCACGGCCGTTGGAGCGGAGGCAGGCCCGTCTCAATGCGACGGAGCCCGGAAAGGAACACTGGTCCATGCTCACCCGCGCCACCACGAATGCCGTGGCGCATCGCGCAAGCTCGATCCGCAGGATGCGGCGCCGAGCGGTCAACGCGAATCGCCTCTATTGCGCCACCAATGGCTGCACCTCATACCTCGTCGTCGACGAGCTCGGCGGCGTAGCTCACTGCGAGATCTGCGGCTACGTCCGCAGGCTCAACTGAGCCACGCCTGACCACATCAGGTTCCGCGGCCTGAGCCACTGAAGCCTCACGCCCGAACCATCTGCGGCCGGCCCCTGGGCCGGCCGTTTCGATTCCCACCAATCCATGCGGTGCCCTGGTTCGAACCAAGGGGCACGGACCAAGAGATGTCCGTCCGGCGTTCACCCGAGCGACCCGGACAAGCCCAAACCGCACCCTGGAGATTGCCTCGTGCGCACTGCCCGAATTGCCGGCCTCATCGCCGCCGGCGCCCTGGTTCTCACCGTCGCCATCCCGGTGTCGGCCGCGAACAACGCGATGGTCCGCGTCCTCCACGCGTCGCCGGACGCCCCGTCGGTCGACGTCTTCGTCAATGACGGCAAGGTCGACGCCCTGTCCGGCGCCTCCTTCGGTGACCTGACCGACTACGTCAAGGTGCCGGGCGGCACCTACTCGATCAAGGTCTGCGCCACCGCGGACAACGCCGTGTGCCCGATCGGCCCCGTCGATCTCACGTTCGACGCCGGCAAGAAGTACACCATCGCCGCCTCCGACCTGCTCGCCGACATCAAGGCCGACGTGTTCACCGACGGCAACGCCATCGACGGCAAGGCCAAGGTCCGCGTCGTGCACCTGTCCGCCGACACGCCGGCCGTTGACGTCCTGACCCAGGACGGCGCCGCCAAGGTCGTCGAGAACCTCGCCTACCCGGACGCGCAGGGCTATCTCAAGCTCGACCCCGGCAACTACGACCTCAAGGTCTGCCTCAACTCCGACAACACCGCCTGCCCGGACGCGGTCGACCTGCCCGCGCTCGACCTGGAGGGCGGCGTCGCCTACAGCGTGTTCGCGATCGGCTCGCTCGATGGCGGCGACGGCATCGAGCCCCTGACGTACGTGGTTGGCGTGGACGGCCTGGCCGCCCCGGCCACCGACACGGCGCCGACCTCCTCCGGCGCGTGGCTGCTGATCGTGGCCGGCGTCGGGCTCCTGGGCCTGGTGGCCTCGCGCCGCCTCGTCGCGAGCCGCGCCTCCATCAAGTAGCTTCTACCCCTCCCCCGCCCCGGACCGTTCCCCCACGGTCCGGGGCGTTTCCATGTCCGGGACGGCGCGACCGCGCACGTGCGCAACGGCGCATCATCTCGCTGACGGCTGGCAGCGTGCCTGTGCCGCGCGAAGGAGCTCCAACCCATGGCCAGCCCCCGGATCCTGGACCGTGCCCGCCTCGAGCGGCTGATGACGGACGAGCTGGCGGCGTTCGAGCGTGCCAACCCGCGATCGCGCGAGCTGTTCGAGCGCGCCAAGGGGTCCCTGCTCGACGGCGTGCCCATGAACTGGATGGTCAAGTGGGCCGGCTCGTTTCCCCTGTTCGTTGACTCCGCATCCGGCGCACGGTTCACCGACGTCGACGGCCACGAGTACGTGGACTTCTGCCTGGGCGACACGGGCGCGATGGCAGGGCACGGCCCAGAGGCCACGCTGCGAGCGGTGGAGCGCCAACTGCGGCGCGGCATCACCCACATGCTCCCGACCGAGGATGCGATCGCCGCGGGCGATGAGCTGCGGCGCCGGTTCGGCCCCCGGTACTGGCAGTTCACGCTGACGGCGACCGATGCCAACCGGTTCGTGATCCGGCTGGCCCGCCACATCACGGGTCGCTCGAAGATCCTGGTCCACAACCACTGCTATCACGGCTCCGTGGACGAGACGTTCGCGGTGATCGGGCCGGACGGCGAAGCGGTCGCTCGCGAGGGCAACATCGGCAAGCCGGTGGCGCTCTCCGAGACGACGCGCGTCGTGGAGATCAACGACCTCGACGGCCTGGAGCGAGAGCTCGCCAAGGGCGATGTCGCGGCCTGCCTGTTCGAGCCCGCCCTGACCAACGTCGGGATCGTCCTGCCCGAACCGGGCTACCACGAGGGGGTCCGGGACCTGACCCGCCGCCACGGAACCCTGCTCATCAACGACGAGACGCACACGATCTGCGCAGGGCCCGGCGGCTACACGGGCGCGCACGGCCTTGAGCCCGACTTCCTCACGATCGGCAAGACCATCGGCGGCGGGATCCCGGCGGCCGCGTACGGCTTCACCGAGGCGGTGGGGGCGCAGATCTCCGCCTCGATCACCCGCGAGGACTCCGATGTGGGCGGCATCGGTGGCACGCTGGCCGGCAACGCGCTGTCATTGGCTGCGATCCGGGTGACGCTCGACGAGGTGCTCACCGAGGAGGCGTTCGCGCGCATGATCCCGCTCGGCGAGCGGTTCGAGGCGGGCGTGAACGAGGTCCTGCGCGCCGGTGACGTGCCGTGGCACGTGACCCGGCTCGGCGCGCGGGCCGAATACCACTTCCTGCCCGATCCGCCGCGGAACGGGACCGCGCTCCACGACGCGATGGACCCGGAGCTGGAGCGGTTCCTGCACCTGTGGGCGATGAATCGCGGCGTGCTGATGACGCCGTTCCACAACATGGCCCTGATGTCGCCGGCGACCACCGAAGCGGACGTGGACCGGCACACCGAGGTCTTCGGCGAGGCGATCGAGGCGCTGTTCGGGTAGCGGCTCAGGCGGGCGATCGACCGGCGCGCAGCCACCACCGGCGTTCGAGGATCTCCTCGCCGGCGATCTCCTCGGTCAGCAGCTCGCCGGGCTGGAACCCGCGAGCCGCGTAGAACGGCTCGGCCAGGGCATTGCCCACCAGGACATCCGCGGCGAGGTCCTCGCCCGGGTGGAGCTCGATCACGCGCTCCAGGAGTGCCGAGCCCAGGCCGCGGCCCCGGACGTCGGGCCGGGTGTAGATCCCGACAACCTGGACATGGTCATCCTGGGCAACCGTCTCCGCGAAGGCCTCGACGAGCCCCGTCGCCGCGCCTGCGACGAGCACCACGTGCCGCTCGATCCGGGTGACGACCCGCTCGATGGTGTAGGCCGACGCGATGAACCGCTCGATCGACTCCCCGGCGATGAGTCCCGCGTAGGTGGACCGCCAGGCCGCCGTCGCCACGTCCCGGATCGCCTCGGCATCCCCGGACGTGGCCGGGCGCACGAGGATCGAGGCGGGTTCGGGCGCTGGACGGGATGCGGCGTCGGCGGTGGTCATGCGCGTCCGGCAGCCTCGAGGCGGGCCAGCTCCTCGCCGAGGACCAGCGGGCGACGGTGCTGCCGGTCCGTGGGCGCCTCGGCGTTGAGCCGACCGATGGCCGCGTTGATCTCGACGACCAGCCGTTCCAGGTCGAGGCGGAGGCGGCGCATGGTGGCGGGCGAGGCGCCGGCCGCCCGGCGCAGGAGCGCCTCGCGCCGGTCAAGCAGGGCTCGGGTCTCCTTGTCCGCCTCGATCCACGGCGGCGCGACCCCGGCGTTCCGGAGCATCCGGTGGGCCAGCGCCCACTCCCCCGCCGCCGCGTCGTCCTCGAGCGGCAGAGGCCGGCCGGTGAACGGGAGGTCGTCGAACTTGCCCTCGTCCATGGCCTCGCGGATCTGGCGGTCGACGAGGCTCTCCCAGGTGGGGGCGACCTGACGATGACCCTGCTCGTCGATCCGGTTGGGTGGCTTCCGCTGGGCATCCACGCGCGGAGTGTAGAGGCCACCGCCGAGCGGCGCGGCGCGCCCGCCGCGAGTGACAGGCGAGGTGGCACGCGGCCGGGCTAGAGTGGGTCGCCGTGCAGCTCCATGACGATGGCACGCTCGTCGTGTCCGCGACCGATCTCGTCGGGTTCCTCGAGTGCGACCACCTCGTCACGCTCGAGGGGGCGCGCGCCCGCGGCGAGCTGGCCAGACCGTACCGCGAGGATCCCCAGCTGGACCTCGTCCGCAGGCGCGGCTACGAGCACGAGCAGCGGTACATCGACCGGCTGCGGGACGACGGTCGCACGGTGGTCGAGATGCAGCTCCGCGACCCGAAGACGCCGGACGACCTGCGCGCCGCCGAGGCGGAGACGCTGGCCGCCATGCGGGCCGGCACGGACGTGATCTTCCAGGCCACGTTCTTCGACGGGCGATGGCGCGGCCACCCGGACTTCCTGGTCCGACGGGATGACCGCCCCTCTGACCTTGGCTCGTGGAGCTACGACATCGCCGACACCAAGCTCGCCCGGCGGGTCAAGGCCGCGGCGATCCTCCAGATGTGCGTCTACGCGGATCGCCTCGCCCAGCTCCAGGGCCTCCCGCCCGAGACGATCGCGGTAGTCACCGGGGACCGCGAATCGCACCCGCACCGGCTCGACGACTACGCCGCCTACTACCGGGCGGCCAAGCGCCGGTTCGAGGCCCGCGTCTTCCCGGCGTCGCCCACGGCTCCGCCTGCGACCTACCCGGAGCCCGTGGGCCACTGCCGCGTCTGCTCCTGGTGGTCCGTGTGCCAGGACCAGCGCCGGGCGGACGACCACCTCTCGATCGTCGCGGGCGCGGCGAAGATCCAGCGTCGCCGGCTGGTGGATGCCGAGGTGCCGACTCTCGCCGCGCTTGCCGGTCTCGACGAGACACGCGGCATTCGCGGCATGCAGCCTCGCGTCCTCGAGCGCCTTCATCGCCAGGCGGCGCTGCAGCTGGCCCGCCGCGAGACCGGCATCGATCGCTACGAGCTGATCCCACCCAACGCCGATGAACCGGGCAAGGGCCTCGCTGCGCTGCCGCCTCCCTCGCGCCTCGACGTCTTCTTCGACATCGAGGCGGATCCGTGGGCGCTCGATGACGGGCTCGAGTACCTGTTCGGCTGGGTGGATCGCGATGCGTCGAGCGGCGAGCCCGAGTTCCACGCCCTGTGGGCCCACGACCGGGCGGAGGAGAAGGCCATGCTCGAGGCCTTCGTGGACCTCGTGATGGAGCGGCGGCAACGCGACCCGGGCATGCACGTCTACCACTACGGCGGGTACGAGTCGGGCGCGCTCAAGCGGCTCATGCAGCGCCACGCGACCCGCGAGGACGAGATCGACGTCCTCCTGCGCGGCCACGTGCTGGTCAACCTCTACGACCACGTCGTCCGCCAGGGGGTCCGAGCGAGCGTCGAGAGCTACTCGATCAAGAAGCTCGAGACGTTCTACATGCCGAAACGCGAGGGCCCGATCACGCAGGCCGGCTTCAGCGTCGTCGAGTACGAGCGCTGGATGGAGAGCGGCGACGCGTCGATCCTCGAGGAGATCGCGGCCTACAACCGCGACGACTGCGTCTCGAACCTGCTGTTGCGTGACTGGCTGGAGGCGCGGCGGGACGAGGCCCTGGAGACGCACCCGGAGTGGTATCCCACCGGCGAGGTCCCGCGGCCGGCCTGGGAGGACGGCGAGGCGCCCGAGAAGCTGCGCGAGGACGTGGCCGAGACGCGTCGCCGCGAGGACGCCCTGCGCGACAGCGTGCCGGTGGACCGGGCGCTGCGAACGGCCGAGCAGCAGGGCCGGTGGCTGCTGGCCGGCCTCCTGGACTGGCACCGGCGCGAGGCGAAGCCGCAGTGGTGGGATCACTTCCGCCTGGTGGAGGCGCCGATGGATGACCTCGTCGCGGATGGCTCGGCGCTGGCCGGGTTGCGTTTCGCGGAGGACCTGGGACGGGCGGCACGTTCGGTGGTCCATCGCTACACGTTCGATCCGGCCCAGGACACCAAGGTGGTCGACGGGAAGGCGTATCTCGGACTGGTGCCGAAGGCGGACGGGTCTGGCTGGGACACCACCTCCGCGACCGTCGTGGCGATCGATCCGCTGGCCGGGACCGTGGACCTCAAGCGGAGCGGCGGGCCGCACCCGGTCGCCCTCATCCCGGCCAAGCCGTACGGCCCCGAGCCGATGCGCGGCGCGCTTCTCCGGCTCGCCGATCACGTGATCGCGAACGGGCTCGACGGACCGGGGCGGTACCGCGCCGCGCGAGACCTCGTGCGGGGGTTCGCGCCCCGGATCGACGGCATCGAGCCGGGTGTCGGGCTGATTCGCGGTGGTGACGACGAGACGGCCGGGGCCCGCGAGCTGGCGCTGCGCCTGGAGGACACGGTGCTTCCGATCCAGGGCCCGCCCGGGACCGGCAAGACGTACACGGCCGCCAGGATGATCCTCGATCTCGTCGCAACCGGGTTGCAGGTAGGCGTGACCGCGCAGTCGCACCGCGTGATCGAGAACCTGCTCGAGGCCGTGGTCGATGCCGCCACGAAGGAGGGCCGGGTGCTCGCGATCGGCCATCGGAGCGACGGCGACGACGGGCGACCGGCACCGGCCGGGATCGCGCGGATCCCGGACACGAAGATGATCCCGGGCGGGCTCGCCGAGCGACGGTGGGATGTCGTGGGCGGCACGAGCTGGGTCTGGGCGCGCGAGGACCTGGAGGGCTCGGTCGACGTCCTGTTCGTGGATGAGGCGGGGCAGGTGTCGCTCGCCACGGTGTGCTCCATGGCGGGCGCCGCGCGGTCGGTCGTCCTCCTTGGCGATCCGAACCAGCTCCCGCAGGTCTCGCAGGGGACGCACCCGGAGGGAGCCGGAGCTTCCGCGCTCGAACACCTCGTGGGTGATGCGCGGACCATCGCGCCCGATCGGGGGCTCCTGCTGGGAACCACGTACCGGCTTCATCCCGACGTGAATGCCTTCATCTCGGACGTGTTCTACGAGGGGCGGCTCGAGACGGCACCGGGCAACGAGCGCCAGCGAGTCGACGACGGCGAGCCCGTCGGCGGGACGGGCATCCGGCACGTGCCCATCGAGCACGACTCGGCCGCCAACCGGTCACCGGACGAGGCCGCCTGGATCGCGGATGCCGTCGCGGGGCTCGTGGGCCGCGCGTGGACGGACGTGGAAGGCGACATGCGCGCGCTCACGGCGGATGATGTCCTCGTCGTGGCGCCCTACAACGCCCAGGTCGCGGAGATCGACCGCGCGGTCCAGGCGAGGCTGGGGCGGCACGCGAACGTCGGCACGGTCGACAAGTTCCAGGGCCGCGAGGCGCCGGTCGCGATCTACTCGATGACGACCTCGTCGCCCGATGACGCACCGCGGGACCTCGAGTTCCTGTACTCGGGCAACCGGCTCAACGTGGCGGTCTCGCGGGCCCGGGGGCTGGCGGTGGTGCTCGCGAACCCGGAGCTGCTCAACGTTGCCTGCCACAGCCCCGAGCAGATGCGCCTGGTCAATGCCCTGTGCCGGCTGGTGGAGGTCGCCGACGAGCAGGCACGTGCAGCGGCAACCGGCTCGGACGCCGGCACGGTCGCGCCATCGGTCATCGACGGCGCCGACGCCCTCCTGCTGTTCCCCGACCTTGGGCCGGACGGGCGACGCCGGCGCGGACCCTGATCGGACCGGCGGACGCGAACGTCCCGCGATATCGTCGGCGCCCATGAGTGCCGCGACTCGCCTTCGGACCGGCCGCGCCCTGACGACGATCGCGCCATTCGCGATCCCGATCGGCCTCTCGGCGTTCCTGCTGTTCAGCGTCCAGCCCCTGGTCGGCCGACTCGTCCTGCCGGTGTTCGGGGGCACGCCCGCCGTCTGGGCGACCATCCTGTTCTTCTTCCAGGCGGTGCTCCTGGCCGGCTACCTCTACGGTCACGTCTCCGTGACGCGCTTCGGCCGCGCCGGCCCCGTGATCCATCTCCTCCTGGCCGGCACAGCCCTCGCGTCCCTGCTCCTGGCCCCGGCCCGGATCGCCGAGCTCCGAACCCAGGACGTCACACCGGTCGTCGATCTCCTGCGGATCCTGTTCGTGGTTGTCGGGCTGCCTGCCCTCGTCCTGACCACGACCACTCCCCTGGTGTCGGGCTGGTTCGCCACGGCTCGAAGGGCGCATGGGGGCGACCCGTACTGGCTCTACGCCCTGAGCAACGGCGGATCGCTGCTCGCACTCCTGGCGTATCCCCTGTTGATCGAACCCAACCTCGGCCTCCAGCAGCAGCGCGGCTGGTGGACCGTGGGCTACGGCGCCCTGGTGGCGCTCCTGGCGGTCGCGGCTTGGAGGATCGTGCCCGAGATGCGGGGCCGCCGCACCGAGGTGGCCGACCCGCCGTCGGGAACCCGCTCACCGGGGGCGGCCGTCGACTGGCCTCGTCGCCTGCGCTGGTTGCTGCTGGCGGCCATCCCGTCCGGGCTGCTGTCCGCGGTGACCAACTTCATCACGACCGACCTGGTTTCCGCTCCGCTCCTGTGGGTCGCGCCACTCGCGATCTACCTGACCTCGTTCATCATCGCGTTCTCGCCGCGCGGAGGGTGGCTCATCCGGCTGAGCGTCCTCGCCGCACCGGCGATGATCACGCTCCTCTGGGTGCCGTACGGGTCGGCCGGTGGCTGGCCCCTGATCGTCATCCTCGCGATGGAGCTCGGCGCCTTCGGCATCGTCGCGACCGCGCTCCACGGCCGGCTGGCCCAGGATCGACCACCGCCAGCATTCCTGACCGAGTTCTACCTCACGCTCGCAAGCGGCGGGGCACTGGCCTCGGCGTTCGTGGCGGTCCTCGCTCCCCTCGTCTTCCCCGGCGTCTGGGAATACCCGATCCTCCTCCTCGGGGCGCTCGTCGCGCTCGCCGTCGTCGCGCCGTCGTTCGCCCGCTCGACCCGTGTCGGCCGCGGGCTCGACCTCAGCCCGTTCGTTGTAGGGTTCCGCGGCCGAATGACGCCCTACCTCGTGGTCGGGGCAGCGATGATCGTAGGGCTCGCGGCGACGGAGGCGCTCGCGACGGAGGCCGGGATCCGCTGGCTGCTCGTCGGCGGGCTGGTGCTCCTCGTGGGGGCGCGGCCCTGGTTCCTTGCGCTGTCGACCGCCTTCGTCCTCGTGCTCGCGACCTTCGTGCTGCGTCCGCCGGCGGAGTTCAGCGCCCGGAGCTTCTTCGGGGTCACCGAGGTCCTCGAATCTGCGGACGGGCAGCTGAAGCTCCTGATGAACGGGACGACCGTCCATGGCTCGCAGTCCACGGATGCCTCGAAGCGGCGCACGCCCCAGAGCTACTACGTGCGAAGCGGCCCGATCGGCGACCTGTTCGGGTTGATCGAGGCCCGGGTGGCTGCCGGGCGCACGGCCGAGATCGGTGTCGCCGGCCTGGGCGGCGGGGCGCTGGCGGCCTACGTTGAGCCTGGGGTCGCGATGACCTTCTTCGAGATCGACCCGGTGGTCGTCGAGGTGGCCGGCGACGGGAGGTACTTCACCTACCTTGCGGACGCGCCCGAGCCGCCGTCGATCGTGCTCGGCGACGCCCGGCTGTCCCTGGCTGCCGAGCCTGATGGCCGCTTCGACCTGCTGATCCTCGACGCATTCTCATCCGACAGTCCGCCCGTCCACCTGCTCACGGTCGAGGCGATCGCCGACGAGCTTCGGACCGTCAAGCCCGACGGAATGATCGCCTTCCATGTCTCCAACCGGTACTACGACCTGACACCGCCCATCGCGGCCGGGGTGCGCGGCCAGGGATTGACGATCCTCGAGCGCTGGCAGGCCGTCGGCGAAGTCCGCGAGCCAGGCGAGAACCCGTCGCACTGGCTTGTCGCTTCCCGCGACCCTTCGGTGATCCTGGGCCTTCGGGCAGCCGGCTGGACCGACGTCATTCCCGCCGAGCGGCCCTTCACCGATGACTACGCGGACCTCATCCGCTACCTGCGCATCGCCCAGTGACGTCGTCGCGGGCAGGATCTGCGCGGTGCCGACGCTGATCGCAGTCGGGCCCCCGGTCGCACCCGTGCCACGGTATCGTCGGCGGTCATGAGCGATGCTGAGCCCGCCATCCCCGCCCCGGCCGCCCCCGCGTCGCCCAGGCCACCCGCCCTGACGCCCATCCAGGTCGCGGCCGGCCGTCGCCGCGCCACGGCCTCGCTCGTGGCCGGCGTCGCGCTCGGCAGCACCGGGCACATCGCCGCGATCACGGTCGCGACCATCGTGGCCAAGGACCTGCTCGGTTCCCAGCTCCTCGCCGGGGCCCCTGGAGCCACGGTCGTCCTGGGCGCGGCCCTCGGCGCCATCCTGCTTTCGGCGTACATGGCCCGCGTCGGACGGCGGCGGGGCCTCACCCTGGGCTACGCGATCGGCGTGGTCGGGGCGCTGATCGCCACCGCGGCGGTCATCACGCGCTCCTTCCCGCTGCTCCTGCTGGGCACGCTGCTGATCGGGTTCGGGAACACGTCCAACCAGCTGTCGCGCTACACGAACGCGGACATGGCGCCGCTCGCCCGGCGAGCGTCGGCGATCAGCCTCATCGTCTGGGCATCGACGGTCGGCTCCGTGATCGGGCCGCAGATGGTCCCGATCGCATCGGGCCTGGCCGAGAACGTCGGGCTGCCGCCGCTGGCCGGGCCGTATCTCGTCCCGGTGCTGTTCGTCGGGATCGCCGCGATCCTCTCGTTCGTGATGCTCCGGCCGGATCCGTACGACCTCGCCGAGGATGACGCCGTCCACCGCTCCGACGAGAAGATCCCCACCGCGCCGCTGCGGACGATCCTCCGCCGACCCACGGTGGGGGCGGCGATCGTGGCGCTCGTGTTCAGCATGCTGGTGATGGTCCTGATCATGACCATGACGCCCCTCCACATGACCGAGCACGGCCACGACCTCGGGGCCGTGGGGATTGTGCTGTCGGCGCACACGCTGGGGATGTTCGCGTTCTCGCCGGTGTCGGGGCGGCTCTCGGACCGGTTCGGCCCGGTCGCCGTGATCTTCCTGGGCACCGCGGTGCTCGCCGTCTCGTCGGTGATGGCCGCGATGGCGCCGCCCGACGGCGGAACGGTCCTGCTCGTGGCGCTGTTCCTGCTGGGCCTGGGCTGGAACTTCGGGTTCGTCGCCGGGTCCGCGCTGCTCTCGGGCAGCCTCGAGATCCACGAGCGGACGCGGATCCAGGGCGTCGCCGACGCGATGATCTGGAGCTCCGCTGCGGCGGCCAGCCTGGGCTCGGGGTTCGTGATGGCCGTGGTCGGCTACACGGCGCTCGGCATCATGGGCGCCCTGGCGGTCATCATCCCGGTGGTCGTGCTGCTGTCACACCGGCGGACGGTCCGACGGGTGGCGGCGGCCGCCGCGGACAACCTGCCCAGCTGACCGCCAGCGCCTAGCCAGGCGAACCTGGCGAGCGGCCGCGGTCCGGCGACGGGGCCAGTCGCCACACGCGCTCGCCATCCTCGATCTCGTCGGTCGCGACGAGATCGATGGCGGCCGCAACCCGACCGGATGCCACGTGGTCGGGGTGGACGTGTGCCGTGATGGTCTCCACCCCGCCCGCAACCAGGTGTCCGACCATCGCGCCGGCCGCCTCGGTGGCGTAGCCGTGCCCCTGCCACGGCACCCCGATCACCCAGGCCACGTCGGCCGTGCGACCGGCGTCGGTGAGGGTGGCCTGGACAAAACCGATGGCCTCGACCATTGTCGAGGCGCCGGACGATCCAGTTGCGCCATGTCTCCGTGCCGTCCGGCGAGCGGCCGCTGACCTGCGCGCGGTAGCGGCGCTCGAGATCCGCGAGCGTCGGAGGCGTGCCCCCGGTGAACCGGTAGAGATCGGGATCCGCCAGCACTCCGACCATCTCGGCGGCGTCCGCCACGGCCAGCGGCACCAGCCGGAGACGCTTCGCCAGGATCCGGCGCGCCTCGCTCAGGCGCCGAGCTCCGAGGCGACCCACGCGGCGAGGACCCTCGCGCAGGCCTCGACCTCGGCGAGCGGCACCGCGCTCGTCCGCCGCGTGCGCGAGCCGCACGTCGCCAGGACCGAAGATCACGCACGGGGTCTCCCCCGCCCCGATGAACAGCCGCATGTCGGCGCCGTACGGGACGCCGACGAGCTCCGGGCGGCGACCGGTGACGGCCTCGGCCGCTTCCGCGAGGGACGCGGGCAGCGGGTGGTCGGCCGGCACCTGGGCCGACGCCGAACCGGGCGCCGACGATCTCGACGATGGCTGGGTGATCGCGAAGGAATGGGTGATCGCCGCAGGCCGCCCCGATGCACGCCCGCAGCTCGTCCGCGGCCTCCCCGGGGGTCTGGCCCAGCCGCACGCCGTAGCGCCCCTCGGCCACGACCCGGTCCATCACGGTCGATGCCCACTCCCCGCCCGCGACCGTGCCGATGATCGTGGGGTACGGCAGGCCGAGCGCCGTCATCAGCGGGTCCGTCTCGTCCGCGTTGCGGCGCGCCTCGTCGGCCTCCAGCGCACGGATGAGATCGCCGAGGTTGTCGAGCGCCGATACGCCCTCGCGTGCGCCGGCTGGCGTGGGCGGCCCGGCCCGGGACGGTGAGCCGGAACGTGATCGCGCCGGCGTGGGCGATGACCACGTCGAGGCCCGACGGTTCCGGGATCACGCACAGGTCGCCGGTGGCCCCGGCCCGGATCGCGGCGAGCGTCCCCTGGCCGCCGTCCTCCTCGGACGGGACGAGGGCGACGATGAGCTCGCCCCTCGAGCTGTCGCAGGGCCCCCGTCGCGCCCAGGGCCCGGACGGCAGCGAGGATGGCCGCCACGCCGCCCTTCATGTCGCATGCCCCGCGGCCGTACAGCTCGCCGTCGCGGACCTCGCCGGACCACGGGTCGGCCGTCCACGTGGCCGGATCGCCCGCCGGCACGACGTCGATGTGCCCGGACAGCACGAGCCGCCTCCCTCCGGGTCGGCCGGCACGCCCGATGACGACCGGAAGCGACGTGCGGGCGACCTCCTCGCCCGGCCAGTCCGGGTCCTCGCGGATGGCGGCGGGATCCGGGTGGAAGACCTCGACTGTCCAGGCCGAGCGCCTCGAGCCGGTCGGCAAGCCAGGCGGCGATCGCGTCCTCGTCGCCGGTGACGCTCGGTGTCCGGACCAGCGACGCCAGGTCGTCGACCAGCGCCGCCGTGTCGACCGCGTCGGCTGCGGCCCGGACGCCGCAGGGAGAGCGGTCGCTCATGCCCGCAGGACCGGGCGGGTCAGGCAGGTGACCCCACCCGAGCCGTTCTCACCGACCTCGCCCAGCGGGATGGCGTGGACCTCCACGCCCGCCGCCTCCATCCCGCGCCGCGTGACCGGATTGCCGTCGGCGACCACCACGACGCCCGGGCGAACGGCCAGGACGTTGCAGCCGAGGGTCGCGTACTCCTCCTCGGGCACCTCGACCAGCCGATACCGCAGGTCGCGCAGCAGGTCGCACAACCCCATCGGCAGCAGGGGCAGGAACACGACGGCGACGTCGTCGGCCACCGGCGAGATGACCGACAGCAGGTGGACCAGCTCCGCCGGCCCCTTCCAGTACGGGACGTCGAAGATCCGCGCGTCCCCGCCGACGATGGCCGCCAGCTGCCGCGCCCCGGCATCGTTGGTGCGCAGCGTTCGCCCGATGCACAGCAGGTCGGGGCGCAGCCAGAAGGTGTCGCCGCCCTCGAGCGTGCCAGGTGCCTCGATGCGACCCAGCGTCGGGATGCCGCGGGCCCGCGTCCATGCCTCGAGCACATCCGGCTCGCCGGCGCGGTTCGGCTTGCCGGGCCGGAGCGGGATCGCGCCGCCGTCCGCGATCAGCAGCGGATCGAACGCGTACACGAGATCCGGGTCATCGGTCTCGACGTCGAGGACGTGGACCGTGGCCCCGAGACTCGCCAGCGTCTCGACGAGACCGGCGTGCTCTCGCCGCGCCCGCTCGAGGTCGACGGGACGAAGGAAGCCGACGGCCGGGTCGTCGAAGGCGCGCCCGAACGCCGGCCCGGGCGGCTTCACCAGGACCTCGCGCAGCGGGGCGGTCATGCTCTGGGCGCCCCATGGGCGGCTCACGATCTCGCTCATGGTCGCGAGCATACGGCCACGGTCGACAGCGCGGGCGGTCACGGGCACCATGGTCCGAACGTCCCCGACGGGCGTCAGCACCCGAATGACCCGGAGTCCAGCCGATGACCTCCTTCGCTGCCCGCCCCCCCGCCGCCCGCCTTGTCGCCGGGCCCGCCCGCGGCCTGCTTGCGACCGCCATCGGGGTGGCTCTCGCCGCCACCATGCTGCCCGGCGCGGCGTCCGCGTCCCCCGCCCCGGCACCCGTCACGGCCGCGGCGGCGACTGCCGCCCCCACCGCCTCCACCATCCGCCTGGTCAAGGTCGCCGACGTCCCCGACCCGGTCCTCGCGATCAGCCCCAAGGGCGACAACGCCCGCCTGTTCATCGTCACCAAGGGCGGCCGGATCCGGATCGTCAAGAACGGCACCCTGCTCCCGACCGCATTCCTCAACATCAGCTCGAAGGTCTCGAAGGGCAGCGAGCAGGGTCTCCTGGGGCTTGCATTCCACCCGAACTTCGCCACGAACCGGCGCTTCTACGTGTACTACACGAACCTGTCGGGCAACACGGTCGTTCGCCAATACAAGGCCTCGACAGCCAACCGGGACGTAGCCGCGTCAGGCTCGGCCCGGACGATCATCAAGATCAAGCAGCCGTACTCCAACCACAACGGCGGCATGATCGCGTTCGGCCAGGACGGCTACCTGTACATCGGCACCGGCGACGGCGGCAGCGCGGGCGACCCCGGCAACCGCGCCAAGGACAAGGGCAGCCTCCTGGGCAAGATGCTCCGGATCGACATCAACGGCAAGACCGCGAAGAAGAACTACCGGAACCCGTCCTCCAACCCGTACGTCGGGCGCCCGGGGCGCAACGAGATCTGGCAGCGGGGCCTGCGCAACCCGTGGCGCTGGTCGTTCGACCGCTCGACCGACGCGCTCTGGATCGGCGACGTCGGGCAGGGCCGGTACGAGGAGGTCGACCGCGTGAAGTGGACGCGCTCCGGCCCGGGCAGGGCCACCAACTGGGGCTGGCGCGTGATGGAGGGCAACCACTGCTACAAGCCAGCGTCGGGATGCAACACGAGCGGCAAGAAGCGTCCGCTGGTCGAGTACTCGCACGGCTCCAACGGCCGGTGCTCGGTCACGGGCGGCTACGTCTACCGCGGCTCGGCCATTCCGGCCCTGCGGGGCTGGTACGTCTACGGCGACTACTGCAGCGGCGAGGTGTGGGCGGTCTCGGCAGGCGCCAAGCGGCCGGCGAGACCGGTGCGGCTGCTCGGGACGGGCTCGGGGCGGCTGGTCAGCGGCTTCGGGCAGGACGCGTCCGGCGAGCTGTACGTGTGCGACCTGGCAAACGACGCGGTGTACCGGATCGTCGCGAGCTAGTCGCGAATTGGTCGCGGGACACCAGTCCCGGGCCAATCGCGGGCTAGTCGCGGACCGGCCCGGGACCGGACCTTCGCCCATCGGCCATCGCCCGGATTGGGTCCCGTGCATCGGCCCTCGCCCGGATTGACCAGCAGGCGGTGAAATCCGCCCCGTCACGTCGGATCCATGCTCCTCGAGCACGATCCGGACGGCCCTGGAGCGCCGGATGCCGATACCGCGGTCGCTCTCGTGACCCCCGAGCACGATCGCGACATGCCGGTGTCACTCCTGCTGTCCCACGGTCAATCCGCCGACTCGCCACCGTCCGGTCCGAAGCCCACGTCCAGGCGGCCCTCATCAGCCCCGAGAACGGTCGAGTGAGCGGTGCCCGACGTGAACGCGGCTCCTGCCGGTCTCAGACGCCGGTGATCGCGCGCAGCTCGCCGAGCAGCCGGTCCACCTCGGCCGCGGTGTTGTAGTGGGTCAGCCCGATCCGCAGCACGCCGTGCGGCTCGAGGCCCAGGCGCTCGATCGGCCCTGCGGCATAGAAGTTGCCCCACCAGGTCGCGATCCCCCGGTCGCCCAGGGTGGTCGACACCGACTCGGCGGTGTGGCCGGCAAACGTGACGGCCGCGGTGGGCGTGCGCTCGTCGAAGCGGGCTCGGTCGGTGATGCCCCAGACCTTCGCGCCGGGGATCGACTCCAGGCCATCGAGCAGCCGGCCGAACAGGTCCATCTCGTAGGCGCGGATGGCGGCCATGCCGGCGTGCGTCTCGAGCCGTTGGCCGGTGAAGCCCGGGAACCGCTCCGCGTACGGCGCCCCGAACCGCCGACCGACCTCGGCGAGGTACTCCACCGCGGCCAACGCGCCCGCGATCCCCTCGAAGTTGCCGGTGCCGGTCTCGAACCGGTCCTCGGCCACCCGGAGCTTGTAGGTCGGCAGCGCGTCCAGGATCTCGCGCCGCCCGTACAGGACGCCAACGTGCGGCCCGAAGAACTTGTAGGCGGAACAGGCGAGGAAGTCGGTCTCGACCTCCTGGACGTCGATCGGCAGGTGCGGGGCGGCGTGGACGGCGTCGACGAAGGTCAGGCTGCCCGCCTCGTGCGCGCGCCGGACCAGCTCTACGACCGGGTTGATGGTGCCCACGGCGTTCGATGCCCAGCCGAAGGCGACCAGCTTCGGGCGCTCATGGAGGATGGTGTCGAAGGCCTCGATGTCGAGCGTGACATCGTCGGGGCGGATGTCCACGGTCCTGACGTTGAGCCCGCGGTCCGCCGCGGCGGTGCGCCACGGGCCAACGTTCGCCTCGTGGTCCAGGCTCGTGACGACGATGGTGTCGCCGGGCTCGAGCGACGCCGCGATCGAGCGGGAGAGGTGCATCGTGAGCGTGGTCATGTTGGCGCCGAGCTTGATCTCGGCGGGATCGGCGGCGTTGAGGAGGTCGGCCAGCGCCGCGTGCGCCTCCGCGACCACCGCGTCGCTCCGGCGCGAGGTGAGGAACGGGCCCTCGTGGTTGGCGTTGGAGGTCCGGTAGTAGTGCGAGACCGCCTCGATGACCGAGTCCGGGACCTGGGTGCCACCGGGGCCGTCGAACAGCGCGACGGGTCGGCGGTCCTGCTCGATGGCCAGGGCCGGGAAACGGGCGCGCAGCGCCTCGACGTCGAACTCGGGCATGGGGTCCTCGCAACTGGGTCGTGACCCCGATCGTAGCGCGGGTGACCCGTGAGGCGAAGGCCCGAACGGGGCCGTGCGCCGGGCCGCTGGTCAGGGTCGCCCGCGTGGCGGTCGGTCAGGGTCGCGCTTGGCATCGCCACTCGGCGGGCGGTTGAACTGTGCAGCGGCGTGCGGTCTCGCTCACGGGGCGAGGCGGATCGCCGACGCGCAGCCGCTGGCAATGCGATCCCGATCGCATGGCGAGTGGATCCGGCCCTGAGCGCACCGTTCGCTCGCCCGGAGAGCGGGCGGGTGACTGGCGATGGGCGCAGACCGCCCGGGCCCTGTGCACAGCGCCCAAGCACGCTTGGTAGTTGCGTTGTCAACGACCCGTCCCGTGGAGTAGCATGTCGGCGATGGCGACCTCCGCTCCCAGCCTCGCGACCCCGATCACCGCCGACGATCCACGCCTCGGCGCGTGGCGAGCGTTCATCCATGCCAACGCGCGCCTCCAGCGCCGCCTCGACGAGGAGCTGCAGGCCACGCACGGCATCTCGCTCGCCGAGTACGACGCGCTGCTCCAGCTCGTGAATGCGCCCGATCGCCGGCTGCGGATGAGCGCGCTGGCGGAGCGGGTGCTGCTCTCGCGAAGCGGGATCACCCGCCTTGTCGACCGCCTCGAGGCAGGTGGCATGGTGGCCCGCTCGGCATGCGTGACCGACGCGCGGGGTGCCGAGGCCTCCCTGACGACAACGGGCCTGGAGCGCCTGCGTGCGGCATCACGGACCCACCTCGATGGCGTGCAGCGCTACTTCCTCGACCCGATCGCCGATGGCGACCGGGCGGCGATCGAGCGCGGCTGCTCGGGCATCCTCGACGAGCTGGGCCGGGACGCGACGCCCGACTCGGCGTGCACGGATCCCGGCACCTGACCGTCGGACCCGTCCGCCGAGTGGGCCGCCTGTACGCCGGCACGAGCGGCTTCGCGTACCCGGACTGGGCACCCGGCTTCTACCCCTCGAACCTGCGTTCGCGCGACCGGCTCCCCCACTACGCCTCCCGACTCCCCGCGGTTGAGCTGAACAACACGTTCTACGCGCGGCCGACCGTCGACAAGATCGCGTCCTGGGTTGCCGCCACGCCGCCCGAGTTCCGGTTCGTGGTGAAGGCACAGCGCGGCGCAAGCGTCCGGTCCCTCTACGGTTCGGCGGCCGAGTCAGTCCCGTGGCTGACCGAGCCGCTGCCGGGGTTCGGCGAGCGCCTGGGGGCAGTGCTGTTCCGGATCGACGCCAAGGCCGCCCGGGATGACGACCGCCTGGCGCACCTTCTGGAGGCGTGGCCGCCCGCCATCCCCCTGGTGCTCGAAGCCCAGCATGCGTCGTGGCACGTGGACGAGACGTTCGCCGCGCTGCGCGCCGCCGGGGCGGTCCTGTGCACGACCGACCTCGACGACCAGCCAGACCTGCCCGACATCCGGCGGACGGGACCGTTCCTCTACCTGCGACTCCGGCGGACGGCCTACGACGACGCGGCGCTCGACGCCTGGGCGGCGCGGATCGCCCCGTTCCTCGATGACGGGATGGATGCCTACGTGCTGTTCCGGCACGACGAGGACGGCACCAGCGCCCTGCGCGCCGAGGCGTTCGCCGGGCGGGTCGACCGGTTCCGGGCACGGCCACCGGCCTGACCCTCGAGGGGCGATCGGCGATCTCCCGGTACCCTTGGTCTCGATGCGGAAGCTCGCGATCTCCCCGTTCCGGTCCGTGACCCTGGTCGTGGTCGCCCTGGTCGTGGTCGCCCTGGTCGTGGGCGCCTGCGGCGGGAGCTCGCCGACACCGCCGAACCCGCTGCCCGTGACCACCAGCCAACCGTCGGCACCCGGCAGTTCCGCGGCTCCCGCGCCGAGCTCCCCTTCGAGCACCGGCCCGGGTCCGACGGCCGGCAGCGATCGCCCGGACCTGGCCGCAGCTGTCGTCCGCGTCGACACGCTGGCCGACGGATTCGATCAGCCCGTGTTCGTCACCGGAGCCGGCGATGGGTCGGGCCGCCTGTTCGTGGTCGAGCAGCCGGGCCGCATCCGGGTCGTGCAGGACGGTTCGATCGCCGACTCGCCGTTCGTCGATATCCGGGACCGGGTCACCGCGGGCGGCGAGCGCGGGCTCCTGGGTCTCGCCTTCCCGCCCGGCTTCGGTCCGGAGCGACCGGTCGTGTTCGTGCACTACTCGGGAGACGGTGGTGCGACCACGATCAGCGAGCTGGGTCTTGCCTCGGTCGATGCCTCGACGCTGGACCCGGCCTCGGAGCGGGTGATCCTGACCGAGCCCCAGCCGTACTCGAACCACAACGGCGGCTGGATCGGGTTCGACACCGCCGGCATGCTGCTGATCGGGCTGGGTGATGGCGGGTCTGGCGGCGATCCCGAGGACCGCGCCTCGGACCCCGACAACCTCCTGGGCAAGATGCTCCGGATCGACGTGCTGGGCGCGCCCACCGGCTTCCCATACGCGATCCCTGCCGACAACCCGTACGTGAACGGCGGGGGGCGCGCCGAGGTGTTCGAGATCGGGCTGCGCAATCCATATCGGGCGTCGGTGGACGCGCCGACCGGCGACATCTGGATCGGCGACGTCGGCCAGGGCAGCTGGGAGGAGGTCGATGTCGCCCGAGCCGGTGTGGGCGGGCTGGACTTCGGCTGGCGGCGCTGGGAGGGCCGGCACTGCTTCAACCCGTCGACCGACTGCGACCCGGCCGGTGTGACGATGCCCGTGACCGAGTACGGGCACGGCGAGGGATGCTCGGTGATCGGCGGGGTCGTCTACCGGGGCGAGGCGATCCCGGCGCTTCGCGGCGCGTACCTGTTCAGCGACTACTGCAGCGGCACGCTGTGGGCGATCGATGCCGGGCTCGATGCCGCCCAGGCCCCGACCACGCTGCTCGAGACCGGGTCGTCGATCAGCTCCATCGGGCTCGGCGATGACGGCGAGGTCTACCTCACCGACCTGGCCGGCGGACGCCTGCTCAAGCTGGTGCCGGCGGGCTGATCGCCCTCAGGACGCGGCGCTGGTCCCCGGGCTGGACTGGGTGACCGTGGCGGGCCGCCGGACCGGGCGCAGGAAGGCCGCCAGGGCCAGCACCACGTAGAGGAGCCAGACCCCGAACGTCACGATCTCCGGCGTCGCGGTGTACCCGAACAGCGCCCGGAGGAACTGCCCGACCAGGAGGACCACCCCCTCGGGCGCGCCGTCGGCCGCCTGGTGCGGAAGCACCGCGCTCAGGTCGAACAGCGTCGCGGTCCCGACGGTGATCCACCCGATCTCGATGAACTCGTGGATGGCGTGCGACAGGAGCCCGGCGGCGATGAAGATGAGCGCGATGCCCGACCAGCGGAAGAACGTCCGCAGGTTGAGCAGCTGGGCGCCTCGATAGAACCCGAAGCCGAGGAGCACCGCGATGCCGAGGCCCACGAGCGCCCCCAGCAGCACCGCCGGGGCACCGGTTTCGGCCGACGTGGCCTGGCCGACCAGGAACAGCGCGGTCTCGAGTCCCTCGCGGATCACGGCCGTGAAGGCGAGGACCGCGAGGCCCGTCGCGGTGCCGGCAGTCAGGACCCGGTCCACGGCGGCGTGCAGCTCGTTCTTGACCGAGGCCGCCTGGCGCCGCATCCAGAACAGCATCCAGGTCACCACGATGGTCGCCGCGATCATCGCGCTGCCCTCGAAGATCTGCTCGTACGGCTCCTCGAGCCCACCGAGGGTGAGGAACAGCGCCGCCCCCGCCAGCAGCGAGAGCGCCACCGCGGCGGCGGTTCCCACCCAGATCCGGCTGAAGTGACGCCGGTTCCCCGTCCGCGCCAGGTAGGCCAGGATGATGCTGACGATGAGGGCCGCCTCGACCCCTTCGCGAAGGCCGGTCAACAGGCCGCTGGAGAACGATCCGACATCCACGGGTGGCTGCTCCGATGCGCAGGTTGGGCGGGGCGGGACGCCCTGCGGGGACGATGACGCCGGGGTGGCTCGGCGTCATCCTACGTGCGCGCGCAATCATCGTCAAGCGCGCTTGATCCACCTGTGCAGGGTCGCCTGATCTGCAGTCGCAGGGCGCCTGCCCGCGCCCGCCGCGAGCTCCGATCAGGCGGTCAGCGGGTCAGGCGCCTCCGGATCCAGGCCCAGCTTCCGGATGGCCTTGGCCGCCGCCTTCGGGTCGAACCCGCCGGCACGGACGAGACCGGCCAGCGCTGCCGCCGCGATGTTCGGCGGGTCGATCTCGAAGTGCGCCCGCAGGGCCTCGCGGGTGTCGCTCCGCCCGTAGCCGTCGGTGCCGAGCACGATGTACGGCTGCGGCGCCCACGGTGCGACGAGGTCGGGAAGCGTCTTCATCCAGTCGGTGGCCACGATGACGGGGCCGCCGTCCGGGCCCAGGACCTGGGCCACGTACGGGACCCGCGGCGGCTTCTCCGGGTTGAGCCGGTTCCACCGCTCGGCCTGGAGCGCATCGTGGCGGAGCTGCTGGAACGAGGTCGCGGAGTAGACCTCGGCGGCAATGCCAAGCTGCTCGGCCAGGAGATCCCGGGCCGCGAGCACCTGCTGCATGATCGAGCCCGAGCCGACCAGGCGGACGCGCCCCTTCGCCTTCGGGATCTCGGGCGCCTCGGCAAACCGGTACAGCCCCCGGACGATCCCCTCCCCGACGCCCTCGGGCATGGCGGGCTGGGCGTAGTTCTCGTTGTACACGGTGACGTAGTAGAAGACGTCCTCGCCGTCGGTGTACATCCGCTCGATGCCGTCGCGGACCACCGCGGCCAGCTCGTAGGCGAAGGCCGGGTCGTAGGCGCGGACCACGGGCACGGTCGACGCGAGCACCTGGGTGTGGCCGTCGTCGTGCTGCAGCCCCTCGCCCGCCAGGGTCGTGCGGCCGGCGGTCGCCCCGATCATGAACCCGCGGCCCCGCTGGTCGCCGAACGCCCAGACCTGGTCGCCGGTCCGCTGGAACCCGAACATCGAATAGAACATGTAGAACGGGATCATCGGCTCGCCGTGCGTGGCGTAGGCCGTGCCGGCGGCCTGGAACGAGGCCATGGACCCCGCCTCGTTGATCCCCTCCTCCAGCACCTGGCCGTCGATCGACTCGCGGTACGAGAGGAGCAGCTCCGAGTCCACCGGGGTGTAGCGCTGCCCGTGGGCCGCGTAGATGCCCACCTCCTTGAACAGCGGGTCGAGGCCGAAGGTGCGGGCCTCGTCGGGGATGATCGGCACGATCCGCTTGCCGATCGCGGGATCGCGCAGGAGGTTGCGGAGCAGGCGGGCGAAGACCATGGTCGTCGAGACCTCGGTCTTGCTGCCGGCGGCGAACTCCGCATCCACGGCCGGGGCGGGCCTGGGCAGCGGCGCCGACCGCACGACGCGCCGGGGCACGGAGCCGCCGAGCGAGGCCCGGCGCTCGATCATGTACTCCACCTCCTCGGACCCGGAGCCCGGGTGGAAGTACGGCGCCTCGCTGATCTTGTCGTCCGGGATGGGCAGCTCGAGGCGATCGCGGAACACGCGCAGCTCGTCCTCGCGCAGCTTCTTCGCCTGGTGGGTGAAGTTCCGGGCCTCGACGCCCTTGCCCAGCGTCCAGCCCTTCACGGTCTTGGCCAGGATCACCGTCGGCGCGCCCTGGTGCTCGGTCGCGGCCTTGTAGGCGGCGTAGACCTTGTGGTAGTCGTGGCCGCCGCGCCGGAGGCGCTCGATGTCCCCGTCGGAGAGGTGCTCGACGAGCTTGCGGAGCCGTGGATCGGGCCGAAGAAGTGCTCCCGGACGTAGAGGCCGGTGGAGGTCGAGTACTTCTGGAACTCGCCGTCCACGGTCGTGTTCATCTTCTCGACCAGCGCGCCGTCCGCGTCGCGGGCGAGGAGCTCGTCCCACTCCCGGCCCCAGATCACCTTGATCACGTTCCAGCCCGCGCCGCGGAACAGGCCCTCCAGCTCCTGGATGACCTTGCCGTTGCCGCGCACGGGGCCGTCGAGGCGCTGGAGGTTGCAGTTCACCACGAAGGTCAGGTTGTCCAGGCCCTCGCGCGCCGCGAGCGAGATGCCGCTGATGGACTCGGGCTCGTCCATCTCGCCGTCGCCGAGATAGGCCCAGACGCGCTGCTGGCTGGTGTCCGTGATCCCACGGTTGTGGAGGTAGCGGTTGAACCGGGCCTGGTAGACGGCGGCCAGCGGGCCGAGGCCCATGGAGACCGTGGGGAACTCCCAGAAGTCGGGCATCAGCCTCGGGTGCGGGTAGGAGCTCAGGCCCCGGCCGCCGGTCTCGCGCCGGTAGCGGTCCAGGTCCTCGCCGGAGAGCCGACCCTCGAGGAAGGCGCGGGCGTAGATGCCGGGCGCCGCGTGACCCTGGAAGAAGACCTGGTCGCCGCCGCCGGGGTGCTCCTTGCCGCGGAAGAAGTGGTTGAAGCCCACCTCGTACAGGCTCGCGGCCGACGCGTAGGTGGACATGTGGCCGCCGATGCCCGGGAAGCGCACGTTCGCGCGCAGGACCATCGCCACCGCGTTCCAGCGGATCAGCCGGCGGATCCGCCGCTCCAGCTCCTCGTTGCCGGGGAAGTACGGCTCCTGCTCGGGGCTGATCGTGTTGATGTAGCGGGTCTGGGTGAGGGCCGGGACGCCGATCTGGCGCTGGCGCGCTCGCTTGAGCAGCTTGAACATGAGGAACCGGGCGCGGTTCTCCCCCGCCTGGTCCAGGACCTGGTCGAGCGAGTCGATCCACTCGCGGGTCTCGACCTCGTCGATATCGGGCAGCTGCTGCTTGAAGTCGTCGATGTACATCGGGGCTCCGTGGACGCTGGCGACGGTCTCGCTCTCGGGAGCTCCAAGCGTAGCCCCGATGCGATGGTCGCGCGGGCGATGGGTCGGCGGGCGAGGTGCCGGCGCGGGCGGGCGGCGCGGGCGGGCGGCGCGGGCGCGGGCGCGCGGGCGGCGCGGGCGATTGCGGATCGCCGAACCCTGGTTGAAGGCCTCGCCCAGGCTGGACACCGGGTCCTCTGTGGACACCGGGTCCTCGCTCATCGAGTCGCGGCTGAACGCCCGGCGTTCCTTGTGGCGGCCATCCGTCGGCGCCGGATGCGTTTTCCGCGGTGTCGCTCTCTGGGCGAGCGGCTGCGCGGTGGAGGAGGCCACCAGCCGCGATACCGCTCGCCAGGCGTTCATCCTGGCGGGCGATCCGCGGCAACGAACGCTGGGCGAGCGGAGGGGCCGGCGAGCGGAGGGACGAGGGGCCGGCGAGCGGAGGGGGCCGGCGAGCGGAGTGGGCCGGCGAGCGGACAACCGGGGCGATCCGCCCGGTCCCGCCAGGCCGAACTCGGAGGTGTCGGGCGCTGCCGCGCCAAGGATCGGAGGAGCCCGGCTCCGAGCTGGAAGCGGGTCGCAAGCGCATAAGCGCCAGGTGAGTCACACCCGCCAGCATTGCCGCATGCCCACACGACGCAATCCCGCCGACGAGGGTCGACTCCTCGCCGCCCGAATCCAGCGCCAGATCGGTGAGGACCTGCGTGCCGCACGGCTGGCCGCAGGCGTGAGCCAGGATGCTGCTGGCGCGGCGGTCGGCATGTCGCACGCCCAGCTCGGGCGGATCGAACGAGGATCCAATCGCGACCTCACCTTCGATCAGGTCGCCCGGGCGGGTATCGCCGTGGGGCTTCGGCTTGGAGCGAGGCTGTATCCGGACGGGGATCCGCTACGCGACCGGGCGCAGCTCGCGCTACTGGAACGATTCCGGGCCAGGCTGCCCCCGACGGCGGTCTGGTCCACCGAGGTGCCGCTCCCGATCCCCGGCGATCGGCGGGCCTGGGACGCGTGCATTGCCGTCGGGGGTCGTCGGGCGGGCTGCGAGGCCGAGACCCGGCTTACGGACGTCCAGGCGCTGGAACGGCGGCTGGCCCTCAAGGTTCGTGATGGAGAGGTGGATCTCCTGCTCCTCATCGTCTCGGACACCGCGGCCAATCGCCAGATGCTGGCACTGCATCGAGGAGCCCTGCGAACGCTCCTGCCGCTCGATGGCCGGGACGTGCTGCAATCGCTCGGCTCGGGGCGCCTTCCCGAAGCGAGCGGCCTGCTGGTCATCTGACCGCGCAGGCTCCGGGAGCGTTGTGCCGCCGACCCGGTCAGGGCATGACACCGGGACGCGGCG
>CAVOXZ010000014.1:0-50701 GCA_963700555.1 uncultured Chloroflexia bacterium
GGCCGTCCGGGTGCCGGTGTTCATCAGCCACTCGGAGGCGGTCCACGTCGAGACCCGCGACCCGATCACGCCGTCGGAGGCGAGGGCGCTGTTCGCGCAGGTCAAGGGCCTGGTGGTCCAGGACGACCCGGCCAACAACGTGTACCCGCTCGCGACCGAGTCCGCCGGGTCTGACCTCGTCTACGTCGGCCGGGTGCGCCAGGATCCGTCGATCGACGGCAACCGGGGCCTGGCCTTCTGGGTGGTGAGCGACAACCTGCGCAAGGGCGCCGCCTCGAACGCGGTGGAGATCGCCGAGGCCCTCGTCGAGCGCGGCTGGGTGCGCAAGGCATCCGAGCGGGGCGTGCTGGCAGCGTCCGGGGGACGGCCCGCGTGACCCGCGACGAGCGCCAGGCGGCGCTCGAGACGATCGCGAACGAGGTCCGGGACTGCACGGCCTGCCGGCTGCACGAGGGGCGGACCCGCGCCGTTCCCGGCGAGGGCGATCCGGACACCGAGGTCGTGTTCGTCGGTGAGGGCCCGGGGTTCAACGAGGACCGCGAGGGACGCCCGTTCGTGGGTCGCGCCGGCGGGCTGCTCGTCCGGCTCCTGGCCGGCATCGGCTGGCGCCGGGAGGACGTGTTCATCACCAACGTCGTGAAGTGCCGCCCGCCCGACAACCGCGACCCGCAGCCGGACGAGATCGCGGCCTGCGCCGGGTACCTCCGCCGCCAGCTGGAGGTCCTGGACCCGGCCGTGGTGGTGACCCTGGGGCGCTACTCGATGGGCACGTTCATGCCCGGTGCCCGGATCGGGCAGGTGCATGGCACGACCGCGCCGGCGGATCCTGCGACCGGCGCCCGGAACGCCCTCGTGTTCGCGATGTACCACCCGGCGGCAGCGCTGCGGACCGCGGCCATCGAGCGCGAGAGCTTCGAGGACATGGCCCGGGTCCCGGCCCTGCTGCTCGACGCCCGCGAGCGCCGCGCCGACCCGGCACCGGTGGCCGGAGACCCAGCTCCGGAACCCGTCGGCGTGCCGGAACCCGCCGGAGAGCCACAGCGTGCCGGAACCCGCCGCTGCCGCGCCAGCCACCCCCGATCCGTCGCCCCCTGCCTCGGCCCCCTCGCTCGTCGCCGCCGATCCCGCGGCCGACGATGCCTCCCAGCTCACCCTCTTCTAGCCAGGAACGAGAAGACCCATGGCCGACCCGAACATCCCGCTCCGCATCATCCCGCTCGGGGGTGTGGGCGAGATCGGCAAGAACTGCTACGTCGTGGAGTACGGCGACGACATCGTCGTCATCGACTGCGGCCTGATGTTCCCCGACGAGGAGATGTTCGGCATCGACCTCGTCGTGCCCGATGTCACGTACCTCAAGGAGAACCGGAGCAAGGTCCGGGCGTTCCTGATCACGCACGCCCACGAGGACCACGTCGGTGGCCTGCCGTACGTGCTGCCAGAGTTCCCCGGGGTCCCGGTGTACGCGAGCACGCTGGCCCGCGGCCTGCTGGGCAACAAGGTCAAGGAGCACAAGCTCCACGCCAACCCGATCCTCGCCCTCGATCCGGGCGACGAGATCACGATCGGCCCGTTCGACGTCATCCCGTTCCGGGTCGGGCACTCGATCCCGGACGCGATGGGCCTCGGGATCCGGACCCCGGTGGGAATCGTAGTCACGACCGGCGACTTCAAGTTCGACCACACGCCGGTCGACGGCAAGCCGTCCGAGTTCGCCACGATCGCGCGCCTGGGCCAGGAGGGCGTGATCTGCCTGCTCTCGGACTCGACCCGGGCCGAGAACCCCGGCTACACCCCGTCCGAGCGGACGGTCGGCGAGGCGTTCCGCGAGATCATGGAAGGGCTCGACGGGCGGGTGATCGTCGCCACCTTCGCGTCCAACATCGCCCGGATCCAGCAGGTGTTCGACGCCGCCAAGACGTTCAACCGGCAGGTGGCCGTGGTGGGACGGTCGATGGAGCAGAACACGCGGATCGCGTCCGATCTCGGCTATCTCAACTTCGAGCCGTCGCAGTTCCTGGGCAAGGACAAGATCGGCGACCACCCGGCGCACCGCACGGTGATCGCGACCACGGGCGCGCAGGGCGAGCCGATGTCGGGCCTCGCCCGGATGGCCAACCGGGACCACCGCTTCGTCGAGATCCAGCAGGGTGACACGGTGATCGTGTCCGCGAGCCCCATCCCGGGCAACGAGGAGTACGTGGCCCGGACGATCGACAACCTGTTCAAGGCCGGGGCCAACGTCTACTACCACACGATCAAGCACGCCCACGTGTCGGGCCATGCCAGCCAGGAGGAGCTCAAGCTGATGCTGGGGCTCACCAAGCCCCGCTACTTCATCCCCATGCACGGCGAGTTCCGGATGCAGGTCCAGCACGGGCGCCTCGCGATCGAGACGGGCGTCGAGCCCGGGAACGTGTTCATCATCGAGAACGGGACGCCGATCGAGATCTTCGAGGACGGGACCGCCCGGCGGGGGCAGCCGGTGGCCGCGGGGTACGTGTACGTGGACGGCCTGTCCGTGGGCGAAGTGGGGGACGTCGTCCTGCGGGACCGGCGGGCGCTCGCCAACGACGGCATGTTCATGATCGTGGTCCAGATCGACAAGCAGACCAACAAGATGGTCGGCCGGCCGGAGATCATCACCCGCGGCTTCGTCCACGGCAACGAGGACGCCCCGATGTTCGAGGAAGCGATCCGCCGGATCCGCGAGGCCGTGGACACGCCAGGCGACCGGATCTCCGAGATCGCGCTGCTCAAGGTCCAGATCAAGGATGGCGTCTCCCGCTTCCTGTACGAGCAGACCAAGCGACGGCCGATGGTCTTCCCGGTCGTGGTCGAGGTCTAGCGGATGGCGAAGCAGCGGCGCTCGACGCCGCGTCCGACGCAGCGCACCGCGCCCGCACGGCGAACGACCCGGGCGCCGTCGTCGCGCTCCCGGTCGTCCACGCGCCGTGGGCTGCCGCTGCCGCGGATCTCGCTGGGCCTTTCCTCGGACGTCGTCCGGTCGCTGGTCGGGCTGTTCCTGCTGGGTCTCGGGGCCGTGACGCTGATCGCGCTCACCCTGCCGGGCAAGGGCAGCCTCACCGACTGGTGGCGCGACACCGCGGCCCCGTTCGTGGGCTCCGGGCGCTGGCTGCTGCCGTTCGTGCTCCTCGTCGCCGGCTGGTACCTCGAGTGGGGACCGGGCAAGGAGAAGGGCGCGCCGTGGGGGCGCACGCTGCTGGGGATCGCCCTGGCCTACGTGGGCTTCGTGGGGCTGCTCCAGCTCATCGACGTCAACCGCTGGACCGGTGGGCGCATCGGGCGCTTCTTGACGGACCTGCTGGAACCGCTACTCACGGGTCCCGGTGCGTTCGTCGTGATGCTGGTGCTGCTGCTCGCGGGCCTCCTGATCGCCTTCGACCGCCCGCTGCGAGCGATGCTGGCGCCGGCGACGAACCTGGCCAAGGCCGCCGGGACCACGCTCCAGGACCGGACGCTGAAGGCGGTCGGGACGGAGACGCCGCCGTCGAAGCCAGCGGCGAAGGGCACCACCGGGCAGCGCGTGATCGACGTGGCCGCGGGCCCGGCTCCATCCGATGGAGGCCGCAGGGGCCGCGGGGTCCGGATCCCGGCGGGGGACGCACCCGGCCAGACCGGCGTCTGGGGGTCGGGCGACGGGATGGACGACATCCCGGTGGCGATGCCCACGATGGGGCCCGCGTCGGCCACCATCGCCCCCCTGCGGGCCGCCGGGGCCGCCGTCGCGGATCCGAGGCCGGTGCGCGAGCCCGTCGAGCGTCCCCCTCGTGACCCCAACGACGTGACGGTGGCCGCGGACTCGCCGCCGATCCGGGATGCGATCGAGTGGACCCTGCCGCCCCACGTGCTGCTCGATCCCGGTGAGCCGATCAGCGCCGTGGCCGCGGGCAACCAGGACGTGCTCCACGCTCGCAACGAGGAGATCATCGTCCGCAAGCTCCAGAGCTTCGACATCCCGGCCCGGATCGTCGGCCGCAATGCGGGCCCGGTCGTGACCCAGTACGAGGTCCAGCCGGCCGCCCACATCAAGGTCAGCCGGATCGAGGCGCTCTCGGACGACCTGGCGATGGCCCTGGCCGCGCGCAGCATCCGGATCGAGGCGCCGATCCCGGGCAAGAGCGCGGTCGGCATCGAGATCCCCAACGCGGACTTCAACGTGGTCGCGCTGCGCCGGATCCTCGAGGAGGTCGACTTCGCCGCCTCGGGGACGCGCCTGACCTTCGCCCTCGGCCGCGACGTGGCCGGCCGGGCCGTCGCCGTGGACCTCGCGCGGATGCCCCACCTGCTGATCGCGGGCGCCACGGGCTCGGGCAAGAGCGTGATGGTCAACGCCGTCATCACCAGCCTGCTGTGCAACGCGACCCCCGACGACGTGCGGATGATCCTGATGGACCTCAAGCGGGTCGAGCTCGCCGGCTACAACGAGCTGCCGCACCTCCTGGTCCCGGTGATCACCGAGCCCGACAAGGCGAAGGCGGCCCTCAAGTGGGCCGTGGCCGAGATGGAGCACCGCTACCGCAAGTTCGCGGGCGCGACGTCGCGCAACATCAAGGCCTACAACGACGGCCGCGTGGACCCGGCCGACCGCCTGCCGTACATCGTGATCGTGATCGACGAGCTCGCGGACCTGATGATGCGCGAGGGCAAGAACGTCGAGGACCCGATCGTCCGGCTCGCCCAGAAGGCCCGGGCCACCGGCATCCACATGGTCCTCGCCACGCAGCGCCCGTCGGTCAACGTGGTGACCGGCCTGATCAAGGCCAACTTCCCGTCGCGGATCGCGTTCGCGATGGCCAGCCAGATCGACAGCCGCACCATCCTCGACTCGCCGGGCGCGGAGGACCTGATCGGCCGCGGCGACATGCTCTACCAGCCGTCCGACCAGCCCAAGCCCACCCGCCACCAGGGCGTGTTCGTGTCGGACCCGGAGATCTCGGCCGTGACCCAGCACTGGCGGGACCAGGTCGACGGCCCGCCGCACTACGACCTCGCGATCGTCGCCTCCGACGACGATTCGACGGGTTCTGTCGAAGACGTCGCCGAGGACGACGCCGACCGGCTGCTGCTGGACGCGGTGGCCGTGATTCAGGAGTACGATCGCGCCTCGGCGTCGCTGCTCCAGCGACGCCTCAGGGTCGGCTACGCCCGGGCTGCCCGGATCATCGACCAGCTCGAGGCGCGGGGGTACGTGGGCAAGTTCGACGGCTCGAATGCCCGTGTGGTCCTCCGTCGCGCTGACGGTCCGGGCCCGGTTGACGACGAGGATGGCGGATGACGGCGCGAGATCGAGTCCGACGGATCCGCACCGATTCGCGCGATGGCGACCGAGCGTACGCCCAGGAGACCGGCCCCCTGCTGCCGGAGCGCCTGCTCGCTGCCCGCGAGCGCAAGGGCGTTGACCTGTACCGTGCGGAGCGGGACACGAAGATCCGCGCCCGCTACCTCGCGGCGCTCGAGCACGGCGAGTACGCCGAGCTGCCGGGAGCCGTCTACACGAAGGGCTTCCTGCGCAACTACGCGCTGTACCTGGGCCTCGATCCGGATGACGTGATCCGCCAGTGGCGCCGCGAGCGTGGCGACGCCCAGGTGCCCTCGGAGCCCGCCCTCGTCGGTGCCCAAGCCGCTCGCCGCCCCGAGGCAGGGCCTGACCTTCTCCCCGGTGATCATCGTGGCCGCGCTGCTGACCATCCTGATCGCCGTGTTCGCCGTGTACATCGGCGTGCAGCTCGTCCGGTTCGCGAAGCCACCGACGCTGGCGCTGACGAACCCGCCGCAGGCGGTCATCGAGGTGAACGAGGACACGACGAGCTTCCTGCTGCGCGGCACCTCGATCGCCGGCGCGACGATCACCGTCGAGGCTGCCGGGCGCGAGCAGCCGTACCGGGTGACGGCCGACGACGACGGCCGCTGGACGGCCGAGGTCGAGCTTCGCCGGGGACGCAACCAGTTCGACATCAGCGCGCTGGATCCCGAGACCGGCAAGCCATCGGAGAACACCGAGCGCGTGTTCATCACGGTGCCCTTCCTCGTCATCGAAGCCCCAACGCTCAACCTCGACTCGCCGGCCGAGGGCTCCCAGTTCGAGAACGGCGCGATCCCGGTGCGGGGCACGACGTCGAACGCCGTGTCCGTCGCGATCAAGGCCGTCCAGACGGCAAACGCGGACGGATCGCCCGTCGTGACACCGCGAGAGCCGTCGGCCACACCTTCCGGATCGCCCGGCGCCGGCTCGCCCACACCGGCCGCGCCCAGCGGGCCCACGGTCGGTCCGGTGACCGTCGAGGTGGGGGATGACGGCTCGTTCGACGCGCCCCTCGACCTTTCGGCCGGTGGCTGGACGATCGTCGTGACGGCGACCTCCGCCGGAGGGCAAGGCCACCACGCTGACCCGCAACGTCACGATCGTCTACAAGGGCGTCAACCTGGTGATCACGGTCAAGGGCTCCACCGCCTGGCTCAAGGTCTGGGTGGACGGCAAGCTGTCCAAGGTCACCGGTGCCGCGGGCACCGTCTACAGCCCCGGCAAGGTCCTGACGTTCACGGCGGAGCAGTCCATCGAGGTGCGGACGGGCAAGTCCAGCGCGACCTACTTCACCCTCAACGGCGAGGACCTCGGACACCTGTCCAGGCAGGGCAACCCCGAGACCTGGCTGTTCGCGCCGCCCGATCCGCCGGTCAAGACCAACCGGACGTAGGCCGTGGACGACGAGCTCGTCGCAGCTCGCTGCCCGCCTCCAGGCGGCCTGCCTGGAGGCGCCACCTGACCCTGGCGACCGCCGAGTCGTGCACGGGCGGCCTCGTGGCCCACCTGCTGACGGAGGTTCCCGGGTCGTCGGGCTATCTCCGCGGGGGCGTCGTCGCCTACGCGGACGAGATCAAGGTGACGCAGCTGGGCGTGCTCCCGGAGGTGCTCGCCGCTCACGGTGCGGTGTCGGCCCAGGTGGCGATCGCCATGGCCGAGGGCGTGCGGGACCGGTTCGGCGACGGATCTCGCCGCGGCGGTGACGGGCGTGGCCGGTCCCGATGGCGGGACGGAGGCCAAGCCCGTGGGCCTGGTGTACGTGGCGGTGGCGGGCGCCGGCGATGCGCCGGAGGTCCGCCGGTTCCAGTGGCCGGGCGACCGGCCCGCGAACAAGCGCGCGAGCGCCGAGGCGGCGATCACGATGCTCCTCGAGCGTGCCTCGCGCGGCACGACGGCGTGAGCGTCCGCGGAGCCGGCGAGATCGGTGCCGGGCTCGCGGCGGCGCGGCTCGCACGCCCGATCCGGGCTGGGGGAGCGGATCCACGTCGTCGGCGCCTACGGGGCCGGAGCCTCCGCCGCCGCCCTCCTGGCCACCTGGGCCGGTGCGGACGTGGACGGCTGCGATCCGGGAGGGTCGTCCCAGTACACGGCCGCCCTGGAGGCGGCCGGCGTGGTCGTGGCCGGGGCACATGATCCCGGCGCACGTCACCCGCGACCCGGCCGCCGGATCGGCTCGCGGTCACCAAGGCCCTGACCGCGATCGACCCGGACAACGCGGAGCTGGCGGCGGCGCGGACGGCCGGCATCCCGCTGGAACCCTGGCAGCAGGTGGTCGCGGACGCGGCGTTCGGGCGCCGCCTGGTCGCCGTCGCGGGAACCCACGGCAAGAGCACGACGGCCGGCTGGCTGGTCCACGCGCTCGAGGCCGCCGGGGCGGATCCCGGTGCATTCGTCGGAGCGCTGCTGCCGGCGACCCTGACCGGGATCGGCGTTCCCGCGACCGCGCGCCGAGGAGCCGGACTCCCGTTCGTCGTCGAGGCGGACGAGTACGCGGGCAACTTCGATCCCTACCGGCCCGACGTGATCGTCCTGACGAGCGCGGAGTGGGATCACCCGGACGTGTTCGCGGATCGTGACGCGGTGCTCGACACGTTCGAGGCCTGGCTTCGGCGCGCGACCGCGGACCGGGGCCCGCTGGCGCCGCCGCCGGTGCTGGTGGCGAACGTTGGCGACGCGGGGGTTGCCGCCCTGGTCGGCCGCCTGGGCGACTGGCCCGGCCGTCTCGTGCCCACGCTGCTGGTCGCCGCCGATCAGGACCTCGATGCTCGTGCGGCCACCGCCACGTTCCACACGCGCTGGCCGGCCACGGTGGGCATCGTCGGGCGCATCACGGACGCGGGCCGGGATGGAACGGTGGTCGAGGTCGCGACGGGGCCGGGCGACATCCACCTGGGCACGATGCGCCTTGCGACCGCAGGCCGGCACAACGTCTCGAACGCCCTCGGGGTGCTGGGCGCGGGGATCGCCGCCGGCGTCCGGCCGGACGTGATGGCGTCGGGGATCGCCACGTTCACGGGGGTGGGTCGGCGACTCGAGCGCAAGGGAGCGGCGCGCGGGGTCGTGGTCTACGACGACTACGGTCACCATCCCACGGCCATCCGCGAGACGCTGGCCGCCGTCCGCCAGCGGGAGCCCGGGCGCCGCCTGTGGGCCGTGTACGAGCCGCTGACGTATCACCGGACGGCGGCGATGCTCGATGCCTTCGCCGTCGCGCTGGCCGCAGCCGATGCCGTGGCCATCGCCGACATCTGGGCGGGTCGCGACCCGGACACGACGATCACCTCGTCGGCAGCGCTCGCCCGGTCAGTCGCGGATCGGGCACCCGGGAAGCCGGTCGAGGCATCGGGATCGATCGAGGCGACGGCCGCCTGGCTGGCGACGCGCGTGGAGGACGGCGACGTGGTGCTGGTGATGGGTGGCGGTCGCTCCTACCGGATCGGCGAGCTGCTGCTCGACCAGCTGGGAGCCTGATGGCGATCACGTATCCCGAGGCCCACGACCTCCTCGAGGCCCTGTCCCGGGCCCGGATGCGCTATGACGGCGACGCCTGGACGGAGCTGTTCAGCGACGGGGGCGAGCTCTCCGTGGACCCGTTTGCGCCGCCGTTGGCAGGCCACAACGCGATCCGGGCATACTTGAACGACGCGGCCGAGTCCGAGAGCCACTACGATCTGGCGATCGAGCGGCACTGGGTCTCCGGGGAAACGGTCCTCGCCGCGTGGCATGCCAGCTGGAACCGGCGCCGCGACGAGGCGAAGGTCCGGCAGGCCGGGTTTCTCTCCGCCGAGGTCGGGGAGGACGGGCGCATCGTGCGCCTGAGGCAATGGGCAGTCACCCGCGAGCACCTCGCCGGGTAGGAAGGAGCGCCGATGGCGGGCGAGATCTCGTTCGACGTCGTATCGGACTTCGACGAGCAGGAGCTCCGGAACGCGCTCGACCAGGTCCGGCGCGAGGTCCAGCAGCGCTATGACTTCAAGGGCGTCGCATGTCGATCTCACCCAGGAGAAGGCACGCCTGGTGCTGGTGACGGACAGCGAGATGCGCGCGACGGCCATCCGCGACCTGATCGAGTCGAAGGCGGTTCGGCGGAGCCTGTCTCTCAAGATCTTCGACTGGGGCGAGGTCGCTCCCGCCGGCGGCAACAAGGTGCGCCAGGAGATCACCCTGCGGCGTGGCCTCCCGGACGACCTGGCGCGCAAGCTCGTGAAGCTGATCCGCGACGAGTTCCCCAAGGTCCAGCCGCGTGTCCAGGGAGACGCGATCCGCGTTGCCGGCAAGAGCCGGGACGAGCTCCAGAAGGTGATCGGTCGCCTGAGTGAGCTCGACGAGGCGGTTCCGCTCCAGTTCGAGAACTACCGCTAGGAGGTGGGCATGCCCGGATCTCGTGCCGGCAGGACGCTCATGATCGTCGTCACGATCATCATCATCACCGGCCTGGTGTTCGGAATGGTGGGCGCGAGCATGGTCGTCCCCACCTGATCAGCGACCCTTCGCGTCCCGACTTGTATCCGCAGGCACCGGCCCCGGACGGACCGCCGTCAGGCCGGAGAGGAGGTCTCCGATGGAACCGTTCCGCCCTGACGCCAGCGATGACGCCCCCGTCAGGCCAGAGGATGGGGATGGAGGGACGGTGGAGCCGGTCGGTGTCGAGGTCGACGCCGCCGTGCTGACCGGGCCGGACGCCGCCGAGCCCGAGGCCCCCGCCGAGCCCGAGCCTGAGCCCGAGGCCGAGCCCCCCGCCGCCGAGCCCGACGCCCCCGCCGAGCCAGAGGCCGAGCCGCCCGCCGCCGAGCCGGAGCCCGAGGGCCCGGCGGAGCCTGACCCCGCCACGGAGCCCGAGGGCCCGGCGGAGCCTGACCCCGCCACGGAGCCCGAGGGCCCGGCGGAGCCTGACCCCGCCACGGAGCCCGAGGCCGAGCCCCCCGCGGAGCCCGAGGCCGCCGCCGAGCCTGAGCCCGATCCCCCCGCCACCGAGCCCGAGGCCGCCACGCCCGCGGCGCAGACCACTCCCGAGCCAGCGGAGCCGACGACGGTCGCCGAGCTCGTCGCGGCCACCCTGCGCGCGGCCGGAGTCCGCGTCGCGTTCACGGTCGCGGGCGAGAGCTTCCTCGCCATCCTCGACGCGATGGTGGCGCAGGGGATCCGCGTGGTCGCCACGCGCCACGAGGGGGCCGCGGCGTTCGCGGCGGAAGCGTACGGCCAGCTCACCGGCAGGCCAGCCGCGTGCCTTGGCACCCGCGCCGTCGGAGCGGCCAACCTGGCCATCGGCATCCACACGGCCACCGCCGACTCGACGCCGATGTTCGTCATCCTCGGCGACGTCGAGCGCGGACTGCTCGGCCGGGAGGCGTTCCAGGAGATCGACCTCGTGCCGACGGTGGGCGGCCTTGCGAAGTGGGCCGGCACCATCGGCGATGCCGCCACGGCCGGCGAGACCCTCGAGAGCGCCGTTCGCGCGACCGTGGAGGGCCGCCCGGGACCCGTGGTGATCGTGATTCCAGAGGACGTCCAGGGGCTGCTGCTTCCCGAGGGCACCCGGGCCCCGGTCGTTCGGCCCCACCCGGAGCCTCCGAGCGTCGCCGACCTGCGCGCCGTGCTCAACTTCCTCGCCTCGGCCGAGCGGCCGCTGATCCTCGCGGGAGCGGGCGTCCTGCGGGCCCGATGCTCCAACGACCTGGTGCGGTTCGCGGAGCTGCTGCACGTGCCCGTGATCGCGAGCTGGCGTCGCGGCGACATCATCCCCAACGATCACCCGCTGTACCTCGGGATGGCCGGGTTCGGCAGCCCGCGCGTCGTGCGGGAGCGGATCGAGCAGGCGGATGCGCTGCTGGTGCTCGGGTCGCGCCTCAACCAGCCGACGAGCTTCGACTACCGGATCCCGGCGATGGGCCAGCGCTGGATGCACCTGGATCTCGAACCGAGGACGACGCCCGTGGGCTTCGCATCGGCGCCGGAGCTGGCGGTTCGTGCCGATGCCCGCGCGTTCCTGCGTGCCGCCAACGCCCGTCTCAAGGAGTCGGTGCTGCTCGCGGCCCCTCTCGCGGTGCGCGATGGGCACAATGCGGCCGATCGCGCGGCGTGGGAGGCGGCCACCGCCGTCGACGAGGGCACCTGGACCGGCCCGGGCGTCCATCCGGGGAAGATCATCGCCGACCTGCGCCGGCTGCTCCCCGACGATGCGATCCTGACCACCGACGCGGGCGCGTTCGGCGGCTGGGCGGCCCGCGGGTTCCGGTTCAGGCGGCCCGGCACGTTCCTCGGGCCCACGTCGGGCGCGATGGGCTATGGCTTTCCCGCGGCGCTCGCCGCCGCGCTCGTCCACCGCGAACGACGCGTCGTGGCCCTGCTCGGCGACGGCGGCATGGGCATGACCCTCGCCGAGGTCGAGACGGCGGTCCGCGAGGAAGCCCACGTCGTGGCCATCGTGTTCGACAACGAGCGCTACGGCATGATCCGCGCCCACCAGGACCGGCAGGGGAGCCCCGGGGCGCCCGGAACGGACCTGGGACCGCTCGACTTCGCCGGCGCCGCTCGCGCCTGCGGGGCCCGCGGAGTGCGGGTGGAGAGCGATGCGGCGTTCGAGGGGGTGCTGCGCACCGCGCTTGCCGCCTCGGGACCGACCGTCATCCAGCTCGCGCTGGACAGGCGATGGGTCAGCGTCGACGAGCCCGCGTTCGCCGACGCGGCGCGCGCGTGACGCGACCGACGCTGCACCTCGTCCCTGAGGCGATCTGGGAAGCGCACGACCCCACGCTTGCCTATCTCCCGGCCGCGTATGCCGAGGACGGGTTCGTGCACTGCACCGACGGTGACGAGGCGATGGTCGCGGTGGCCAACCGGTTCTACCGCGAGGACCTGCGGCCGTTCCTCCTCCTGACGCTCGACCTCGATGCCACGGGCAGCCCCTGGCGGTTCGACGACCCGGCCGGGATCTACCCGCACGTCTACGGCCCGATCGACACCGCGAGCGTGATGGAGGTCAGGCGCCTGCTCCGGGATCCTGGCGGCTCGTTCATCGGGATCGGCCCCCGGTAGGGACCCTCGCCGGTTCGTCGGGCGGCGGTCAAGAGCCCGCCGTCGGACCCCTCCGCGCTTCTGATGTCGGGTTCGCACCAGATATCACCCGGGAGCGCTATTCCAACGGCGGACGGCTCCGCGCTGCCCTGAATATCAGTCGGGGGTGATGTTGGACGCCCATCCGGGCGACTCGGCTTCCGTAATAGCAGGCCGCAGTGATATCTGGTGCATCCGGCCGGTTCCGCCGGCCCAAGCGGAGCTGCCGCTAGGGGAGGTTCGGCGCTTCGGCCGGCGATTCGGCCGACGGGGCCGACGCCTCGGCCGGTAGGGCCGGTGACCCGGCCGGCTGGGCCAGCGCCTCGCCCGCCTCGGCCGGCGCTTCGCGGGGCAGGAGCACCGCCGCCAGCACGGCGGCCAGCGCCGCGAACCCCGCCGCAACGGCGAGCGGGACGCCCACGCCCAGGCCCACCAACGCCCCGCCGATCGCCGCCCCGAACGGGTAGCCGCTGAAGTTGAGCGCCATCGACACCGCGAAGGCCCGGCCCATCCACGCCTGGTCGGTGCGTCGCTGGCGCAGCGTGAACATCGCGACGTCGAGCGGACCGTTGAGGAATCCGACCACCGCCATCACCGCGATGAGGACAGGCAGGGTGGGGGAGAGCAGCATGACAGCGGCCGCGACCGTCGTCCCCACCATCGGCCAGATCAGCATCCGCCGCTCGCGTCCCTGCGAGCGCCAGCGGCCAGCCGCCAGAGCTCCGATGCCGCCCGCCAGGCCCGAGATCGCGAACACCCCACCTACCACCGCCTCACCCAGCCCGAACTCCTGGAGCACCAGGACCGGCAGCACGATCGTCACGACTCCCCACGCGAAGTTGAGCACCGCGATCGACGCCCCCAGGGCGCGGAGGGTCGGGTTGCGCAGCGTGTAGACCAGTCCGAGCCAGGCGTCGCGCACCAGGCGGCCCGTCGAGAGGTGCTCGGTCTGCGGGTCCGGGATCCTGACGAACACGATTGCCGCCAGTCCGAACAGGGCCGCGATCACGAGCAGCGTTGCCGCGCCACCGGCGACCTGGACGAGGAGCCCGGCGGCCGGCGGGCCGACCAGGGTGGCGACCACGTAGCCGTTGGAATCGACGGCATTCGCGCGTTCCCACAGATGCCTGGGCACGATGATCGGGAACAGCGTCCGAAGGCCGACGTTGGACAGCGGCGCAGTGAGACCGGCCACGGTCGTGACCAGGACCAGGAGCACCGGGCTGAGCGAGCCGGTGATGGTGAGCGCGGCGACGAGGACCAGGGCCGACGCGCCCACGACCTGATCCAGGATGATCAGCCTGGTGCGGCCATGGCGATCGAGCAGCGCTCCCGCGATCGGGCTGAGCAGCAGCCCGGGAGCCACGCTCGTGAAGGTCGCGATCCCGGCCAGGGCCGGGGAGTCGAAGCGCTCGAGCGCGAACAGCACGATCGCGACGCCCAGCATGCTGCCGCCGATCCGGCTCAGCGCCATCCCCAGCAGGATCCGGCCCATCGCCGGAATTGCGAGCAGTGCTCGATAGGACGGCGGCGGATCCTCGGCGGGCATCGCTGAGCACGCTAGCAGACCGCACCCCGGGACGCGTCGCCCTGGAGCCCGGTCAGCGGTGGCGCAACCTTCGCACGTGACGCCGGTCCGGCGGCTCGTCCGCGCGCTTCCCGATCGCGTCGTCGATCTGCTTGAAGACCTTGCCCATGCCCGGACGCATCAGGTTCCGGTGCTCGGCGCCGCCATCCCGGTCCCGACGGCGGTCACGGGCTGCCTCGCGCGGGTCGAGAGGTTCCAGGAGGTCGAGCGGATCATCTTCGGGCTCGGGTTCCCTGTCCATGGGGGCATCCTGATACGACGCATGCGCGCCGTCAACGGCCGCAGCCGCAGCGTTCGTCAGTCCGGGCGCGTCGCGACCACCGAGAAGCTCAGCGGCAGCCGCCCGCGCTCCTCGGGCCGCACGTCGCGGTGACCGGCCCACCAGTCCACCGGGTGCTCGGCCACCTGCTCGAGGCGCAGACCGGCGCCCAGCAGCGCGGTCAGGATCTCGCCGAGCGTCCAGGCCCGGGCGAACTTCCAGTGCTGCTCGTCGTCGGGGATGGAGAGGCGGTCGATGTACTCGGGCGCCCAGCCCGCGTGACGCCTCGGCCCCGCCGAAGTAGTCGTAGTCGGTCAGCGTCCAGCCGCCGTGGCCGTCCCCGTCGAACAGCCACTCCGCGGGGTGGCCGTCGAAGATGACGAGGCGCCCGCCCGGGGCCAGGAGCCGGCGCAGGACGCTCGCCCAGGCCTCGAGGTCGGCGAGCCAGATGATCGCGCCGCGGCCGGTGTACAGCAGGTCCGCCGTCCCATCGAACGCAGGCGGGACGTCGAGGACGTCCGCCTCCACCCAGGTCGCGGGCGCCCCGGTCGCGGCGCCGAGCCGCCTGGCGAGCGCGAGCATCCGCGGGCTGAAGTCGACCCCCACCACCTCGTCGGCGCCCAGGTTCCACAGCGACAGCGTGTCCCGGCCGCCGGCGCACTGCAGGTGGATCGCCCGCCGGCATCGGCCCCGCAGGTCCCCGATGAGATCGTGCTCAACCGGGAACAGGTTGGAGCCGCCGGACCGGATGAGCGCCACGGCCTCCTCGAACCAGCCCTCGTAGCGCTCGGCCGCCTCATCCCAGGCGGCCCGGTTGGCATCGTGCATGCGCCGCACATCGGCGATCTCGTCGGCGGTGGCTGGCCGGACGCTGGGCTGGGCGGGGGGATCGAGGGTCATGGCGGGGCCGAGTCTAGCGGTCACCGGGAATTGCGAGGGCCGCCGTTCCCTTGAGCGGCGGCCCAGCGTTGATTGGATTGAAGCCGGCTTGTGGTCCGGCTCCGGATTGGGCGGTGAGGCTACTGCCCCGACCGCCGGTCTCTGCCGGCCCTGGAGTCACTCGACAGGTTGCCCGCCCGGGGACGGCTGACCGGATTACCGGCGCCACACGATGCGTCGAGGCCCGCGGTCGGCCGGCGCGCAATCTCGGCGCGCCGTTGCGGGCTGGGCCACCTGGCCGTTCGCATCGTCACCGTCGGTCACCTCCGGGACGCCCCGTCGGGGGGAGGGATGAGACAACTTCATTATCACCATGGACGCAAGCCCCCCCGGGACAGCGACCCGTGAAGCACTGCCCTGCCAGGATTCAGCTCCAGGCTCCCCCGCGGCTCTGGCCATCCGCGGGCTCGCGAGCCTACTCGAGGACCAGCCGCAGCGTGCTCGCGTTGGCCCCGCCCGCGGTGTCGGTGGCCTTCACCACGAGCCGCAGCGTGCCGGGCGTGCCGCTCCTGCGGGGCCGCAGCTCGACGGCCCACCGGGTCGACGATTGCCGGTTCATGGTCACGGACCACGCCGGCAGGCCGGGCTGGCGAACGACCACACGCGGCACCGTCGCAAGGGGCTCCGCAGTGACCGCGGTGAGCACGAGCGAGGTCCCGCGCACGGCGGTTGCGGCGGAGCTGCCGAGCCGGAACGCGTCGGCTCGCACGGCGACCTCCTGGCTCGCCGACTGCACGCCGTTGGTGGCGGTGACGACCACCCGGTAGAGACCGGGGGCGACGAAGGCACCGGCGTCGGTGCGGCCGTTCCAGGTCCATGAGGCAGCACCGGCAGGGAAGGCGCGGTCCGTGGGGCCGCTGCGCACGCCTGTGCCCTCGGCATCGACCACGCGGACCGAGATCGTGGTGGGGGAGGCGAGCGTCCACGACGCGGAGACCTTGCGGGCAAGGGCGTCCCCGTCCTGCGGGTAGAACAGGCTCGACGAGCGACCGAGCGATGCCAGCGCCGCGAACACGTCCACGTCGGTGGTCGAGGCGGGTCCGGTGTTCCCGGCAGCATCCCGGGCGGCGATCGTCACCGCGTAGCGCCCGTCCGGCACCGGTGCGCCGGCGTCGGTGGTGCCGTCCCAGTCCAGCCTGTTGGGTCCGGAGGTGGCCGGCTGCGTGATCGTGCGGACGAGGATGCCGCCGGCACTGGTGATCGTCGCGATGGCCGTTGCCGGCTCCGAGACGGAGAAGGGGATCGAGACCCGGTCACCGCGGCCATCGCCGTTGGGACTCACCGTGGGGATCGTGGGATCGGTCACCAGCAGGTCCACGGTCGGGGCGATCGAGTCGATCACGAACGTCTCCACCAGGCGCGTCCGGTTGCCCGCCACGTCGGTGGCGGTCACGACGATCGTGTGCGCCCCGTTGCCGCTCACGACGATGGGATCCGGACCGACGGGCGCGGTGCCGCCGCCGTCCACGCTGTACCGCGCGGTCGCCACGCCGGAGGCGGCGTCCCGGATCTCGGGGGTGATGGTCACCTTCCCACGCCAGGTGTCCGGCACGTCACCGGCCTTGCCGGTCTTGGCCAGCACGACGGAGGGTGCAGCCGTGTCGACCTTGAGCGCCAGCTTCCTCCATGGCTCGCGGATGCCGGCGTTGTCCACGGCCCGGTACTCGAAGGTCACGGTGCCGTTGGCCTCGACGACGACAGGGGCGCCGTAGGTCTTCGCCTTGCCACCGTTGATCCGCCAGCTGACCGTTCGGACCCCGGACAGGCCATCACGCGCGGAGAGGGTCACCGTGGGCGAAGCCACCAGCCACCCGTTGGTGCCGGCCGTCGCCTCCGTGGTGGCGGTCGTGGCCGGGGCCGTGCCGTCGACCGTGAAGCCGCCGGATGCCGTGAAGGCTGGGTTCCCCCAGGGATCGGCGGCGCTCAGCTTCCAGGTGTAGGCGCCATCCGGGATGTTCGCGCCCGCCGGGGTGCGGAGATCCCAGGTCAACCGGGCGATGTCGCCCGTCGTCGAGAGCGTCTTCACGGTGGTCCCGGCGGCGTTCTTGATCCTGAGCACCGCGGAGGCGGTCTCCGAGAAGCGGGCGGCGACGACGAGGGCATCGCTGGTGCCGTCGTCGTTGGGCGACAGCCAGGGTGCGCTCTGGTCGAGCGACCAGGCATCGGGACCCGTGCTGTCGCGCGGCGCCAGGGTCGTCGACCGCACGAACCCGGTGCCCGTGCCGCCCAGGACCCTGACCCCGAGGATGCGCGTGCCGTCGGCCGCCTGGGCCTCCTCGGACGTCAGGCGGAGCCTTGTGCCGGCCGGCAGCACGGACGGGGCGATCGACTCGGGATCGGCGGCATTGCCGGCCTTCCCCCACAGGCCGGCCCCCTCGGGAGCCACGACCTCGGCCGAGCCCGGCACCACGAGATCCCCGGGCGCGATGTCGGTTGGGACCAGGCCGGAGCTCACCACCAGGCTCGTGGTCAGGGAGAGGTCCCCGATGATCGAGCGGTAGAAGCCGGACGGGGCGCTGGAATCAGGGTCCATGAGGAACGACAGCCCAGGGGTGCGCTCGGACGGGTAGGGGCCAAGGACGTTGCCGCGGGCGGTGGGCGCGCTGCGGAACACGGACTCCAGCGTGCGGTTGGTGGTGAACAGCTGGCGGACCGCGTCGACGACCGGGTGGGCGGGATGACCCTCGGCGATGACGGCCCTGGCTCCCGCCCCGATGAACCCGGACCCGTAGTTGTCGACCCGCTCCCGAGCTTCCGCGAAGCTGCCGACCGCGAGCCCGGGCTCCGTGTTGCCCGAGGCGTAGCACAGGTGATAGAGCAGGACGACCGCGTTCGGGGCGAGCCGGATGTCGCGCGCGATGTACTGCTCGCCGTAGTAGACGGTCTTCGTGGAGTCGGCGCCGGTCGACGGGTCGAGGCCCAGGCCGTTCTTGGTGAGGGTCTGGAACGGGGCGTAGATGCTGGGCCAGCCGTTGCCGTGACCGAGATAGACCAGCACGCTCGCGCCCTGGGCGGCCGCCTTCACCTTCGCCCACGTCGCGTTGGGCGTGTAGACCTTGACCACGTTGGGGGTCCAGCGCCGGGCTTCCGCGACGACCTGGTTGGCGTCGTCCTTGTAGTGCGCGGTGGAGCTGCCGACGGGGCCCACGACGACCACGACCTTCGCCTCCGAGGCGGCGAGGACGGGGGCGACGGGCATGGCCAGCCACAGCAGGGACAGGGAAAGGGCGGCGATGAACGCGCGTCGCAAGGAACCAGACTCCACTGTGCACGAGGCGGGCGAACCAGGGCCTTCTCCATCCTCACCCGAGCGCACCGGAGGGACCACCGGTGGAAGGTCCGGGCCCTGCGCGCACGAAGGTCCCGCCCGTCGCGAGGGCGGTGGGCTCGGGCGCAGGCGGGCAGCCGGCATGGCGGGGCTCGATCGGCCGTGCGGAACGCTGCCCGAGGCCGCACCATGGGGGCATGAGTCGCCTCCCGGCTCGGTCCGGCGCCGACGTCCACCTTGCCGATGCATTCGGTCGCTCCGGCTGTCCGCTGTGCCGCGAGCGCGCCCGGCAGGAGGGCCTGTACCTCGAGTCGATCCTCGCGGAGAGCGTCAACGACGTCCCGTTCCGAGCGACGCTGGACGCCGGGCGCGGGTTCTGTGCCGGGCACTGCCGCGCGGTCCTCGACGCGGACCGTCGGCGGTCGGGCACGCTGGGGGCGGCGATCCTGCTGCGAGCGACCCTGGCCGTGCGGCTCCGCGAGCTCGAGGCGGTCCACACGGCGGGCGGCCGATCGCGCAGGCGACGGGTCCGGGAGGCCTCCCGCCCGCCGGACTGCCCCGTCTGCCGACGACTCGCCGAGTCGGACGAGTGGGTGGTGGAAGGGCTCGTCGCCCTCGCCGAGGACCCGGCCTGGGCCGACGCGGTCGCCGGGGCGCCGTTCTGCCTGGACCACGTGCTGGCGCTCGTGGATCGGCGGCAGGTCCCGGCGTGGTGGCCCGACATCGAGGCGTCCCAGCTGGAGCGCCTCCGCGGGCTCAGCGACCGCCTGGAAGGGTTCGCGCACACGTCATCGCACGACCGCCGGCACCTCCAGACCGATCCCCAGCGAGCCGCCGTCGGGGAGGCGGCCGACCTCCTGGGCGGGCGCGGGTAGCCACAGGCGACGAGGGCGCGCTCAGCCTCCGGACACTGCGGGGATGACGTGGATCCGCGCGCCCGGCGGAACCGGGCTGTCGATCGACGCTCGCTCGCCGTCGACGAAGACGTTGAGGTGCGTCCGGATCACCGGCCCCGCGTCCAGGATCCGGTTGGCCAGGCCCGGCACCCGGCGGTCGAGGTCGCGCACGACCTCGAGCACGGTCGAGCCGGTGGCCGGCAGCTGCCGCTCGGTCCCCGGGAACAGCGCGACCAGCGACCGCGGGAGGTGCACCGTGACGGGAACGGGCGCCCCCGCGTCAGTCAACGACATGCGCCTCCACCGACCAGATCGGCGGCAGGTTGTCGCCGATCCTGGACCAGGTGCGCCCCTCGTCAGCGGAGCCGTAGACCTGCCCGGTGCTGGTCCCGAAGTAGACACCCGCGGGATCCAGCGCATCGTGGGCCATCGCCTCGCGGAGGACGCCCACGAACGCATCCTCCTGTGGCAGGCCGTCACTTGATCGGATCCAGGTCTCGCCCCCGTCGTGCGTGCGCCACACGGCCGCAGCGCCGCCCGGCATCATCCGCCCCTCCGTGGGGTCCGTGAGCGGGATGTTCCAGGCCGTCATCGGGTCCCGCGGATGGGCCGTCATCGCGAACCCGAAGTCCGACGGGAGGCTGCCGGTGATCTCCTCCCACCGCTCGCCGCCGTCGGTGGTCCGGTACACGCCGCAGTGGTTCTGCTGGTACAGGCGCTCCCCGCCGTCATTGGCCATGACCAGCTTGTGGACGCACTGGCCGAACTCCGGAAAGCGGTTCTCGGGGTTGAACTCGGCTCGCACGCCGGTATTGCGCGTGTGCCACGTGGCGCCGCCATCGCGCGTCTCGAACACGCCGACCGCGGAGATCCCGACCCACAGGCGCGCAGGGTCGGTGGGGTGGGGGACGATCGTGTGCAGGATCAGGCCGCCGGCGCCGCCCACCCATTCCGGGCGACTGGGGTGGTCGGTGAGGCCCTCGACGTGGCACCAGGTGGCACCGCCGTCGGTGGACCGAAACAGGCCGGCGGGCTCCACGCCCGCGTAGAGGCTGCCATCGATCCCCGCGGTGACGTTCCAGACCGTGGCGACCTTGGGACCGTCGTCTCCGTAGGTGAGTCCCTCGGAGGAGTGGCTCCATGTCTCGCCCAGGTCCTCGCTCCGCCAGACGGCCGGCCCGAACCACGGGCTGCCCGCGCCCGCGAGCAGCGCTCCGGTGGAGGCGTCGACCGAGATGTCGTGGACGGGCCAGCCGCCGCACAGGGGGCCTCGCAGCGCCCAGTCGCGGCGATCGGCATCGCCGTCGAGGATGAAGGCGCCCTTGGGCGTGCCAAGGAGCAGGACGCAGCGCGCGGTCATGGCGATCTCCGGCTTCGGGATCCAGGCTCGACAGGTACCAGCCTAGGGGAGCGAGCAAGCGTTCGCACCGGACACAGGTGCCGAATTCCGGGTTCTCGCGGGCCACCGTGTTCGGTACGATCCGTGCGCTCGAGTTCGCGTTGCAGGCAGGAGGCTCACGGTGTCGTCCCCGTCCGATCTGTCCCAAGCGCCCGACCTGCCGGCCATCCGCCGGCGGATCACGGGAACCGTCCTGGCCCCCGGTGACGATGGATACGATTTGGCGCGCGCCGTGATGCTCGGCGGCATCGATCGAAAGCCGGCGGTGATCATGCGGGTCCGGAGCGCTGCGGACGTGCAGGAGGCCATCTCGATCGCGCGTGAGACAGGTCTCGAGCTCGCGGTCAGGGGCGGGGGTCACAGCGGCGCCGGCCACTCGGCCATCGAGGGCGGGATCCTCATCGACACGCGGGACCTGACGGATCTCGAGATCGACGTCGAGGGCCGCACGGCCTGGGCCGGCGCCGGACTGACGGCGCTGGCCTACACGGAGGCCGCAGCCGCGCACGGCCTGGCCACCGGGTTCGGCGACACGGGATCCGTGGGGATCGCCGGGATCACGCTCGGTGGCGGGGTGGGGTACCTGGTCCGCAAGCACGGGCTCACCATCGACAACCTGCTCGGGGCCGAGCTGGTGACCGCCGACGGCGCGGTGCGGATCGTGGACGCGGACCACGAACCTGACCTGTTCTGGGCGGTGCGTGGCGGCGGCGGCAACCTGGGCGTGGTGACGAGGCTGCACTTCCGCCTGCATCCCGTCGGCGAGGTCACCGGCGGCATGCTGCTCCTGCCCGCGACGGCGGCGACCCTGGCGGGGGTCGTCCGGGTCCTCGACGACGCCCCCGATGCGCTGTCGGCGATCGTCAACGTCATGCGCTGCCCGCCGATGCCGTTCGTGCCACCGGACGTGCACGGCCAGGTCGTGATCATGATCGAAGCCTGCCACGCGGGAGCTGCGGCCGATGGCGTCGAGGCACTGGCCCCGCTCCGGGCGCTGGCCGAGCCCATCGTGGACATGCTCCGGCCGATCGGCTACCCGGAGCTGTACCCGCCCGAGGGCGAGGGGGAGCCCCCGATCGTCGTGAGCCGGACCGGGTTCATCGATGCGTTCGACGAGGCAAGGGCTGCGCGCGCCCTGGACCGGCTGGCCGAAGCGGCCTCACCGATGCGCGTGGTCCAGCTGCGCCCGCTGGGCGGTGCCATGGCGCGCGTTCCGGCGGAGGCCACCGCCTACGCCCATCGTGATCAGCGCCTGATGGCCTACGTGCTGTCGATTCCCGCAGCCCTGGAGGACAGGCCGGATGAGGCGGCATGGGTCGATGGGCTCGCCCGCGACCTGGAGCTTGCCGGGGGCGCGTACGTGAACTTCCTCGGTGACGAGGGCGACGGCGGCGTGCGCCGGGCGTACCCGGGCGCGACCTGGGACCGGCTGGCGGCCGTCAAGCGCCGCTATGACCCGGACAACCTGTTCCGCCATGTCCAGAACGTGCCGCCGGCCTGATCGGCGCCACCGGCGACGGCCACGCGTCGCGCATCACGTCCGTGGAGTTGCACCGGAACCGGTGGCTGCCGGCGTCACGGAGGGCGATGGTCGAGATGGAATCCGATGCGGGCGCGCGGCGTGTGCCGAGACCCTCGACGACGCTCATCATCGCGCTCATCCCGCTCGCGGTGGCGATCAACTACGTCGCCTACTTCGCGACCCGCGTCACCGGCGTCCCGCTGTTCCTCGACACCGTGGGCACGTTCCTGGCGGCCGTCATCCTCGGACCCTGGTGGGGCGCCCTCGCCGGGGTCCTGACCAACGCCGTGCCGGTCGTCCTCCCGCCCAACGACGTCGCGAACCTCCTGTTCGCTCCCGTCAACGTGGTCGCGGCGCTGGTCTGGGGCTACGGGATCCGCTCGATGCGCCTCGGACGGGGCCCGGTCGGGTTCTTCGTCGTCGCGGTGGTCGTCGGTGTCGTGACCGGCGTCGTCGCGACGCCGATCGTGCTGTTCGTGTTCGGGGGCTCGACGGGCCATCCCTCCGACCTGATCACGGCCGCGCTCGCGAGCTTCGGGCTGGAACGGGCCGCGCTCGTCTCGAACATGCTCGCCTCCGTACCGGACAAGGTGATCTCCGCCTACCTGGGACTCGCGATCACGGCGGCTCTGCCGATGGCGGTCGTCGCGAAGGCCCAGCTCCCCGGGGAGCCCGGCACGCGCCGGCTGGTCTTCGCCCTTGCGGGGGTGGTGACCGGGATCGCCCTGGCCTCGGTCGTGATCCTGACCCAGGCGCCTGCCTGAACCACGCGGTGTCTGCCCCCGGCGAGCCGGAACCCGTCCTCTCGGTCCGCGACGTCGTCGTCCGGTACCCGGGCCAGGGCCGCGACGCTCTGCCCGGCGGTCATTCGACTTGCGGGCGGGCGAGATCGCGGGGATCCTGGGCTGCAACGGTGCCGGCAAGTCGACCTCGGCCGCTGCCTCGACGGCATCGTGCCGTAGCCGTCGATGCAACCGTGATCAGGGAGTCCGCGTCGCCGGGACCGCCGTGAAGACGACCGTGCAGAACACGAGCGTGGCGGCGAGCTCGACGACCCACGACGGCTCGAGCCGATGAGCCGGGCCGACAGATGTCGCTCGGCCGGGAGTGCTCTTTGATGCCCCGCGCCAGACGTAGGCGGTGAGCAGGTGCCCGGACCAGGACCTCGCGGCCGAGGCACGCTCCCGGCAAGCCTGTCGGGGGTCAGCAGCAGCGGCTCCTGCTGGCGTCGATGCTCGCGATGCGACCGAGGGTGCTGGTGCTCGACGAGGCCACCGCGGGGCTGGACCCGCTCGGTCGCGCGGCCGTGTATGACGCGCTCCGCGACCTCGCTGACGCGGATCGGCGTGGCGGTCCTGGTGGTCGATCACGACGTCGAGATGCTGGCCGAACGGGCCGACCGGGTGCTGGTGCTCGACGGCGGGCGGCTCGTGGCCGACGGCTCCCCGGCATCGGTCTTCGGAGATCCGGCTGCGACTGCCTTTGCCGCAATGCGCGTCCCCGATGTGACCGCGGTTGCCCTGGGGGTCGAGGTCTCCGGGCGGGGTCGGCTGCCGGTCACGTTCGCGGACGGCGTCGCGTGGCTGGCCGGGCGGCCATGAGCCGCGACCCGGCCGTGCCTGGCGGCGGGCGGCCCCTGGTCGCCGTGCGGGAGGCCGCCTTCCGGTACCCGGGCGGCTCGCTCGCGGTGGACGACGTGAGCTTCGCGGTCAGCGCGGGCGAGGCGATCGGGATCGCGGCACGAACGCGCCGCAAGACGACGCTCGCCCGCCTCGTGGCCGGGTTCCTCCGGCCGACCAGCGGCAGCATCCTCGTTGGTGGCCGGGACACGCGGGAGCAGCGGATCGACGAACTGGCCCGGGTGGTCGGGATGGTCATCCAGGACCCGCGAACGCAGTGTTCGCCCGTAGCGTCGCGGATGAGCTCGCCTTCGGCCCACACAACCTCGGGGTTCCCGCCGGTGCGGTCGCCGGTCGGGTTGCCGCCGTCGCCGCGCGCCTGGGGCTGGAGGACGTGCTGGGCGCGTCCCCCTTCAGCCTTCCCCGGCCCCGACGCCGGCTCGTCGCCCTCGCCTCCATCACTGGTCATGGAGCCGCGGGTCCTGGTCCTCGACGAGCCGACGGCGGGGCAGGACCACCTGGTCGCGGAGCAGGTGGCGATCCTCGTGCGCTCGCTGGCGAGTGAGGGCGTGGCGTGGTCAGCACCTCGCACGACATGCCGATGCTCGCTGGGACGGCGAGCCGCATCTGGTGCTCTCCGGCGGCAGTCGCGCCGACGGCCCGCCGCGATCGGTGTCGGCGACGGCCGGCGTCGCTGCCGGTCTCGTCGCGCCCCAGGTGACTCGCCACGCTGTCGCCGTCGCGCGTCCGGGCCTGCATGGGCACGGTCTACCGAAGCGGAGTTGATCACCAGCGTGAACGGCCAGCACGAAGCCGGGCCGGTCGATGACCGCAGCGTCCCGGCGCATCCCGGGGGGATGGCTGGCTCGGGTGAGCCCGCTGCCGAAGCTGGCGTGGCTGGCCGCGACAGTCATCGTGGTCCTGCTCACGTTCAACCCGCTGGTCCTTGCGGTTCTCGGGCTGGCAGGCTGGCTTGTGGCCGTCTCGGCCGGCGTTGCCACCCGGGTGCTTCGCACGCTGGTGCTGCTGGCGCCCATCGGCGCGTCGATCCTCGTCCTGCAGTCGATTGCCCCGGTCGCCTGTGGGGCGGGCGGCTGCGAGCCCGCCATGGTGGCCGGCCCGCTCGCCATCTACGCTGAAGGAACGGCGCACGCCCTCGTGCTGATCGGGCGGCTGGTGGTGCTCGAGGTCGTGTCCGTGGCGCTGCTGGCCACCACGGAGCCGGCGGACCTGTTCGCGGCGCTTCGCGCCATGCGCATCCCATACGAGGTGGCGCTGATGGCGATGCTCTCGCTGTGGCTGATCCCGGTCCTGCAGCGCGAGCTGCGGGAGGTCCTGGATGCGCAGCGCGGGAGGGGCCTTCGCGCCCGTGGCATCACCGCCCTGGGGCCCCTGCTCGTGCCCGTGGCCGCGGGGACCTTCGACCGGATGACGGTCCTCGTGCTGGCACTCGAGGCGCGAGGGCTCGGGGCCGGACGACGCACGTCCTGGAGGCGGGTGGAGCTCGACACACCCGGCTCGGTTGCGATCGTTGCGGCCGGGCTGGCCGGCGCGGCCGGAATCTGGCTGGCGCTCACCGCCTGGCGGGCGTCGGGGGCTACGATGCTCGTGGTGCCCGGTCCCGTCGCCATCGCCCTGGTCGTCGGGGGCAGCGTCGTGTTCGTCGGGAGCGTGCTGGCTGCTCGACGTGCGCTCACGCGATCCTGAGGCCGCGTCGGCCCCGCCGCAAGGAGTACAGGATGGCGAACCCGTCCGTCCTCGTCGTCGGCAGCACCATGATCGACCTGATCGCCTATGCGGACCGCCTGCCCGAGGCGGGCGAGACGCTGGTCGGGACGGACTTCCGGATGGGATTTGGCGGCAAGGGCGCCAACCAGGCGGTCGCGGCGGCGAGACTCGGGGCCCGGGTCGCGATGGTCAACACCGTGGGCGAGGACTCGTACGGGGCGGAGACCCTGGCCAACTTCGCCGAGCAGGGCGTTGACACCACGTACGTGCGGCGCGTCTCCGGGTCGTCCGGCGTGGCGCCGATCTGGGTGGACGGCGCGGGCATGAACCGGATCATCATCGTCCCGGGCGCCAACCTCCAGGTCCCCGTGGCGCTGGCGGTCGAGGCCGTGGAGGCCGTCTCGCCCGCCGTCGTCGTGGGCCAGTTCGAGATTCCCCAGGAGGTCACCGCGGCGGCGTTCGCGGCGGCGCGTGCCCGGGGGATCACGACCGTGCTCAACCCGGCCCCGGCCGACGACCCGGATCCCGCGCTCCTCGCCGCCACCGACTGGCTCGTGCCCAACGAGCACGAGTTCGCGCTCATCGGCGGCGGGACCCTGGACGGGGATCCGGGCGCCGAGGACGCGCGGATCTCGGCGCTTGCGGCGCGCCTCGGCGTGTCGCTCGTGGTGACGCTCGGCGAGCGCGGCGCCGCCGTGGCCCCGCGCGGCGCAGCCATCGTCCGCGTACCCGCCGTCGAGGTCCGTGCCCTGGACACCACCGGGGCGGGAGATGCGTTCGTGGGAGCGTTCGCCGTCGGGCTCGCGTACGGCTGGGGTGCCGCCGAGGCTGCCCGCCTGGGCTGTGCGTTCGCGGCCGACAGCGTCACCCGCCCGGGGACCCAGGCCTCGTTCGCCGATCACGCGGGACGCCGCCGCGATCATGGCCTCGATCCGCGGCTGATCCTGCCGACCGCTCGCGGGGCTGATGCGGCCCCCGTGGCATGATCGCCGGCATGGAACCCCCGGCACCCAGGCGCCCATCGCCGCTCGAGCTGGCGCGGCGGGCGTTCGCCGGCGGCGGCGTGCCGTGGCGGCGCCTGTTCCGCTACCTGCGGCCCCACCTCCGCCCGTTCTCGGTCGCCATCCTGGGGCTGGTCCTGGGGTCGGGGCTCGGGTTGCTCGTGCCGCTCGTGATCGCGGGCCTGGTGACCCAAGTGGTCGCCGGGGGCGACGGCGCGGGCCTGGACCGCCTGGTCGCCGGGCTCGTGGTCCTGTTCCTGGGCCAGTCCGCGGGCGGCTTCGTCCAGACCTGGCTCCTGGGCGTGGTGGGGGAGCGGATCGTGGCCCAGCTCCGCGGCGAGCTGTTCGAGCGGCTGGTCACCCTGTCGCTCGACTTCCACGCGCGGAGCCGGGTCGGGGAGCTGGTCTCCCGTCTCTCGAGCGACGTGACGCTCGTGCGCACGATGCTGACCCAGACGACGACCTCGCTGCTGTCGTCGGTGATCGCCCTCGTGGGCTCGGTCGTGATCCTGTTCACCCTGAGTCCCACGCTGCTGCTGGTGGTGCTGCTGCTCGCTCCGGCGCTGATCGTCGTCGCGATCGTGTTCGGGCGCCCGCTCCAGCGCGTCGCCACGCAGGTGCAGGACGCGATCGCCCACAGCACGGTCACCGCCGAGGAGGCGCTCGGCGGGATCCGGGTTGTCAAGAGCTACGTCCGCGAGGGCTTCGAGGCCGAACGCTATGGGACGGACCTCGGCGGTGTCGTCGCCCAGGGGTCGCGCCTCGCGCTGTGGCGGGCCGGGTTCGGCGCCCTGATGGGCTTCCTCGGGTTCGGGGCCATCGCCCTGCTGCTGTGGTACACCGGACACCAGGTCATCGAGGGCAGCCTCTCGATCGGGACGCTCACCGGGTTTCTGCTCTACGGGGTGGCGATCGGGGGCAGCCTGGCCAGCATCGCGGGTCTCTACGGCCAGTTCCGCGAGGGGACGGGCGCCGTGGCCCGGGTGTTCGAGATCCTGGACCTGGAACCCTCGATCCGCGACGCACCCGGAGCCCTCGAGCTGCCACGCGTGCGCGGCGCCATCAGCCTGGACCACGTGTCGTTCGCCTACGACGGCATTAGCGAGGTCATCCGCAAGGTGAGCCTGGAGATCCCGGCCGGTGAGGTGCTCGCGCTGGTCGGCCCGTCGGGTGCCGGCAAGACCACGCTGGTCTCCCTGCTCCCGCGCCTGTGGGATGTGACCCACGGCGCCGTCCGAGTGGATGGGATCGACGTCCGCGACGTGACCGCCGCCAGCCTGCGCTCGCAGATCGGCCTCGTACCGCAGGAGGCGGTGCTGTTCGGCGGGACGGTCCATGACAACATCCGCTACGGGCGGCTCGATGCCAGCGACGCGGAGATCGAGGCCGCCGCCCGGGCCGCCAACGCCCACGAGTTCATCGAGGCGCTGCCCGACGGGTACGCGACCTCGGTTGGCGATCGCGGCTCACGCCTGTCGGGCGGGCAGCGCCAGCGGATCGCGATCGCCCGGGCAATCCTCAAGGACCCGCCCATCCTGTTGCTGGACGAGGCCACGAGCTCGCTAGACAACGAGTCGGAGCGCCTGGTCCAGGAGGCGCTCGACCGGCTCAAGCTGGGTCGGACCACGGTGATCGTGGCCCACCGCCTGTCCACCATCCGGGCGGCGACACGGATCGCGGTCCTTGACGACGGCTGGCTCGTGGAGCTGGGCACCCACCATGACCTGCTGGCGGCGGGCGGCCTGTACGCGCGGCTCTATCGTCTCCAGTTCGAGTCCGGCCAGGGATGACCCGGTGATCGTCAACCGAACCAGGTGGAGACGTCCTCGTCGCTGACGGGCGGCATGAGGAGGACCTGCTTGATGGTCTCCGGGGACAGTGCGGTTCGCCGCGCGATCAGCTCGGCGATCTTGTCCGGATCCTGCCTGCAGCGCCGGAGCGCCGCCCGATCGAGACGGGGCCATAGGGCCATCGCCCGCCGCTCGAGTGCCATCGCTGCCCGGGAACGCCTCGGGTCCGTCATCTGAACCGTCATGGCATCGACCTCTTCGTCGTCCGATCCTGTGCCCGGCCGGCAGCAACGTCAAGAGGCCGAGGTGAGGTTCGGGTTGTGATCCGTTCACCCGCGCGGCAGCGAGCACGACCAGCAGTTGACCGCCGATCCCCCGGGCTGCACCCTCAGCCCGTGCTGATCTCGAATGGTGCCGCTTCCCGGGCGCTCGCCCTGCTCCTCGTCGCGGTCCTCGCCGGGTGCGGGGGGGACCCACTCGTGACCGCGAGCCCGACGGCATCGGGCGCCGCCGCCAGCGGCAATCCGGCCGGGACCACCTCGCCGCCGCCTCCTGTTATCCCGGCGCCGGGCCACGAGCTCTATGGCTACCTGCCGTACTGGGAGATGGACGACGAGGGCATCGCCGACCACCTGGCCCGCACCCCGCTCACGACGCTCGCGCTGTTCAGCGTCACGCACACCGGCAGTGGCGCGCTCAACACCGGCCTGCGGGGCTATTCGCTGATCACCGGCGATGTCGGCCGGCGGCTCATCGACGAGGCCCACGATCGCGGCACGCGGGTCGAGCTCGTGTACACGAGCTTCGGGGCCAGTCGCAACCGCAACCTGCTGGGCCGGCCGGACCGACAGGCCTCGGTGATCTCGGAGCTGGTCGCGCTCGTGGGCGACCTGGGTCTCGACGGCATCAACGTGGACATCGAGGCCCTGGACCCGACGCTCGTTCCGGCCTTCTCGGCGTTCCTGGTCGCGATCCGGGAGGCCGTGGTGGCCGCCGATCCCGGTGACCAGGTCTCGGTGGCGACCGGTGCGCACACCGTGGGAGCCGCGATGGCCGCGGCGGCCGCGTCCGCCGGCGTCGATCGCATCTTCCTGATGGGCTACGACTACCGCACGAGTCGTTCCCAGCCCGGCGCCACGTCCCCGCTGGACCGGGGCGACGGCGAGAGCCTGTCCCTCAGACGCTCGGTCGACATGTACGCGTCCCTGGGCGTGCCGCCCGAGCGCCTGCTGCTGGGTCTCCCGCTGTACGGCGTCGAGTGGCCGGTCGCGGGACCGGTCGTCGGGGCGCCGTCCACCGATCGGGGGGCAGCCTGGTTCCCGCGCAGCCACGTGGACCTCCTGCTCGACCCTGGCGCGGTGCCCGCGCATGACGGGGTCGAGCAGGTTGATGTCTACCTCGTGGGTTCCGACGGGTCGGTGGGGGCACCCTCGATCGAACCCGGGGCCTCGGCGGACACCCGGACGTGGCGGGCGGTGTACGTCGACTCGCCCGAGACGCTGGCCGTGAAGCTCGCGCTCGCGAATGAGCGCGGGCTGGCCGGCGCCGGCTGGTGGGCGATCGGCTACGAGCGGGGGATCGAGGGCTACACGGACCTGATGGTCCGGTTCGCGAAGGGCGAAGCGCTGCCCTGACCGGGCCGGAGGGTTGACACTGGCGACGGCCTGGTATTCAATGGCGTCCTACTCTATAACCAGTAGGTTATCGATATGTCAGGCGACCAGCTGAGTGGCGTCTTCGGAGCCCTCGCGGACCCCACCCGCCGGGCCATCCTCGCCAGCCTCATCGACGGCGACCGCACGGTCGGGGAGCTCGCCGCCCCGTTCGCCATCTCGCAGCCGGCCATTTCCAAACACCTTCGCGTGCTGGAGCAGGCCGGGCTCATCACCCGCAGCAGGCGGGCAACCGCCCGCCTCAGTCACCTGCGCGCCGAGCCGCTGCGGGAGGCAACCTCCTGGCTCGCGGGCTACCGCGAATACTGGGATGTGAGCTTCGAGCGGCTCGACGAGCTGCTCGACAGCCTGCAGGCCAGGACCGATGAACGCGAGCAGGCCACCGCCCGAACCCCGAAAGGACGCGTCCCGTGACCACCGACACCCCCGCTCTCCACGTCACCGCCGACCCCGCGCAGCACGCTGGTCATCGTGGAGCGCGAGGTCAACGCCCCGCGAGACCTCGTGTTCCGCGCGTTCACCGAGCCGGATCTGCTCGTCCAGTGGCTCGGACCGCGCCGGCTGAGGATGCGCGTCGAGGAGTATGACGTTCGTCACGGGGGTGCGTACCGCTATGTCCACATCGACACCGACGGTACGGAGTACGTGTTCCACGGAACGTTCCACGGCGATCCGGCGCCGGACCGGATCGTCCAGACGTTCGAGTTCCTGGGGTATCCGGGGCACGTCTCGCTGGACACGCTGGACCTCGTGGCGCAAGGGACCCGAACCCTGATCCGGACGACCTCCGCCTTCCAGAGCACGCAGGACCGCGACGGGATGCTCTCCGCCGGCATGACCGGCGGCATGGAGGAGGGCTACCAGCGTCTCGAGGAGCTGGCCACGCGCATCGGCGCCCGGACCTGACGGATCGGGATTCAGGACCAGGGAAGGAGATCCAGGTGGAGTTCAAGCTCGAGGTCGTGGTGGTGCCCGTTTCCGACGTGGACCGGGCCAAGGCCTTCTATGCCGGGCAGCTCGGCTTCCCGGTCGACGCGGACCATGCCCCGACCGACGAGTTCCGGGTCGTCCAGATGACGCCGGAGGGCTCCGGCTGCTCCATCACCATCGGCAAGGGTCTCGCCGCCATGGTCCCCGGCTCGCTCAAGGGACTCCAGCTGTGCGTGGCGGACATCGAGGCCGCGCACGAGCGACTGACGAGGAACGGCGTGCCCGTGAGTGCGATCCAGCATCACGATGGAACGGCCTTCGTCGATGGCAAGGGCGACGACTGGAACTCGTTCTTCTTCTTCGACGACCCGGACGGCAACAGCTGGGCCGTCCAGGAGAGTCCGACGATGCGATCGCAGGCACCTGGCTCCGGCGTTCAGGCGCCCGGCTGACGATCCCAGTCGTAGAGCTCGCCACACGGACAGGCGTACGTCCAGCGTTCCACGCGTCGCCCCTCGTGATCCAGGGTCACCGACGGCGTCCGGTCGCGCTCCGCGCGGAGGGTGCCGTTCGCGTGCCGGTGATGGACCACCGGAAAGCGCCGGGGGTCGGTCGAGATGTCCACGAGCCAGTCCGCCATCGCCGGTCTCCGCTTGCAGTAGAACAGGTGTTCTAGTGTACGCCGGTGATGGGCGCTGTCGACGCTAGGCCGGGACCGGGATCCAGACCCGCAGGACCGTCGGCCCGCCCGCCGGGCTGATGAGCTCGAGGTGCCCATCGAGGGCCTCGACCCGGTCACGCAGGCCGGCCAGGCCGCCGCCGGCCTGCAGGGTCGCGCCACCGACCCCGTCGTCGCGGATCTCGACCAGCAGCCAGCCGGGGGAGCGGCGGATGGCGACATCACAACGCCGGGCGCCGGCGTGCTTCGCGACGTTGGTCAGCGCCTCGGTCACCACGTAGTAGGCCGCCCGCTCCACGCCGTGGGGGAGTCGCTCGTTGGCCACGAGCCCGCTGTCGATGTAGGTGGGAACGGTGCTCCGGCCCGCGACCGCCGACAGGGCCGCGGCGAGCCCGCGATCGAGGAGGATCGCCGGCGCTGAGCCACGGACGACCTCGCGGAGCTCGGCAAGGGCCTGGCGCGCCTGGTCCCGCGCCCCGGCGACGAGCGTTCGGGCGGCCGCGGGATCGGTCTCGAGCTTGTCCTCGGCCAGGGTGAGGTCGATGGCGAGCATGACCAGGCGCTGCTGGGCGCCGTCGTGCAGGTCTCGCTCGATCCGGCGCAGCTCGGACGCCTCCAGCTCGATCGCCGCCGCACGGCTGCCCCGGAGCCGCTCGTTGTCCCGCTGCAGGGCCTGAGCGGGGCTGATGCACAGCAGGCCCTCCACGACGTACCGGTGGAGGATCGCCATGCCCCTGGTGGCGGATGCGGCGATCGGGAGCAGGATCAGGCCGATCGCGAGCAGGATGACGAGCACGCCTTCGGGAGAGATGGGACCGCCGCCAATGCTGATGGCGTCCCAGCCCGGACGAAGCACGAGGAGCGCCAGGGACGCGACCACCAGCGCCACGGAGAGCGTCCACAGCATGACGGCGACGGTGAACTCGATCATCGCGAGGGGGAACGAGATCAGCACGTAGGCGACGTCGAGCCAGCGGCTGGTGTCGAGGAACGCTGCATCAGCGAGCTTGCGGATCCAGGGCCCGTAGGGCTCGCTGGGCGCCACCTCGGCCGACTTGTACCGGTGGGGGATCAGCGGCCGGGTGCCGTCCACCAGGCTCATCCGCCATCGCTCGACCCGCGCCACCAGCCGCGCGGCCTCGATGCCGAGGGCGACGAACACGAAGCCCACCAGGAACAGCAGCAGCGAGCCGCCCATCGAGAACAGCGCCGAGACGATCGAGATCGCGACGACCGACACGACGAAGCCGAAGCCGATCGCGAACACGGCCCGCCACGTGGCCGGGTCCACCGGGGAGATCAGGAACGAGACGATCGGGCTCCGCCGGCGGGCGGGAGACACGGAGGCCGAAGGGGCCGGTCCGGGAGCGGGGGCGGTGCTGGACGTCATCGGGCCGACCCTATCACCACGAGGAACGCCTGGATGGTCATGCGCTCACCGTAGGCCGCCGGCGGTCGCGATCCCAGCCGGGCAGCGGGCATGATCGGGGTGGGGGAATCCCCACCACCAGGTGTGCGACACGGGCACCGCGGACCACCCGGGTCGGGCAGAATCAGGGCATGTCGATCCAGGGACTCCGCGTGATCATCGCCGAGGATTCCGTGCTCCTGCGCGAGGGCCTGACGCGGCTCATCGAGGAGTCCGGGGCCACCGTGGTCGCCAAGGTGGGCGACGGACCCTCGTTCGTCAGGGCAGCCGTGGAGCATCGGCCGGATGTCTCCGTGGTCGATGTCCGCATGCCCCCGACGCAGCGCGACGAGGGCCTGCGGGCTGCGCTCGAGGCCCGGCGCCTGGTCCCGGGCACGCCCATCCTCGTGCTCAGCCAGTACGTGGAGCGCCAGTACGCGAGCGAGCTCCTCGCCGACCGTGGAGGTGGCGTGGGCTACCTGCTCAAGGACCGCGTCGCCGACGTGCGGGACTTCCTCGATGCGTTGCGACGGGTCGCGTCGGGTGGCACGGCCCTCGACCCCGAGGTGGTCGCCCAGCTGATGGTCCGTCGCCGCCAGGATGACCGGCTCAGCGCCCTGACGCCCCGCGAGCGCGAGGTCCTGGCCGCGATGGCCGAGGGCCGGACCAACGCCGGGATCGCGCAGTTGCTGACGATCACGGAGGGCGCGGCGGAGAAGCACATCAGCAGCATCATCGCCAAGCTGGACCTTCCCGACTCGCGCTCGGATCACCGGCGCGTGCTGGCGGTGCTGGCCTACCTCGACTCCGACGGCTGACGACCCCACCCGCGGACGAAGCCGCGCGGCGCCCTCGAGCTAGCGACCGATCTCGATCCGCCCGTTCCACAGCACGTAGCGGGAGAACCACGTGTCACGGTGGATGATCCTGCCCTTCGCGTTGCGCACGAGGCGAGTGACGGAGACGCTCATGCCGTTGGACGGGTACTCGGTCTGCTCCCGGACCCCGGTCGGCAGGCTGTCCACGTACACGATGTTGGTCGTCGCCTTGCTGACATCGGCCACCGATGGCCTGCTGATCGACACCGTGCGCCCGTCGGGAATGCCCCAGATCTCGTAGCGCACGTAGCCTGCCGAGCCGCGCCGGATCTTGATCCCGCGGATCAGGATCTTGTGGTCCGTGTCGTTGGTGAACGACATGGTCTGGCGCCCGCCACCCGCCGAGATCGACACCGTCGCGTCCAGCCCGAGCGGGTAGCGGCTGATGGAGTACCGGTGATTCGAGCGGGCGCCCATCCTGAGACCGGCGCGCATCGCGGCGTTGAACAGGGTCGTGGAGCTGGAGCACATGCCCCCGCCCATGGCCCCCGTCGGGTCGGTGCGGTTGCCGGCGATGAAGCCCCCGGGCCCGAAGCCGCGCGCGGTGGTGACCGGCCAGATGGCCTTCCACCATTCGAACGTCTCGCCGGGCGCGAGGACGGTCCCGTCGATGATCTCGGCCGGCCTCCAGATGTTGGCGCCGAAGTAGTTGCGGTCGCTGATGGGGAAATAGGTCGTCCACTTGCCCAGCCGGGTCATCACCGGCGCGGTCTTGCGAGCCTCCTCGGTCGTGAGCCTGGGGGAGGTCCTGGTGACCACGACGGGTACGGGCGCCACCCGGAACGCGAGCGCTCTGACCTCGAGCTCGACGACGATCCGCGAGGCGGTGGCGACCGGATCGAGCTCGCGCCCGTTCTTGCTGGCGACGACCCCGATCACGCGGCCGCCGCGGCCCTTGAGGAACTGCGCATTGACCGGTGCCTTGAGGACGCCCTTGGTCGGCTTCTTGAGCGAGGCGGCGACCATCGCCGGATCGACCACGGGGACGACGGTGCCGTCCGCCCGTGCCTCGAACCCGATCCAGCTCCGGACCCTGGCGGCGCGGATGGCCCACGTCTGGTCGCGGAAGGTGACCGCGACATCGCCGATCATGCGCCCGGCGGCGGTCGACGCCTTCGCAACCGTCCAGCCGTCCACCGCCGGCGGGACCGCGACGGCCGTCACCTCGATCACCGTCTCGTCGAGGGCATCGACCAGCCCCACGGCCTCGAGTGCCGCAGCCACGATCGGCTCCGCGACCACCGTGCTGCCGACCTGGGCCGGGGTCGTGATCGGGCCGTCGGTGCCCATGGTGATCGTCGCGTCCACGGGAGGGCGATCCAGCGTGGCCAGCCCGGCAGTGACCGCGCTGGCGAGGGCGGCGTCGTCGACCAGGACCCTCGGTGCCAGGACCGTGCCGTAGAGCGCCTGCCGTACCTCGGTGACCGCACGCTCGAACGCCGGACCCGCCCGCCCGGACGCCATCGCTTCCGCGACGAGCGTTGCCGTGTCGGGGCGCCGGTCCACCTCCGCGTAGGGGATCTCGATGACGCCGTCGGGCGTGCGCAGCAGGAGCCGCCCCTCCCCGAACGGGTAGGCGGCGTCGATCGCGGCTGCTGCCGATGCCCCGTCCATCCCGGACAGGTCGACGTTGCCGACGTGGACCCCGGGCAGGATCCGGCCCTCGTACCCGGCATCCCATGCGACGAGGCCGGCGGCGATCGCCCCGACCGCGATGATCGGCAGCAGGCCCGCGACGAGGGCGGCAGCGATCCACGGGCGCCCGCGCCGCGCTGCCGTGTCGCCCACCGGTGCCGGCGGCCCCGAAGGGTCGACGGGCTCGATCAAGGCCTCGGGTACGAGCGCCGGCTCGGGCGCCGCACCAGCACCGGGCGGCTCGGTCATGGCACCGCTCATAGCGTCATCCAGGCGTCGGCCGCCAGGTCGCGCTCCCCGAACAGTCCCCGGCACTCGTCCATGCCCTCGACCGTGACCGGCACGAGATCGCGCTGCCAGGTTGCCGGCGTCACGCGGACGAGATGCTCCTCGCGTTCGTGGCCCGGCCTCGCGTCCATCTGGCGGACGCCGTTCGGCTCATAGCCCAGCTTCGCCGAGACGCGCGCCGAGGCCTCGTTGCCGTCGATGTACCCGGACTCGGCAACGGCAGCCCCCAGCTCCTCGAACGCCAGCCACAGGACCGCGGCCCGCATCTCCGTCCCGTAGCCGCGGCCGTGGAAGGGCAGCCCGAGCCACGATCCGCTCCGGACGGTCCGGCGCCTGCCGAAGTCGGTCGCGAGCACGTCCTGGATCCCGATCGGCTGGCCGTCCGCGATGACCACCAGCCCCAGCTTCCAGTCCGTTGGTGACCACGAGCCCCGCTCGTGCCACCAGTGGAGCAGGAACTGCCGCTCGAAGGCGGGGGATGGCAGCTCATCCCAGCCAACGATGAACGGTGACCGGGGCAGGTCGTGGACGCCGTCCCGGGCGATCCGGGTGAGGCTCGAGGAGGTCGTCATCGGTGGGCAGCCGCAGCTCGAGACGAGGCGTCCGCAGGCGAAGGTCGAACAGCGGCCACGGGTGTCCCATGGGCGGAATGGTGCCGTCGGGATCGGCACGACGCAAGGGGCCCGACAGTCCTGCGGGCAGGCGAATCTCGCGCCATCGGCGCAACGGGCGTACGATCGGGCCTCCCGGGGCCAAGCCGGCCCGCGGACTGCGAGGAATGATGACGAAGCGGTCGAGGAACGAGCGCGAGCAGCGCGCCACAGAGACGGTCCGGATGGCCGAGGTCCAGCGTGCCTGGGAGGCGAGCATCCCGGCCCCCGTGGCGGCCGAGTTCGCGCGAGGAGTCGAGGCTGCGCGAGCGCGGGGACCCCTGCCCAAGCCGCCGGACATGGCGCCCGGCACCCTGCCCCGGCCGCCGCGGCCCGGCCGCGAGCCCAAGGTCAAGGAGGAGACGGGCCCCCGTCGCCGCTATTAGCCGCTACTAGCCGGTACTGGCCGGTGCTGGCCGGGGCGCCAGGGCTAGGAGGCCTTCGAGGTCCCCTTCGGCTTGGCGGTCTTCGGCTTCTTGGGTGTCTTGGCCTTCTTGTCCATCAGGGTGCCTCCAGCGGGCGCCGGGTCGGTGCCACGGGGCACCACGATGCGCCCTCCGGCGCCCCGCTGTCCACAGGCAACAGCGACCTGCGTGCGCGAGCGAGGGATGCTCCCGGCTCCGGCTGGGCGAGCCGATGGCACTTGCGACGCCCGGCTACGCTTGCCTCGTGCCTCCGCGACCCTCGATGCGTTCCCTCGAGGCGCTGGCTGGCCGATCGCGGAGGATCCGGAGATGCCGGATTTCGAGCGCCACGTGACGGTCGCGGCCGACCCCGACACGGCCTTCGACTTCGTGGCCGACCCGAGCCACCTTCCCGACTTCGTCTCGATGCTCACAGAGGCGCGTCACGAGCCCGGCCGCCAGCGCACGGAGCTGCACGTCGCGGCCGAGGTGAACGGGCGGCGCGAGGAGGGCGATACGCGGTTTCGCGCGGATCGCTGGTCCCGATCCATCGACTGGGGAAACCCGCCCGACTACCGGGGAACGATGCGCATCGTGCCGGCGGGCAATGGCGGCAGCCGGATCAGCCTCTTCCTCCACGCTCGCGATCCGCGTGGGGAGTCGTCGCTCATCGAGCAGGCGATGGACGACACCATGGCGAAGCTCTCCGCGCTGCTCGTGGTGGCTGGGTAGGGACCGGTCGCCTGGGCGAGGTTCGCTACGGCGCGCAGGCGGTGGCCGCCCGCATCGAGATGTCGATGTGCAGGCGGGCGTGCCCGGCGTACTCGTGGATGACCGCCAGGTCGGTCGAGGCGAGCGCGAGCGTCGCCCAGCCCACGATCCGCTGCGGGTGGCTCGGCAGGGCAGGGAAGGTGTTGTTCAGGGGTGCCCCACTCGTCGATCGCCGTCCGGAGGATGGCCCAGCGCTCCGCCGGGTCTGCCCAGCTGCCGCCGAGCACGTCACGCTCGACGCAGGCACTCGTCGCGGGCGTCGCCAGTCCGGGCTCCCCGGCGGACCCGGGCAGCAGACCGATCCCGCTTGCCCCCTCGACCATGCCGTCTCCATCGCCGTCGCCGTAGAGCGGGCCGGCAGGACCAACCACCAGGTTGCGCGCCTCCTCGGCGGCCACTCGCGCCGTGGCCGGGTCGGGCGCGGACTGCCACCGGCTGATGGCGTCGTCGATCGCCACCAGGCGGGAGACGAGCTCAGCAGCGGGTGCCGGAGGCAGTGAAGGCGAGACGGGAGGTCCCGCGGTGCCACAACTCGCGACGGCGGCACTCATGAGGATCGCCACGGTGGCCGCCCTGGACCAACCGCCCCGCTTCATGCCCGTTGGGCCGGCCCGCTCACCCCGGGTGCTGCACCCCGTCACCCGGTCGTGACGACCTGCTGGCCCGGGTTGACGACGCTGATCTGCCCGCCCCACGCGCACATGCAGGTCGACGGATCCGTGAGCACCGGCTGACCGCCGAGCATCAGGGTCGACGACCCGGGTGTCCAGGGTGCGGTCGTGACGGGGATGCACGGCTGGGGCGTGAGGACGCCGGAGGCCGCGGACGTGGCGGACGCGACCTGCGGGTTGGACAGGGTCGTGCACATCCCGAAGGCGGCGATGTTCACGTTGGGCTTGTGGTCCATGATCGTGGCGACGTTCTTGCCGCCGATCTGCTGCAGGGCGGGTCCGGAGGGGAGGACCGTGAGCGTCCCGGGGGCCGCACCGAAGGCACACATGATCTGGGCGTCGGAGACGACGATGTACGACATGCGCGTACGTTGTCGCCTGGCGGGCATCGGTGTCAATGGCGCGTGGCGGTCCCCGGCACCCACGCCTGGAGCGTCGTGTCCGGACCCTCGCTTGCTGGGGAGCTACGCGGATGCGACGGCGTCCGCCCCCTCGAGCTCCGTGGGTTGCAGGATCCCCTCGATCAGCGCGTCATCGGTCACGAGCTCCATGGAGTCGGCGGCGTCGCGGTTCACGATGATCGTCCCGATTCCATGTCGTCGTGGCGATCCATGGGTCCAGTACTCGAGCCAGGCATCGGTCAGGGGCACCATCGCCGGGCGAAGCTGCAGGCTCTCGAGCGGGTCGACGCCGGGGTCCGCGTGGAGGTGGCCGCCGACGAGGTAGGAGCCGATCCGAACCACAACCGGGTGCGAGCGGGTCCGGTGGCGCAGGGCCTCGTCGCCGCGCGGTCCAGCGGCGTGCACCGCCACGAGCTCCCGGGTCGACACCTGGATCACATCCGAGTGGTGCCGCACCCCGGTTTCGAGGTCCTCGATCTCCACGTCGGTCAGCACGAGCCCGTCATGGGCGTTGAGGAGGTCGGTGAGGCGGTCAGCTCGCAGGCGCACCCAGCCGTAGATCCGGTGATGGGCGGCGAACGCGGAGAACCGGACGAGCGGGACCTCGGTCACCGAGTCGGGCTCGAAGATCTCTTCGGACGTGCGGTGCAGCACGAAATGCAGCGGGGTCGACGGCGGCGTCATCACGCGGGACGGTAGGGGATAGGCCGGCAGCCGGGAATCCCCCGAAGGTACCCGCAGACGCGCCCGTCGCCGCGCGGGCGACGGAAGGCCGCGCCCGCACGTGCGCTGGCGCTACGGCGTCCGCGTGGCAAACGCCTCGAGGAACGCGACGATGTGGTCCACCATGGCCTCCACGATGCGCTCCCCCTTGTCGCGGGTGGCCGCGGTGGGGTCGCCGTAGGCGCCGGTTCGCGAGTAGATGCCACGCTCCGGATCTGGCGTTCGGGTGAGCGGGCCGGGCAGGTTCGCCGGGTGCACGTCGGGCTCGGCCAGCTCCATGCGCACGGTCTCGGGTGCGATGTAGAGCATCATCGAGGTCTCGACCTCGTCGGCGTGCGTGCCCGCGGCCTGGGTCACGATCTCCCTCTCCACGTCCGCAGCGGCGGTTCCCAGGTCGGTGTAGGCGAACGCGAGGTGGTCCTGCGCGAGGCGCTCGGCGGCCGGCTCGAGGGCGCGCAACGTGCTGATCCCGGTGTTGAGCGCGTAGAAGCGGCGGGCCCCGTGGCGGGCGTGGCTCTGGCAGATCTGGACCACGGTGTCGCGCATCGTCTCGAGCGACAGAGAGACCGACCCCGGGTACTCGAGGAACGCCGGGTAGTAGCCGTACTGGAGGGTCGGGAGCACGAGCACCCTCGATCGCTCCGCCACCCGGCGGGCGAGGTACTCGGCGAGGAGCCAGTCGTTGTTGAGCTGGAGGTGCAGCCCGTGCTCCTTGGTGCGGGCGCCGATCGGCAGCACCACCACGGGGTACTCGCGGAGCGCTCGCTCAGCCTCCGGCCACGTCATGGTGTCGATGTAGCAGCCGAGCATCAGATCTCTCCGGCGCGAAGATGACGGCCGACCTGGGCGCTCCGGGGTCGGCCTGCCGCACCCAGTGTGAGGCAGACCGCTGTCCCCAGGCGAGGCGGGCTCTCGGCGTCCCCGGTACCGGCGCTGATTGCGGGGCATGAGAACCGGTGCCTGCATGTCGTTGTCGTGCCCGCGAGTCATAAAGGTGGCCACGGGGACGTACTGGCGGGCTCCCGCCCTGCTCGGATCCTGACCCACGGGCATCGATGAGACAAAGCCGACCGGATTCCACTGCCTGGTGGTCAATCAGCGTCGACCGGTGCCCGGGGGTGGCGCGGCGGAGCGGCCGCGATCGGCGCCCGGCGAGCGATCGGCGCCCATTCGCGGCCGAGGTCCCGTGCGCGTCCGAGCCACCCCTGGCGGGTCCGCGCCCGGGCGCTGCAGTCCCCGATGTCTGCAGCGCCCGGTTGACGGTTCCCCCCGCCGACCGATGTCCCGCACCCCGCCCCCCGACGCCGACCCCCCAACGCCGGGTCGCGGTCCCGTCGGTGACCCCCACCATGCACGCCCGTCCCTGCGGGGTCGCTGCGGCGAGACTGCGGCAGGACTGCGGTGCATCGGGACCGACCCGTCGCCGGCCGACGGGTGTCACTTGGACGCGTTACGCTGCAAATCCCAGCACGCAACCAGGAGAGGGAGAGGGCGATCGTGCCCACGCCGGCGCAGCTCGAGGTGGTCGCGCACTCGCTGACCGCCGTGCTGGGCGTCTGGCTGGGGCTCACGGTGGTGACCCGATCCCGGACGCCCAACGGGGTGCTGTTCGCGGTGCTGACCCTGGTCATCGCCTCGTGGAGCAGCGCGATCGTCGTCGAGCGCCTCTCGGATGCCGCGGTCGCCATCCGGATCGGCAATGCGGTCGAGGAGCTGGCCAGCGGCCTGGCGACCCCCCTGCTCGCACATCTCGCGCTCGCGATCTCCACCGAGGGGCATCCGTCGCGATGGCAGCGCCGGCTGATCGCCGCGCTCTACGTGCTCAACGTCGTGCTCTCGATTCCCGCGATCCTCGATCCCGGCCACCCGATCCGGCTGATCGAGCCGAGCTTCAGCCTCGGGGCGGTCCCGGGCGTCGCCTTCTACGCCGTCTGGGCGGTGGTCCGGTTCGGGTCCATCCTGACCGCGCTGCTGTGGGTGGCCCAGGCGCTGCGTCGCCCGGGCATCGACTCGGAGCGGCGTCGGCATCTGCGCGCCGTCCTGGCGATGGTCGCCGCGTCGACGATCGGAGGTGGGATGCGCATCCTGCCGGTCATCGGGCAGAGTGATCCATGGATCGGGGTCTCGTTCATCACGCTGGCCGTGATCATCGCCGCGTACGTCGTGTTCTCGGCGGGAGTGTTCTTCGCTTCCGACGTCGCGGGGCGGGCGTTCCGCGAGACGGTGCTCCTGGGGTTCGGCGCATCCGCCCTGGTCGCCGCCGTGGTCGCCATCGACGAGGGCTCGCGACGCGCGCTGGGGATCGACGCGCCGATCCTGACTGCCCTGTCGGTCGTGATCGTGATCGCGCTCTACGATCCGGTCACCAGCTGGGTGAGGCGGCGGCTCGCGGACCGGACACCCCAGGGCGCCACGCGCCGGGACCTCTTCCGCGTCGTGGGCCAGCCACGGTTCACCGCCCAGGCGGCGGATGCCGGCGTTCGTCCGGCGCTGGCGCGCCTGAGCCAGGCCCTGGACCTGGCCGGGGTGTCCGTGGTGGCCGCCGATGGCCGGGTGCTGGCCGCCGAAGGGGGCGGTGTCGCGGAGTTCGTCTCGGAAGCTGAGACGCCCGCGATCCAGCTCGTCGCCGAGAACGAGCTGCTGGGCGAGCTCCGGGTCGCCGGGACGCGGTCCGGACGGCCGCTGCCGCTGCGGGATGCCGAGCTGCTCCAGCTGTCGGCTCGCTACGTGGCCTCAGCCCTGCGGGCAGGACGAATCGAGGACGAGCAGGTCGAGGCGCTCCGGAGCCTGACCGAGGAACGAGCCAACCTGGACTCGACGGCATCGATCCTGCACGCCGCGCTCGTGCGGCGGAGCTCGGGCGCTCCGGGCCTCCAGGTGAGGGCGCTCGGGCCCCTCCGGGTGGATCGGGAGGCCGGCCAGATCCAGCGCTGGGGCGGCGAGAAGGCCGGGACGCGCCAGGCACAGGCCCTGTTCGCGTTCCTGTTCGACCGCGGCGAGCGCGGCGTGGCCAAGGACGAGGCCCTCGAGCTCCTGTGGCCCGACGTCGACCTCGCCCGGGCCGATCTCGCCTTCCATCGGACGCTCGGCGGCCTCCGTCACACCCTCGACCCCGATGGCGGCGGCCGGCAGGTGATCCGGCACCAGAACGACCGGTATCGCCTCGACACCTCGATCATCGACTGGTCCGATGTCGCGGCGTTCTCGATGCTCCTCGACGAGGCGAGCAGGGCGAGCGATCCGGACGTCGCCCTGACCCTGCTCAAGGATGCCCGGGCGCTGTATCGCGGCGACTACCTGGACGACTGCCCGTTCTACGGCGACAGCGCGTTCGTGGAGGCGAAGCGGGCGGCGCTGCGGTCACGGTTCGTCGACCTCCTGGTCGCGATCGGTGAGGCGAGCGAGGAGCGTGGGGATCGAGTGTCCGCGGCGACCGTCTATCGGGACGCGATCGAGGCCGCCCCAGGAGGCTGCCCACCCGCGGAGGCCGGGCTCGCGAGGCTGGGCGTGAGCACCTGATCGCCGGTTCAGTCGGCGGCCAGCACCTCGCGAAGGGTGGCCGCGAACGCGTCAGGGTCGCCGGCCTGTCCGTACTCGCCACCGAGGAAGCCACCGTGGTCGCTCGGGAAGCGGACGGCGTCGGTGCCCAGGCGCTCGGCGGCGGCGATGCCGCCCCGGAACGCCAGCTGGCCCTCCGACTCGCGCCCGACCGCGATCACGATCCGGGTCGGCGCGGCGGCCAGCGCCACGAAGTCGGGCTCGTGGTGCGTGCAGGTGATGATGTTCTGGAACAGCAGCGGGTCCGTGCGATTGCCGTCATCCTCGGTCGGCAGCCCGAACATCGCCGGGTCCGGACCCGGCTCCGAAGCCTCCTCGACCGTGAACGGCCCCTGGTGGGACACGACGCCGATGAACCGGGCCATGCCCGCGCCCGAAGCCGCCCTGGAGGTAGGCGTCGGCGATCGCCCTGCAGGCGGCGAGGGCGCCATCCCGATCCGGGACCAGCGCCGCGAGCGGTGGCTCGTGAGCGACGAGCGTGCGCACGTCCCCGGGGTGGGCCGCGACCAGGGCAAGGGCGTTGACCGCCCCGCCGCTGCTCGCGAACAGGTCGACCGGGCCGGCATCGAGTGCCTCGATGACGCGGTGGACGTCGTCGGCGTGCTGCTCGGGCGTGGAGGTGGTGGCCGGGTCGTCCTTGACGCTGCGCTCGACGCCGCGTGGGTCGTAGGTCACGACGGTGCGGTCCGTGAAGTGCGAGGCGAGCGTCACGAACCCGCCGGCGCCCATCGGCGATCCGATCATGACCAGCGGGGGCTCGGCGCCGTCACCGGCGCGCACGTCGTACGCGAGCGTGGCCCCCGGGACGGGCAGGCTGTGGGTGGTCGGGGAGGGCGGCGCGGTCACGCCGGGACCACTTCGGCGAGGATCGCGTCGATCTGCCCGACGGCCTGGGTGAGACCCTCCTCCATGCCCATCGTGACGAGCTGGTCCATCGCCTCGAGGCTCGGGAACCGGCTCTCGAAGACCATGCGGGTGCGGCCGCTGCCGATCGGCTCGATCGTCACCCGGGCCCTGGGACGTGGCATGTTGTCGTTGGGGGTGCCATCGTCGTTGGCGAAGCCGTCCTCGAAGGCGAGCCCTCGGGGCGGATCGACCTCGACGACGTCCCAGTAGCCGCCCGCGCGGTCGCCGTCGGGGCCCGTCATGTGGTACTCGACGCGTCCGCCGATCGAGAGGTCGTGGCGGGTGAAGGTGGCCGGGTAGGTGGGCGGGCCCCACCAGCGCTCGAGCTGCCGCGGATCGGCCCAGAGCTGCCAGATACGCTCAGGTGAGGCCTCGAACTCGGCGGTGAGGGTCATCGTCAGGGCGGCAGGGTCCTTGCGGACCGAGGTGACCGTCATCGGGGGATCTCCTTGCTGGCGGCGATGAGGTCGGTCATCCGGTCTATCCGGCCGCGCCACAGCGCCTCGTACTGGTCGAGCAGGCCGCGCGCCAGGCGCAGCGCCTCGATCTGGGTCCGCACGAGCTTCCTCCGTCCGACGCGCTGCTTGGTCACCAGTCCGGCGCGCTCGAGGATCGCGACATGCTTCTGGACGGCCGCGAAGCTCATGGGGTAGTGGCCGGCCAGGTCGGCCACGCCCTCGTGTCCGCTCAGCGCCCGGAACACGATGTCACGGCGGGTGGCATCGGCAAGGGCGGAGAACACGAGGTCCGGGGCGAAGGTGCCGGTCATACATACAACCATACGGTTGTATGTGAGTGACGTCAACCGGCGGGGTGGGGGAGTGCCATCACCGCCCCTGGAGGAACCGGGGTGCGGCGCCGTCAAGCGATGCCCAGACCAACGCCGGGCCGGGCCAGGCCGCGGTCCCGGTGATCGCGGCAACGGCGTCGTCCGGGTGGGCGGGGTACGCGACCCGGAGCTGACGGGCGAACTCCGAGGCAACCTGGCGCGTCGCCCGCGTGCGGCGGACGAGCAGCAGGCGGGAGATGGTGGGGGCGTCCGCGGCGAGGCCGGACCAGCGGCCCCAGCTCGGGAGCGACTCGGCCTTCATCGTCTGCCAGCGAACGAGCTGCTCGAGCCGCCGGAGCTCACCCTGGAGCTCGGCGGCGACGGCGACGCGCTCGCGCGGCTCGTGGAGGACCGCATCGATCGAGCCACGCGCCGGACGCCTTACGAGCACCTCCGTGTAGGGAGTCCAGCGCGGGTGCCGCTCGGCGAGCAGCAGCTCGAGCATCGGTGCCTGGTGGCGGTCGCGGACCGCCGGCCCGGTCCCGGCATAGGCTCGCAGCGCGAGGTCGGCCCCCAGGGCTGCGATCAGCCGGGCATAGGTCTCGATGGACGGCCGCTCGTCACCGTTGAGGATGCGGTACAGGTAGCCCGGGTCCACGCCGGACGCGCGAGCGAGCTGCGCGATCGACCAGCCCGCGTCGAGCCGCAGGCGCTCGACATCCTCGCGGATCCCGGCGCGTGCCCGCACGCTGGCGCGACGGGCGGCTCGTTCGATCTCCCTGGTCACCATGGCTGCAGTGAAGCAGGTGGGGCTTCGCTGGGACTTGTCCGCCCCAGGGCGCAGCCGCGCGACGTGACGTGTCCGCGCGACGTGACCCCGGGGCAGGACGGCCGCCCGGGACGCGTTCGAAATCGTGAGCACCGAGCATAAATCCGGCGTCGTGTCGCGGTCGAAGGCCACCTGGCAGGGCGCGATCGTGCCCCGCAGGCATGGGCCCGACAGACCGCGGCCAAATCTGCTGACCCTCAGTCAGGATCCCGAGCGTCCCGGACGCCATCCGGCGCCGTGCAGCGGGCCCGGATCCGGTCTCCAGGCGGGCGCCGGAAGAGATCGGGTGGGGCAGCGAAGGGTCGGTGCATCCCTCTTGGTGGACGGTGCGACAATCCGCCGATGAGCGAGAGCATCGCATCCACGCCTGCGGACGACCCGATCGCGGCCGGCCGGAGTGCGCTCGCGCGTCACGAGTGGACGGAGGCGTTCGATCTGCTCTCGACCGCCGACCGGGCCTCGCCCCTGCCCGGCCCGGCCCTCGAGGCTCTCGCCGAGGCGGCGTTCTTCGTCGCACGGCCCGATGTCACCGCCGAGGCCAAGGAGCGTGCGTTCCGCTGGTACCTGGACGCGGGCGAGGAGCAGCGGGCGGCCTACCTCGCCGTCGACCTCGCGCGCGGCGCCCTGCTCGAGGGTCGCCCCTCGATCGCATCGGGCTGGGTCCGCCGCGCCGAGCGGATCCTGCCGGAGGAGGGGGACACCTACGCCCACGGGTACCTGGCCCTCGTCCGGAGCGAGATCGCCGCTGCCGGGGGCGAGACCGAGCGTGCCATCACGCTGGCGGAGCAGGCCGTGGCCATCGGCCAGCGCGCCACCGACCCTGACCTGCGCGCCTGGTCGCTGTCGCACCTCGGCGAGCTGCGCATCGCCGGCGGCGCCACGCCCGACGGCCTGGCCATGCTCGAGGAGGCGTCGATCGCTGCGGTCAACGGCGAGCTGAGCCCGTTCACCAGCGGCGTGACCGCGTGCCGGATGATCTCCGCCTGCCGGGACCTGAGCGACTACCGCCGCGCCCACGAGTGGATCGAGGCCACCGAGCGCTACTGCCAGCGCCAGTCCGTCTCGGGGTTCCCGGGCGTCTGCCGCGTGCATCGCGCCGAGGTGACCGCCCTGAGCGGCGCGTGGGACCGGGCCGAGACCGACCTGCAGGCAGCCACCACCGAGCTCGAGCGGTTCCGGGCGTACGGCGCACAGGCCGATGGCTTCTACGCGCTCGGCGACATCCGCCGCCTGCGGGGCGACTTCGACCGGGCCGAGGAGGCGCTCCGCGAGGCCCACGCCCGTGGCCGCTCCCCGCAGCCGGCGCTGTCCCTCATCCGGCTCGGCCAGGGCAGGGTCCAGGCCGCGCTGACCGCCATCGACGGAGCGATCGACGAGCAGGGCGCCAACCGCTGGGGGCGAGCGCGACTGCTCCCGGCCCGGAGCGAGATCCTGGTCGCCGCCGGCGATGTGGTCGCCGCCCGGGTGGCCGTGGACGAGCTTGCCACCACCATCGCCGAGTATCCGATGCCGGCGCTCGAGGCCGGTCACCAGCTCGCGTTGGGCCGGGTCCAGCTGGCGGAGGGCGATGCGGCGGATGCTGTCCGTTCCCTCCGCGCCGCGGTCCGGGGCTGGCGCGAGGTCGGGTCGCCCCACGACGTCGCCCGCAGCCGGGCGCTCCTGGCCGACGCGCTCCGCGCCCGCGGCGACGAGGACGACGCCCACCTCGAGCTCAGGGCCGCCGTCGAGGAGTTCCGGCGCCTCGGCGCGAACGTGGATGCGGCGGCGGGGGAGCGGCGCCTGGCCGAAGTCGAGGACCGGCGCCGGGCCCCGGAGCAGGTGCATCGGGCGTTCATGTTCACCGACATCGTCGGCAGCACGACCCTTGCCGAGGCCCTCGGCGACGCCGCGTGGGAGCGCCTGCTCCGCTGGCACGATGACACGCTCCGGCGCCACATCGTCGGTGGGGAAGGGAAGGTCGTGAACTCGACCGGCGACGGCTTCTTCGTCGCCTTCGCCTCCGCCCGGCGAGCCGTCGAGTGCGCGATCGCCATCCAGCGTGCGCTGCGGGACCATGGGGACACGATCGGCTTCGCGCCACCCGTCCGCATCGGGGTCCACGTGGCCGGGGCCAACCGGCGCGGCATGGACTACAGCGGCCTCGGCATCCACGTCGCGGCGCGGGTCGGCGCCCTGGCGGGCGCGGGCGAGATCCTCGCCACCGGGGACGCCATCGCCGAGGCCGGCCTGATCGTCCCGGACGATGCCCGCCGCGAGGTCACGGTCAAGGGCGTGTCCACGCCGCTCGAGGTGGCCGCGATCGCCTGGTCCTAGGGCCTCGGGCGGGCCAGAGGCGCAGCGTTGGAGGGGCGCCTCGCGTCCCAGTCCCGTCGGCCGAGCCGACCGTCGCATGACAAATTCGCGCGCAGGGGCGAAGATGTCGCGGCTGCCGGGGACGAGGCCCGGCGCCGGCCGACCGCGTATGAGCACCTGATGACCGACCTGCCCAACTCCGCAGCCGACCCGGCTGCCACCGCATCCAGACCCGACGGCGAGCCGCCCGCCGGCGAGACGTCCGACGAGCCCGGCGTGGATCCCGTGCCGGTCCAGCCCGTCGCGGCCGCGGTGACCGAGGGCGAGCCCCCGGCGCCGCCCCGACGCCGACGGTCGCTCGCCATCCGCTTCGGCGTGGCGTTCGTCCTTGGCGCGTTGCTCGCCGTCGGCGTCGGTGCCGGCGGCCTGTACGCATGGGGCCAGCAGTACGACGGCCGGGTCCTGCCCGGTGTCCGGGTCGGCAACACGGATCTCGGCGGGCTCACCCGCGAGCAGGCGGAGGCGGCGATCGCAGATGCCTACGGGTCGCTCGCCGCCGGGCAGATCACCCTCGCCGGCCCGGACGGCCAGGTGACGACCATCAGCTACGCCGACATCAGCCGCGGCCCCGACACTTCGGCGCTGGCCGACGCGGCGCTCGCGGCAGGTCGCCCGGGCGAGCCCCTCGCGAACCTCATCGGCTCGCCCCAGGTCGCGATGCACGGCGTGACCCTCGACGCCGCCGTTGCCTACGATCGAGAGACGCTGGTGGCCGCCGTCGAGACCCTCGCGACGACGATCGACCGCACTCCCACGGCCGCCTCCGTTTCGGCAGGCCTGGGCGGGACGTTCAGCATCTCCCTTGCGAGGGACGGTCGCGAGGTGGACAAGGGGGCCCTGCTGGCCGCGCTCGACCAGCAGCTCTCGGCGCTCGACACGTCGACGTCGATCACGATGGACGTCCCGGTTGAGGCATTGGCACCCGCCGTCGCCACCGCCTCGGCGGAGGCGGCGAAGGCCGCCGCCGACCGAATGGTCGCCGACGTGGTCGTCGCCCGGGGCGAGGACAGCTGGACGATCCCCGGCACGAGCCTTGCGCCGCTGATCTCGTTCTCGACCGCGGCCGACGGGAGCATCACCCCGGTCTTCGCCGAGTCCGGCCTCGACCCGCTCCTCGAGGCGCTGGCCCTGCAGGTCAACCAGAAGGTGAAGGACGCGCGCCTCAAGCGGGTCGACGGCAGCGTCGTCGTCACCGGCGCCAGCCGCGAGGGCCGCACGCTCAAGGTTCCTGAGACGAAGGCCGCGATCGTCAGCCAGATCGGGGCCCGCCAGGCCGGCATCACGGCCCAGCCCGTCGCGGCGGTGGTCAAGGCCGTCGCCCCCAAGCTGTCATCGGCCGACGCGGAGGCGTTCGCCCCCAAGATGCGGGTCATCGGCAAGTACAGCGTCTACTACTGGGTCATCATCAACAACCACTGGGGCGGGAACATCGAGGGTCCGGCCACGGTGATCAACGGCACGGTCGTGCCGGCGGGCGCGAAGTTCGATTTCTGGAAGGTGGTCGGCGACCTGCGCGATGCCCCGGGCACGGGCCCGGGCAACGCGATCGAGAACGGGAAGATCACGGTCACCGGCGCATTCGGCGGCGGCATCTGCACCACGTCCACGACGCTGTTCAACGCGGCGCTCGATGCCGGCATGGTGCCGCTCGCCCGGCAGCCCCACAGCGAGTTCATCGACCGGTATCCGCCGGGTCTCGATGCCACCGTGTGGATCGTCGGCAAGGCCAAGCGGACCATGAGCTTCCGGAACGACACCGAGTACCCGATCCTGATCACGCGGAAGGTCACCAGGGACGGCAGCAAGCGATGGCTCACGTTCAAGATCTGGAGCGTGCCCAACGGCCGGACCACGAAGATCAGCAACCTGGTCATCCAGCCCGGCGAGCGCGCGATCGACACCGTCGTGAAGGATCCGACCAAGCCCGTGGGGTACACGTACCGCAACAACGGCCCCGTGAATGGCGCCAAGGTGTGGGTCACCGTGTCCATCTACGACGACGGCAAGCTCCACTTCAGGAAGCGGTACTTCTCGGACTACCCGGCCATGGACGGCGTCCTCATCGTGGGGACCAGGGGCAGCGCCGCTTCAAGCTGACGCCGGCCCCGAGCTCGACCGTCGGCTCCGTCGTCGCGTGGGACAGATCGGCGCCAACGTGAGATGGTTGCGCGCAGGGACCCCGCGCGACCGGGTCGAGGGCCTAGCAGGAGTGACCGCCATGACAGGCACCGCCGCACGCCCGGCCTGGGTGGAGCTGGCCACGGACGATCCAGGAGCCGCACGCGAGTTCTATGCGAACCTGTTTGGCTGGCAGGTCGAGGTGAACCCCGATCCGCAGTACGGCGGCTACGGGATGGCCCGACTGCCCGACGGCGAGGGTGATGTCGCGGGGATCACCGCCAAGATGTCGGCGGAGGCGCCCACGGCCTGGAACCTCTACATCGGCACCGGCGACGCGGACGCGCTCAGCGTGGCGGTCACGGCTGCGGGCGGCAGCGTCATCCTTCCTGCCTTCGATGTCGGAGAGATGGGCCGCATGGCGGTCTTCATGGATCCGGCGGGTGCCGTGATCTCGGCCTGGCAGGCCGGCCAGGTGCGCAGCTTCCGGACAGGCGACCCAGGCACGTTCGGGTGGGCGGAGGTCAGCGCGCGTGGGATGGACAGCGCTCGCGCGTTCTACGAGTCGATCTTCGGCTGGACCAGCACGGCGAGTCCGATGGGGGAGGGGCAGCCCGACTACATCGAGTTCGCCGCGGACGGCGAGAGCGTCGTCGGCGGCATGGAGATG
>CAVOXZ010000015.1:0-44558 GCA_963700555.1 uncultured Chloroflexia bacterium
GACCTCCGGCCGGTTCCGCGGCGGGATGAGCTCCGCCGCATGGATGCCCATGTCCAGCGAGCCGCTCGGCGAGCTGGGCCGCCGGGGCCTCGAACTCGCAGACCGGGTCCGCGCCGTCGGCGAGGACGGGGTAGCACGGGATCCCATCGGCGGCGAGGACGAGGCGGTAGCCCAGGCTGAACGGGACGGGCGACTCGGGGACGAACGCAGGGGCGCCGGCCTTGAGCAGCCTCGAGCGGATCTCGGCCTGGGCTGCGATGGGATCGGCCGCGGCACGCGGCTTCGCCCCGTAGAGGCGCTCCAGCGTCGGCGACCGGTCCGCAGCGGGGACCGCGTCCCAGATCGCCTCCTGGATCGACCGCGCGACGTGGCGCTCCTGCAGCACCACCCACTCGACGGGCACACCAGCGCGGGTGGCGACCCCGGTCGCGATCTCGTCGTAGTCCGGGATCGGGGGAACCCCTCGTTCAAGGAGCACGGCGGCCACCCGGCTGACCAGCGCCCGCATCCGGTCCTCGTCCGCCGCCCTGACGCGTGCCGCCAGGTCGCGTCGCACGCCGCCGGCCGCGGCATCAGCCGCGCCGTCGAGCGCGATCCCCTTGCCGCACAGGTACATGCGCCCCGGGTTGGACGGATCGTTGACCCGTGTCCCCGTGACCTGGCGCTCGTCCAGGACGGTGATCAGCTCGATGCCGAACAGGGGGACGATGCCGGCGGAACCGCACGCGTCCGCGAACCGCCGGTAGACATGCTGGTCCAGGAAGTTCGAGGCGCCCAGCACCCGCACGCCCTCGTCGACCGCTCTCGCGACGGCTTCCTCGACGGTCGAGAACGCCGAGAAGTTGGGCGGCAGGTGCAGGTGAGTGTTGGTGACAGGCTGCGGACCGAATGGCACGATGCTGCGACCCTGTTGCGTTTACTTGCGTTTGCTTGTTACTTCTCGCATTCTACGGCGCGCCTCGCGTCCAGTGCAAGGGGCTCACTTGAGCGCTTGACGCTCGAATGATCACCGATTAGGCTTGCCTTCGTGGTCATCGAGCCGAGCCCCTCTCCGTCGCGACTGCACCTCCTGAGCACCGTGCTGGCCTGCCGGCGCTACTACCTCGACGGTGCCTCCAAGAGCGAGATCGCCGCCGAGCTGGGCGTCTCGCGGTTCCGGGTCGCGCGGATGCTGGACCGGGCGCGCCGGGACGGCATCGTCCGGATCGACATCGCGCCGGTCCCGGAGCTGGACCTGGAGCTCGCTGACGAGCTGCGCGCCCTCCACGGGATCCGGGGCGCCGTGGTGGTCCGGGCCCCTGGCGGGACAGAGGCGATGCGCCTGGACGAGCTCGGCCGGGCGGCCGCCGCCGTGCTGGGCGAGGTGCTCGAGGCTGCCGACGTGCTGGGAATCTCGTGGGGCAGGACGCTGCACGCCCTGGTCGGGCAGCTCCCCCGCCTCCCCGCCTGCACGGTCGTGCAGCTGGTGGGCAGCGTCCCGACGATCCGGCTCGAGGTGAACTCCCTCGAGCTGGTCCGCCGGCTCGCGGAGCGCGCGACGGGACCGGTCTTCCCGCTCCACGTGCCGCTCCTGGTGGGCAGCGCCGAGATGGCCGATGCCCTCGCCAGCGACCCGATGGCCTCGGCGACCCTGGGCCAGTTCGACTCGCTGACCCGGGCCGTCGTCGGCATCGGTGCCTGGTCCCCCGGTGCTTCGACGATCCGGGCAGCCCTGTCCGACGCGGACGCGCGGGCCGTGGACGAGGCGGGCGGCGTCGCCGACATCGCCTCGATCGTCCTCGACGCGGACGGGAGCCAGGTGCGCGCCGCCGGGCTGCCGGAGCGCTGCATCGCCGTCCGCGAGGACCAGCTCCGGCGGGTGCCGGATGTCATCGCCATCGCCGGTGGGGCCGACAAGGTGCCCGCCATCCGGGCCGCGCTCCGCAGCGGCCTCGTCCACCGCCTGGTCACCGACGAGGAGGCCGCCCGCCTCCTGGTCGCCGCCCCCTGACACGAGCAACCCGAGCCGACCCACCCCAGGAGACCCGTGATGAGCACCGAGACCGTCTACCGCAGCGACACCCGGCCCGACTTCGCGCCGTTCGAGGAGGACCTGGGGTCCATCACGGGCTTCGGGTACACGGGCGACCTCTCGTCCGAGGTCAGCCGCGGGCTCGCTCGACAAGGACGGCGGCGCTCGGCCTGCTCGACGACATGCTGGCCATCCGCGAGATGGAGGAGATGATCGTCCGCCTCCGCTCCGGGGCGGCTACGAGCCCCTGCCCGGCTACGACTACCGCGGCCCCACGCACGTCTCCATCGGGCAGGAGGCATCGGCCGTGGGCGCCTCGTCGGTCCTGCGGATCACCGACAACGTCACCTCGTCGCACCGCGGGCACGGCGACGCCATCGCCAAGGGGTTCTCCGCCCTGCGCCAGATGACCCTGGAGCAGCTGCGCGAGCGGATGGGCCGCGAGGACGGCACCCGCGAGGAGCTGCTGGACGCGGCCCTCGAGGAGCACGTCTACAAGGTGATCGCCGAGCTGTTCGGCAAGGACGAGGGCTACTGCCGGGGCCGTGGCGGCGGCATGCACATCGGCGACTTCTCCACCGGCAACCTGGGCGCCAACGCGATCGTCGGCGGCTCGGTGCCCGATCGCCACCGGCGCGGCCATGGCCCACCGCTACGAGCAGAGCGACGGCGGTCGTGTGCTGCTTCGCGGGTGACGGCGCCTACGCGAACGGCGTGGTCCTCGAGTCGCTCAACTGGGCGGCGCAGCACCAGTGGACGAACCACCTCGCGGGCGATCGCCCGTACGGGCTGCCGATCATCTTCTTCATCCAGAACAACCACTACGGCATGACCCACCGGACCGACGACGAGGTCATGGGCGTGACCCACCTGGCGCGGCGCGCGGCCGGGTTCGCGACCGACAACATGCACGCCGAGGTGGTCAACGGCATGGACGTGCTCGCGGTGCGCGACGCCGTGACCCGGGCGGCCGAGCTGTGCCGCGCGGGCGAGGGGCCGGTGCTGATCGAGGCCTCCACCTACCGCTACTACGGGCACTCGCTGTCCGACCCGCGCAACGAGTACCGGACGCGCGAGGAGGAGGCCGCCTGGAAGGCCGTCGACCCGATCGAGCGCCTCAAGGGCCAGCTGGTCGAGGGCGGCCTGGCGACCGACGCCGAGGTGGCCGCGGTGGTCGCCGGTGCGGCCGAGCGCAACGCCCGCGCCGCGAAGCGCGCGGCCGCCGCCACCGACCCCGACCCGTCCACGCTGCTGGACCTGCTGTACACCGACGGCACGTCCGAGACCGTCCCGGCCGCGTACGCCGAGCCCGTGCTGCTCGCGGACGTCCCGGTGAGCAAGGTCGACGCCGAGGGCCGGATCCTCTACCGCGACGCCATCCGTGACGCGCTGGTCGAGGAGATGCGCCGGGACCGGCGGGTCATCTTCTACGGCGAGGACGTGGCCGACTACGGCGGCGCGTTCAAGATGACCAAGGGCCTCGTGGAGACCTTCGGGCGCGATCGCGTGTTCAACACCCCGATCTCCGAGGCCACCATCTGCGGCACCGCGGTCGGGCGCGGGCATCGTGGGCCTGCGGCCGGTGGTCGAGCTGATGTACATGGACTTCGCGCTGATGTCCTCGGACCAGATCGCGAACCAGGCCGCCAAGTGGCACTACATGTCGGGCGGCCAGGTCGAGGTGCCGATCGTGATCCGGTGCTCGGTCGGGGCCGGCAAGGGCTACGGCGGCCAGCACAGCCAGAGCCTGGAGTCGCTGTTCACCCACATCCCGGGCCTGTGGGTCGTCTACCCGGCCACGGCCGAGGACGCCAAGGGCCTGCTCCGGAGCGCGATCCGGACCAGCAACCCGGTGGTGTTCGTGGAGAGCCAGGGGCTGTACACCAGCAAGGGCGTCGTGCCCGAGGGCGACTACACCACGCCGATCGGCAAGGCGAACGTCGTCCGGCAGGGCGGCGACGCGACGATCGTGGCCTGGGGGCCGGCGGTGCCGGACGCGCTGGCCGCCGCCGACGTGCTCGCGGTGTCGCGCGGGATCCAGGCCGAGGTCATCGACCTGCGCAGCCTTGTCCCGCTGGACATGGAGACGGTCCTCGCGTCGGTCCGCAAGACCGGGCGCTGCGTGGTCGCCGCCCAGGCCGTGCTCACGGGCTCGTTCGTCAACGAGATCGTGGCCCGCATCCAGGCCGAGGCGTTCGACGACCTCGACGCCCCCGTGGGCCGGATCGGCGCCGCGCCCGGGATCAGCCCCCAGGCGGAGAGCCTGGAGAAGGCGTTCCTGCCCAACTCGGGCGACATCGTCGCCGCCGTCGTGGCGCTGGTCTGACGGCCGGACGCCGAGCGAGCAAGGAGCCACCGATGGCAACCCCGATCCTGATGCCCAAGCCCGGCCAGATGACCGAGGAGTGCACGCTCATCCTCTGGCGCAAGAAGGTCGGCGATCCCGTCCACAAGGGCGATGTCCTGTTCGAGATCGAGACCGACAAGAGCGCGATGGAGGTCGAGACCTTCGAGGAGGGCGTCCTGCTCGCCCGGGTCGTCGCGGACGGCGAGACCGCGCCGGTCAACGCCGTCTGCGGCTGGATCGGCCAGGAAGGCGAAGCGATCCCGGCGGCCCCTCCTGCGCCGATCGCGGCACCTGGGCCCGAAGCGGTCGCGGCGGCGACTGCACCTGAGCCCGAAGCGGTCGCGGCGGCGACCGCGCCCGAGCCCGTGACCGCGCCCGCCGCAACCGCGGCTGAGGCCGTGACCCCCGTTACCGCGGGTGGGGCCGTCCCCGCCGCGGCCGCGCCGGCGTCCACTCCGGCCAGCCCTGCGGAGACCGGCCGCGTGAAGATCAGCCCGCGTGCCAGCCGACTGGCGGCCCAGCTGGGCGTGGACCCGCTCACCGTGACCGGCACGGGACCCGACGGCCGGATCGTGGAGCGCGACATCCGGACCGCGGCGAGCGCGCCGGTCACCGCGCCTGCCGCGGCTGCGTCACCGGTGGCTCCGGCTCCCGCGGCACCGGCGCCGACCGCCACGTCCATGGCCCCGGCACCGGTCGTCCCGATCGCCGTGCCGCCCGTGGAGGGCGAGGAGGAGCCGCGGCCGATGAGCCGCATGCGCCGGACGATCGCCGCCCGTCTCTCGAACAGCTGGCAGACGACGCCCCACTTCACGGTCACGGTGGCCGTGGACGTCACCCGCGTGCTCGCGCTCCGGGCCGAGCTCAAGGAGGCAGGCCACAGCCTCACCGTCACCGACTTCGTGCTCGCGGCTACGGCGCAGACCCTGGCCGAGTTCCCGGACGTCAACTCGCGCACCGACGGGGAGCTCGTCTATCCGCGCCGCCGCGTCCACCTCGGGGTGGCGGTCTCGGTCCCGTCGGGGCTGGTCGTGCCGGTGGTGCGGGACGCGGACCGGCTGACGATCGCCCAGCTCCACGACCGGGTGGCGACCCTGGCCGCCGCGGCCCGCGAGGGCACCATCGCGGTCGACGACCTGACCGGCTCCACGTTCACCGTCAGCAACCTCGGGATGTTCGGTGTCGAGGAGTTCAGCGCGATCATCAACCCGGGCGAGGCGGCGATCCTGGCCGTGTCCTCGGCGATCGCCACGCCCATGGTGGTCGACGGCGGCATCGGGATCCGGCAGGTGATGAAGCTCACGCTGTCCGCCGATCACCGGATCGTGGACGGGGAGATGGGCGCTCGCTTCCTCAACGCGCTCCGGCGCCGGCTGGAGGACGTGCGCGCGTTCCGGGATGAGGTCGCGAACGCTTGAGCCGCGGCTGATGCTCGGCACGCTGATCGCCAGCCCGCTCGCCTCGCGCCTGGGCGACGGCCGGGTGCGCGGCCGCATCCTCCGGGACGTGGCCGCGGCGATGCGCGCCCGTGGGGCCACCCGGGTCGAGATCCATGAGGCGGGTGATCCGTCCCTGGTCCGCTCGGCCGCCGCCGCCGCGGTGGAGGCCGGCTCCGCGCTGGTCGTCGTGGCCGGTGGGGATGGGACCGTGCGTGACGCCGTGGGGCCCCTCACCGCCACCGGCATCCCGGTCGGGATCGTGCCCTGCGGCACCGGGAACCTGTACGCGACCGCGGTGGGCATCCCACGCGACCTGGACCGGGCGATCGAGGTCATCTCGGCCGGTCGGCCGGCACCGGTCGACGTCGGATCCGTCCGGATGACCGCGCGTGCCGGCGGCGGCGACGACGACGACGACGACGGTGCACGATGCGGCTTTCGTGGTCGCGTGCGGGACCGGCCTCGATGCCAGGCTGATCGCCGCCACGTCGCGGGAGGCAAAGCGCCGCTATGGGGTGGCCGCCTACTTCCTGGCTGCCAGCCGGCTGCTGGACGACCTCGCGCCGCGGCCGACCGTGCTCGAGGTGGACGGTGTCCGCAAGGAGCTCGAGTCGCTGGTGGTGCTGGTCGCGAACTGCGGCGAGGCCGTCCCGGGCCGCCTGCGGCCACGGCTTCCGATCCGCCCGGACGACGGGCTGCTGCATGTCTTCGTGCTGCCCCGCGGCGGCGTCCTGGGCGGGATCCGGGGCATCCTGGAGCTGATGCTCGCCGATACCGAGGGCGAGTCCGTGTCGGGTTCCGGGATCCGGCTCCTCGGCCGCCACGTGCGAGTGACCGTGACCCCACCAGCACCGACACAGGTGGACGGCGACGTGTTCGCGCCCTCGACGCTCGACGCCCGCCTCCACGCCGGAGGCCTGCGCGTGCTCCGGCCGTGAGACGCCCCCGCGAGCGCGTGGCACGATAGCCCCGATGCCGGACTCAGCCTTCCCGCCCCCGTCCGGACCGGCCCGACGGCGCCTGCCGGTCGCGCTCTACATCCTCGCCGGAGTGATGCTGTTCAGGGCGGTCCTGGCGTTCGGGGTGGTCGCCGGGGCGACCATGGTGTCGCTCGAGCCCGTCGGCCTCCTGCCGAGCGCCCCCGACCTCGTCGACCTGGTGAGGCAGATGCCGTGGGCCGGCCCGGCCTTTGCGGCCTACGGCGCGGTGCTCGTGATCGCGGCGCTCGGCATGCTTGGCCGGCGGCGCACCGGGTGGCTGCTCGCGATGGTGGTGACAGGCGTGTCCATCGCGCTCGACCTGTACGGCTTTGCCACCAACCAGGCCGACCACCTGTGGATGGCGCTCAACATCGTCACGGTCTTCTACCTCAACCAGCGTGACGTGCGAGCGGTGGTCGGGGTGACCGCGTCGATGGGGATCAGCGCCCTGGAGGCGTTCGAGTGACCGCCGTCCCGGTCGAGCCTGGCGGTCCGACGGTGACCCCGACCGATGCCGACGAGGCGCTCCTTCGCCGGTTCGAGCCGATCCTCCGGTTCACCCACGGGGAGCAGTTCTTCCCCATGCCGGCCACGACGTACATCGCCGCCTGCGACCTGCTGTCGGGCGCCACGCCCTCGACGGCCGAGGTGATCGTCCCGCAGGGCGAGCTGGACGCCGTCCGGCTGGCGACCGTTGGCGATGCCCCGCCCGGTGAGGCCCGCTTCCTGCGGTTCGTGCCCGAGCCGCTCAGCCCCCTCGAGCTCGCCCGGTTCATGAGCCGCCCCGACCGCCCCCGGTTCCGGGCGCCCGGCCGCCTCGCACGGGTGGGCATCCTGGCCCGGATGCTGGACGCGGGCCTCGTCGCGTCGCTCCTCGTGCGGGGCAAGGTCCCCGGCGGCACGGCGGCGGCGGCGGTGATCAAGGTGGAGCGCCTGCGGGCGAAGGACCCGCGCGTCAGCTACCACGGACGGGTGGTCCGACGGGAGGGCTGGGTCGTCCTGCACTACCTGTTCTTCTACCCGATGAACGACTGGCGCTCGACCTTCGAGGGCGCCAACGACCACGAGGCCGACTGGGAGCAGGTGTTCGTCATCCTGGAGGAGGCCTCCGACGACCCGATCCCGGTCTGGTTCGCCGCGGCCGCGCACGACGCGCAGGGCGCCGGCCTGCGGCGTCGCTGGGACGACCCGACGCTCCGGAAGGTGGGCGAGCATGTCGTGGTCCACCCGGGGGCGGGGTCGCACGCGACGTACATCGAGCCCGGCGAGTACATCATGCGGCTCGGCCTGCCCGGGGCGGCGCTCCAGCGCGGCATCCTCGATTGGGTGCGCCACACCTGGCGCGACACGCTCAACCAGCCCGACCCCGGCGACCTGGCCGAGATGCTCGAGCGCCTCGTCAGCGTCCCGTTCGTGGACTACGCGCGCGCCGACGGGCGCACCGTGGGACCGGGGCAGCAGGTCGAGTGGAGCCCCATCCTCGTCTCCGACGCCGACGGCTGGGTCGATGGGTACCGGGGCCTGTGGGGCCTGGACACGGGTGACCGCATGGCCGGCGAGCGGGCGCCGGCCGGGCCCAAGTACACCCGGGACGGGACCGTGCGCCAGTCCTGGAACGACCCGCTCAGCTTCGTCGGGCTGGCGGGCATCCCCACGCCGGCGGAGACGCGGCCGGTCCTCGAGCGTCGGGTCGCTTCGCTCGAGGTCCAGCGGCAGGCACTGGAAGCCGACGCGGCGGAGCTCGCCTCGGCGCTGCCGGAGCTGGGCATCGAGGTCCAGGCGCTTGCGCAGTCGGCGGGGCTCGAGGCGTACCGCGCGCGCCGGGCGGCGGAGCTGGCCGAGGGAGAGGCCCGACTCGCGCAGCTGCGGGCCGCGGCGGCCGAGCTGCGGGCTGCGGCGACCACGGCCGGGGCGTATCTCACCCGCTACGACGCCGGTCACCGTGGGGATCCGCGGGCCCACCTGGAGCACGCCGCCAGCCCGGAGCCCCCCGACCGCACGCAGCGGCGCATCTTCGCGGAGACATGGGCTGCCGTGAGCGTCGGGGTGCTGGTCATCGCGCTGGCCGCGATCCTGTGGTTCCAGGTCCTTCCCGTGGGCACCACGGTCGTGCTGCTCGTGATCGGGTATCTCGCGATCGAGTCGTTCGCCCAGCGGCGGGTCGAGACGCTGCTGCTGCGCGTGACGGTGATCCTCGCGTCGATCTCCGCGCTGCTGCTCGCCTGGACCTATCTCCGCGAGCTCGTCCTGCTGGGCCTGGCGGGACTTGGCCTGGTCATCCTGCTCGACAACGCCCGCGAGCTCCTGCGCCGCCGGTAGCGCAGGGGTCAGCGCGCATCGGCCGCGTGCCTTCGGATCTCGGCCAGCATCGCGTCCGCGCATCCCGGAATCCCGGCGGCGAGCCTCCCCTCCCAGCGTTCGTCTGCCTCATCGCGGTAGGCCGCGCGAGCGTGGGCCAGGACCGGCCGGTGCTCAGGCGCCAAACGCTCGAGCGCCCAGTCCGCGGCCCCGTCCTTGGGGCGGATCTCACCGGTGGCCAGGGTCACCCAGGCTCGAGCCAGCGTGAGCAGCACGTTGCGCGTGTCGTCGGCGAGCTCGTCGCGGAGCGCCGGCAGCCCGGCGACGACGGCTCGTCGAAGGTCATCGGGCGGCACCCGGTCGAGCAGCTCGGCGGGCGGCGGACCGGCGATCGCCCGTCCCGCCGCGCGCACGATCGTCAGCAGGGTGGCAACGTCCGGACTCACCTCGCGCCCCGGGACCATCCCCGCCAGGTAGTCGCGACGAAGCCACTCGCCGTACAGGAAGTCCATCGTCGGCGGGTACCGCCATGGCACCACGTCGCCGCGAACCACCGAGACCAGCTCGATCGGCCGCCCATCGGGCCCGCGGAGCGCGCGGTCCGACATCGGCAGCAGCCCGGCGACGAGCGCCGCTCGCTCCGCCCGGTCGAGGGTGCGGTCGGTGACCGCCAGGAGGTCGAGATCGCTGTCGCGCCTGGGACCGCCCACCACCGACGACCCGTGCAGGTACAGGCCCAGCATGGCCGGGCCGAGGAGGTCACCCACGAGCGCCAGGACCGCGTGCGCCTGCGATGGCATCCGGCCATGCTAGCGACGTCGCCGGCACGCAGACCGCCGATCGTGCGCTGATCGCAGATCGCCGGCGCACGACGCCAGCCGGAAGCCCGTGGCCGGGCTGGGGGCAACCGGCGCGTGCTAGCGTGGCGGCGCCATGACGGACCGCACGATCGACTGGGTTGACGGCGAGATCCACCTCATCGACCAGACGCGGCTCCCCGATGCGCTCGTCATCCTCCGGGTCACGACGCTCGAGGACCTGGTTGACGCGATCAGGCGCCTTGCCGTGCGGGGTGCGCCCGCGCTGGGCGTGGCCGGAGCCATGGGCGTGGCGCTGCTGGCCCGTTTCCATGCCGACGACGAGCGGGCGATCCAGGCCGGCGCGGCCCGACTGCGCGCCGCACGCCCGACAGCCGTGAACCTCGGCTGGGGGACGGATCGCGCCCTGGCGAAGCTGCCCGGCGGTCCGGATGCGGTGCTCGCCGAGGCGCTCGCCGTCCGGGACGAGGACATCGCCGCCTGCGCCGCCATGGCCAGCCGGGGTGCGGACCTGGTCCGGGAGCTGGTGGCCCGACCCCGGATCCGGGCGATGACCATCTGCAACACCGGCGCGCTGGCCGCCGTGGAACGAGGGACGGCCCTGGGCGTGATCGGAGAGCTCCATGCTCGTGGCCTGCTCGACGAGGCCCTGCCGCTCGAGACCCGGCCCCTGCTGCAGGGCGCCCGGCTGACGGCCTGGGAGCTGGACCGGATGGGCGCGCCGTACCGGCTGCTAGTCGATGGGGCGGCCGCGTCGGTGCTCACCCGCGGGCTGGCTGACGTGGCGCTGATCGGCGCGGACCGGATTGCCGCGAACGGCGATACCGCGAACAAGATCGGGAGCTACTCGCTGGCTCTCGCCGCACGCGAGGCCGGGATCCCGTTCCTGGTCATCGCTCCCGAGTCCACGATCGACACGGCCACGCCCGACGGCACCGGGATCGAGATCGAGGAGCGCGACGCCGCCGAGGTGGCGAACTTCCACGGCATCCGGACGGCGCCGGCAGGGGCCCGCACGCTGAACCCGGCCTTCGACGTGACCCCGGTCCCGCTGATCACCGCCATCGTCACCGATCGGCGGGTCATCCGGACCGACCGCGGGGAGAGGCCGATCCCGGCCTGACCTGGAAACGGATCGGGTCGGCTGCCGGATGAGCCGGGCGTGAGGCGACGCTCGTCGGCTCTCGGGTGGCGGCCGTCGCCTGCCGGCGCACGGCCGTTCGATCTGGGTCCGAACGGCCGTGCGGATGTACCGACCGATACGGGCCGATTCTTCCCCGTTGGCACCTGTCGCCACCGACGGCCGTGACCGACGATTTACCCATCAACCGCCAACCTGCCTGCAACTCGCCCTGGGGCCTCCTGGAATGCAGATCACTGAACTGTCCGAGTCCGTCGCGCTGATCGTGCCGATGCTGTTCCTCGTGGAGGGCATCGTGGCGCTCGTCGTCTGGTTCGCGTATGGCGCGCGGGGCGGGCGGGGCGCCCGCATCGCGGCCTGGCTGGGCCTCGTGACCCTGACCCTGTGGTGCGGCTCCGCGCTTGCCTACGTCGCGCTGATGCTCGTCTACTTCAACCTCGGCGCCCAGGCGACCATGGTCGCCGCCGCGCTCGTCACCGTGCTCATGGTCGCGATGCCCTTCTTCTGGGCGTACGTCGTCCGGAACCGCCACGGAGACGACGCCGGGACTCCGCAGGCTCGCTGATCGGACCCGTCATGACCTCCGTCTCCGACCCCCGAAGCGGGGCGACTCCTGCTGTCGACAGGCTTGGCGTGCTGCTCGCGATCATCGACTTTCCGATGCTCTCGACCGCCATGCGGTCAGTCATCGACGGGACGCCGGACATGCAGGTCGTCGGCGAGATCGGCAACCGGGACTCGGTCCTCGAACAGGCCCGTGTCAGCCAGCCGGATGTGATCGTCCTCGAGTGCGAGAGCGTCGGCGGGTTCGGCTGCGGCACCTACGACTCGATCGAGGCGATCCGCGGGGTGTGCCCGGACGCCAAGATCATCGCGCTTGACTGCCGCTGCGCCACCGAGCAGTTCTCGGTGGCCCTCAAGGCGGGGGCGAACGGCTTCCTGACCCGCGAGGCGCAGGACAGCGACATCGTCGCCGCCGTCCGCAGCGTGGCCGCCGGCCACACCTACGTCAGCCCGACCATCGTGACCCGGATGGTCGACACCTACGTGCGCCGGACCCCTGACGCCACGCTCGACGACCCCTATGAGGCGTTGACCGAGCGCGAGCGCCAGATCCTGCTGCTGGCGGCACTGGGCCATACGAACCGCGAGATCGCGAAGTCGCTCCGACTGTCGGAGCAATCCGTCCACTACAACCGCGCCAACGTGATGGAGAAGCTGGGCCTGCACGACCGGGTCGAGCTGCTGCGCTACACCGTCCGCCGCGGGCTCCTGAACCCTTCGGTCCTGTGAAGCTCTCGCTGCGGTTCCGCCGCTTCTGGGACTCCGTCCGGCCCCGCACCCGCCGGGGCGCGTTCATCGCGGCTGGTGCCATCCTCGGCGGGGCGGCAGCCCTGTCCGTCGTGCTCGCGGTGGGCGTGGTGATGGCCTGGAGCCCGTACCTCCGGTACTCGCTCGACAACACCGTCGACGCGAAGCGGTGGGCCGCCCTGCAGCTGTCCTTCAGCACGGCGAGCACCTGCCTCGAATGCCACGAGCCGGAGCACTCGGCCCTCGTCCTCGCGTCCCACCGGGACATCGGCTGCCAGAGCTGCCACGGCGCGCTGCTCGAGCACGCCGAGGCGGGCGACGAGGCCACGTCGCAACAGGTCCCCGTCCGCGTCCCCACCGACGAGGTCTGCCTGCGCTGCCATACCGCGGCTATCGGTCGCCCCGCGGACTTCCGGCAGATCCTGCCGGGCCAGCACTACGTGGCCGAGTGCCTCGAGTGCCACGAACCGCATGCCGGTACGGCCAATCGCCCGCCGGTGGTCCTCCATCCCCTTGACAACCTGCCGCCCTGCCTCACCTGCCATGGCCCGGAGGGCTTCAAGCTCCGCAACCAGCGCCACCCCGAAGGCACCAGCGACGACGCCCGCTGCCTCGAGTGCCATGCCGCCGGGCGTGGTCCTGCCGAGGACGGCACCGCTGCAGCCGGCGGAAGCGGCGTCTCCCCCACGCCCCAGGTGTCCCCATGACCGATGACCGCACCCCCACCCCCGAGGTCGACGTCGACCTGCCCGCGGAGCCGGCGATCGTGCCGGAGCCGGCGATCCTGCCCGCGGAGCCGCAGCCGGTCGAGGCCGCCCCGGCCGATGCGACGCTGGTCCCCCTCGAGGAGCTCGCGCCCGCGATCACGGCGGCGTCCACCAGCCGCCGCGCCTTCCTGGGATTCGGGCTCGCGCTCGCGGGAGGCGCGGTCGGAGCGGCGGTGCTGGCGAAGTTCACCCCGGTGTTCGCCGAGGAGCTCTCGGATGTCACGCCGATCATTCCGACCTACAACCCGGAGTCGCGACGCTGGACCTACCTGGTGGACACCGCCGCGTGCATCGGCTGCGGGCTGTGCGTCGTGGCCTGCAAGGAGGAGAACCAGGTCCCCGAGGAACCCCAGTACACGCGGACCTGGATCGAGCGCCACGTGGTCACCACGGACGGCGAGCTCCACATCGACTCCCCGGACGGCGGCATCGACGGCTTCCCGTTCGACTCGACCGATCCCTCCGCGGCCGGCAAGTTGGTGGACGAGGCGTACTTCATGCCGCGGCTGTGCATGCAGTGCGAGAACTCCCCGTGCACCTCGGTATGCCCGGTGGGCGCAACCTACAGGACCGTCGACGGCGTGATCCTCGTCGACGCCGGCCGGTGCATCGGGTGCGGCTACTGCGTGGTGGCCTGCCCGTACGGTGCCCGATACCTCGTCCCGGCCGGCCATCATGCGCCCAACGACATGCCCGGCGTCGCGGACAAGTGCACGTGGTGCTACCACCGGATCAGCCGCAACCTCCAGCCGGCCTGCGTGGAGGTGTGTCCCGTGGGAGCCCGGAAGTTCGGTGACGAGAACGAACCGGGCAATGAGATCAGCGAGATCGTGCGTACGCAGTACCCGAGACCCCTGTGGCCCAAGTACGGGACCCGGCCGCGGGTGCTCTACACCGGCCCGATCCACGAGGACGCGTAGCGATGCGCGCGACCGTCACGCCGCTCGAGCTTCACCTGCTGGACTACCAGATCCCGCTGGCCCCGCGTCCGCTCGCCCGCAAGCTCGTGGACGAGGTCCGGAGCATGCCCGTCCTCCTCCAGGCGTGGCTCGGGCTGCTGCTGGCCCTGATGACGGTCATGGCCGTCGCCGCGGTCGTCTCCCTGCCGCCGGGCTGGGAGGTCTTCGGGACCACGCCCTCGTTCGAGTGGGGGCTGATGATCATCGGCTACGCGTTCTTCGCGATCATGACCAGCGGCCTGTGCCTCGCGTCCTCGCTGGGCACGGTGTTCGGAATCGAGCGCTTCCAGCCGTTCGAGAAGCGCCACGCGATCCTCGCGTTGCTGTCCCTGTCCACGGCGTTCCTGATCATCGCCCTCGACCTGCACTACCCGGTCCGGATGGTGTTCGGCGCCGTGCTGGTGCCCTCGCCGGCGTCGCCGATGTGGTGGATGGGCGTGTTCTACGGCGCCTACCTCGTGGTGCTGATGGTCGAGGTCTGGAGCCTGTTCACGGACCACCCCAAGATCCACCAGTACGCCTGCACCTTCGCGTCCGTCATCGCGATCCTTGCGCCGGCGACGCTGGGCGCGGTGTTCGGGGTGCTGAGCGCCAAGGCGTTCTGGGACGGGATCTTCACCCCGGTGCTGATGGTCGCCTCCGCGTTCCTTGCCGGCACGGCGCTCCTGGGAATCGTCTTCTTCTTCGTCCACCGGCTGCGGCTCGCCGACTTCGAGCGCGCAGCCCCGGTCGCGCTGCCGTCGGTGCGGCTCCTGCTGGCGGTGGGGATCGCGCTGGTCGGTGCGCTGATCGTGCACCAGGTCGCGGCCGGGCTGAGCGGCGACCAGCGGGGCCTCCGCGAGGCGACGACCGCCCTGCTGACCGGGCCGCTGGCCGCCCAGTTCTGGGCGCGAATCATCCTCGGGCTGGTGGTCCCGGCCGTGGTGATCGCGCTGCCGATTGCCCGGCGGCCCGAGGCGATGGGCGGCGCCAGCGTGCTGATCCTGGCCGGGATCCTGCTCGACCGGTACCTGTTCGTCGCCGCCGGCCAGATCGCCCCCGTGACCGCTGGGGCAGGCACGGTGGCCTACCCCTACGCCGCGTACACGCCGACGATGGTCGAGATCGCCATCCTGGTGGGGTCCGGCGCGTTCATGGCGTTCTTCTACACGCTCGCCGAGCGCTACCTGAACATGGGTGAGGGCGACACGCACCTGTTCTTCAGCTGGCCGTGGCTCCGCAAGCACGAGCACCACGAGGACGGGCGTCTCGAGGACGATCAGGCCGGGGAGCTGGAGCCGGGGACCGCCGCGCCCGTCGCCGCCGCGCAGCGCGCGACCCAGGGAGCCGAGTCGTGATCCGCACGATCTCCATGTATGGCTTCCGGGTCGCGGTCCTCCTGCTGACGCTCGGGATCCTGGTGGTCGGCGCCTTCCTCGTCCTGGTGGCCGTGCCGGATGTTGCCGGCGACATCGCGGCAGCGCCGACACCCCGGCCGTCGCCGGCACCGACGTCCAGCCCGAGATCGGCCATGGCCCTGTCGCCGGTGGGCATCGAGATGCCACCCGACGCGAACTGCAACGGCTGCCACCTCACCGCCCAGGGCGGTGTAGGCACCAAGCCGATCCCGGTCATGGGCCATCCCCTGGCCGGCTGGCGTGATTGCACGGCGTGCCACTCCGAGGCCAGCCTGGTGAAGACCGCCGAGGGCCACACCAGCCTCCACAAGGAGGACTGCCTGATCTGCCACCAGACACGGCTGGAAGCCGGGGCGAGCGCCGTTCCCGAGCTGCGCCCGGAGCACATGGGCGGCAGCCAGCCGTGCTCCTCCTGCCACGGGGTCGACGACCACGCGCCGCTGCCCGCCGACATGGCCAACCGCGGCGACAACTGCTGGATCTGCCACAACGGGCCGGAGTTCGTCTACCTGTTCGAGCTCCAGCCGAGCGACGCGCCGCCGGCCGGCGGCTGACGACACCGGGGCAGCTGGACGGCAGCCGTCAGGCGCGGCCCTTGACCAGGTCGATCAGGCGACCCACGACCCGCTCGCCGTCGGCGCGCAGCCCGTTGTGGGCATACTCGTTGGTGATCCACGGCCGCAGCCCGCGGACGAGCGCCGCCGTCTCCTCGGCGAAGGCGCGCTCGACGTAGATGTCGTCCACGTAGATCGTGGCCGCGACGGGGACCTCGTTCCTCGCCAGCGCCGCGGCGTCATAGACGCGGGGCCACGGATGCTCGGCGAGGAGCCGGGCCGCCGGGCCGTGGAGGCGCAGCCCGCCGTACTCCTCCCACATCCACGGGAACACCTGCTCGGCCGTGAACACCTCCCCCGCCAGCGCCTCGTCGGGCGCGAGGCGGTGCGCCGACCAGCGGGTCGCCACGCCGTCCGCGTACGAGGACTCGTGAAGGGTTGCGTACATCGGGTTGCGCGCCCAGCGAACGGCGTCGTCGACATCGTGCAGGAAGGCGGTCGAGCCGAATGGCAGCTCGAGGACGTGGTGGAGGCGCTCGAACCCGTCCGAGGCGCCCAGCCACATGCCCATCTGGCGGAACCGGCGGCTGGTCAGCCGGTCACCCGACGCGAGGCGCAGGTCGTCGCCGTCGAGGCGGGCGTTGATGTCCCGCAGCCGGTCGCGATCGTCGGGGTACCGGTCGAAGTACCGGCGGTTGGCCTCCAGGACGCGTGCCCAGGTGGCCCCATACACGTCGTCGACCGGGCGCCCGACCGGCGACAGGCCGCCCGTGATCAGGGCGGCGGCGAGGCCTTCGGGCGCGAACGAGAGGTAGGTCAGCGAGGTGAAGCCCCCGAAGCTCTGGCCCAGGATCGTCCAGCGATCGACCTCGAGCTCCTGCCGGATCCACTCGCAGTCGCGCACGATCGCGTCGGCCCGGAACAGGGCGAGATACGCGGCCTGGTCCTCGGCCGTCTCACCGGGGATGTGCTCGCCGACCGGCGTGGACCGGCCCGTCCCGCGCTGGTCGAGGAGCAGGACGCGGTACTCGGCCAGGGCCCGCTTGAGCCAGCCCGAGGGCGGGCTGGTGGGCCGCGTCGCCTCGAAGCCCGGGCCGCCCTGGAGGAACACCAGGTACGGGCGATCGGTGCCGTCCGGATCGGCGACCTCGCGGGTGAAGACGGTGATGAACCGCCCGTCGGGGCGGGCGTGGTCGAGGGGGACCCGGTGCTCGCGCTCCGTGAGGATCGCGCCCGGGACGCGGTAGGTGGCAGTCACGCCCATGTCGGTCCCCTTCCGGCTACCAGCGCTGGTGGACGAGCGGCTTGATCCTGGCTTCGTACAGCTCTTCAACCCGGGTCATCGACGCCGGCGACAGCGGCGGCAGCTCCGCAGCGGCCGCGTTGGCCGCGGCCTGCTCGGGGCTCTTCGCGCCGGGGATCGTCGTGGTGATCCCGTCGTGCATGAGGATCCAGCGCAGCGCCAGCTGGGCCAGCGTGGCCCCCTCGGGGACCAGGGCCCGGAGCGCCTCCACCACCTCGAGGCCGGTCCGGTAGTCGACGCCGGCGAACGTCTCGCCGACGTCGAACGACTCTCCATGCCGGTTGAACTGCCGGTGGTCGGTCGGCTCGAAGGTCGTGGCCGCGGTCAGCTTGCCGGTGAGCATCCCTGACGCCAGCGGCACGCGCGCGAGCACCCCGACGTCGCGGAGGATGGCCTCGGCGAGGAACCGCTCGGCCGGGCGCTGGCGGAACATGTTGAAGATGATCTGGACCGTGGCCACGCCCGGGAACTCGATCGCCTTGAGCCCTTCCTCGACCTTCTCCACGCTGACGCCGTAGTTGCGGATCGTCCCGTCCGCCACCAGCTCGTCGAGCGCCGCGAAGTGCTCGGGGCTGTAGTAGATGGATGGATGCAGGCAGTGGAGCTGGACCAGGTCGAGCGTGTCCATCCCCAGGTTCTCGCGGCTCCGGTCGACCCACGCCCGGAACGCCTCGGGCGTGTAGTTGGCGAGGTCCAGCGGCACGCGCCGGCCCATCTTGGTCGCGATGAAGAACGACTCGCCCGGCCGCTCGCCCAGGAAGCGGCGGATCACCCGCTCGCTGTGGCCGTCGCCGTAGACGTCCGCGGTGTCGATCAGGGTCACCCCGGCATCGGCCGCCGCGTGCAGCGCCCGGAGGCTGCCGGCGTCGTCCACCGCCCCCCAGTCGGCGCCGATCGCCCAGGCGCCGAACCCGATGACGCTCACCTCTCGCCCAGTCTTGCCGAGCCTGCGGTACTCCATGTCGATTTCGGTCTCCGAGCTGGGGCGCCAGGGTGGGGATCCAGCGTACCGCGAGCGCACCGTTCAGGGGCTTCCACAGGTCGTTACCATGGCGCACAAGCTGAGGACGAGGCCGAGGGCGACGTCAGGCCCGTGGGCACGAGCTGAGGCGAGGACCGAACGGGGCAGGATTTTGGGACCTAGGGCCCTCCGGGCTCGCACGTCCCCGATGCTCCAATTGGCCAACCATTGCGACGCTTGTCGCTCGAGGAGGCCCGAGCCCTGATGGTGCACCGGCACCGGCAGCCATGCACGGACAGACGCGCTGACCAGGGTTCTGCCGTCGTGACCCAACGACCCCCAATCGTGGATCCGGCCCTGGCATGGGCCGCCCATGACGGCGTTCCGGAGGGAACCGCCTGGGGTGCCCGAGCGGAGGGCGTCGCGTAGCCGGAGGAGGGGCCCATCCCGGGCCCCGGGAGTGGAGGATCTCTATGGCGGTCACATCCATGGAGCAGGTGGTCCAGCCCGACGGCCGCGTCGAGCTTGATCCCGCCGTCGACGCGAGCCTCGGGACTTCCGGGCTCCACAACGACGACCTGGCCCCGGTCCCCATCGGCAAGCGGACCTGGACCACCTACAACTACCTGGCCCTGTGGGTCGGGATGTCCATCAACCTCCCGTCCTGGGCGCTGGCCGCCGGCCTGATCGCCCTCGGCATGGACTGGGTCCAGGCGATCATCACGATCGGCCTCGGCAACGTGATCGTCCTGATCCCGATGCTGCTCATCAGCCACGCCGGCACCAAGTACGGGATCCCCTTCCCGGTCGTGTCCCGCTCCTCGTTCGGAGTCTTCGGCGCCAACCTGCCGGCCCTCCTCCGCGCGGGCATCGCATGCGGCTGGTTCGGCATCCAGACCTGGATCGGTGGCCTTGCCGTGTTCGGCATCGGCGCCGCGTTCTTCAACTGGATCCTGGGTGAAGGGAACTTCTGGGTCACGGCCGGGACGATCTCGATCGGCTTCGGCGACGCCGCTGCCCAGCAGTGGACCATGTGGCTGAGCTTCCTGGTCTTCTGGGCGCTCAACATCCTGATCATCCTGCGCGGCATGGAGGCCGTCCGCCGCTTCGAGGGCTGGGTCGCCCCGTTCCTCGTGGTCGTGTTCGGGGCGCTCATGATCTTCATGGTCGTCGACGCCGGCGGCCTCGGCCCCGTCCTGGCCGCGCCCGGCAAGCTGGGCTGGGGGGCCGACTTCTGGGCCGTGTTCCCGATCTCGCTCATGGGCATGATCGCGTTCTGGTCCACGCTGTCGCTCAACATGCCGGACTTCACCCGGTTCGGCCGCAGCCAGCGCGAGCAGGCGCTCGGCCAGACCCTCGGCCTGCCGACCACGATGACCCTGTTCCCGCTGCTCGGGGTCATCACCGCCTCGGCGGCGGCGATCGTCTACGGCGAGGCCATCTTCGATCCGACCCAGCTGGTCTCCAGGATCGACAACGTGTTCGTGGTCATGTTCATGCTGTTCACGTTCGCCATGGCCACGCTGTCCACGAACGTGGCCGCCAACGTGGTGAGCCCGTCCTACGACTTCTCGAACGCCTGGCCGAAGCGGATCAGCTTCCGCACCGGCGGCCTGATCACCGGTGTCATCGGCATCCTGATCATGCCCTGGTACCTGTTCAACGATCCCGGGTGTCTACATCTTCACCTGGCTGGGCACCTATGGCGGCCTCACGGGCGCCATCGCCGGCGTGCTCATCGTCGAGTACTGGCTGATCCGCCGCAAGCAGCTCAAGCTGGCCGATCTCTATCGGTCGGACGGGATCTACCGGTACGCCGGCGGCTGGAACTGGCGGGCGGTGCTTGCCCTCGTGGTCGGCGCCCTCGTGGGCATCGGCGGGGCGTACACCCCGGCCGGCTCCGCGGGCCCGTTCCCGGCCGACGGGATCATTGGCTTCCTCAAGCCGTTCTACGACTACAGCTGGGTCGCCTCGCTGCTCGTGGCGGCCATCCTGTACTGGGTCCTCGCGAAGTTCGTGCCCCAGCCGGGGCAGGATCTCGAGTAGCCCAGACGCTCTCGTGGGCCGGCCACGCCGGCCCACCCCCATCCGCGCGGCAACTCGGAGCCCCTTCGATGACCGAAGGGGCTCCGCCGCTTGAGACGCCGATCACCCCGCGTCGACCAGGCGGCACGGAGGACCCCTGGTGAGCACCGGCCTCAGCGCCGACGTCCTGGTCGCGGGCGGCATCTTCGTCGTCGCCTATGCGCTGATCGCGATCGAGAAGGTCGACCGCACGCTGGTCGCCCTCGCGGGCGGCCTGCTGATGGTGATCCTGGGCATCCTCGACCAGGCCGAGGCGTTCGCGGCCATCGACTTCAACGTCATCTTCCTGCTGGCCGGCATGATGGTCCTCGCCCAGACGGTGGCCCGGACCGGCCTGTTCGAGGCGATCGCGCTGTTCGCGGTGCGCCACGGCGGCCATCGGCCGTTCTGGCTGCTGGTGGTCCTCGCCCTGATCACGGCCCTGCTCTCCGCGTTCCTGGACAACGTGACCACGGTGGTCCTGCTGGCGCCGGTCGCCATCTCGGTCGCCAGGACACTGGGCGCCAACCCCGTCCCCTTCCTGGTGGCGCTGGTGTTCGCCTCGAACATCGGGGGAACCGCCACGCTCATCGGCGACCCGCCCAACATCCTCATCGGATCCGCGGCGGACCTGAGCTTCAGCGCGTTCCTGCTGAACCTCGGCCCCATCATCCTGGTGATCCTGCTCGCGCTGGTGGGGCTCCTGTGGGTCTTCTTCGGGCGGGCCCTCCGGCCACCGGCCGAGCGGTTCTTCGAGCTGATGCCCGAGGATCCGGCCGACGCGGTTCACGATCGCCCGCTGCTCGCCCGCTCGCTGATCGTCCTCGCCATCACGCTTGCCGCGTTCCTCGTCCACGGGCTGATCGGCCTGGAGGTGGCGACGATCGCCCTTGCGGGCGCGACGGCGCTGATGCTCATCGGCCGGCTGGAGGTGCGCCAGACGCTGCGCGAGATCGAGTGGCCGACCCTGTTCTTCTTCGTCGGCCTGTTCATCCTGGTCCAGGGCGTCGTGAAAGTCGGGATCGTGGGCACGATCGCGCAGGAGATCGTGTCGGCCGCTGATGGACGGCCGGCGGTGGCATCGCTGGCGATCCTGTGGTTCTCGGCCGGCGCGTCGGCGATCATCGACAACATCCCGTACACCGCGACCGCGATCCCGATCGTCCAGGAGCTGATCGCCGGCGGGCTGCCGGCCGAGCCGCTGTGGTGGGCGCTCGCACTGGGCGCCTGCCTCGGCGGCAACCTCACGATCATCGGGGCGTCGGCGAACATCGTGGTCGCCAACCTCGCGATCCGCGAGGAGCACCCGATCCACTTCTGGGAGTTCCTCAAGTACGGCTCGGTTGTCGTGGGCGCGTCGATGCTGATCTCGACGGTCTACCTGTGGGTGCGCTACCTGGGCTAGTGCGCGGGTTCGGGGTCCGAGCCACGCTTGCCGGGGGCGCTGCTGACCCTGTGGCGGGTCAGCCAGCCAGGGATCGGCGAATCGGGACCCTAGTTGAGGTAGCGAAGCCAGAGGTACGCCGTCGACACGACGAGCGACATCAGGACCACGATGGCGCCGTAGCGCATGAACCGGAAGAAGCCGATCGGATGGCCCGCGCGCTGGGCCACGTTCGCGACGACGACGTTGGCCGACGCCCCCACGATCGTGAGGTTGCCGCCCAGGCAGGCGCCCAGGGCCAGCGCCCACCACAGCGGCTGGGCGGGAATCCCGCCCACCGCAAGCCGCTCCACGATCGGGATCGCCGTGGCCGTGTACGGGATGTTGTCGATGATCGCCGAGGCGAACGCGGAGAACCAGAGCAGCCCGATCGTGGCCACGACCGGCTGACCGTCAGTCGCCTGCGCAAGGGCATCGGCGATGCCCCCCACGATGCCCACCTCGACCACGGCCTCGACCAGGATGAACAGGCCCACGAAGAAGAACAGCGTGGACCACTCGACCTCGCGCAGCGTCCGGTGCGGATCGAGACCGCCGATCAGCATCAGCACCATCGCTCCGAGCAGGGCGATCGTCGCCGGCTCCACGCCGATCGCGGAGTGGACGAGGAACCCGAGGATCGTCGCGCCTGCCACGATCAGGGCGCGGATCAGCAGCCCGCGGTCCTTGATCGCGCTCTCCTCGGTCCGCTCGAGCGCCGCCTCCCGCCGCTCGTCCGGGACCTGGAGGTGGCCCCGGAACAGCGTGAACGCGATCACGAGGTAGACCAGGAAGATGATGACGGTCACGGGCGCGAGGTTGAGCAGGAACTGGTCGAAGCCCAGGCCGGCCGCCGATCCGATCAGGATGTTGGGCGGATCACCGATGAGGGTCGCCGTGCCGCCGATGTTCGAGGCCAGGATCCCGGAGATGAGGTATGGCGCCGGCGAGACGCCCAGCCGGTGCGCAACCGAGAGGGTCACGGGCGTCATCAGCACGACGGTCGTCACGTTGTCCAGGAACGCGGAGAGCACGGCGGTGACGATGGCGAGGATCAGCAACAGGCGGATCGGGCGACCGCCCGACAGGATCACCGACCGGATCGCCAGCCAGTCGAAGAAGCCGGTCCGGGCCAGAACCGACGCGATCACCATCATCCCCGCGAGCAGGAAGATGACGTTGAGGTCGATGGCCGCGAACGCCGCGTGCTGGTCGATGACGCCCAGCATCACCATCAGGAGGCCGGCAATCACCGCGATGAGCGTCCGGTCCCAGCGCTCGAGGGCGATCAGGATGTAGGCGATGACGAAGACCGCCGCGGCGATCCACGCATCCATCGTCATGACCCCGCTCCGGCCGGCCCAGCGGGCGCTGTCGAGGGCCGGCGCGTGAGGTTCACGATCCAAGCATAGCGGCCGGACAGGGGGTGCCGATCGGACTGGCGGGACCGGCCGCCACCCGTCATCATCGCGGGGACAGCGGAGGTCAGCGTTGCAGGAACAGCGGCAGAGCGTTGTACGCGACTGGGTCGCGTTGCTCATCATCTTCGTCGCCGTGCCGATGTCGGTGTTCGGCGGGGTGAACGTTGCCTGCGTGGGTCAGGGGGTCACGCAGAGCTGTGTGCCCCAGGTCGTGTTCCTGTCGCCCATGGTGCTGCTGATCTCGGGCGTGCTCGCAGGCGTGATCACGCGGGGCTGGACGGGCCTGTTCGTGGTCGGCGTTGGGCAGATCGCCGGCCAGGTGCTGATCGTCGCCCTGTCCTACGTAGCCGGGCGCCCGGTGCCGATCGACCTCTTCTCCGGGGCGGTGGCAACGATCTGGTTCGGGGCCCCGATCGCCATCGGGTACGGTCTCAGCCGGCTCGCAAGCCGGATCTCGGAACGGCGCCGGCGACGCGCCCAAGGGGGTTGACGCCCCCCGCGGATCGCGGCGGGTCAGCCGACCTGCGGCAACGGATCGCGCCCGATCAGCAGATCCGCGGCAGCTGCTCCCCCACCAGCATGTCCACGATGCGCTCGGAGCCCACGATCGTCCGGATGGTCACCATTCCCGGGTGATCCGCCACCACCTTCCCGATCACCGCGGCGTCGGCGCCTTCCGGCATCGCCCGCATCGCCGCGAGCACGGCGTCGGCCGACGCGGCCGGCACGATGGCCACGAGCTTGCCCTCGTTGGCGACGTGCAGCGGATCCAGGCCCAGGAACTCGCACGCGGCACGGACGGGCCCCGGGATCGGCAGGGCCGGCTCGTCGAGGACCATCCCGACCCGTGACACCGTCGCGATCTCGTTGAGCGCCGAGGACAGGCCGCCACGGGTCGGATCCCGCAGGACGTGGACGTCGGGCTCGACCGCGGTGATCGCGGCCACGAGGCCGTTGAGCGCCTGCGTGTCGGACTCGATCTCCACCTCGAACTCGAGCCCTTCCCGGACGCTCATGATCGCCACGCCGTGGAGCCCGATGGGGCCCGACAGGATCACTGCGTCGCCGGGCACCGCGCGCTCGGCGGAGGGCGCCACGCCGTCCGGCACGAGCCCGATGCCCGCGGTGTTGACGAACAGCTGGTCCGCCGCCCCACGGCCGACGACCTTGGTGTCGCCGGTGACGATCCGCGTCCCGGCCTTCACCGCGGCGGCAGCCGCGGAGGCGGTGATCAGGCGGAGGTCCTCGAGCGGCAGCCCCTCCTCGATCACGTAGGCCAGGCTGATCGCGAGGGGCGCGGCGCCCATCATCGCGAGGTCGTTGATCGTCCCGTTGACCGCCAGCTCGCCGATGTCGCCGCCGGGGAACCGGATGGGCGAGACCACGAAGGAGTCGGTCGTGAAGGCCACGCGCCTGCCGGCCACGTCGACCACGGCGGCATCGTTCAGCACCCCGCCCGGCGAGGCTGCGGCGAGCGCCGGGGCGAGCACGTCGCGCATCAGCGCGGCCGACAGCTGGCCGCCCGACCCGTGACCGAGGATGACGCGCTGGTCCTCGGGAATGGGCGCGGCGCACGAGGCGCCCTCGGCGTCGATCACGGCCGGGGGCTGGGTCTCGTCCCGGGTGGTCATCGCGACGTCTCCCCGGCCAGCGGCGCCACCTGGACGATGGGCGTCGCGGGTGCGTACGTGCCGCTCGCATTGAGCCCGCGGCCGGCACTGTAGAACGCGGCGCAGGTGCCCTCGGAGCTGACCATGGGTGCGCCGAGGGGCTTCCGCGGGCTGCACAGGGTCCCGTAGGCCGTGCAGTCGAGAGGCGTCTTCTCACCGGTGAGGATGGCGCCCGCGATGCACGCCGGGTGCTCGCTGGTGTCAATGTCACCGACGTCGAACTTCCGCTCGGCATCGAAGCGGGCGTACTCGGGCCGGAGCCGGTAGCCGGACATCGGGATCTCGCCCACGCCGCGCCACTTGCGGTGGACGATCTCGAACACGCCGAGCACTTGCTGCTGGGCGAGCGGGACGCCCTCGCGGGTCACGGCCCGCGTGTACTGGTTCTCCACCTCGTGGCGGCCATCCTCCAGCTGGCGGATCGCCATCAGGATCCCCTCCAGCAGGTCGAGCGGCTCGAAGCCGGTGACGACGATCGGCACCCGGTACCGCTCGGCGATGGGCTCGTACTCGGTCCAGCCCATGATCGCGCACACGTGCCCCGCGGCCAGGAACCCCTGGACCTGGTTGTTCGGAGAGTCGAGGAGGGCGGTCATCGCGGGCGGCACAAGCACGTGGGAGACCAGCACGCTGAAGTTGTCGATCCCGCGGCGCGCAGCCTCGGCGACGGCCATCGCGTTCGCGGGCGCGGTTGTCTCGAAGCCGACGGCGAAGAACACGACCTGGCGGGACGGGTTGGCGAGGGCGATCTTGAGGGCATCGAGCGGGCTGTAGACGATGCGCACGTCGGCGCCGCGGGCCTTGAGGGCGAGCAGGTCCGTGGACGAGCCGGGCACGCGCAGCATGTCGCCGTAGCTGGTGAAGATGACGTCGGGTCGGGCGGCGATGGCGAGGGCCTTGTCCACCTGCTCCAGCGGGGTCACGCAGACCGGACAGCCCGGCCCGTGGATCATCCGGACGCCCTCGGGCAGCGCCTCGTCGATCCCCTGCTTGACGATCGTGTGGGTCTGGCCGCCGCAGACCTCCATCAGCGTCCACGGGCGGGTCGTGATCCGGTGGATCTCGGCCAGGAGCTTCTTGGCGAGCACGGGGTCGCGGTACTCGTCGAGGTACTTCACTGGGTGGGGCCCGCCATCGTGGAAGGGGGCCGTGCCGGGTCGAAGGTGAGGGCGCCCGGGGCATCGTCGGAGACGACGGCCGGCTCGTCCATGCCGGGTCCCAGGGTCATGAGCTCGGGCTCCATGACGCCCATCTCGCCGAGGATCTCGAGGGTCTTGAGGGCTTCCGCCTCGTCCACCTTGCTGATGGCGAAGCCGACGTGGACGATGACGTAGTCGCCGAGCGCGATATCCGGGAGGTACGCGAGGCAGGCGTCCTTGCGCACGCCGCCGAAGTCGACCTTGCCCATCGCCAGGCCGGCCTCGTCCCGGATCTCGGTGACCTTGCCGGGGATCCCCAGGCACATGTCTCAGCCCTCCTTCGCGGGCCGTCCGCCCGCCGTCGAAGCCTCGGCCAGCCGTGCCGCCGCGACCGCAGCCTGACCATAGCTCACCCCGCCGTCGTTGACCGGAACCTGCCGGTTGATGAACACCTCGAAGCCGTCCGCCGCGAGGCCACGGAGCAGGTCCGAGGCCAGGCGCCGGTTCTGGAACACGCCGCCGGAGAGGCAGACGGTGCGGACGCCGCTGCGCTCATGCGCGTCGTGGAGCATCGCGCGGGTGACGTCCACGATCGCCGCCTGGAACGCGGCGGCGAGCATGCCCTTCGTCTGCCCGCGCCCAAGGCCATCGAGCAGCGCTGCCAGCGACGGACGCGGGTCGTAGACGAGCAGGTCCCCGACCCGGTCGAGGCGCCACGGCAGCGGATCCACGCGCCGGTCCCCGGCGGCGAGCTCGAGATCGATGGCCGCCTGGGCCTCGAACTCGGCCACGTCGCGGATCCCGAGCAGGGCGGCCGCGGCGTCGAACAGCCGGCCGGCGCTGCTGGCCACCGGGGCGTTGAGCCCGCGGGCGACCTGGGTCCGGACCAGCGCGACCTCGCGCGGGTCGAGGCGGGCGAGGAACGAGGCCGCGAGCTCGTCTGCCCCGCCGAGGCCGCGGACGCCGTCACCGACCGCCTCGGCTCCGAGCAGGTAGCCGAGCGCCATCCGGTACGGCTTGCGCACCGCGAGCGCGCCGCCGGGCATCGGGGCGCGGCCGAAGCGGCCGAGTCGCCGGTACGAGCGCAGGTCCGCGAGCAGCAGCTCGCCGCCCCAGAACGTGCCGTCGTCGCCCATCCCCAGGCCGTCGTAGGCGACGCCGAGGAAGGGGCCCGTGATCCCGTGCTCCGCCGCACAGGAGGCGACGTGCGCGTGGTGGTGCTGGACGGCGATGCGCTTCGTCGCCGGGAACCGCTCCATGGCGTACTTCGTGGACAGGTACTCGGGGTGCAGGTCGTGGACCGCGATCTCCGGCTCCAGCGCGAGGAGGCGCGAGAGATGGGCCAGCCCGTCGGTGAAGGCGCGGTGGGTCGCGAGATCCTCCAGGTCACCGTTGTGCGGGGCGACGTGCGCCCGCGCCCCACGGGCCAGGGTGAACGTGTGCTTGAGCTCCGCACCCACGGCGAGCAGCGGAGCCGGTGTCTCGATCGGCAGCGGGAGCGGCTCCGGGGCGTAGCCGCGGGCACGGCGGACCACCGACTCGCGGCGTGCGACCACCCGCGTGACCGAATCGTCGTAGCGGGCCCGGATCTCTCGGTCGTGGGCAAGGAAGCCGTCGGCGAGGCCAGCGAGCCGGGTGCGGGCGTCGTCGTCGTCGGTCGCGAGCGGCTCGTCGGTGAGGTTGCCGGAGGTCAGCACCAGCGGCCGGTCCACGGCCTCGAGCAGCAGGTGGTGGAGCGGGGTGTAGGGCAGGAACACGCCCAGACGGCGGTTGCCCGTGGCCACCGACGGCGCGAGCGTGGGGCGGCCGTCGCGGCGTGCCTCGAGCAGGACGATCGGGCGGGCCGGGCTCTCGAGGAGCCGGCGCTCGAGCGCCCCCAGCCGGCACAACCCGCGGACCGCGTCGAGGTCGCGGACCATCACCGCGAACGGCTTGGCCCAGCGGCGCTTGCGGTCCCGAAGCCGGCGGACCGCGGCGTCGTCGGTCGCGTCGCAGGCCAGGTGGTAGCCGCCGAGCCCCTTGACCGCGACGACCTCCCCGGCCAGCAGCGCATCCACGGCTGCGGCGAGCGCGTCCTCGCCCGCGGCGGTCGGTGCCGCCGCGCCCGTCCGCTGCCACGCGAGTGTCGGGCCGCAGGCGGGGCAGGCCACGGGCTCCGCGTGGAAGCGCCGATCGGCCGGGTCGCGGTACTCGGCCCCGCAGTCGGCGCATAGCGGGAAGGGCTGCATCGTCGTCTGGGCGCGGTCGTAGGGCAGCTCGGTGATGATCGTCGCCCGGGGACCGCAGTTGGTGCAGTTGGTGAACGGGTACCGATGGCGGCGGTCGGTCGGGTCGCGGAGCTCGCGCAGGCAGTCGTCGCAGGTCGCGATGTCGGGCGGGAACAGTCGATCCGTGCCGGCGGCGGCCACGCTGTCGTCGATCTCGAACGGGTGCGGAAGGTCGCTGGCCGGGCCGCATCCAGCGGCCCGACCGTCACCCGCTCGACGCGGGCACGCGGCGGGGCGTCGCTGCGGACGCGGCGCGCGAAGGTGGCGAGCGCCGCGGACCGACCCGGCTGCCTCGATCTCGACCCGTCCTGCGGCGTTGCGGACACGGCCGGCGAGACCGAGCTCGGTGGCGAGTCTCCACACGAAGGGGCGGAAGCCGACGCCCTGGACCACGCCCTCGACGAGGACGCGTCGCGCGACGGGAGGATCGCTGGCGGCCGGGACGCGGCCGTCCGCTCGGACGGGTGCAGCCATGCTCATAGGGTCCACCCGAGGCGAGGGTCCCGTTCCTCTGCCGAACGGCCCGAATCGCCGTCCGCCGGGTCGCGTGCCGCACGGCCCGTGCGGCTGGTGACCCCTGCCCGATGGCATGGCACAAGGTCCTGCGCCTCCGCGAAGGACCTCTCGCGAGTCACCGACGGCTACACTCAGCCACAGCCGCCGGGCTTCCCGGCACGTATCCGTGGAGGTCCAGTGGCCGATCGCCAGGTCGTCACCGTCACGGGTCCCCGGCGCCAGCCACGCTCGGCGTCGTCGACGCGCACGACCATCTGCTGGTCGATTCGCCGGCCTCGCCCGACGAGGGCTTCACGGACCCCGACCGCTCGATCGAGGAGGTGCGCGAGGGCAAGGCCACCGGGATCGGCACGATCGTCGAGATGACGCCGATCGGCCTGGGCGCCGGGACCCGGCCGGGCTGCGGGCCATCAGCGAGGCGACGGGCGTCGCGATCATCGGAGCGACCGGGTTCCACCGCGACGTCCACTACCCGGCCGACCACTGGGTCCACGACGCGACGGTCGAGACGCTGGCCGACCGGATCCTGACCGACCTCCGGGAAGGGATGCACCCGCACGACTGGCTGGATCCGGGTGTGCCGCTCGACCCGGCCCGCGCCGGCGCCATCAAGGGCGGGGCCTCGTACCACCGGATCACGCCGGTCCGAGCGGCGGCGCCTGGAGGCCATCGCCGGGGCAGTCGGCGGCGACCGGGGCCGCGATCCTCGTCCACAGCCGAGATCGGGACCGCCGCCCACGAGATCGTCGACCTCCTCGAGGCGTCGGGGGCGACCGCCGACCGGATCGCCCTGGCCCATCTCGACCGCAACCCGGACGCGGAGCTCCATGCCGAGGTCGCGGCCCGGGGCATCACCCTCGAGTACGACACGATCGGCCGGACCAAGTACCACCCCGACTCGGTGCGTGCTCGACCTGATCGAGCGCGGTGGCGAGCGCCGGGCACCTGCGACCGGCTGATGCTCGGGCTGGACCTGGGCGCCCGCGAGCTACCTTCGCGCCTATGACGGCGGTCCCGGGCCTCCGGCTACCTGATGACCACGTTCGTGCCGCGCCTCCGGCGGCGACTGGGTCCGACGCGACCGACGCGGATCCTGGTCGCCAACCCCGCCCGGCTTCTACGCGATGCCGCCCGAGCCGCGGCCGCGTGACGCGACCGCTACGACGTCATCGTGGTGGGCGCGGGGTCGGCCGGGGCGTCGGCGGCCATCAGCCGCCGCCCGGCTCGGGGCGTCCACGCTGCTGGTCGATCGGCTCGCCTTCATGGGCGGCACCTCGACCGCGGTGCTCGACACGTTCTACGCGTTCTACACGCCGGGCGACCGTCCCCGTCGCGTCGTCGGCGGCCTCGGCTGGGAGGTCGTCGAGCGGCTGACGGCCGACGGGGTCGCCTTCGAGCGCCCCAACACCTACGGCGCCGGCACCGGCGTGACCTACGACGCAGGAGACGCTCAAGGTCCTCTGGGAGCGAGCTGGCCGACGATGCCGGCGTCGACCTCCTCCTCCACACCTGGATGACCGGGGTGCGCGTGACCGATGGGCCGATGACGGCGATCCGGCTCTGGAACAAGGGAGGCGCCCGGTGGGTGGAGGCGCTGGTCATCGTGGACGCATCGGGCGACGCGGACGTGGTCCGCGCTGGCCGGCGTCGACCACGACGCGCCGCGGAGCAGGGCAACGGTCCAGTCGCTGTCGACCCTGTTCAAGGTGGCCAACGTCGACGTCGAGCGGCCGCATCGGTCAGCAAGGCGGAGCTGTGGCGGCGCATGCGCGAGGCCGCCGAGTCCGGTGACTACGCGCTGCCGCGCATCGAGGGCTCGTGGCATCGCACGCCGTTCCCCGGCGTCGTGCTCGTCCACATGACGCGCATCCCGAACGTGGATGCCACGGATCCGCAGCAGCTCACCCGTGCCGAGGTCGCCGGACGCCGCCAGGTCCGGGAGTACGCGCGCTTCCTCCGCGAGCGGGTGCCGGGATTCGAGAAGGCGGTGATCGTGGCGACGTCGCCGGCCATCGGGGTCCGCGAGTCACGTCGCGTCCACGGTGACTACGTCCTGACCCGCGATGACGTGCTCGGCGGGACGCCGCTTCGACGACGAGATCGCCCTGTGTGGCGCACCGATCGAGGACCACGACGCCGGGGGCGACACGGACTGGCAGTACGTCGGCGAGTGAGGCGTGTACGGCATCCCGTACCGGTCCCTGCTGGCCCGCGGGGATCGAGGGCCTGCTGGTGGCTGGCCGATGCTTTCAGCGCCACGCACGACGCGCACGCGTCGGCGCGGTCGATGGCGACCTGCATGGCGATGGGCCAGGCGGCCGGGACCGCCGCCGTGTGCGCGGCCGCGACGGGGAGCATGCCGCGGGCGATGCCGTGGACGCCTCCGGCAACGGCTGCTCGGCGACGGGGCGGTGCTGGATCCCGTGGCGATCCGGGTCGGCTCGATGAGCCGCCGACGCGCTCCGCGCCGGACCGGTGGCGGACCGCCATCCGCCGCCATCGGCTGATCGTGGTGCTCCGGCGGGTGGACGCCGCGGACGCGCTGCTCGACCTCGTGGGCGAGCTCGCCGACACCGGCGTCCGGGCCTTCGAGATCACCTCGACGCCCCGTCGGCGGAGCCGACCTGGTCGCCGTCCGGCAGCGCCTCTCGACCCGCGCAGACGGCCCGTTCCTCGTCGGCGCCGGAACGATCCTCACCCGGCGACGAGCTCGAGGCCGCGCGGCGCGCCCAGGCCGACTTCGCGGTGGCGCCGCTGATCGACCTGTCGCTGATCGACACCGCCGTGTCGGTGAGGGCTGCCGTTCATCCCGGGAGCCCTCACGCCGTCCGAGATCCACGCCGCGTGGAAGGCCGGGGCAACGTTCGTCAAGCTGTTCCCGGCCTCGGCGGTCGGACCCGGCTTCGTCCGCGAGCTGCGCGGACCGCTGCCCGAGGTGGAGCTGGTCCCGACCGGCGGGCTCGAGGCCGCCAATGCGCGCGACTACCTCGACGCCGGAGCGGCGGCGGTCGGGATCGGCAGCGCGATCACGAAGGCGGACGCGCCACCCGCCGAGCGCTGGTCGCGTCGCTGGTGAGCCCGTCGCGGCAGCGGACGAACACGAGCCGCTTCGCCGGCCAGGCGCTGCTCGTCACGGGCTCGACCGGGATGGCGGCCTCCGCCGCACGGCGGGCGGCCGCGGAGGGCGGGATCGTCTTCCTCGTCTCGCGGACCGCATCGCACCTCGAGGCGCTCGCGGACGAGATCGGCGAGTCCGGCGGCGCCTGCGCGTGGCACGTCGCCGACCTGCACCGACGAGGACAAGGTCGAGGTCGCCTTCGCGACCTTCGACGGGCTCGGCCGGCGCCTCGACGCGGTCTACAGCGTCGCCGGCATCTCGGCTCGCCGGGAGGGCGACGGCCCCCTGGACGAGGCGACGCTCGAAGGCTGGGAGGCCGTGATGGCGTCCAACGCCACCACGCAGTTCCTGGTGTGCCGGGCCGCCGTGCGGCGGATGCTCGTCCAGGAGCCCGATGGACGCGGCGGCCGGGGGGCGCTGCTGCTGATGTCGAGCACGCTTGCGACGCATCCGTCGCCCGCGTTCTTCGCGACCCACGGGTACGCGGCGACCAAGGGCGCGATCGAGAGCCTGACCCGTGCCATGGCCGCCCACTACGCGCCGGACGGGATCCGGGTCAACGCGATCGCCCCGTCGCTGATCGCGACGCCGATGAGCCGGCGCGCGCAGGACGATCCCGGGATCCTCGGCTACCTCGCCCGCAAGCAGCCGCTCGCGGGTGGGCCCATCGACGCCGATGCGGTCACCGCGATGGCGCTGCACCTGCTGTCGAGCGACGCGCGCGATGGTCACCGGCCAGGTCGTCGCGGTCGATGGCGGATGGGGCGTGTCCGAGGCGGCGACGGGCCCCGACGCCGGCGCGCGCCGCCAGCGCGCCGAACGCAATCCTGTCGACGGCTCGCACCAATAGGGCGTTTCTCGCGTTGTGCGAGGACGCTCGTCGGCGTACCGTGTGCGCGGGACACGGCAGGGACCGCGTCCCAACCTCACCTGTTCGGAGCGTGCATGCGCCAGGTCCGGCCCTCGATCGTCCTCCTTGCCGCGGTGATCGCCGCGCTGCTGGCCCTGCCCTCGGCCGTGCTCGCGGTCGATGGCATCACCGTCACCGGCTCGGTCATCCGGGACGGAGCGCCGGTGACCGGGGTCGGCGTCGTGGTGTCCGTCACGGGCTCTGACCTGATCGTGTCCACGGCCACCGACGAGAACGGTGCGTTCGCCGTCGCCGTCGAGGCCGGCGTCGGGTCCGAGCTCCAGGTCTTCGCCACCGGCAGCACCTCGCAGTCCGACCCCGACCGGAACGGGTGCGTCACCTTCGAGACGCCGATCGGGCAGCTCACCGCGATCATCGAGCAGGTCCCGCCGCCGGCCCTGACCGTCGCCCTCGACACCGTCCTCGAGAGCACCGTGTGCGGAGCAACCGGGACGCCCGGCGTGACGCCGCCCTCGACCGATGCCGGCGAGCCCCGTCCGGCCGGTGCGATCGGCGGCGGGCTGCTCCTGGTCCTCGGCCTGCTGGCGCTCGTCGGTGCCGCGCCCCTCTCGGTGCGACCGACCCGCCACTAGGACCCCGGCTGCCGGAGGACGTATGGCCCGCGATCCCCGCTTCGACGTCCTGTTCGAACCCGTTCGCATCGGCCCCGTGACGGCGCCCAACCGCTTCTACCAGGTGCCCCACTGCACGGGCATGGGCCACCGGCGCTCCCGGACGCTGGCCGCGATGCGCGGCGTCAAGGCCGAGGGGGGCTGGGGAACCGTGTGCACCGAGTTCTGCTCGATCCACCGGACCTCGGACGACGAGCCGTTCCCGTACGCCGCGCTCTGGGACGAGCGGCACGTCCGGGCGATGGGCCGCACCGCCGACGCGATCCATGCCCACGGCGCGCTCGCGGGCGTGGAGCTGTGGCACGGCGGGGCGCGAAGCGCCAATCACTACTCCCGGGAGACGCCCCTCGGGGTGCGGTCGCGGCCGGCCGGCGTCTATGACCCCGTCCAGACCCGGGCGATGGACCGGACGGACATCCGGCAGTACAAGGAGCGCCACGCCGCGGCGGCGAAGCGGGCGAGGCGGGCCGGGTTCGACATCGTCTACGTCTACGCGGCGCACGGGTACCTCGTCAACCAGTTCCTCCATCCCTCCAACCGGCGGAGCGACGAGTACGGCGGATCGCTCGAGAACCGGGTGCGCCTGCTCAGGGAGCTGATCGAGGAGACGAAGGAGGCCGTCGGCGACGGCTGCGCCGTGGCCGTCCGCTTCTCCGCCAGCTCTGGTGGCGACGACGGTCAGCACGACACCGCCGAGCCCAGGGCCATGATCGAGCTCCTGGCGGACCTGCCGGACCTGTGGGACGTCACGGTCCACGACTACACGCTCGAGATGGGCACCTCGCGGTTCGTGAAGGAGGCCGCGCTCGAGACGACGATGTCGTGGGTCAAGCAGGTGACCCGGAAGCCCGTGGTGAGCGTGGGGCGGTTCACGTCGCCGGAAACGATGCTGCGCCTCGTGCGCCAGGGCGTCGTCGACCTCGTCGGCGCGGCGCGGCCATCGATCGCCGACCCCTTCCTGCCCCGGAAGATCGCCGAGGGCCGGGCAGACGAGATCCGGGAGTGCATCGGCTGCAACATCTGCTACGTCGGCGACCAGACGGGGACGCCGATCCGGTGCACCCAGAACCCCACCATGGGGGAGGAGTGGCGCAGGGGCTGGCACCCGGAACGGATCCCGGCCAGGGGCTCCGACGCCTCCGTGCTGATCGTTGGCGGGGGCCCTGCCGGCCTGGAGGCGGCGGTGGCGCTGGGTCAGCGTGGCTACCGGGTCACGCTGGCCGAGGCCCGCACCCAGCTCGGGGGCCGGGCGTCGCTGGAATCCACGCTGCCCGGGCTCGCCGAGTGGATTCGCGTCAGGGACTGGCGCCTCGGCCGGATCGCCAGGCTCGACAACGTCGAGGTCTACCTCGGCAGCGTGGTGGACGAGGAGCAGATCCTCGAGTTCGGGGCGGACCGCGTCGTCATCGCCACCGGTTCCAGGTGGCGACGGGACGGGGTCGGGCGCCAGCTGGACGACCCGGTGCGCGGCTGGGATCGTCCCTCGGTGCTCACGCCCGACGACATCATGGCCGGTGCCCGGCCGTCCGGACCGGTCGTGGTCTTCGACGACGACCACTACTACATGGGCGGCGTGGTCGCGGAGGCCCTGCGGCGCTCGGGGTGCACCGTCACGCTGGTGACCCCGGCCAACGAGGTCGCCACCTGGACCTGGCGGACCGACGAGCAGCCCCGGATCCAGCGACGGCTGCTCGAGCTCGACGTGACGCTCGTCACCGGGACATCGCTGGCGGGCATCGCCGACGGGTCCGTGTCCCTGGAATGCGTCCACACGGGGCAGGTGCGCGAGATCGAGGCGGCGAGCGTCGTGATGACGACGTCCCGGTCCCCGGAGGATTCGCTGTACCGATCGCTGGCCGGGCGCATCGCCGTCGACCGGATCGGCGACTGCGACGCCCCGGGCACCATCGCCACTGCCGTGTACTCCGGGCACCGCTTCGCCCGCGAGATGGACGCGACCGCGCGGCAGCTGGCCGGCGTCAGGCGGGAGTAGCCCGAGGCGGGGCGACCCACTCCCGCCCGCGGGTGGCCCGCCGCACCCGCAGCTCGTCATCGAGCTCCACGAGGTGAGCCAGCCGGCCGGGCTCGATCGCCCCGCGGTCCGTCAGCCCCAGGAGCGCCGCCGGGTTCATCGATGCTGCGGCGATCGCGACGGCGAGCGGCTGCCCCTCGCGAACCAGGTTGCGGACCGCCGTGTCGAGCGCGATCACGGACCCGGCCAGGGTCTCGGTCCCGAGGAGCGTGGCCCGCCCGTCGCGCACCTCGACGTCGAGCCCGCCGACGAACCCGCGTCCGTCGCCCATCCCGGCCAGGGGCAGCGCATCGGACACGAGCACCAGCCGGTCCGCGGGCTTGGTCCGGATGATGATCGGCCACAGCGCCGGGTGGACGTGGTTGCCGTCGGCGATCAGCTCGACGTACGCGGCGTCGTCCGTCAGCGCGGCGACCGCGAGCCCCGGCAGCCGGTGATCGACGCCGGTCATCGCGTTGAACAGGTGGGTCGTGGTGCGACCGCCCGCGGCGTACCCGGCGCGCGCCTGCTCGAGCGTCGCGTTCGAATGCCCGATCGACGGTGCGATCCCAAGGGCGGCCAGCCGCCCGATGAGCTCGAGCGCGCCGGGGAGCTCCGGGGCGATGGTGATGATCCGCAGTCCGTCGAGCGCGGCGTCGAGAAGGGCCGGATCCAGCTCCGCGGGCGTCCGCAGGAGCGCCGGGTCGTGCGCGCCCTTGCGGGCCGGGGCGAGGAACGGTCCCTCGAGGTTGAACCCCAGTGGTTCCGCGCCGTCCGGGGGGGCGTCGGGGATCCATCGGCGAACCTGGTCCGCGAAGCGCGGGATCTCGGCCTCGGGAAGCGTGGGCGCGGTCGGAAGGAAGGACGTCACGCCCTGGCGGAGCAGCGCCCGCGCCATCCCGGAGAGGGCGGTCGCATCCCCGGTGGCGTCGTGGCCGCCCCAGCCGTGGACGTGGACGTCGATGAACCCGGGGACGATCAGCGGTCCCGCTGCGGCCTCGGCGTCGGACGGGTCCTCGATGACCGCGACGATCCAGCCGTCCTCGACGGCAATGCGGCCGGGGACGACGCCACCGGCGAGCACGAGGCGACCCGCAACGGCCCGGATCGGCGACTCAGCCACCGTTCGCCTCGCGCAGGGCGGCCCGCATCGCGAGGATGTTGGCGACCGGAACGTTGGGCTGGATGTTGTGGACCGCCGCGAACACGAACCCGCCGTCGCCGCGCAGGTCGCTCACGCGGCGCAGGACCTCCGCTCGGACATCGGCCGGCGTCCCCGTCCCCAGGACGCGCTGCGTGTCCACGCCGCCGCCCCAGAACACGAGGTCACGCCCGAACTCGCGCTTGAGCTCGCCGGAGTCCATGTTCGCTGCCGACACCTGCACGGGGTTCAGGATATCCACCCCGATCTCGACCAGGTCGGGGATGAGGTCGCGGACCGCACCGCAGGTGTGGAAGAAGACCTTCGCGGACGTCCGGGCGTGCAGGTAGTCGAACAGCTCCCGGTGGAGCGGCTTGACCAGGTCCCGGTAGGTCCGGGGCGAGAACAGCGTCCGGTCCTGGCCGCCGAGGTCGTCGGCCTCGACCAGCACATCAGCCGCGTCGCCCACCTCCGGCAGCGCCCGCTCCCAGTACCCGAGCTTGACCTCGAGCACGCGCTCCATCACGCGCCGGGCGAGGGCCGGATCCCCGGCGAGGTCGAGATAGCCGTCCTCGAACCCGCGCAACTTGAACAGGCCCTCGGTCAGCCCGCCGCAGATCGAGCCGACCGCGACCGCGAAGCCGTCCGCCGCGTGCCGCCGCGCCTCCTCGCCCATGCCCGCATACCGGGCCGCGTCGGCGGCATCGGGGACCGGCAGGGCATCGACCGCGGCCCGGTCCACGTCCCCCGCGAGCGGCGGCGCGAACGAGTCGTAGTACAGGCCGCCATCCATGGGCATCCGCCGGCCCACGCCCCATTCATCGACGTAGGTGGAGTGGCCGTCAACCTCGCGGATCTCGCGCCGGTACCCGGAGCCGCTGCGTGGCGACACGAGCCGGACGTCCGTCCCGAGCACCGCGGCGACATCGGGCTCCACCTCGGCCAGCTGCTGCGTGATGTCGGCGATGCGGGCCGGCCGCGCCTCCAGGCCCAGGGCGGGGCGCAGGCGCTCGTAGGCCCGGGCGTGGATGCCGGTCACCCGGGTGCCGCCCAGGTCGAACGGGATCCGGTCCGGCTCCCGGTGGTCCAGCGCCGCCCGGACCCGCTCCCGCGGCGTCATCGCCAGGGCGCCGTGGTCACCGGCCCGGACTCGCGGCCAGCGCGGCTCAGTACCCCACCGAGGGCATGTACGCGCCCTCCGGCTCCTGGTACAGGCCGATCGTCATCATGTTGGTCACGAAGAAGATCCGCAGGCCCTCCTCGAGGCACCAGCGGAACAGGTCGTTGTTGGACAGCGGGACGAGGAACCCGGGCGTGCCGAAGTCCTCCGCCTCGCAGATGAGGGCCCGGAGGTCGTCGTTGGTCTCGGCGACCGAGTGGGCGAAGTAGTTGATCCTCGTGGTGTAGCCCGTGATCCTCCCCAGCCGCTCCACGACCCGCGCCGTGCCGGCCTCGATCGCCTCGCGCACCTCGCCGGCGCGAGCGTGCCCGTGGACCCGGACGCAGAGGGAGTTGCACGCGTACTCGTCGTCGAGGGTCGCCGGGCGGACGTCGATAGCCGGGCAGCACCCGCCGGATCGGGCGCCCCGTGCATCGCCGCGAACGAGCCCCTGACCTCCATCCCCAGCTTCGCGTACAGGCTGAGGGACCGGTTGTGGTAGGCGATCTGGAGCAACCTGACGCCCGGCGCGTTGCGCGCGTGGGCCCGGTCGAGGACCGCGTCCATCAACAGCCGCCCGACGTGATGGTCCTGGGCGGCGGGGTCCACGCTGATGGGCCCGATCGCGCTGATCGTCCCGCGCTCGTCGAGGAAGTTGGAGCCGAGGACGCGGCCGTCCTTCTCGGCCACCACGCCATAGACGTGCGGGTGGTTGATCAGCCAGCGGATGGGCTCGGCGGCCGCGGCGACCGTCGGGAAGTCGTGCGGGAAGCCATGCTGGTCGGCGAGGGTGGCGAACGCCTCGTAGCAGATCCGTCCGGCTTCCTCCCAGTCGGCGTCGACCGCCTCCCGGATGTGGACCCCGACCTTGGCGGGGGCGATGCTGATCACGTGACGACCTCCTGAGGCGCCTGGACCGCGGCGAGCTCACCGCCCGCCGGGGTGTAGTAGCGGCGGTACTCACCGGGCGACATCGCGCACGACCGGTAGAACACCTTGTAGAACTGGTGCAGGTTGGTGTAGCTGACCCGCCGGGCGATGTCGGCGACCGAAGCGTCGGTGGACAGGAGCAGGCGCTTGGCCTCGGCGACCCGCACGGCGGTCAGGTACTCCTTGAAGCTCACCCCGGTCACGTCCTTGAACACGTGGCGGACGCGGGACGGGCTGACGTGGACCAGGTCCGCCACGTCGTCGAGGGTGATGCTCTCGCGACAGTGGCCGTCGACGTAGGCGAGCACCGGACGGATCTGCTCCCGGCGATCGGCGGCGGCCCGGGCAGTGGCCGCGGTGACCGCCACGGACCCCTGGTCGCGGTTCACCAGGGCCAGGGCCATCCGGAGCGTCGCGTCCGCGAGATGCCGCTCCGTGGCGTCATGGCGGTCGAAGATGGCGTGCAGCTGGTGGAGCACCGGCGCGACCTGGGCGGCGAGGGGCGTCGAGCCGGCCACCCGCGGCGACCACGAGCGCTCGTCCACGCGGAACGGCGCGAGATACCCGAGGTCGAGCTCCCGGCAGCCGGGACCCGCGAGGAGCTCGGGGCGGAACAGGACGAGCAACAGGCGGAGCGAGTCGCCCGGGTCGGCAAGCGCCACGTGCGGCTGGCTGTTGTCGATGAAGAACAGGTCACCGGCCTCCGCCGGCAGGCTGCGGCGGCCGAACAGGAAGCTGCCGCGCCCCTCGAGCACCAGGGCGATCTCGAAATGGTCGTGCCAGTGCATCGGGTCGGGAGCGCCGTGCGCGGTGTACTCGAGCACGGCGAGCGGAAACCCGGGCTCCATGTCCTGCTGCCAGACGTAGACGGCCATGGGACAAACCCTCGCAGCGGACAGCCCCATCCGACAGGGCCATGTGGAGGGTTTCGGGGCGTCCAGCGGGACCGGCGGCCGCTTCTGCCAGTCGATCGACCGTGACTGGCATTGCCGACCGGCCGGCGCGGGGGGAGGATCAACGCGTTGCAGCCTGCCCGCCACCCCAGCAGGAGAGCTCGTCATGACCTTCCCGAACCTGTTCAGCCCCCTCCAGCTGGGGAACCTGACCCTCCCCAACCGGATCGTGCACGTCCCGACCGACATCAGCTCGTCCAACGCGGACGGCGAGGTCAGCGAGCGAGACATCCACCACCACGGGAACATCGCCAAGGGCGGCACCGGGTTCGTGATCGTCGGGCGCGACCACGCCGGATGCCGCGACCGGCCGGCCCACGGTCACCTGCCTGGTGGCCGATGGCGACAACTACGTGCCGGGTCTCGCCCGCCTCGCGGAGTCGATGCACCGCTACGGCGCGAAGTGCGCGGTCCAGCTGCAGCACCCCGGGCGCCAGTGCGCGATCCCGCGCTACAACACCCTGGGCGCCACGGACCGGGTGCTCAAGCTGCCGTGGTCGGCGGGCCACGAGATCATCTACGAGAACGCCGAGGAGAAGGGCAAGGAGATCCGGGAGGCGTCGATCCCCGAGATCCTCGAGCTCGTGGACCTGTTCTCGGAGGCCGCCTGGCGCGTCAAGCAGGCGGGCTTCGACGCGGTGGAGCTGCACGCTGCGCACGGATACCTGCTGTCCGAGTTCATGAGCCCCTACCTCAACATGCGCACCGACCGGTTCGGCGGCTCGTTCGAGAACCGGATGCGGTTCCCGCTCGCGGTCATCGACTCCATCCAGAAGAAGTGCGGCAAGGCCTACCCGGTGCTGGTGCGGTACTCGTTCGAGGAGTGGTGCCCCGGCGGCCGCGGCCTGGAGGAAGGGCTCGAGACCGCGCGGGTCCTGGAGCGGGCCGGCGTCGCGGCGCTGGACCTGTCCCAGGGCATGCAGGAGTCCCCCGGCGCCGGGTTCGACCCGATGCCCTACCCGCAGGGCTGGGCCACCTACGCCGCGGAAGCCACCAAGAAGGTCGTGAAGGTCCCGGTCATCACGAGCCACTCGCTGCGCGACCCGGAGTACTGCGAGCAGATCCTCGCCGAGGGCAAGACCGACCTCGTGGGCCTCGCCCGCCAGCTCCTCGCGGACCCGTACTGGCCGGTCAAGGCGAAGTACGGGAAGGTGAAGTCGATCCGGCGCTGCATCTCCTGTCTGGGCGGCTGCTGGCAGGAATCGCTCATGGCCAAGCACGAGATCGCGTGCTCGATCAACGCGGCCTGCGGACAGCCCGCCTACGACGACATGCGCCGGACCGAGAAGCCCGTCCGCGTGGCGGTGGTCGGCGGCGGCCCGGCCGGCATGGAGGCGGCGCGGATCGCGACCGAGCGCGGCCACCTGGTCACGCTCTACGAGCGGTCGGGCGAGCTCGGCGGCGCGATGAAGTACGTGTGCCTCGTCCCGGGCAAGGAGAAGATGCGCTGGTACCTGGACTGGATCCGGGACCAGCTGCTGGACCTCAACGTGGAGATCCGGCTCAACCACGCACCCACCGTGGACGAGCTCCGCGGCTACGACCTCGTGCTCAACGCGACCGGCGCCGAGTCCTACGTGCCCCCGGTGGTCGGCGACGCCTCGCGGGTCGTCCCGTTCGAGGAGACGATGGCCTGCCCCAAGGTGGCCTGCGAATGCCACCCGGGCGGCCGCAAGATGCGCAAGCTGGGCCAGCGGGTGCTGCTGTGGGGCGACTCGTATGCGGCGGCCGACACGGCGGCCTGGCTCGCCGATATCGGGCGCAAGGTCACCATCGTGACCGAGAACCGCGAGTTCGCGGCCGACTGCGAGGTCATCCACATGTACGTCCTGCGCAAGCGGTTCGCGCAGACGGACGCGGAGGTCCTCAGCTCCAAGCCGTACAAGCACCCGGTGGACGTCATCACGTCGACCACGGTGGCCGAGATCCGCGACGGGTCGGTCGTCCTCCAGGACGCCGCCTTCAACCGGACCGAGCTCGAGGTTGACGACGTGGTCGCCTGCCACACCCGCCCGATCACCGGCCTCTACGAGGAGCTGCGGGCCGCGGGCGTCAACGTCCTGAACGTCGGCGACTCGGTCGCGCCGCGGAACCTGTACCACGCCGTGAAGGAGGGATCGGCGTTCGGCCTGGCGGTCGACCAGCACCTGCTGTTCAACTCCAACGGGGCGATCGTCGACGATCTGCCGATCGACGTCCTCGCCCAGCTGACCCGTGACGAGGGGCCGTCCTACACGGCCAAGCGGATGCTGGAGCTGGCCGGGATCAGCGACTCCTGAGTCTCGAACACGCCTTGGCCCCGGGCGACTGGTCCCCCCGCCGGCCGCCCGGAGCCCTCTTGGCCTCGCCGGTCCCGCGAGTGCGTCGCTCCAGACGGATCAGGGCCCGATCGACCTCAACGTCGCGACGGTATCGGGCCTCGACGACGATCTGCTGCCGGGCACGACACGGCTCGAGCTGGGACTCCCTGTCCTCGAGCCCGGCACGTATCGCGCCGAGTTCCTCGATCTCGCGGACGAGAGCGGAACGTGGCGCTTCCGGGTGGGCGAGTTCGTGATCAACGTGCTGCCTGGCACTCCACCGGACGACCTCGAGCGGACCAGCGGCACGGAGATGTCGGGCGCCTATGACGAAGGATCCGTTCAGGGGTTCGAGATCGGCCTCCGCAACACGACGGGCAAGGCGATCGAGGTCACCGGGGCAAGCACGGACTCCCGGGCCGTCCGGCGTGGCTGCTGGCGCGTCCGGTGCCGGGACTTGATAGCGTCGCCTCCCTGCGGGCGAAGTGACGGGTTCCGACCCGAGACCGCCCGGTCCGTCGTCCATTCGCCGCGGATTCTTGACGCCGCGTCACGTTCGCTGCGCGAAGCGGGCCCCCGGACGACGCGACTGGCCGTTGCGCCCCGGATCGTTGACTGCGCGTCAGGATGAGGGCCCGGACGCGGTCCGTGGCTCCCGGGGCACGTCAGCGGCGCGACCTCCGGGGGGCAGGACGCGCCCGAGACCGCGCCGGGATCAGCGACTCCTGACCTGGTCCTCCACCTCGAAGCGCACGTCGAGCGCGTAGCGGTCGCCCGGGTAGCGCGACTCCGTCGCCTCCACCGGGCGCCCCGCCACGTCGGCGATCACCCGCCGTTCCACGAGGAGCGGCGACCCCCGCACCACGCCCAGCTGGCGGACGTCCTCGGGGCCGGCGGCTTCCGCGGTGATCGTCGCGTTGCCGCGGCGCAGGTGGAGCCCGGCCGCGGCCAGTGCCTGGTGCAGCGACCCCCGCTCGACGTCGGCGGCCATGACCACGTCGGCCGTCCTGTGGACGAGGACCGCGGTCTCGAGCGCGATCGGCTCGCCGTCGGCCAGGCGCAGCCGCCGGACCATGACCACGGGCTCGGTCGCACGCAGGCCCAGGGCGGCCGCCTGGTCGGCGGTCGATGGCCGGATGTCCCGGGCCAGGAGCCGCGAGCTGGGAACCCGCCCCAGCCGGGTCATCTCCTGCGAGAAGGCCATCAGCCGGTCGGCGTGCCGGTGCGACGGGGCTGCCGCCGAGAACGTGCCACGCCCCGGGATCCGCTGGACGAGCCCGTCATCGGCGAGCCGGAGCATCGCGTTGCGGGCAGTCATCCGGCTGACGGCGAACTCGCGGCACAGCTCCTCGTCGGAGGGCAGCCGCTCGCCGGGCGCCATCGACGCCAGCCGCTGGCGCAGCGCCTGCTCGATCTGGCGGTACTGCGGGAGCGGCGTGCCCACGTCCACGATCGTCAGGCAACCCCGGCGCGCTCGGCACCGTGCACGGCCGCGCCGATCGATCCCGCCCACGTCCCGAGCTCGGCGGCCACGACCACCACGTCGTCGATCGCGGTCGTCCGGACCCGGCGGCGGATCTCCTCGCGGATCGGCTCGAACAACAGGTCGCCGGCCGCCGACACGCCGCCGCCGATGACGATCCGATCCGGCGACAGGACGGTGATCATGTTCGCGATCCCGATGCCGAGATAGCGCCCGACATCACGCAGCCCCGAGATCGCCCGCTGGTCGCCCGCCCGCGCAGCCCGCACGGCCTCCTCGGCCGTCTCCGTCCCGCAGGCCGCCGCGATCTGGTCGGCCCGCGCGTAGGCCTCCACGCAGCCCCGGTTCCCGCAGCCGCACCACGGCCCGTCCGGGTCGATGGTCTGGTGCCCGATCTCACCCGCCGTTCCGTCATGGCCCTGGTGCACGCGCCCCTCGACCGCGAGCACGCCGCCCACGCCCGTGCCGAGCGTGAGCCCGACCATCGAGAAGGCGCCGCGCCCCGCACCCAGCCGGAGCTCGGCGAGCCCGAACGCCCGGGCGTCGTTGATCAGGAACGCCGGCACGCCGACGGCCTCGGACACGGGGCCTGCCACCACGTGCCCCGCCCACGGCCCGGGCACGTTGACGAGGAACCGGGTCCGGCCGGTGGCCGGGTCGTAGAGCCCGGGCACGCCGATCCCGACGCTCAGCACGGGACCATGCTCCGCGATCGCCAGGACCGCCACCTCGCCAAGCTGGGCGACGATGGTGTCGGGCATCCGCTCCGGATCGGGACCGGTTCGCGTGGGCACCTGCTCGTGGGCCAGCGTGGTCCACGTGCCGCTCGCGTGCTCGACGACGGCCCACTTGAGGTTGGTGCCCCCGAGATCGAGGCCGAGGTGGCGGGTCGCGACCGGCTCGCTCATCGCTCAGGACTCGAAGGTGACCCGGGTGTACGCCGCGGCCACGGCGACGATGATCGAGCCGAACAGGATCTGGCGGATCGCCTCCGGGTAGCCCAGCGACGACAGCAGGGACTGGATGACCGCGAGGATGAGGGCCCCGGCGATCGCGCCCCCATACCCACCGCGGCCGCCCATGATGGACGTGCCGCCGATGACGGCCGCAGCGACCGATGGCAGGACGTATGAGT